>JBASEY010000031.1:0-21454 GCA_049652745.1 bacterium | reverse complement strand
GAATCGGAAATAACCTTAAATCAAATTGTCGTGGCTGACCCTTCAACACAAAAAATCCCCGAAATATACCCCCAAAACTGGGGAAAGTTATTGGCCAATTTCTGGGGATTTTTATTGGCCAGTAACAGAAGTCCAAGGTACCGCTGTCGGCCTGGAATTTTACAGCGGCCTGATCAACGCGGAAATGAACGATTTGATTGGAGAATACGGTTATTTAAAATTCGGATATACGGATCACTAATTCCTTTTACGATAGAGCTTATCGGCGACCGGTCTTCTGCCGGTCGCTGTTTGTCTTCATACTTATTTACCAAAAAATATTTTTTACTTTTTGAGGTTTATTTTTCAGTGTTCTTTCGGTAACTTTTGACGGAAAAGGGCTTTGAGTTATAACCTCTGCCGACACCTCACGATTCGTGGTGTATCTCCAAATAATAAAAACGTCCTGTCCCAACCCAAAACAATTGATGAGTCAGCCCATATTCGTATGGTAACCGTGGTTCCGACCTCTCCAACGCCCCCTCGATCTTCCACACCTGTTTGGCGTCACATTCCGTCAGCCGCGCCAGAGCCGACGACAACCCTTCATTGAACCGATCATTCGCTTCCTCCAAGTCCGATGCCGCTTGAGCGATCATACCTGCTAACTCGTCAGAATCCGTTTCAATAAAAACCGTGTTCGGCAACCACTCGTCGATCGAAAATTCTTCCGCAGGATTACGGGTAAACACATACGCCAATAACATCGGTAGATTTATGTCCATATCCGGCTGCAATTCGACCAAACGAACATGACTCGCCTGCCACGTGGCGCCAAAATAATCATTCGCCGTATCGAAGCTCAATTCAAACAATTCGGATCGAGCCGCCAAAATCTGCTCCACTGTCGGTAAGGTAAACATCATGACACAATCTCCTTTCCAACGTCGAAATGATAAACCTCCCCGTGACTTATACCGACCTGTCTATTCATCGGCTTTTTCCGCCACGGCAAGGATGAAAGCACCACTCCTAAGCCGACCGGAAAACAGGCGCTCCACTGCACGAGCCATCCAGTTACCGCTCGGCAAATATATCGCCGTCTTGATACTCAGCACCCGTAACGGCAATCCTGTCAATATGTTTTTGACTTCATCAACGGTATGCCAACGAGCGCCTTTGTACCCGCCGCTGCCTCCGCCAATCCCTTTCCGTCGCCATAACAAACTGTTGTGATTCAACATGCCGATGGCGATACGACGGCGTGAAACACGGAGCATTTCCCGGACCGCCGCCCGAGCATCTTTGGTAAAACACAATGCTGCAACCGACACGACCAAATCAAAACTCGCGTCCGGATATGGCAACTCAAGGCTGTCGGCTATCGCATACGACACGTTGTCACCGCCGCGACCACGCGCATAAGCCACCCTTGCCGGATCGAGATCGATCCCGACCGTCGTGCCGCCGATTAGCGACGACAATGCCCGCGTAAAATAACCGGTGCCGGAACCGACTTCCAGCAGCGACTCACCCGGCAGCGGCTGCAACCCATCAATCAACAACGCGATCTCACGCTGGCCAATCCAGCGACCTCGAGGTGTATTATACCAACGATCATAGGTTTCTGGATCCATCATAACCTACTGATAAATGACGGCCTGGCCGATACTCGATTGCAATTACACAAAAACGTTTTCATAATTATTAACAGTATCAGGCGAAAAGAAGACCTGTCAAATTAGTGCCGAGCAGCATTCCGCGCCAGCGGAATGCAGTTCCTGGTTTCTGGTACTGGGTTTCTGGTTAGGTCTTTCGGTTGATTATTACAGATAAGATTTCTTAGACAAACAGTATGACTATTAAAACAGTAATCTAAGAAAAAAATCCTGTTTATTGTTTAATCCTGTATTGTCTGAACACGATTTCAAAGATTACACAGATGGCCAGGATTAGATCCCGAAAAAGAAATGACTAATCCTGGTAATCCTTTAATCCCGTAATCGTGTTCAGACAATAAAAAAACAGATGTCGCTTTGTTTTGATCGATGCTAAAAAAAGGCCGGTCTTCTAACCGGCCTCAATACATTCACTGATTAAATGGAAGGTTTAAACAAAGGGTATCACCGGGTCGAATTTTTCTTTGATCGTTCGCATGCTGGTCCAGCGCAACAGGTTGAACACGCTGCCGGCTTTATCGTTGGTTCCGCTGGCTCGTGCGCCGCCGAAATACTGCTGGCCGACAATCGCACCGGTAGGTTTATCGTTGATATAGAAATTGCCGGCGGAAAAGCGCAGGGCATCCGACATTTTGCGGATCAACGTGCGATCCTTGGCGAAAATCGCGCCGGTCAAGCCGTAAGGACTTGTTTGATCGAGCAGCTTCAGCGTGTCATCCAGCTTGGCGTCATCATATACAAATACTGTCAGGACCGGCCCGAAAATCTCGTTTTCCATTGTTGTGCTGTTCGGGTTTTCAGTCAGTATAACGGTAGGCTCGATGAACCAGCCTTTTTCCGATGAGCTGTTGCCGCCGATGATCACTTTGGATTCTTTTTTACCTGTCCCGATAAGACCAGTTATCGAATCGAATGCTTCTCTGTTTATCACAGCGCCCATATGCGTGTTGATGTCAGTGACATCGCCGACGACGATTTTCTTGATCATGAACTCAAGACCTTCCTTGACGGCCGGCCAGAGTGAGCGTGGGATATAGGTGCGGCTGGCGGCGGAGCATTTCTGTCCCTGGTATTCAAACGCGCCGTTCACCAGCGCAGCCACCACCGATTCGACATCGGCGTCCGGAGCCACCATGACGAAATCCTTGCCGCCGGTTTCGCCGACGATGCGAGGATAATTTTTATAGACGCCGTTATACAAGTTGTCAGCCGTCTGTTTCCACAGGCTTCTGAACACATCGGTCGATCCGGTGAAATGCAAACCGGCGAAATCGGGGTGATTGACGACATAATCACCAACCGATGAACCGCGACCCGGCAGGAAGTTGACGACACCGTCGGGTATTCCGGCTTCCTTCAAAATCTTCATGATGTAATAACCGCTCAACACCGCTGTCGAAGCCGGTTTCCAGATAGAGACGTTACCCATGATGGCAGGCGCTGTCGGCAGGTTTCCGGCAATAGAGGTGAAATTGAACGGCGTAATGGCGAAAACGAACCCTTCCAGAGGTCGGTGTTCGGACCTGTTCCAAGAGCCCGCACTGTGCCAGCCGGGCTGATGATCCCAAATCAGGCGCATGAAATAGGGATTGAAACGCCAAAAATCGATCAACTCACACGCGGAATCGATCTCCGCCTGCGCGGCTGTTTTGCTCTGGCCATGCATTGTCGCGGCGTTCAACACCGGACGATAGGGTTTCGACAACAGCTCCGCCGCTTTCAAAAACACGGCGGCTCTGTCTTCCCACGGTGCGCGGGACCAATCGTTCCATGCCTTCTTCGCTGCTTCAACCGCAGCTTTGACTTCTGCTTCGCCGGCTTGATGATAAGTGCCTAAAACCAAAGAATGATTGTGAGGACTCCGCAGTTCAGCGGTTTTCCCGGTGCGGATTTCTTTGCCGCCGACAATGACCGGAACCTCGACAGGTTCGGCTTTCTGACGGTCAAGTTCCGCCTTCAGTTCTTTCCATTCTTTCGTCCCCTCTTTATAAGCCCAAACCGGCTCGTTATACGGAAGCGGTACCTTCATGCTTTGTTCGTTCATGATGCTGTTTCCTTTCTTGATATAAACCCCAATTCCAGTGACCAGCCCGATCGTTCCTGTTATTGAAGTCAATTAAAGTTATTCGCGCCGGCTTACGACAGCGCCGCGGTCGACCGGATCCGTCAATCCGATGTCCGACCTGTGAACACGATATGAGCATAATCGGCGTATATGATCAAATCAACCATGACTCTCATCCTGCCGAAAGCCCTTTCGCAAGCCGGATTATAACAACTAAGACGCTGCAGGTGAAATTAATTGTTTTCAAAGCATCTATGAATTATATTCATGGTCGTGAAATCCGATCTCGATCTGCAGCAACTCAAAATGTTTTGGACGCTGGGGAAAACCGGGAGTTACACCCTGGCTGCCAAGCGCCTGTTTCGCACCCAGTCAGCCGTCAGCCACGCGATCCGTAAACTGGAGCGGTCAGCCGGCTCGAAATTAGTCGTCCGTAAAGGGCGGAGCATCGAGTTGACCGAAGAAGGTAAAGCCTTGTTTTCCGCGTGCGAAGTCGCATTTGGAGCAATTGAATCAGCCGTCGAAACAATCGGAAACAAACTGGGAATCCCACAAGGAATCATCCGCTTGGGAGCTACCGTAGAATTCGGAAACACAATTCTTTTAAAACATATGCAGCCGTTTTTGGCCCGGCACCCGGAAATCAGCTTGCATTTTTATATGAGCAAAAACTTGATTTCTCATCTTCTGAACGATGACCTGGATATCATTATCGACTGTAAAGTGCACAGTTATAAACATCTGCAGCGGACTCCTCTGTTTCGTGAGCGCTACGTGGTCGTCTGCTCACCGGAATACTATGATCAGCACCGGATCAGCTCCGTGACGGATCTTGAAAGGTGCACGATTTTATCGGTGGATGCCAATACTCAATGGTGGAATCACTTTGTGTTTTCAATCCCTGAAATACAACGACCGGCATTCAAACATGTCATTCCTATCAATCATATTCGAGGAATGATCACCGCTGCCGTTTCACATATGGGCGTCGGGCTGGTGCCGCGCTACAGCGTTCTGAACGAACTGGCATCAGGGGAATTAGTGGAATTGTTCCCGGAAATAAAATTGCTGGAAGACCGATTTGTGATCTATCAGAAAATATCAAAAGCGGCTTTGGTGCGCCACCAAATGATCACGGAATACCTTCAAAGCATAGCCCCAGAGGAACTGCGCCTTTAGTCGACAACGGATGAAAAACGATTTTTTATTTGAGAAGCATTTTTAATTAAAAGTATACAGAACAAAATAGCCGTCGGGAGAATCCACCACAGATTCCAGTAAGGTGATAGATCAGGAAAGAACCATCTGGACGGGGAAATGACGATAAACAGTATCGGCACGATTATCCATGGGTTCGGCATGCAGTAATACAAAAACACAATGGCGGGTAGAAGCATCAGATAATGGTGAAACCAGACGTAGGGGAATGCCAGAAAATGGGTATGTACTAACAGAGCGATCTGCAAAAGAGAATTGGATGATTTAGCTGAAACAGCTACAACAAGAGCTATGAGCATGATACCGATGGAAAGCGTCGTCACCAGTTTTTCCGAGCGAAACCAATTCCAAATCAGTCTTTGCAACCCTTCACCGCCCGCAACACTGGTTTTACTCTTTTCCGGCATCAATTCTGAGCTGTCTGCCGGATTGATCGTTCCGGTCAGTCTCAGCAAGAAAAAACTCATGTCGTCTGAGTGGATAATAAAATAAGCGGATATCGGAATCACGACGATAAGTACGGCAATGATGAGCTGTTTCCATGTCAGATGACGAAAGATAATCGGTAACCAGAGAATCGGAAAGAGTTTTATCCAGATAGCGGTCACCCAGGAAGCGGCAAGCAACTTTTTCTTACGTTCAACCAGCGCTATCCCCATCAACATGATACATAAGGCCATAAACACACTGGTCTGACCCATGAACAAATCTTCGTAATAACTGCTGGTATATAGCCACGATCCGGCAAATATCCATCTGTAAGGCAATCCTTTTAAAAATTTGAGCGTGAAAATTATCAGCAATACAAGAGCAATTTCATGAACTACCAACCAGATCAAGTAAGCCGTCCAAGGCGGCAGCATCAGCAGGGGAGCTACAATCAGCGCCGTCGTTACGGGATAGTTCGATGTGGTGACCAGTATTTCAGGACGATCCGGAAATAATTTATCAGGTCGATCATAAATACTTTTACCTGATACCAATTGTCTGGCTGCAATATACAAACCCATAAATTCCGGCCCGGGGGTATTCGGTTTGGTCGAAAGCTTCAATAAATCGAAAATTGACTGTGATCGGTCGTGCTTAAACTCCATCAACAGTTGACCGGATCCTTTCCGTGAGTCCTGTGCCTGTATCAGCCCTGAATAGCTCTCCTGCATGGTTTCTAACACGAGCTGCGGCGTATCGAACGTTTTTAAACCAGGGTTTGGAAAAAAAACAAATGGCCTGAGAACAGCGAACCAAAATAAACCATGTAACACCAGCCCTGGAATGATAAACAGCGCGTTGCCCAAAACCCTATATGGTTTGCTTTTCTTCATCTAAGAAATCGTGTTTCTGTGTTTAAAGACATCTTTATATACTTCACCGCCAAACAAACTCGCCGGTTTCGACCGACCAATCCATCCCGAAAAACCCGGCCATATTCACACCTTCAGAACCGCTCAGCAATATATCCGGACCAAAAACCGTGACATCGGCATACCCGATTCCCGACACAAAATACGGAATCCGATCGCACAAGCGCATACCGATGATACCAGTTCCTGAAACAGCCGCAACAAGCGCTCGGTCGTCTCCCGGCCTAGGACGCACCAATAAGCAGCCCTTGTCTGAACCCTCGACGATACGATCACCGACAGTTACAAACCCATTGCCGACCGTCACGGGACTACCTTCGAAAAGCTGTTTCCAAACCGTGTTGGTGTCACGATTACCATAGACGATGATATTTCTGCCCTGATATTCCGATGCATTGAAATCGACGTCGGCAATGACATCGATTGAACCGTTCGCCCGATATAAAAACTGTTCGGCGTCGTACCGTGCTTTGGCTATCGCCCAAGCCCGCTCTTCATCAGTCCCTTTCGTGCCGTAAACAAATACCATATGGTTCTTGAAAGCTTCTTTGAAAGGCCCATAGCGATGTGATCCTTTACAGCTCAGACCCGGATCTTCGATCACTTGCCAGATGTCTGCATTCTTCTGAAACCAAATAGGTGTGCCGCTGAGTATCTCAGTAGTAAAAGGGCTATTCTCATCGAGCTCAACCGTCAAAAGGGTTTTTGGAGATAAATGCCCGGCATCTATCACGAAGCGTAGAACATTTTTCGTCGTGCCGGACAGTTTGGCGGCAGCCGGTTCCAATCGCAAATCGACGCTGGACCAAACATGAGCTTTCTGTTGTGCTTCAATGGTAACCCAGTGGCATTTGGCCGAGACGCCGGGGGATGCCGTATGAAACTCGACATCGATCACTTCCGACGGATGACGCAGCCGAAAAGATACTAAATAATCGAACAACGGAGGCCAATCGACGCAATCAACTCCCGGAACATCTTCCCGCTTGTCCCACCAATGTCCGGCATCCGGCTCTTCATGAAAAACATACTTATGATGAAAAGATTCCAGATAATCGACCATTTGCCAGGCCTGGTTGACCGGAACATTGTCATCATCGGCGCCGTGAAGAATATAAATACCCTGATGCCGATAATTTCGCCCTAGTTCCAACGTATCGGATGCACTCACCGGACGCATCAGCATCTCCTGCATAGGCGTCGGCGATTCGATCGTGACGCCGCCGGCATAAGACCAGAAACTGATCCATCCCGCGCTGGGCGCCACTGCCGCAAACTTATCCGGAAACGTCACACCCAAATGCCAGGCTCCGTGTCCGCCCATCGAATGGCCGGTCAGATACAGACGTTGAGAATCATGTTGCAGCATGGTTTGCGCCGCTTTCAGTGTTTCTATCGCATCCCATCGTCCCCAGTCCTCCCAGTCAAAACCGAACGGACGACGGTTGGTCGGGCAGACAATATGCGCCCAACTCTTAGGCGCATAAGACTGGGCTTGCCCGATCGCTTCGACTCCGGCGCCGTGACAACTCATGACAATCGCAGGTGCAACCCCGGTATCCGGAATTTCTCTTGCCGGCAGAAATGCAAAATATTGCACACTCCCGTCAATGTCACTTATAAATGTTACTTTTCTAGCCTCAAACGACTCTTTGATCTCCAGAGTCACGACAAGCGTATCCATGATTTGAACAGTCGGTTCAACACATGTCTCAAGCCCTAATTCAACAGGATAATCTCCTGTTGCTTCAGGCGCGGGAGCGGTTATCTTAAAGGGAATTTTTCGCATTGTCAGAGGCGGAATAGAGGGTATTGGTATGATGGTTACCAGATCCGCCCCATGGTGAGCCTTCAAAACAGCGTTTTTCAAGGCGGTATTGGTTGCATTGACGATTGTGACTGCACCGATATGCGCAATTTTCTCACCGACAACGAGATCTGGAAGCGTGTGATCGGAACCGGTAAAAAAGATATCGCTTTTCGGTACCACAAGTTTTGCCGCCAGTTTTCCTCTTGCTGCACTGAACAGAAATGTATTGAGACCAGGCTTTAATTGAACGGGAAGATGCAGCCAATCATAGCCATAGACATCACCACAACGCGGCTCACCGTTCACATAGACCATACCGTGATGATTCGCACGCAGGATCAGGATTTTGGATGTGTCCGTTTCATACGTCATAAAAGCCCATCCACGCAAACGCTCATCTTCGAAAAAACCGGGTTCGACCGCTTCTAATCGCTCCCAGCGCTTTTCTTCGCCGTCGGCGCCTTTGATACAGTCGCCCTCTTTCGGCATCGTCCACGTTCCTGTGACAATTTTATGCCCCAACAGGTCCAAGCCGTACGGTATCCGCCCGCCCGCGCCGGTCCCGCTGATGACCAAACATTCAGAAAAAGCTATTTCATTTACAAGCTCTTTATCGTTCATGATTTCCGCCTCACAGTGCGCTCCGCCGATGATCATTGCAAACAGCGATAAAAGAAAAATACAGATTGCCATCTTTTTACCTCTTAGATCAGATTTTTGACCCTCTCGATAAGTTTACATCACCATCGACCTATCGTCACGTTTTTTGAAACAATTGCTTTTGACGCACCACAACGACCGGGCTGCACCCGAACATGTGGCTCAATTCACCCAAATTGAACAAACTTCGGATTTCAGCAGGCTATCGATAAAACAGACCCCATTGTCATCAAATGTGAAGCGAAATTCACTTGAACCAGACAAGAGTTGAACTTCATCATGCGATCGGCGGCACCGAACTTTTTCTCTTTATTGAGTTTAATGAATAAATTCATGTTTCTCATTGAAAAAGCGGCGGATTTATATCCCAGGGACAATAAAACTTTCGATTTCGATTGTCCATGCAACTATGTCGCCAAGCTCTTGAGCAGCCTCTGAGTCTCTGATACGATGCCGCTTCGATGAAGATGAAAGTACTGTTGATTTCTCCATATTCAGATATTGCGTCCATAGGCCTTAGGATAATTGCCGCGTGCGCTCGGGATGCCGGCTATGACGTTTTGATGGCGTTCGTGCCGAACACGCCCGATGAGGAATCCCGGTTGGATGACGGTGACCATACCTATCCACCGACGGTTTCGGAGCTGTTGGCAGATTTGGCTGCCGCATGCGATGTGGTCGGGATCACCGTGATGACCAACTACGTGCATCGAGCGGCTGAATTGACGCGGATAGCCCGCCAAAAAGGTTCACCTGTCATTGTCTGGGGCGGTATTCATCCCACCGTTCAGCCTGCTGAATGTCTGAAAATCGCGGATTATGTCGTCATCGGTGAAGGAGAAGAAGCTTTCTGTGACCTGCTCGCAGCGCTGGAAACCCAGGCCGATCCATGCAGTATCCCGAATATTGCCTGCCGAACCGGTGACACTGTTCACTGTGCAGACGCTCGACCCTTGAAACAGGATCTGGACACGTTACCGTTTCCTGATTACGGGCCGGAAAATCATTATGTCTGGGACCGTGAGGCCGGCGGATTGGTGCCGATGACGTTGGCACTGCTGGAAAAACATCTGGCCCTGGGACCGATTTCGCGCATTCGACGCACCGTCACCTATCAGACCATGGCCACCCGCGGCTGCCCTCACCGCTGTGCCTACTGTTGCAATGACGCCTTACAAGAGCTGTACAAAGGTCAAACTCACTTGCGAAGACGTTCTTACCAAAATGTGCTGGACGAAATTTCAACGGCAATACAAAAATATCCGTTTATTTCCGGAGTCGGCTTTTCGGATGATTCGTTTTTTGTCGCCTCCGACAGCAGTATCGAACAGTTTGCAGTCGCCTATCGGCAACATATCGGGTTACCATTTTTCTGTTTGGGGAGCCCGTTGACGATAACTGAACGGAAACTGGTCGCCCTGTTGGATGCCGGAATGTATGGGCTTCAGATGGGAGTTCAAACAGGGAGCCCGCGTATCCAGGCGCTGTATAACCGGCCGATTTCAAACAAAAAAGTGCTTGAAGCCGTCAATTTATTGCATCGCTATTCCGACCGTATGGTGCCGCCGACCTACGATTTCATCATCGACTCCCCGTGGGAAACGCCGGCGGATATCACCGAAACGCTTCAATTGGTGCGGCAATTTCCGCGCCCTTATCGGCTGCAGCTCTTTTCATTGGTGATTTTTCCCGGCACCGCGCTCTACCATAAAGCCGTCGCTGAAAACCGCTTCGATAGCGGTATGGCCGAAAAACGCGAATACCACAAACGCCAGGCCATTTATCCCAACATCGTTCTAGGGTTGTATCGGCACAATATCCCGAAACCGATTTTGGATGCGTTGAGCCATCCGGCAATGGTAAAAATTTTCCACCGAAAAATTTTCAATCCGCTCTACCGGGTTTTTTACGCGCTTGCCCGTATGTTAAACCGCGTGATTTTAAAGAAAAAGTGATCTGTCACATTACCATGAATTTTGGCCGACGAGAACAGGCGCTTTATTGACATATAGGGTTCCGAACACCTTCTGTTACCCCTTGTCGTACTGATACATTGTATTTAGTACAGCGAAGATGAGTTTGAGCCAAAGCCATATAACCTACTGATTTCAATGAATATTCTCATCCTATCGTGGTTTCCTTTGACCTAAGATCCTCCTAAAATACCACCTAAAATCCACCTAATTTGAATGAGAATCTTTCAGCATCCACTTTGCAGCTCTACCAAGCCCGATAGCCATTACCGAATGATCGCGATGCGCCATATCGTAGAGCAAGTTATCCACCTTCTTTTTCTTTTGAACCGGATTTAGCGCATCCGACATCTTCTCCATCAGAAGTTCTTCAAGATCCTTCTTCGTTGCCGCTTTGTATTTCTTGAGGTATGACAATACCAAACCTTTGTAAAACTGATTGTCCAAAGCTCTGTGTTTAATGTATTTGGCTTTCTCCTCCAAAGTTGATGCAACCATTGAGGAAACGTAGAGATTGGGGCGACGTCCCTCAATTAGTTTTTGCGATTTCAGAGATTTAAATTCCGTGTTTGATAATGGTTTCCCCTTCTGAACCTTGTCCAGAGCAATCACATCCATCAACTCAAGATCGGATCGGCTAAGCAGGAGCTGGGTATACCGCTCATCTATGACTTTTCCGAATATTCTCACGGTAACTTTTTGTGGTTCGGACAGATCATACTCGGGCAGAGGAAAACTCCGCTGCCGTTGTGTCAAAAACATCTTCCGAATCCCTCCTCCGATAGTATCGATCATGTTCAGATTGACCATTGCGGTTGCCAGGAACGGATTCCGGTAGTGATCTGGAGGCGCGTCCATCCGGATGACGTTTTCAACCGTGCCAGGGATAAAGCTTCCTCGATTCATGAGAAGGACAGTGTCATCATCTTCTACAACATTGATCCTGCTTTTTAATCGGTAATCTTGATGTGCGATGCAGTTATGGAGCGCTTCTCTGATAACCCATGGTTCGTACTTTGTCACCTCCATCGGGAAAAGTTGATCATTTTTCAGGTAGCGATATTTTAGATTCCTGATCTTGCTAAAAACCGCCTCAACACTGGTGATGAATGGCGGTCCGAAATGCTCATAGTCTTTATCGATTCCATCTGCTCCCCGAAGTATCCAACTAATCCTGGGATCATAGGGGGACAAAAAGTGAGATGACTCTTCTTTACCCAAGAGCAGGATCGCTGCATTAGTAATAAGACCGCTTTTGCATACTTTTGCTTTGTTCAAAAATGTCATGTCGTTCCAATGATTGATCTCATCAGTGAGCTTTGGATTTTTACGCAGATATTGCTCTCTGGCGAACCGGATTGCATCGGGATCAAGATCGTTCAAAGTTGCATCATGGCAGACCTCTGCCGACCAGTCCGATTCAACCTGGCAACGGATTGTTTCGATTTCGCTGAGTTGCAAGGGCACCAAGGATTCCCCATCTCTGCCCCAATAGTGACCTTCCCAGGATGTCGGGATTCCCTGCAATGCTGCTGGTATCTGAAACAACAGAACACGACCCTGTGAAGTCTTCAGTTCGTGAATCTCAATAAAAGTAATCCCATTTGTTTTCTGACGGATTTCGAGTTTTAAATTGTCGAGATCTGGCCGGTTAGGTCTATAGTTTGAACCAACAATTACTCTCGGTTTATTCTGAACACCGAACACGAGCCATCCGCAGTCTCTGCATTTCAGGTTCGCTTCATTGCTGAGTGCTGAGAAGTACTCACCCAGCTTATCAAAAGAGTAGGAGTTCTTAGCCTTTTTGAACTCAACCCATTCAGTTTCAGCAGGCAGAGCTAGAAGTTCTTTCAATAATTTCTGCAACTCGGATGTAGTCACCGGGTGCTCCCATATAATTTATGAACACAACTCGCTATTATCTTAACCCCTTTTATAATTCAAGGTTGGTTTCAGTTCATCAATAAGAAATAACTCCAGCCCGGCAATCATATAGTCCACTGTATCGTCACCCTTGCTGAAATTGAAGAAAGTGACAACTGTCTCACGACTTTCCAAGACTGGTTGCCATCTCTTCATTGATATCTTTTTCAAATGAGAATCGATTCGACCTCCGAACCTGACACTGCTCCTACAAAAGGTTCTACCAACATAAAAAATTTCATTGATATTGTGAATGATATAGATACCTGCCCCTGTTGACCATGAACGCCAATCAGAAGTGGGGTCAATCGTCTCAAATTTGATGCTATAGGGGTCTGGTATTTCAGCAGGGGGCTTTTTAAATCGGTCTATGTATTCTTTTATCAGATTCTCAATGTGCTCAACAACAATCATAAACATCCTCCTTTACTCAGGTTTTACCGGCCAGCATGTCTTACATGAGGCCTTTTTAAGTTTCTGTGTCTTCTCAAGACAGTGTTTTTCCAATAAAGCAGCTTTATATGTATCTCCCTGACCAATAACAACTCCCTTTAAACCAAGAGAGCATGCGATATATATCAGGAAGCTTCTCTACAATAACTTTTATACGCTTCATGTGTTTGCCACCAGCCAACTCTGATAATTGAAATTATACCCTTGTCAGCTAAAACTGTAAAGAGCGCTCTGTGAGTAGTATTCCGCGCCAACGAAATGCGATTCCCGGTTTCTGGCTCCTAGTTGGGATTTTCAGTTCATTGTGGTCTGTTAGTTTTCTATCCAAAACTAGCGGGCAATAGATTCTGAATTCCAACACTAGTTGATTGGTTATTGGACATTGGATAATGGAAATTGAAACTTCCCCCCTATCCATCGTCTCCTTTATTGGGACAATCGGTGACACGCTTGACGCCCAGAGGCATCGTGGCTACTATTCTCTCCGTGATACATTTTAGGAGAATGTCATGACAATTGAGTGTGGGCTGCATAACTCACGGCAGCAGGCCAGGCTAACCCTTATCCGGCTCAAAACCGAAACGCACTTATGCATCAGGCAGGCGGAAGAGGATATAAACATTCAGGACCGGATATTGGTGCCGATTAAAACAGGTTTGAATGCCACCCAGGTAAACCGTAAAAAAGAAAGGATTCAACAATGAGCAACAAGGCGCTTTTCACAGGTTATCTCAAAGAGTTGTACGCTGTTGCCAAGCAAGGTGATGCTAGAGAGGAGAGCTTTTACCATGCCCTTGCCGATATGCTTAATCTTGTGGCGGAGAGTGGAGGGAAGAAACAGGTTCGCGTAACTGTCTTGCCAACGCCCACCGATGCCGGGAATCCTGATTTGCGATTGTGGAACGGTCGTGACCGAGTGATCGGCTATGTAGAAGCGAAAAAACCGACTGAAGAGCGTCTCGACATAATTGAAGATTCCGAACAACTCAAACGATACCGGAACACCTTCCCCAACCTGATTTTGACCAATTTTTTTGAGTTTCGTCTCTATCGAAACGGGGATCTGCTGCAAAGCGCCTGTATAGCCCGCCCTTTTGTGATGACAAGTTTACGTATAGCTCCCCCTGTTGAAAACCCGGACGAACTCAAAGATCTCCTTGACCGCTTTCTCGACTTTTCACTCCCGAAAACATTTACGGCAGCGACTTTGGCGGTGGAGCTTGCCAAACGCACCCGCTTCCTGCGTGACGTAGTCGGTCAGCAACTGGCAAGTGAAAAAGATACGCCCGGTGTACTGACAGGCTTTTATAAAGCGTTTCAGACCTATTTGATCGGTACCTTGACGCCTGAAGACTTTGCCGACCTTTTCGCCCAAACCATCACCTACGGTCTCTTTGCCGCCCGCATCCGGGCAGGTGATGACTTCAACCGTCGTACCGCCTTCGACTGCATTCCGCACACTATCGGCGTGCTGCGCGACCTTTTCCGTTTTCTCTCCCTTGGCGATCTGCCGGAACAGCTTGCCTGGTGCGTGGACGATGTAGCCGAGGTGCTGGCGGTAGCCGACGCTTCCGGTATCCTCGATCGTTACTACCACGAGGGTAAAGGGAGTGATCCGATTGTTCACTTTTATGAAACTTTTCTAGCCCAATACGATCCCGCCGAGCGTGAACGGCGCGGCGTTTACTATACCCCGGAGGCAGTAGTCGGCTATATTGTCCGATCACTCCATGGCATTCTGAAAAGCGACTTCGGGAAGCGAGACGGTCTGGCGTCAAAAGGTGTTACCTTGCTCGATCCGGCTGCCGGCACCATGACCTTTATAGCTCATGCCGCCAAACTGGCCGTCAGTGAGTTTGAGACAAAATATGGCAAAGGCGGCCGGGCTGATTTTATCCGCCAGCATATCTTAAAAAACTTCTATGCTTTCGAGCTGATGATGGCGCCCTACGCTGTCGGCCATCTCAAGATGAGTTTCCTCCTTGAAGAGCTGGGCCACAAACTAACCGATGACGAACGGGTATCATTTTTCCTGACCAACACACTCGACATGGAAGAACTGAAGGAGAGTCTCTTCCCCTTTTTATCCGCTCTGGCTGAGGAATCCCGTCTTGCCGGAGTGGTCAAAAAGCAGACCCCGGTTCTCGTTATACTAGGTAATCCACCCTATTCTGGTATCTCAACGAACATGGGAAAATGGATTATTGGATTGATTGAGGACTACAAATATGTTGATGGTAAGCATTTCGGCGAAAGAAAGCACTGGCTACAGGACGACTATGTTAAGTTTATGCGATTTGCGCAATGGAAAATTGAGCAGGTTGGTTGCGGTTTGGTTGGTATTATCACCAACCATGGCTATCTCGATAATCCCACCTTTCGTGGTATGCGCCAGAGTCTCATGAAGACCTTCGATGACATCTACATTCTTAACCTGCATGGCAACAGCCTCAAGAAGGAAACCTGTCCAGACGGCAGCCCGGACAAAAACGTCTTCGATATTCGCCAAGGCGTTGCCATTGCTTTTTTCATTAAACGCGGTGAAAATACAGAAAGCGATGCTTTAGTACGCCATGCAGAGCGGTTCGGTACACGTGAAGATAAATATGATTGGCTTGATCTACATGACCAATCTGGGACGAATTGGCAAAAGCTAAAACCAAAGTCACCATTTTATTTTTTTGTGCCACGTAACATGCATGACATGGAACAATATCAAGCATTTGTTCCTATTGGAGATATGTTTAATGTGAATGTCACCGGGATCGTAACAGCTCGGGATAAGTTCGTCATAGACTTCGACAAAAACATGCTGCTTCGGCGAATTGATCAGTTCCGCGACTCAAGCTTGGGCGACGAATTCATTAAACATGCCTACAAGCTAAAGGACACTCGCGGCTGGAAATTAAGTGCTCGTCGTAAAGACATGGCAAAGCTTGAAGACTGGCGTGACAACGTTGTTCCTTGCCTCTACCGACCTTTTGACACGCGTTCGCTTTACTACCATCCGCTTATGGTAGACTGGGGTCGACCAGAAGTCATGCGTCACATGCTGGCAGGTGAAAATCTGGCGCTCATAACAGCTCGAAGCAATAAATCACCCAAGATGGATCACTTTTTTTGTTCGGATAAAATTGTTGAGACAAAATGCGGGGAATCGACGGTGCAGTCATATACTTTTCCCCTCTATCTCTACCCAACCGCCAACCGAGACGATATCTTTGCCCGGCATGAATCATTTGAGCGCACGCCCAATCTGAACCCCACAATATGCTCCGCACTCAAGACCGCCTACGGACAGGCGCCAACACCGGAGGCTATCTTCCACTACATCTATGCCGTTCTCTACGCCCCAACATACCGCACCAAGTATGCCGAGTTCCTGAAGAGCGACTTCCCGCGTATCCCCTTCACGACTGATTACGCACTGTTCAACAAGCTGGCCGCCATTGGTGAAAAGCTCGTGGCTTTGCATCTGCTCAAGTCGCCCGATCTCAATACGCCTGCTTGCCGATTCGAAGGAGAAGGTGACAGCCGCATTGAAAAAGGCCGGACAACGGGATTGAGGTACAATACGGAAGAGGAACGTGTTTATATCAACGCGGAAAAATACTTCGCGCCAGTGCCGGCGGAGGTCTGGAATTACCAGATCGGCGGTTACCAGGTCTGCGAGAAGTGGCTCAAGGATCGCCGGGAACAACGCCTTGGACTCGATGACATCTTGACTTACTGCCGGATCGTTACAGCGCTCGGCCAAACCATTGCGCTACAAAAAGAGATTGACGCTCTTTACCCATCGATAGAAGAAAAACTGCTGACAATTACCTGACAAGCCGCATCACTTCATCTTGACTCGTATGCTTTGGCAGTGGTTGTTGCGACATTTCCGACGCTCGACGTGCCGTCCGACACATAGAACCGATCAATGTCTGCCCGGCGCTCCTAAGTGGTATCGAACTTGAAGCAGAAGCGTAAAAAGAAAGGGCTCAATTATCGATTGTCATTACGGTGAGCGACTCGATATGCATTTAAATAAGTATTCGAGCGCTGATTTCATTTCAAAACCTGTATTTCCGCCTTTTAATGTTTCTTGACTTTTAGGAACAAATCAGACATATTATCCTCAGTTGTTGAGATGTGAGAAGGTTTTGTCTGGAGGAATTGATGAGGAAGAAAGCTGAAGAAATATTCCGATCCTGCGGAGGTCAGATGCGGATGAGCGAAGCGCTGGAGCATGGGATCACGCGCTACATGCTCTATAAACTGAAGGAGGAGGGATTTGTCGAGCAGGTCAGTAGAGGAATATATCGACTGGCGGATATGCCGCCTATTGGCAATCCTGATCTGGTAACAGTCGGTCTGCGTTTTCCCAATGCTGTTATTTGTCTTGTTTCTGCGCTGGCTTTTCATGACATCACAACTCAAATTCCTAATAATGTTTCCATTGCAATTCTTAGAGATTCATACGCACCTGCAATGGCTTATCCACCGTTGATTGTTTATCGGTTTTCAGACAAAGCATACAGATGTGGGATTGAAGAGCATCTAATTGACAATGTGAAAATGAAAATTTACAGTCCCGAAAAAACACTTGCCGACTGTTTCAAATTTCGTCACAAAGTCGGTATTGACGTAGTTCTTGAAGCTCTGAAGCTCTATAAATCAAGGAAGAAATCTAAAATTAACGAGATTCTCGAATACGCCAAAATCAATCGGGTGGCGAAAGTTATGCGCCCATATCTGGAAGCTATTCTATGAAACCGCTTAAGAATGTTCAGGCATCTGTACGGCAGCGCCTTCTAAATCGCGCTCGGATCGAAAACAGACCATTTAATGAATTGCTTCAATATTATGCCATGGAGCGTTTTCTGTATAGGCTATCACGGTCAGTACACAGAGATAAATTTATATTGAAGGGCGCATTGATGTTAAGAGTATGGGAAGCGGCAGAATTTCGCTCGACCAAAGATATCGATATGCTTGGAATCACAAGTAACAATGGAGCCATAATCGTACAACAAATTCGTGAAATCATGGTGTGCGAAGTTGAACCTGACGGACTGAGATTTGAACAGGAGTCAATTGGTTCAGAAAGTATCATAGAAGATGCTGAATATGTGGGAATCAGAGTTACATTTGTCTGTTATCTAGGATCAGCGAAAATCAATATGCAGGTCGATGTTGGATTTGGAGATATTGTTCATCCTGGTCCGGTAGATTCAAATTTGCCGACCATGCTTGACGATCCCTCACCAAGTTTTCTCGGTTACACTCGCGACAGTCTGATTGCCGAAAAATTTGAAACCATGGTGAAACGTGGTGATCTGAACAGTCGGATGAAGGATTTTTATGATATTTGGCTGCTTTCTAGGCAGTTCGAGTTCGATAGCGTAAAACTGGCCGAGGCTGTCCGGTTGACCTTCCAGAGAAGAGGCACCACTATTCCTGACGACTTGGATGCTTTTAACGAAAGATTCGCAGATGCCAAACAGATGCAGTGGATAGCTTTCCGGAAACGGCTTCGTCTTGACCAAGTTCCGGAATCATTCCGTGAAATCATATCAGTTGTTAGAAAGTTTCTTGCGCCGATTGTCGCAGCCAATCAAATAAAAACAACTCCTACGTTGCATATCTCTCAGGAAACGTCTGATAAATTCAAGCCGGAAGACTGAGTAGGAACTCTGCGAGCGCCGTTCCTCCTCGCCATGCCAGTCGTTTTGATAGTTGTTCTTGATTAAATATTTCTACAATAGCTCGGCTGATGATCAAATCCTGCTCGACCTGTTCATTGGAAGGCCAAGGTGCGACCTGTCGCCACTCCGTGATGAAATCGATCGGGATCAATAGTCGGCCTCCACATCGGTATTGATGGCAATGAGCCAGCGTTTGGAGCGTTGACTTCCTGTTCGCGGCAGAGATGCATCGAGCGGAGCCACACGTCCGGCATACTTTTGAACACGCGGCAACAGTGCCTCAGCATTAGTATCGGCTCCTAAACTCTCCAATAAAAAACCCAATCTCTGAGACCAGGTCAGAGGGCATTTAATCGCCTCTTCAGCAAGTCGATGGGAATCGATGACCTCAGCCAGCTCCATCAGAACAGTTGCGACTGTGCCAAGACCTCCGGCGTGTTTGGCATAGCCAACCAGTTCAAATGCGGTTGCCTCCGGGGATGATATCCGCACAATTCCCCTGGGTGTATTTTTGGAAACCGTTGATACATGATCAATGTCCTTCCGAACGAAGAAATCCACACGAATTCGACCACATTCTATAGATGCGCGAGGTTTGCCGACCATTACTTGAAATCGCTGTGGTTTATGATGAGCGGCTCCATGGAACTGGGCAGCGCTTAAAAGTCCCACATGGTAACTATCACCTGTTTTTTCCATCAGTTGAGGGATGAATTGTTCAGGAGGTAGGCAGCCAAGTATTTTGTATTCAGGTGGAACTACCATATAGAATCCACGCTGGGGTGAAGCCAATTCGCCTTTGACCATCAGTCGTTTGAGAGCTCGTGAGATAGCGCTTCGTCTGATACCCAAAGCCCGGACCACTTCTTCTGTTGTGAAATGGTGTTGACCTTTTTCAAGAAGCCCGTCGATGTATTTGGCAACCGCAGACATACTCTTGCCTCCTATTTGGTGAAAATACCACTTTGTGGTCGTTTTGGCAAATGACAGGCAAAATTAGGATCAAAACCAGCTTTCCATAAAAATAAAGCGGGCACTCTACGAGCAGCATTCCGCGCCTGCGGAGCGCTCTTCGAGCGCGGTTTCTGGTTCTGGGTTTCTAGTTGAGCGATCTGCGAGCGCTTTAGTGCTGAGTCCTGAGTGCTGAGTTTGAGGATTTTCAGTTGATTTTGGTATGTAAGTTTTCTTACGAAAACTAGTACGCTTTAGACACTGAGTTCCACCACTCGGAAATTGGTTATTGGACATTGGATATTGATCTTGAATGACTTCTTTTTCAAAAAGTTAGTCTTCATATAATTTAAGAAAAGCTTCACGTGAAATCCCGCATTGGGTCAGGATGGTGCGTAAAGTCGACTTTTTGATAGTAGGATGGTTTGGAATCGTCAAAGGGGTTTTTGTCCCATCCGGGTTTTCTCTGAGCATTGACATGTGAGAACCTTCCCTTACCAGTCTGAACCCTAGGCGCTCTAAGGTCGAAATTACTTTCCGAATAGGCGCGTCAACCGGAAACTTGGACATTAAATGGCAATCCTTGTCTCAGCAACGAATGCTTCCAGAATGGGCGGTTCTATTTCCAAAGATTCTGTCCCAAATGTCTCCAGATGAAATTGTATCGCAGATTTTACATCCTCTAAAGCCGCTTCGTATGTATCTCCTTGACCAATAACTACTCCCTTTAAACCAAGAGGATACGCAATATATACATCAGGATGCTTCTCAACGATTATTTTTATACTTTTCATGTGCTTATCTCCTGCCGACTCTCTTAACTAATATTATACCCCTGTCAACTAAAACCGTAAAGCAAGCACTTTTCTAGCGCTGTCCCCGGTTTCTAGTTTCTGGTTGAGCGTTCTGCGAGTGCTTTAGTGCTAAATCCTGAGCCCTGAGTGGTGCTCTGCAAGCGCCGTTCCTGATTTCTGGTTCCCGGTTTCTAGCTAATGAACGTTGAAGCGAAGGTAACTGTTTGAACTCGATTTCAAAGATTACAAAGATGGGCAGGATTAGATTCCGAGAAAGAAAAGACTAATCCTGTCAATCCTTAAATCCTGTAATCGTGTTCAGACAAAGAAGCGTTCTGTGAGAGCGGTTCTCCCAGCTCCTCGCTCCCATAGTCTAACACTTGGAAATTGGTTATTGGACAATGGATATTGGAGATAGCGCACCAGTGTATCCTATGAATCCTTGTCCTCTGCTGACCCTATACCAAAACGCTGTTCAATGGCGTGAATTGCTTTTTCGTAAAGATTACCTTCGCCGATTTTGCCTTTTTCTTTCCAGAAATTAAGCGCTTGCCATAATTTGGGTAGGTGTTCTTCTGTGCCAATTTCTGCATATTTACGCAAAAGGCGGGCAATTGCGAAACCATCCGCTGGATCTTCAGATGTCAAAAGATACGACAACCGATGAAGATCATCAACCGAGTTCCTTTCTAAAATATCTCCCACCACGTAACCTCTTATCCAAAGATCGTCAGAATTATTATAATAATGCATAATAATCGGAAAAGCTTCATCCCAATCCTTGTCATGAACTCTGGGAAGTATGTGCCAGCGCACAAGAGATTTTTGTCCCTGGTGATATTCATCGCTTTTAATTATCAACTCTGCGCCCCATTTGTATTTCTGCCATCGATCA
>JBASEY010000030.1:125000-149696 GCA_049652745.1 bacterium | reverse complement strand
TGTCAACAAATTTTTAACTTATTCGTGGCACTACATTTTAACTTTTTTCAACACCGCTTCAGCGCAAAGCCTTGATTTTACTCGATTCAGTTTTCAAACGTTGGGTACAACTGTTAAAGATGAGTTTGATGAAGTTTATGATGAAACTTCAAATCAAATTGCAAACATTAATTGACACTAACACT
Organism: bacterium; assembly: GCA_049652745.1. GTDB lineage: Bacteria > CSSED10-310 > CSSED10-310 > CSSED10-310 > CSSED10-310 > JBASEY01. The sequence continues at coordinate 149,511 of JBASEY010000030.1, read as the reverse complement.
AGAAATCCCGGGCAACTTTTTTTTTATATCTTTGACACAACAAGCGTTTTTCAATAATTATGGGCCTAGGTGAATTAGCAGGATGAAGGTCTTTTTACAAAAGGTTCAACTTTTAAATCTCGTCTGGGAATAGAAGCATATCGTGAAACCGGACGCACAAAAAAAAGCGATTTTCGTCATAAGTTTGCTTTTAGGTTTATTTATCTTTATAGCCGGTTTTTTTGAGTTGGCTGCAAGGTTGATGGGGGCAAAACCGTGGGATGTCGTCATTGTCCGATCACGCGGCTGGGCCGCTCATCATCCCACTCTTGGCTTCACGGTTCAGCCCGGGGTTATCGAAGGCAGAATCGGAGATGAAACGTATGTTATTCATGTTGCAGATGACCATAAAAGGATTACCCGTCCGATAGAAGAAACCGATGAATCCGAAGGTCGACCGGAAATATGGTTTATGGGCTGTTCCATTACATTTGGTCATGGTGTCAGTGATAATCAGACATTTGCCTGGCTTTTTCAGAAGGCGTTTCCAGAATATAATGTCGAGAATTTCGCCTGTTCAGCTTATTCAACCACGCATTCATATTTACAATTGAAAGAAGAATTCAATAAGCAATCGTCACCGGATTTTGTGTTTCTATTCTTTACTGCAGGTCATGAACAACGGAACACCTGTGATCGCCGCTGGCGGGAAGGATTGTTGCGATGGAAAAATCCGCCGTCGATGCTATATCCTTACGCATTTGTCAATAAGAACGGTGTTCTGTCGACCGGGTTGCGCACCATCGCCTATCGGCCGTTTCCTTTAGTAAAATATTCCGCATTTATGACGTTGCTTCAACAAACCTTTGACGCTAGAAAAAGCCAAAAAATTCGAAATCAAACGATAACCGTCCAATTGATAAAATCCATCAATGAATTATGCATGGAAAACAATTCCAAATTTATCATGGCTTCCGTCGATTTAGGGTTGGAAACACTGGAAACACTAGACCTATGTGCACAAATGGGCATTCAAACCGCGGCTATCGGCGTTGATTTATCAAGTGAAAAATTCACTTTTATTCCTCTCGATCCGCATCCAAATCCGGCAGGTCATTCGGCTATTGCTGAAAATCTGATTTCATACTTTCGACAGTATTGTCGGGACACATCAGATAAGACTTCCGAAATGAATATCCTTTGAAAAATAGTGTCGTGCCATGATGCTAGCAAATGTCGCAATTTAAAAACCGACATATAAAAAAAGAAATTGTGGTTATTAAAGTTATTTCCAGAAATCGTGATCCTTCGCATGAGAGTTGGGTAATTCATTGGATTTTCGGAAAAATAGCATTTCAATTTGATACCGATATCAGTAAACTATATTTGAGAAAGGTGTTTTTGTGCCGGCTTGGAAGAAGAGAAACAACATGGAAAAGATGTCAGTGAGAAATCTTGCGATGGACCCTGTTTTGGAACGGCCTATTGTTCTGTTGTCCAATGAACAAGGCGATAAAATCGTTCCGATATGGGTGGGAATTTTTGAAGCCAATGCCATATTGATCGAGCTGGAAAAGCTTACGACGCCAAGACCGATAACACACGATCTGATGAAGAGGTTGATGCTTGATTTTGAAATTGATTTAGAAAAGGTCATTATTACCGATTTGAGAGAAGGTGTTTACTACGCAGTAATTGTTGTGCATCAGGATGACAAAACGGTAAACCTGGATGCCAGGCCTTCTGATGCGATTGCCATGGCATTACGGTTTGATGCCCCTATTTTCGTAACGGAAGATGTTATCGAAAAAAGCAATTCCGCCGAACACGGCGCTGAAATGGCGGAAGACGATGAAATGCGTCGTTGGATAGATAAGCTCAAGCCGGGTGATTTTGAGAATCCAGAGATGTGATGATCACCATTTGAGCATTGTCATGGTCATCGATTCGGAGAGAAATTCAGGAACTAAAGCTGGACACCTGTGTATTAGTTTATGGATCCGGGCAAGGAGGAAGTATTGAACGTTCAAATTCCGAATATCAGTTTTATCGATCATCTGATGCATGCGGGGGTCGTGTCGCTGGAAGACATGGAAATCGCCAAGAAACAATCGTCTCGCACAGGCAAAAAGATACAGGATACATTGCTTGAATTTGGTTTGATCAGTTCAAGAAGATATGCGGAATGTCTTTCCTCGTTTTTGAACCTGCCCCTGATTGACCTGGCTGATCATGATCATCTCCAAGTCGTTCCGGATCTACCGGTTTCGGTTAAATATCTGCGTCAGCACAAAATTTTTCCTCTGGAAATGCAAAACAACACGCTGTCAATAGCCATGGCTTTTCCGATGAATATCGTTGTACTGGAAAATCTGAAAAAAACGACAGGGTTGAATATATCGGTTCAGGTTGCCGATCAAGCGGAAATTGAACGAAGAATCGAAGAATTTTATGGCAGCGGCAGTTCCAGCATGAGGATGATTCTGGATGATTTGCAGGATGAAGAGCTTGAAATCTTGGGCTCGGAAGAAGATCAAGATGTCGATACGCTGCGGGACATGGCCTCGGAAGCGCCGGTCATCAAACTGGTCAACTTGCTGTTTTCGCAAGCGGTTGACCAGGGTGCCAGCGATATACATATCGAGCCGTTCGAAGGGGATTTGCACATACGTTTCAGAATAGACGGTGTTCTGCATGATCAGGAATCACCGCCGAAAAAGCTCCAATCGGCGATTATTTCCCGAGTTAAGATTTTGGCGCGCCTGAACATTGCCGAGCATCGGCTCCCGCAGGACGGCAGAATCCGGCTCAGGTTGATGGGCAAGAAAATCGATGTGCGAGTCAGCACGGTTCCAACCATGCATGGGGAGTCGGTGGTTATGCGTTTGCTGGATCAGACAAGCATGTTTATAAGCTTGGAGGAACTAGGGTTTCCGCGGGACAGTCTGGAAACGTTCAAAGAATTGATCCAGCATCCGCACGGAATGATTCTGGTCACCGGTCCGACTGGTTCGGGCAAAACAACGACGCTTTATGCCGCCCTGGATAAAATCAACAGCCCTGAAAAGAAGATTTTGACGCTGGAAGACCCAGTAGAATATCAGTTGAAAGGCGTCAACCAAATTCAAGTCAATACAAAGATCGGCCTGACATTCGCCAACGGTTTGCGTGCTTTTGTTCGACAAGACCCGGACATTATCATGGTGGGTGAAATCCGTGACCGTGATACAGCCGAAATTGCCATTCAATCGGCATTGACCGGTCACCTGGTGTTTTCGACGGTTCATACCAACGATGCCGTCGGTGCTATAACCCGGCTCCAGGATATGGGGGTGGAAAATTACCTGATCGCCTCTTGTTTGGATGGTATCCTGGCTCAGCGTCTTGTCAGACAAATTTGTCCCGATTGCAAACAACCGGTCAAAGCTGACCCAAAAGCTTTGGAAGAACTGGAGATCGATATTCGACGAGCGGATGATTTGACGGTTTTTCAGGGTATCGGCTGTAGAAAGTGCGGGAAGACGGGGTATCGCGGCCGTATTGGAATTTATGAACTGGTCGAAGTCAAAGAAGGACTGAAAAATCTCATTGTGGAAAAAGCCAGCGCAAATATTTTGAAACGATTTGCCAGAAAAGAGGGTATGCGCACCCTGCGTGAAGACGGATGGGCCAAAGTTCGCAGCGGGATCACTACGATAGAAGAGGTTATGCGCGTTACTCAAATGGATGAAATTTAAAGGGCTTCAGGAGCATCGATGCCGCATTTCAAATATAAAGCAACTGAAATTTCCGGAAAGATATCCACCGGAGTATTGGAAGCCAATAATCATGCCGCTGCTGTTCAGAGACTGAAAGATCAGCAATTGATCCCAATCTCGATTGAGGAGGCTCAATCTTCCGGACAGGGATTATCGCTGGATATCGATTTCAAAAAGTTTTTTGCACGCGTCAAGCATCGGGATGTGATGGATTTCACATCCAAATTATCGACATTGATCGAAGCCGGTGTTCCATTGGATAGAAGCATGGCGATAACGGGTGATCTGACGGAAAACCCACGGATGAAGGGGATTGTTCGGGATGTGCGGCGAAAAATTCAAGGCGGTGCGTCGTTCGGCGATGCGCTTTCACAGCATCCGAAAGTTTTCAGCCGGTTATATATCAATATGGTGCGGTCTGGAGAGGCTGGAGGTGTGTTGGAGACCATTCTTCAGCGCCTGACGGGTTTTCTTGAAGAGTCGGAAGAATTGCGGCAGGAAATCGTGTCTCAAAGCATTTACCCGATATTGTTGATTGCTGTTTCGAGTATTGTCGTTGTTCTGATGGTCACGTTCGTGCTGCCCAAATTCACGGTCATCTTTGAAAATATGGGCGCTGAAATACCACTGCCGACGCGGATTCTTGTCAACACCACCAATTTTTTCAAGGACAGTTGGTATTTTATTTTTGGAGCGCTTTTTATCCTGGTTGCCATGATAAAAAAATACATCGAATCCGAAGACGGCCGCTTGAAATGGGATGGTTTTAAATTAAAAGTGCCGCTGATAGGCAGCCTTTTGTTGAAAATAGAAATCGCTCGCTTCTCCAGAACTCTAGGTACCCTTGTTCGTTCAGGAGTGCCGATTTTGCAAGCTCTGTCCATTGTCAAGGAAACGATAAACAACCAGGTTATCGCCAACTCACTGCTGTCGGTGTATGCCAAGCTGAAAGAAGGAGGAGGCCTTTCGAATCCACTGAGTGAAACCGGCTGTTTTCCGCCCTTGGCTGTTCATATGATCGCTGTCGGGGAAGAAACAGGATCGTTTGAAAGCATGTTGATAAAGGTTGCCGACACGTATGAAAGCGATGTGCGTGTGACGATCAAGCGGGTGATGTCTATGGTGGAGCCGGCCATGATCATCGTCATGGGTGGAATCGTCGGTTTTATCGTATTTTCAATGTTATTGGCGGTGTTTAGTGTTGCCGATATGCCGATCTAGCGGACAATCAAATCCTGGAGGATTTTTTTATGAAAGATAACAAAAGACAATATCATCACATAAAAGATGAACGAGGTTTTACCTTGATTGAAATCATGGTTGTCGTCGTCATCATAGGTTTGCTGGCGGGGCTTGTCGGGCCGCGGATTTTTCGCAACCTCGAACGAGCGAACGTTGAAACCGCACGCACACAGATGGCCAACCTTAAAACCGCCTTGGCGACCTATCGCTTGGACGTGGGTCGGTATCCCGACCAGTTGAATTGTCTTATCAATCCTTGTGGAGAAGGCTGGTCAGGACCTTATTTGGATTCCGACACCATTCCCCAGGATCCATGGAAAAATGAATATCAATACTCGGTGAGAGACGGTGGGCGCGCTTTTACTCTGACCTGCTCAGGTGGGGGTAGTGAGACTATTACTGTCAATGGATAAGGGCCGCATAACTCAACACATTCAATTCCAAAGAGGGTTTACTATCATTGAAATCTTGGTCGTACTGGCTCTGATGGGTATTGCTGTGGCCATCGCAGGGCCGCGCTTTGGCGCCGGTATGAGAGGAACGGAGACGCGGACGAGTGTGCAGCGGTTCGCTTCGGCCCTTAGAGCCGCCCGCACCATCGCCGTCGCTCATCAAGCCAGAGTGCTGGCGGTCGTTGAGTTGAACGGGAATCAATGTCATTTTCGCATTCAAACCGAAAGAAAAAATCTTGATCAACGTTCTGAGGAGAATTCTGAATTCCATGAAGAAAGCGCTATCGATTCTTCCGGGTCTGGATCGATTTCAGAGATATTCGATGAACCACTGACATTGTCAGGAGACGTCTTGTTTCTTGACTTTATAAAGCCCAGTATCGCGGGGACTATTGATCGGGGAGCGGTGATGTTTCTTCCACAGGGCAATTCAACGGGAGGAAGCTTTATTTTAGGGCATTACGATGGCCCGAAATACGAGGTCGCGGTGGACCTGATCACCGGTAGAGTACATACATCCAGGATGAATTGACACATGATTAATCTTTGGAAAAAGTCAGGCGCGTGTTCAGGTTTCACTTTAATGGAAGTAATGGTGGCTATTGCTGTCATGGGTATTACCCTGATCGGCCTGATGCATATTTTTTCCAGTCTCCTTTCAGGAATAGGCAAATCGGAATTGTACGCCGAGGGCACCTTGGTGGCGCGGGAGGTTTTGGAACGCAGCATGATCGGAAAAACCTTGGAAGAAGGTGTTTACTCCGGCGATGTCAAACAAATGTTCCAATGGGAATTGACTGTCAGACGGCGCGAGACGGCTCTTGAGTTGGAAAAAGGGTTGATTGAAATGGAAGAAAGCTCGGCTGCCGTGCTTCCAATCGATTGGCTGGAAGAGAATTCCCCGTTGAAAATGTATGAACTCAGCGTGACGGTGACTTGGCCGGAAACACCTTATCCTGGCTCGGTTACTCTGACCACGTTGCGGGCAATCGTCAATCCGGATGCAGAAATTATGGAATGAGATGAGTTTTTCTATCAGGCATCTATATCGAGACCAGAATGCTTTCACTTTGATGGAAATATTGATTGCCATCGCGGTGGTTGCGATGCTGGCTATCGGCATGGCTGCAGGCTTGTCGGCCGCAATCAGAGCCTGGGAATCAGGTGAAAAAAACTTGGAAATGTATCAGACGAAAAGAATTGTGACAGACAGGCTTCGAACCGAAATAGGGAATGCCGTAAATGTCAGGGGTCAACATGAGGACAGCGATAAATTTGAAATGATATTCGATGGCGATAAGGATTCTTTGTCCTTTTTGACGACATCTCATGCTCTGTCTTCCCCTGATCTCCCGATGGCGCTGAAAGAATCGAATATATACGTCGAACCGGGTGTCGGGCTCGTGATTCGGGAAGCGATGTTTTCGACAACCGAATTTTTCAACAAAGGTAAAGGCTTTGTTTATGTTTTAGACCCGGCGGTGACCGACATCGAGTTCGCGTATTATTATGTCCCACGCCGCTCCCGTTCGTTGGTCGCTGAAGATGTGGAGGGCGAATGGCTGAGTCAATGGGGTCCGGAGCATATTGAAATAGTGGAATCCTTTACGGAAGAAGAGGGCGGCGGGGATGAGTCTTTTCGGATGCAGCAGCGTGAAGTCACAATGCAGCTTCCTTTGGCGGTCGAAGTGTTGATCACGAGTGTGAACGAATTGACAGGCGAAAAATCTGACTGGCAACCGATTATCATTCCACTGAAGGAAGCCAGAGTCTTAGGAGTATCGATTGCGAGAAGGTATTGATAATGAATCAAAACAGCGATGACAGCTTGATAAAAATCCTTGTTTCGGAGAAAGGAATCGCTTTGTTGTTGGTGTTGTTTGTTGTCAGTCTGTTGATTATTGTCGCCGCTGAATTTGCTTTTACAACCAGGTTGGAATTGACCAACGCCCGATTTTTCAAAGAGGATATAGAAGGGTACTTCTATGCACTTGCCGGATTTCAATACGCTTTGACTGAGATCATCGGGCAATATGACCAAACCTACCTGGGCTCGGATGGTCAGGCCGGCTTCTACAGAAAATGGCTGCACCAGGATGACCCATCGGCTGGTGGAGGTGACGGAAAGGGGGATATGGATCAGCCCGCTTCTTGGCCGCCGGTTACAAAACGGACGGGAATACCTATTGGGAACGGCAAATTCGACTATATCATCACGGACGAAGAAGGTAGAATCAATTTGAATTTTCTTGAATCCAGAATCGGTGTCGGTCGAAAAAGCATGCGTGAAATTTTTCGTGAGCTTTTAATAGCGACAGGAGTTCCTGAAGGGGAAGAGCCTGACATTATCATCGACAGCATTCTGGACTGGGTGGACAACGATGATGAACATCATTTAAACGGTGCAGAAACCGAGTGGTATCAGCATAATTATGCGGAAAAAGGGTTTGATCAGCCCTATTCCGCCAAAAATCAAAGATTGGACACTATCGATGAGCTTTTAATGATCAGAGGAATTACTCCGGAAATTCTTTATGGATCCGATTCGATCTATGCCTCCCAAGAAAATCGCGAAAAGGGACCTTATTACTCCGGCATATTGCCTTATGTCACGGTCTATGGGTATCATAGGCGGATAAATGAGGGGTCGGCTCCTCCTTTGTTGTTGCAAATTATTGATCCTGAGAATGCGGAGGATATACTGGCACGAAGGGAAGAGCGGGACCCGAAAGCCCGGAACAGGATGTCCAGAACGTTTCGGATCGAAGTCCGCGGCTATTCGGATACGGCGGATATCGAGCATGTGATTATGGCGGTTGTCAGACGTTCACAAATGCGTGACACAGGCGGTGGAGCGGAAATCTATTATTGGAACGACAATGCACCGTCTTTTGGAAAGGAATTACGAAGCAGTCAAAATTGGGAGAGCACATTGTGATAGGGTGTGGAATGAAAATATGTGGGAGTAATCTGAATGGCTGAATGTGCATTGGGAATAATGCTGTCCGGTAACAAACTCGGCGTTTCTGTTGTTCAAAGAAACGTCAGGCAGAAAACGGTCAAACTTGCAAAAACATATACTCTCAACGCGGATATCAATGATGCGGCCTCTGTTCAGGCGGAATTCGCATCGATCATCCACAATGTGATCTCCCAAGAAAAAATCAGAAATCCGCGTGTTTCTGTCGGCCTGGAACAACAAAATATCGTATGGGCATCCCTGGAAATGCCTCCCGTTTCACAAGAGGATTTGCGACAGATCGTTCAATTTGAGATAGATTCACATGTTCCGGTTGATCCGGAAAATTCGGTATTCGATATTCAACTATTGGAATCTATCGAGGGTTTGGTGAGTAAAGTCACGTTATTTACTGCACGAAAAGAAATGATCGAAAATATTCTCCAAACCGCTCGACAGGCCTCTTTGGCACTCGATGCTGTCTCTCCCGTCGATACGGCTCTGGCAGGTTTTATTGCCGCTCATGCAGCAGGTGATACCGGAAAAAACACGATGATACTCGTCGCAAATGACGTTGGCATTGAAATTATTCTCAGCCGCCAGGGCAGATTCATGACTAACAGAAGTGTATCTTCCGTCGATCCGTGGAACGAGCGCACCGAAGCCGATGAAGAGGGCGGAGCTCAGCCGGTGGTGATTGCCCCTGAAAATCTCGAACAAAACATGAAAATCGCACTTTTGTCCGTCAATGAATCATTTGAAAGCTTCGATGAGATATTTTGTGTGGGTGAAGTTCCGGAGGCAGTGATTCAGCGTCTGTCGGATATGATGCCTGACATTCCTGTGCGTCGGTTGTGGATTGAAAACATGGTGTCGCGGGATGCGCACTATGTTGAGGCGGCAGCAGTTGCATTGGCGTGTGAACTGTTTGAAAACACGGCATCGGTGAACCTGTTGCCACAAAAACTCAGGCCTGTTCGGCGTGACATCGGTCGCATCATGATAGGTGTTGCATCGGGCTTGCTGTTGGCCTCTATGGTATTGGTCGGCGCAAATAATTACTGGTCGACGGATTTGCGGTTGATGGCGACTGAAGCCAAGATTGCATCGATGGAACATCAAGTCGGCCTGATAACTGAAATCAATATGAAACACTCCGCCGCACAAAACTCCAAAAATTTCTTTATCAATAAAAATATGAGTTACCCATCTCTTCTGGATGTTCTCTTGGAGGCGACTCAATTATTGCCGGCAGAAGATACGGCTTCTTTAAAGAAAGTATGGCTTGAACAACTGGATATTGAGAATAACGAAATTGTGATTCGAGGAGATTCAAATTCACCGGAAGCGATCATCAATGCTATGGAAGAATCCCCTTATTTCGAGAGGGTCAGGTTCGATGGAACGGTAACCGGAACGCATTTTATGATAAAGGCGGCGATATCCAAAATCAGCCGGGAATCCGATGGAGACGACATATTGTTTCCATCGGCGGAAAATGGTGAAGATGAATCCAGTTTGAACGGTGTTGGCGAAACAATGAAGATTGACCCCTCCAAAGAAGACAAAGCTTCGCAGTCGGGTAATGGCAGCATGAATGAGTCTTCGGGTAAGCCTGCCGAAAAACCGAAATCTGACAAAAGACAGAGCGCTACTCCTGCCGGAGTGGCCGAACCGGAAGCGCCACGTGGTCCGGCATTTCCACGCCAGGGACCCGAGCCGGATAGTCCTGATGCTGATGAGATGCATGAACCTGGTTCGAGTGACTTCCAAGAACAGGCACCGAATGAAGCGGTTACTGAGGGTAATTTTGAGCAGGAAGATATGGATGCGGTGAAAAATCAACTCCTGGATCTGCTTCGTTCACGACAGGAAGAGCATGGGGAGACCACGGAGGCTCGTTCTTTCGAGGAGGTTAATCCCGAGGAGTCAGCGGCGAATTTTATGGAATTTTTACAAAACATAGGCTTATCGGAAGATGAAGGAAACACACAATGGCAGGAATGATCCGCTTCTGGAAAAACCTTTCTGTACGCGAAAAAACCATGATTGGCCTGGCTATTGGTATTGCGGTCATTTACCTGACAGTCAATTTTGTTTTCGATCCACTGTTCAAATCCTATGAAAATAAAAAAGGGCGATTGAGTTCTCGGGTAGAGTTGTTGAATCGTTATGAACTTCTGCTCGGCACGGCCGATCGCGTGCGTGAAAAACTGGAAAAAATAGCTTCGATAGAATCATCTATCAACGCGGGTTTGCTGAAGGGGGCCAATCCGGATCTCGCGAATGCGGAATTACAGGGTATTGCGCGTGAAATCGCAGCAAAAGCCGAGATCAGTTACACGCGGATAACTCCGAACAAAACTGTCGAACAGGACGGATTTATATTCATCAGTTTGAAGTTGCCGTTTAATGGAACGATTAAACAATTGGTTACGTTTTTACATGAGGTGGAATCATCACCCTATTTATTGAGTATCCCATCCATTTCGATTCGATCCCAGCGTCGGGACAAGGATATTTTACGTATTGAAGTTGAAATGACCGGATATATCCGATCTCACCAGGAAAACGAAATCGACTCAGGTGGTCTGGATTTAGCGAAATTTTAAGGAGGAATCATGTTTTCCCGCCGCATTTTGTGTTCTTTTATCTTGATCATTGTGTTAAGTGGATGTTCATGGTTTGCCGGGATTTCCGGACCTGATACAGTGGACTATGAACCCGAAATCACTCAGTCTGAATCCGAACCATCCGAATTATCGACTGATGACGACATGACAGGGGAATCGGCATCGACGGCTGATCCAACGCCGATACCTCCTTTTACGCCGGTGTTGAAATCCGGTTTTGATCATTCTCCGACTCCAGTTCCGACTGCCGAACCGGAATCTGTTCCGAGTTATACCGAAGAGGATATGGAGTATGTGCAGATGAATTTCGAAGATGCATCTTTGCGGGAAATTCTGGTTTTTTTGGCTGAAATGGCGGGATGGGATTATATTATCAGCCCGGAAGTGGGAAGCGGCAGTGTCACTTTGCGCACGACCAAACCTTTCAGAAAAATCGATGTGGAAAAAGTTCTTTATACGATTCTGGATATGAATAATTTGGCCGTTACGGACGGCCCCACTACGATCGATGGCGAGCCGGCGTTTAAAAAGATAATTCCCAAGCCGGATGCCAAGCACAGCCCGATACAAACCCGCTATGGCCGGGACCTGGATAAAACTCCCCATGAAGATGTCTTGGTAACCCAGATCATCACGACGGAATTTGTCTCGCCGGATGAAATCTTGAATACCATCAGACCTCTGATCTCTCCCGACGCTACCATTATCACTCACCCCGGCGCCAATATGATGATCATCACTGAAATTTCTTCGAATATCAGGCGCATCTTGGGGATCATCGATATTTTGGATCAAGAAACCGCTCTGATGGAACTGGAAATCTTTCAGATTAAATTTGCGGATGTTCAGGATATCGTTTCTATTCTCGAACGGGTGACATCCTCAAAAATAGCGATTGGGGCCACTGGAGTCGGACAACAGGCGGCGCCGGGTCGATCTGCGGCGGCGAGACGACAACCGCCCCCGGCGTCTGCACAGGGAAGTTCGAGTGCGAGCATGTCGACGATTATGATTCCGGATGCCCGGTCAAATTCATTGATCGTTTTTGCACTCAGACGAGACTTGGAATTTATCAGGGAAATCATATCCATATTAGATGTGGATATTTACATCACGAAAAAGGCATATATTTACTATGTCCAAAATAGCATAGCCTCTGAACTTGCCGGATTGCTGGAGGCGGTTTTCTCGGGAACCGATACGGGTGGAACTGCGCGTCGGCCGGCATCGTCAGCCCGAGCGAGCATTCCGACTGCTCAAGCCGGAGCGACGGGCCAGATCGGCGGCGCCAGCGAGATTCAAGGGGAAGTGAGCATTGTCGCAGATGAACGCACCAATTCGTTGATCATTGTGACGGCGCCGGCCAATTATCCTTATATTGAAGCGACGATAAAACAACTGGATATCATGCCCAAACAGGTGTTGATCGAAGTGTTGATTGTCGATGTGACGCTGGATGACAGCCACGAACTCGGCGTCTCTTGGTCAATGGCTACAGAAGGCTCCTTGAATATCGGCGGTGAATCCCGATATTTTGAATCGACGGTTCAGCAGACTATTGGAGGCCCCGGAGTCGGGTTTGTCTATGACCTTTTTGAAGTAGACCGCTTCCGTGCGATTATTTCTGCAAAAGCCAATGAAAACAAACTGGAGGTGCTTGCCAGCCCTCATATACTGGTTGCCAATAATCAAGAGGCCACCATAGATGTTGGATCCGAAATACCCGTGGTGACCAATGAGACCGACGAAGGGTATGATGCTCAGGGTAACAAACGGTACAACAGGACGATTCAATACCGAAAAACAGGAACCCTTCTGACGGTGACGCCGCACATCAATTCCGCACATTTCGTCAACATGATCATCTCCCAGGAAGTCTCGAACCTGTCGGAAAAAGTTGTCGAAGGGATTTCATCGCCGATTATTGAAACCCGCAAAGCGACGACTTCCGTCATGATAGGTGACGGGCAGACCCTCGTTATCGGCGGATTGATACAGCGGACACGAAATCCGTCATCCGAAGGAGTCCCTTGGTTTTATCGAGTGCCGATACTGAAATATCTTTTCGGAAAACATCGATACAGCGAACGAGCATCAGAGCTTCTGATATTTCTGACACCTCAAGTGATAAATACTCCCGAAGAAGCACAGGATGTTTCCAACCAGGTTAAAAGTAAAATTAATATAGACCGCAATTTTTACGAAAATTTCATCGGGCTGGAATACGGGCGGTAAGGAGAAATCACAATGCAGATTTTACATCATAGCAAAACCGTCAAATTCGCCGGCTTCGTCTGGCTGTGTCTGCTGATCGGCATGGTGTTTCCGGCGTGTGAATCACCGGATCCGACCGGTCCGGCGGCGTCCAACCGTGTGACGCTGACAACCACGCGCAGTGAACTGCCTGCGGATGGAACATCAACCGCAGTGATAACTGCATACGTGTTGAATCGAAACGGAAATCCTGCCGACGGGCCGATTTACTGGTCAACAACATGTGGAACCTTGGATACTGCAACCGGAACGCTGTCCGGAGGATATGCGGACGTCGTTCTGACAGCTCCCAATTACCCCTGTACCGCAGTGGTGACGGCTGATGCCGTTCATGCTAAAAAAAGCATCGAAATCACCATCAGCGGATTCAATATCGATCTGTCCGCAAATCCGCATCACATACCTGCGGATGGCAAATCTCAATCGAGATTGTTGGCTCATGTTTACGATATGGCCGGCCATCCGGTCGAAGACGGCACCAAAGTGAGCTTTTCGACAACGGCCGGGTATCTTAGCAGTGACTCAGCGACGACGAACGGCGGCTGGGCAAGCTGTATGTTGACCAGCTCAACGACCGTTACGACCGCTGTCGTGCAGGCCTCCGTTTATGCAACGGTTGCAACGGCATATGTCAATTTCACCTCGACCAAAGCGGAATCCGTTACGCTGACAGCCTCCCCCAACACGGATATACCGGCAAATGGAGCCAGCCACTCTGTTTTACAGGCGGTCGTTACAGGAGGATATGGTATCCCAATACAAGGCGCGGAGGTGCATTTCACGACTACGACCGGCACCCTTCAGCCCAAAAGCAGCGTGACGAACAGCAATGGCATCGCAACAGTTTACCTGATCGCTCCCTATTCAGTATCCGATACTCAAGCAAAAGTTCAGGCGAATTGTGATACGGTTCGTAGCAATCAAGTCACCATCTACTTCAAAGGTTATCACGGCACTCCACAACCCTCACCAACCCCGATCCCGACATTTACTCCGACACCGAATCAGACACATTCACCGACCCCGACCTTCACACCGACGCCGCAACATTCGAATACCCCGACACCCACGGCATCTCCGATACCCTCCACCCCGACACCTTGATAATTCATTGGCCACGATGTTGAACCGTGCGGGAATGATTTGAAAAAGGAATGGTAAATGATTGAATCAGAACGAAATCACTTACTGAACCGGCTCACAGCAATAGCTTTACTTTTTATGATTGTCGGAACCGTAAAAGCGGCTGACCACTATGTCGACCCTTCGGCTGATCAGAAAATACAAGACGTGCTGGATGGCGTGAGCGACGGAGATGCGGTGATATTGAAAGATGGATTATACAAAGGAGAAGGTAATCGAGGCCTGTTAATACCCGATGGCGTTAGGAGACTGACGCTTCGTGCCGAAAATCATGCCGGACGATGCATCGTCGATGCCGAACATCAGGACTTGATCTTGCTTGCCGGAGGTGTTGACTTATCTGTCAAGGGGATAACGTTCCGAAACGGTTTGAGCGAAAATGGCGGAGCAATTTATTGTCAGGGCGGAAAATTGAATGTTTATGACTGCGAATTCATAGGCAATATTGCTGAGAATTCCGGTGGAGCCTTGTTTTCACAAAATGTTCGAGACATAGAAATTTCCAATTGCCTATTTGTTCTAAACAATGCGGTTCGTGGAGCGGGAATCTATTCCAGCTTTGCCGACGCCATCAAAATCTTGCACAGCACTTTCCATCGAAATGATTCAGTTGCCGTCTATTCGGAATACTGTGATCAGATAGATGTGCTCTATTCCATTTTATGGAAAAATCAGCAGGCAATCGTTCAGACTCATGGTGAGCCGAGAGTTGAGTATTCGAACAGCGACACCTGGTTTTCCGGAAATAATTTGCAATCGAATCCTTTGTTCGTCAGTGCGATATACGGAGATCATTACTTGACACAAGTGAATGCCGGTTATTCTGTCGACAGCCCCTGTGTCGACGCTTTCAAAGAATTGTCGGTGGATGATTTCCCTGTCGTAAAAGACAGAACAACATCGCCCTATCATTTTCCGGATGTAGGAGCGTTGGACCTGGGCTATCACTATGTTCCATTTCAGGCTTTTGTCACGCCGACTCCAACACCGACACCCACTCCATCAAGAACACCGACCGAAACGCCGACACCAACTGGTACGCCTACACCGACTCCGGTATATGAAATTGTTTTGGCATTGAATGACACGATTTTCAAGCCCGGATCGACTTTTAAGTTGGATCTGTGTGTCAATAACAGGATTGCCCGGACAAACCCGCTCCGATTGTTTGTCGTTTTGGATGTTTATGGATGGTTTTTCTTTCATCCATCTTGGACGGAACGGTTTGAGTTCGAATATGTCACGATACCCGTTGGGCAATTCGGCATTACAATCATGGAATTTGAATGGCCTTCCAAATGTGGATCCGCTGATGGACTCATGTTCCATGCTGCATTCCTTGACCGAGATGGACAATATATCATCCATGCGGGTGATGACTTACTCAGTGGTATTGCCTCTGTCGTGTTTAGCTATTCAGAATAACCTTGGTCAAAACAGAAAGCTGCGTTGTTTTTAACTCATCTTTTACAGTGATTTTATAAAAAGTATTTAGAGCCAATGAGATAACAAGGCACAAACAACTCTTGGCACTACAAAATGAAACACTGTAAAATCAATGAGTTACAGGTTACAAACCGCTATCGTCTTGAGTTGTTCGACAAACCTTTTGGTCGGAATTTGCTCCGATTGCTCGGATCGCTTCCGATACTGGAGGACCAATACCGGACTGAATCGCATAGCGTCTGCTTCTGACGATCACGGAATAGTCTTCTTTGAGTTCATGGCAAAGTCGATCATCAGAGGGCGCTGATACGTTTGTATACAGACTCTGCCCCGCTTCTTTCGATAACCGCTGTTTCCAACCGGTTGTTTACTTCCCTATTTGAGTTTTTTTTCGAAGGCTTTGAATCAAGGCCTCCCGTTTTAAAGATTCTGCGGCCGCTTCTCCTTTATTCAGGCAAAGATTCTGCGGCCGCTTCTTCTTTTGTCAGGCAAATGATAGTCGTCGTGCAAAATGCTTTCGAATTAACTATTACTCATCCAAATTAGTTCTTCGGCCCGTACCCCCATTGTTTGAAAGCAAACTCACCCATAGTATCGTTCATTTCCGGGTTCAGCATCGCACCGAAGAATCCCAGGCCTGTAACGATTTCCTGTCCGGTATCCGGCCAGGTAAACTCAGGAATGACGGTGATGCTTGTAGTGCCGGTTGGAACATCGACAAAACTGAAATCGATGTCCGGGTGATCCGGATAGTCGAAATAGACCCAGGAGGGCCAGAACCAGAAATTACCGTAGACTTCCAGGATGAAGAACGTCGCTACGTCCGTCAGGGGTGCACCCGGGTTGTCCAGATAACCGGTAACGAAGAACTCATCGCCGGGATGAGCCATGTCCGGCATCTCTAATCTGACGCCCAGCGGATACTCATCGTCATCGATGATTCCGAACCATACCAATATGCGTCTGAGGAATTCCTGGCGCGTATTCGGATGATCGGCTTGATCCAGTGATATTCCGTGGAGGCCGGCGCTCATGAACATCAAACGGTACTGGCCTTGGTACAGCATGGCGCACGTGGCGTTTTTCAATATATCTTCTTCTGTTTTCCATTCATCGGGAGCTCCGGCTGGATATTCGCGATCACCTGCGGTTAAAATAGGAATACAGGTGTTATCAGTGAGGAACTCATCCGGCCACCAGTCGAAATCACTGGTTGAGTAAGCGTCCGGATCTTTAGAATACACATCTTTCAATCGAAGGTGCAGACCTTTCGTAATCGTCCCAGCAACTCCAAATCCATCATAAAAATATTCGTCTTGCTCAAACTCAAGGATATGTAAGTATTCCCTGACAAAATCCCCCGGCTTTGTTACTTGATAGGCCGGATATTTATATTGTGAATACAGGAATTCTTGAGATGACCAAATAAGGTCGCCGCCTCTGTCAAGAAAATGAGCGATCAAATCAAGTGAAGAACCAGCCTTCGGTGTGGTGTTCTGGGAAGTGCCGTCACACCAAATAACCACATCATAGAGCTCGATCATGGTCAAGAAAGGCAGGTTTCGATCTCGAACTTTCCAAACTTGGTAATCAACTGGGATTTTATCGAGTGCATCCATCCAGTAAAGCTCGACATTATGATCTTTGGCTTTGGTGTGGTCTTCGTCGACGATTAAAATTCGAGCGGGATTGATCGGTATAGTTAATGAGATGTTATTGCCTTCGTAGCCGCTGCTTTGAGCTTTGACGGTAAAATTTTGGAAACTGGTAACATCGTCTGTGGTTTTAAAAATGAAGGCTGTGCTGGTCGCTGATTTTTTGGGGCCTATAACACCTAAAGAAGCTTTGGCGGTTTCAAATTGAACATTTGAGGCTGAGGTGGCGATAATCAAATCAAGGTCCTCGGTTGTGATGCCAGTGATATTCTCAAGAGTCACATTCAACGAAAATCGTTTGTTTCCCAACGGTTTGATTTCGTATTCTTTCAGCATCAGGACCGGTTCGAAGTTCACGCTGAACGACATGTGTTCTCCGCGTGCGGAAACATTGTCAACCGTTATACCGCTTGGGTGGTAGTTACCGTTGGTATTGGGGTCTGTAAAGCGTCCAAACGTGGTCTTGGTATCGGTGGAAAAGCCGGCATCGGCCAGATCTCTGGGTGTATTGGAACCGGCATCGACGATTTTGACTCGCCAAAAATCACTCGTTCCGGTATTAGAACCTTTAATGTTATTATCGACATGATAGATTAAAAGGCCGCCAAGAAAGCGCGCCGGTATGGCTTCAAACTTGAGTGATGCACCCATCCAACGATTTGCCAGCAGAAAATACTCATTGGGTGAGTTCGGAATTTCGATTTTATACGTGTTATTTGTTTCGTATGTCTGGATGGCATCGATCGTAAAATTGCCCGGATCGGTCAATACTGTCGGCGTAATCCAACCCAGCTCAGATTTACACCACGCACTGAGGTGTGCCGGGCGTGATCCCATCGGCTTACCGCCGGACGAACCGCTCGCCATCAGACAATAATACCCGACGGGATCTGGTTTGGATGTATAGTCAATATCGTAAAGGTCCGGCAAACCTAGAACATGACCGTGTTCATGACACAGGGTGCCGATCGTTTCCATTTGATTTCCAAGTCGGGTTTCAGGCTGAATGGAATAACGGGAAATCTTGACGCCATCCAGTTCGATTGGATCAAAGGAACTGACGTGTGACCAGATTTGATTGGGATTGCCGCCTTCGCCGCCTTGGCCCATGTGGATGATGACAACACCGTCAACTAAGCCGTCTCCATCATTGTCAAATTGGCTCCAGTCCGGATTGTACAGAGCTTCCGCTTTCAAAACCGCTTCCCTGGCCAGTTCTGCAGCGCCTCCGCCGAAACCATAGTTGTTCTGATGATAGTGGGAATAATTGTTATCGGCCATGATCCATCCAAGAGCGACTCCGTCGACATCAAACTTGCCGTATGAAATTTCCCGGTAGTAATCCCGCATACTTCCCGTTTCGTGAGTGTCGATCGTGAAGAGCTGTTCAGACCATTCTCCAACCGAATAAGTGTGCGAAAAGTCCGGGGTTTCGACAAATAGAACGGGGAAATACCATACACCTCTATAGGCATCTTTCGAGCGCATTGGACCGGGCTCATCGTGGTTCAACGGCACTTTCAGCCCGGTCTCGTAAAAAGTCATGGTGACCGGGTCATAAGTTCCTGGAATAGGCGGAGCCGCAAGGGCCGTATCCAGAAAAAGAATCGCAATGATGCCTGCAAGCACCATCGTTGATGTGGAATTTTTTAGCTTTGACATGATTCCTCCCAAAAAGCATTGATAAAAGAACTGATCGTGCTCGGCGTCCTTTAAGATGCAGTGAACACGGAATAAAATCGCCCTATTATAGGTGTTTACTTTTCCTTGGTAAAGGTTTTTAATAAAAAGCTTGGGAGATGGTAATTTATGAAGACAGAAAAGGCCATAGGAATTGACATGGGAGCTACCCATATCCGTGGAGCCGTTGTCGATCAAACGGGAAAACTGCATTCGGGTCTTGAGATCGCGACGCCGGTGGAAGGAGGTTCAGAAGCGGTTCTGGATGTTCTGGCGGAAGCAGTGAAAACCCTTTTATCGAAAGAATGTGATAGAATCCATGCCGTCGGAATCGGTCTGCCGGGGCCCTTGAACTCAAAACGCGGCGTCGTAACTCTGATGCCGAACGTAAAAGGTATTGAACACTATCCCATAAAAGAAAAACTTGAAGCCATAGTCGGGTTGTCCGTCGGAATCCTCAACGATGCCGATGCTGCCGCATTAGGCGAATATCTATGTGGGGCGGCAAAGGGACTTGAGATGTTTGTCATGTTGACTCTGGGGACCGGGCTGGGGTCATCTATCATGCTGAATGGCCGTCCTTGGCTGGGGCAGGATGGGTATTCAACGGAATTAGGCCATATTCCGCTGTTCGATACCGATGAAAAATGCGGGTGCGGAGGTTGGGGCCACGCTGAGACCTGCTTGTCGATCAAAGGCTTGTGGCGTGATTACCGGAGCCATGCAGGGGCTCAAGCAAGATGGAAGTCTATGGCGGACTTCAGCGTAAAACATTTATTTGAATCGGCTCGAAACGGTGATACCATTGCTGCCGGTGTCGCTAACCGCTATGGAACGGCTCTTGGCCGTGTGATCGTTGCGGCCGCCGTCACATTGAATCTGCGCCATTGCATCATTGGCGGAGGAATCAGCGCTGCGTGGGACGTCCTGGAGAAACCTGTTCGAAATTCAATCGAGCGATTCGGGTTCCCGTCACTGACGGACAATCTTTCGATTCGGCCGGGAACGCTGGGAAACGACGCTGCTGTAATCGGTGCCGGGTTGATGATGGCGGCAGGAACGATATCAGCTTGTATATGAATGTCAGGAGGTTGATATGAAAAATATTTTAAGAAACCAACAGGGCAACGAAAAAGTATATTCCATTATCGGGTTTGTTCTTCTGATACTTGCTGTTTTTCTTATCTATTCCTTCGGAGCCCCATATTTTAAAAATATGTCTTTAAATGGATACGCGCAGGAATTGGTCAACTACGATAAACTCAATCAGAGACCCACTCAGAATGAGGCAAAAAGCATTTATAACAAACTTATAGCGTTTGCCAAAAAAAAGAATTTACCGATTGTGGATTCCCATATCAAAGTCGATTACAACACTCAGGAATATCAAGTATCGATTTGGTATGATTATCCGGTCAATCTGATTGTTTACAAATATATTTGGCATTTTGAGGTCAATAAAAAGACGGAAGAATATTACTGACAGTCGACGGATTTTTCCAACTGAAGGACGCCTTCGGGTCCCGCTTCGATCAAACCTCCGAAAGGGATGGTGAGATTATGGGTATCGTGACCGAAGGGAAGGCCGGTCATAAACGGAATTTGAAGCGATGTCAAAAAATCGTGAA
The DNA here is from genome assembly GCA_049652745.1 of bacterium. Classification (GTDB taxonomy): domain Bacteria; phylum CSSED10-310; class CSSED10-310; order CSSED10-310; family CSSED10-310; genus JBASEY01. The sequence continues at coordinate 128,662 of JBASEY010000030.1, read as the reverse complement.
GAAGGGTCTCGGTATCCGGTGTAGGTTCCGGATCGTCCAGTCGTTGAACACAATTTTTGAAGCTTCCCGTCAAGACGGCTCGAACATTTATAAACCATCCGGCATTTAACAAATGGGTCAACATACGGTCGATTCGATAAGGTGCTTCTCCGATTTCTTCGATAAAAAAAATCGAAGTTGAAAAATCCGGATTCCATGGTGTTCCAGGTAAAGTTGCCAGGATAGATAAGCATCCGCCGAACAGACGGCCTACAACGTTGTTTCGGCCAAACGGCGTCGTCCAAGCAGGTTTGCCGATTTCCGAAATCGGCCATTGTGGATCGATTGAGCCGGTCAACTGGCTCAGCATGTGTTGAAGCGACCATTTTGACGTTGTCGGATCGCTCATAAGCGGCCCATGAAAGGTGATCAGCCTGCAGTTCCGCCATATTGCAGCTAAAAGCAATGTGATATCGCTGAAACCCACGATTATTTTAGGGTCTTCACGTAGGTGGTCATAATCGATCAAAGGAGCGATCCGGGCTGTTCCATAGCCGCCGCGGGCACAAAAAATCGCCCGCACATCCCGATCGTGGATCATGGCATTGAAGTCGGATGCCCGGTCACTGTCGCTGCCAGCGAGATAGCCTTGTCTGTCCAGTAAATGCCTGCCAAAGACCACTCGATATCCGGCTTCCTCTAAAAAACGCACCCCCGAATCCAGGAAAACCGGATTCGGGGGGCTTGCAGGTGCAACTATAGCAACGGTATCTCCAGGTTTCAGCGCCGAGGCCTTCAATGGAGTCAGAGCTGAATCCCGGTTCATGTCAGGATCGTTTTCGGGCGGCTTCCCGTCCGGCTTCTATCGCTTTCTTGTTCAGATCGAGCAGCGAAGCTTTTTTCAACATGTTTTTCAAAACCAGATCCAGTGTTTCAAAAGAAATGACTTTTGACAATTCAAGGTAAGCGCCGATCATGATCATGTTGGCGACTTTCGAAGAGCCCAGTTTGTTGGCGATTTCCGTAACGGGAATGGACAGCACTTCGATGTCTTTTCGTGCCGGTGGAATGTCGATCATCGAGCTGTTACTCAACAGCAGGCCGCCGGGAACCAGTTCCATTTCAAATTTGACCTGTGATGGTTTGTTCATTGCAATACAGACGGTGGAACGCGTGACCAGAGGGGAGCCGATTTGTTTGTCGCTGATCGTGACGTGACAGTGAGCGGTACCGCCTCGCATTTCCGGCCCATAGGATGGCAACCAAGCCACGTTGTAATCTTCCATCATTCCGCATCCGGCAAGGATGACGCCCAGCGTCAATACGCCTTGGCCGCCGAAACCGGCGATTTTTATCCGAGGATTTCGATATTTTTCCGGTATGGCATTTCGGTCGGCACGTTTTTTAACATCGAGTTCGACAAGTCCCAAGTTTTTGATGATCGTATCTGTATCCCAGATTCGCTTGGGAAACGTAACAGGGGTTGCTTCTTCGGATTTATCCCGTTTGACGCCGAGTTCAAAATACGGGAGCATTTTTTCTTTTATCCAATTCAGTGATTGAGGCGCTTCGTCGATTTTCCAACCGGTCGGGCATTGCGACAGAACTTCGACAAATGAAAAACCTTTGTTTTCCGTTTGGTTTTTCAAAGCTTTGAAAATGGCTTTTCTGGCCTTGTTTCGGTTCGGAGCGTCGTGCAACGAGACGCGTTCGATGTAGACCGGCGCTTCAAGGGTGGCCAGCAATTCCGTCATGCGAATGGGAAAACCTTCGTTTCCGGAGTTTCGGCCGTAAGGTGTCGTGGTGGTTTTTTGCCCTTCCAATGTGGTTGGCGCCATTTGGCCGCCGGTCATACCGTAAATCGCATTGTTTACGAAAATCACGGTGATGTTTTCGCCTCGGTTTGCAGCATGGATGATTTCGGCGGTTCCGATAGCTGCCAAATCACCGTCGCCCTGATATGAGATGACGATGGATTCGGGGTGAGCGCGTTTGATGCCGGTAGCGAGCGCCGGCGCTCGGCCGTGGGCGGCTTGGGAGTTGCCGACATCAAAGTAATAGTAAGCGAATACGGAGCAGCCGACCGGGCTGACCAGGATGGTTTTATCCTGTATACCCAGTTTGTCGATGGCTTCGGCGAGATATTTGTGGATGATGCCGTGTCCGCATCCGGGGCAGTAGTGTGTGACCTTGGTATTTCCGCCTTTTCGCTTAAAATCGTCGTAAAAAGCATCGGGTTTTTTCAGATATAATTCATATTGGGCGTTCATGGTTATCTCCTTCCCCCAAAGAATGATTCGTATTTTTCAACAACTTCTTCTGCAGACGGCACTTCCCCGCCCATTCTGCCGTAGAATTCCACGGGAGCTTTGCCGTTGAGCGCCAAGCGCACGTCGCGGACCATTTGACCATTCGAGCATTCGACGGCCAGGAAGCCTTTGACGCCGCGATCGGCCAGTTCGGCGATTCGGGCGGATGGGAACGGGAACAGGGTTTGTGGTCTCAGGAGACCGGCTTTACAGCCTTTTTCCCTTAAGGTTTCGACGGCTGTTCTGCAGACTCGGGATGAAATGCCGTAGGCGACAAGAACGATATCGGCGTCATCGGTCAGATATTCGTCGAACATCAGTTCCGCTTTTTCTATTTGGGCATATTTTTTCTGTAATTTGATGTTGTGTTTTTCGAGGTCGGAGTGTGACAGGTAGATCGATGTGATCAAGTTGTGGCGGGATTCCTTGTCGCCATAAATTGCCCAGTCATGTCGGCTTCCACGAACGGGTTTGTCGGGAAAATCGACTTGTTCCATCATCTGTCCGGTGAAACCGTCCGAAAGAACGACGACGGGTGTCCGCCATTTATCGGCAAGTTCGAAAGCTTTGATGGTGAAATTGCACATTTCCTGTCCGGAGTTCGGCGCGAGAACGATGAGTTTGTAGTTGCCGTGGCCGCCGCCGTGGACTATTTGGTTATAGTCGCTTTGTTCAGGGCCGATATTTCCGAGGCCCGGGCCTCCTCGCATGATATCCACGATAACGCAAGGGAGTTCAGCGCCGGCGCAGTATGAGATACCTTCTTGTTTCAGGCTGAGACCGGGTCCGGAGGACGCGGTCATGCATCGGACACCGGCGCCTGCGGCGCCGTAGATCATATTGATGGCGGATACTTCGCTTTCTGCTTGAATGAAAGTGCGGCCGAGTTTTGGGAACAACAGGCTGGCTTCTTCAGCGATTTCGCTGGCTGGAGTGATGGGGTAGCCGAAATAGATTTCGCATCCGGCCAGTAGTGCGCCTTTTACGATGGCGACGTTTCCTTTAACGAGTTCTTTTGCCATGTGTTATCTCCTTTCAACCGGCCTTGACCAGGCGGTAAATGGTGATGGCCCCCGGTTCGGGACAAGTGTAGAAGCAGGTAGCGCAGGCGGTGCAGCCGGCCCCTTTATATGCGGCAGGGTGGTAGCCTTGCACATTGATGATATCGGAGCGTATCTCGATGACGCTCACGGGGCAGGACGCGACGCACAGGCCACAACCTTTACACTCATCGGTATTGATTACGAGTTTCCCTCTATCGGGCTTGTTCATACTAAATCCCCCTTTCGGTTGGAGTAAAAAAAGATCGTATTGGGATCGAGTGGGGAGACATTCGCTGTTCCCCGGGATACAAAATTGGTTGTATCTTAATTT
>JBASEY010000030.1:0-120000 GCA_049652745.1 bacterium | reverse complement strand
TCTGCTGCAGACGTATGAGATTTGAGGGAATCTGCTCGTAGTACGAAAGGACCCGAAGTGGACGAACCTCTGGTGTGCCAGTTGTCGCGCCAGCGGCATTGCTGGGTAGCTACGTTCGGTCTGGATAACCGCTGAAAGCATATAAGCGGGAAGCCAATCCCAAGATGAAATCTCACGCACTATGTGCCTAAAGACCCCTTGAAGATTACAAGGTAGATAGGTTGGAGGTGGAAGCGTGGTAACACGTGAAGCTTACCAATGACTAATCGGTCGTGAGGCTTGACCACTCTATTTTGAAATATAGGGTTGCCCCGAACCAAAATCGGGGCAACCCGCCTTTTCTCTTCACCTATAAACCAGATACCCGAATATTTGGATCATTTTATTTGACCCGGTGACGATAGCGGAAGGGACCCACCCGTAACCATCCCGAACACGGAAGTTAAGCCTTCTAGCGCCGATGGTACTGCAGGATACAACCTGTGGGAGAGTAGGTAATTGCCGGGCCTTTTTTTGTACAAACAAAAAAATCATCGCCGATTTTTTATATCACCCCACTTGCGCATGAAAAACACCTGAAGTATGATTCTTCCAGTAAAAGATTCTGCTAAAGGAGGAGTCTATGTCAGGACATTCAAAATGGGCGACAATAAGACATAAAAAAGCCGCCGCAGACTCAAAAAGAGGACGTGTCTTTACCAAAATCATCAAAGAAATAACCATCGCCGCTCGACTGGGAGGAGGCGACCCCGATACTAATCCCAGACTGAGAATGGCAGTCCAAAATGCCAAAGTCGCCAATATGCCCAGCGATAATATCAAAAGGGCCATCATGAAAGGTACCGGCGAAATGCCGGGACAAGTTATTGAAGAAGTCGTTTATGAAGGATATGGGCCCGGAGGAGTCGCGCTCTATATCGAAGTAATGACCGATAACAAAAACAGAACAGTCGCTGAAATTCGCCACATTCTCGGAAAACACAATGGCAACCTCGGCGCTTCTAACAGCGTCGCCTGGAAATTCGAACGAAAAGGCCGCATCATCATCAACCGTAACAATATGGATGAAGAAAAATTGATGGAAATCGCTCTGGAAGCCGGAGCTGAAGACCTCGAAATCGACGGACAGAAATGTGAAATATATACCGCAACCGCCGACCTCGAAACCGTCAAAGACGCTCTCAGCGAGCACAACATAGAAATCGAATCGGCGGAAATTACTTTGGTCCCCAATTCCACTGTCAAAGTCGAAGAAAAGCATGCCGAACAACTCTTGAAACTTATGAGCAAACTTGAAGACCATGACGATATTCAAAATGTCTTCTCCGATTTCGATATCCCGGATGAGATATTGGAAAAATTCTCTGAAGAGTGATCGTATCGTCTCCCCATAGTCAAACCGATCTGGAAATTGCAGTGGGTATGGACCCCGGAAGCAGAATCTCCGGAATCGGCATCGTTGGAGCCGCGCATGGAAGAGTTCACCATATCGCGCATTTTCCTATCAAAATACCGGAAAAACTAACCCAAGCTGAAAAATTGTTGTTCTTTGCAAAAGAATTCCAAAAAATACTGGAAAGCCATCCTGACGCCACGTTGGTCATTGAAAGCTTGTTTACCGCCAAAAACGTCAGCTCGATCTTGAAAGTCAGCCATTTCAGAGGTGTTGCGATGATGATGGCCGCGCGAAATGACTGGAAAGTCGTCGAGGTCTCCCCGGCTACGGTGAAAGTGAACGTGACGGGGTATGGGCGCGCAACAAAAGAACAGGTCCAGTTCATGGTGCAGAAATTGTTAAGACTAAAAGAACCACCTATGCCGTTGGATTGCTCGGATGCCCTCGCTATGGCCATCTGTCATCTCGGTCAAAGCAAACTCCAAAAAAGGATAAAACAAATCGTATGATAGCTTCTGTCAATGGAACGATTTTGAAGAAAAAACAAGACCATGTCATCATCGAAGTCAATGGTATAGGCCTATATGTCGAAATTCCCTTATCTACCTTCTATGACTTGCCGGACCAGGGCAAAAATGTCTTTTTAAGAACACATCTGCTTGTGCGTGAAGATGCCATCCGCCTATTCGGTTTTCTGACGGAATCCGAATTGGGTTTGTTTAACATTCTTATCGAAATCACACGAGTCGGGCCTAAACTGGCTCTGGCCATATTGTCTGGAATGTCTCCCGGAGACCTGCACAGGGCGGCGCTTACGAAAGATACACGAATGCTTTGCACAATCCCTGGAATCGGAAAAAAAAGTGCGGATAGGATACTGTTCGAAATCGGCGATAAAATTGACAAGATCGTTGCAATCAGTGATCGAACGATCCCGCCTGCGCCGGATACAAACGATGCCAAAGTGACGGAACTGGTCTCGATGATGATAAATTTAGGATATAAACAGCGGGATGCCGAGCGGGCTTTGGAAGAGGTCTTACAAGAAGCGGCCGATGATACTTCGGTTGAGGACATCATACGTATGGCCTTGAAAAAACTCGCACGGAGGTTGAAGTGAATAATAGACGCTCTCTGATCAGTCCTGAATCCCAGCAAAATGACGGTGGGCCGCTTCAAGAGCATCTCAGGCCGGCCAGGTTGAGTGAGTATATCGGTCAGCAGAAAATCATATCCGAACTGAAAATTTATTTGGAAGCCGTGAAGCGGAGAAATGAGGCATTGGATCATATTCTGTTTTACGGCCCTCCGGGTCTAGGAAAAACGACGTTGGCTTATATCATCGGCAGGGAATTGAACATCCATGTCGAAACAACCTCGGGACCGGCTATGGAACATCCTGGCGACATCGCCGCAATACTGACAAACCTGGGTCACAGGGACGCCTTGTTTATCGATGAAATTCATCGATTGACCCGGATCGTCGAAGAAAAGCTTTACCCAGCTATGGAAGACTTCCGGCTTGACTTGATTATGGGGCAGGGCCCTGCAGCAAGAGTCATTCCTTTGGAGTTGGAACCATTTACGCTGATCGGCGCTACGACCCGTTTTGGTGCGTTGAGTTCGCCCTTGAGAGATCGGTTCGGTATTATATTCAGGCTTGAGTTTTATTCTGTCGATGAGCTGATGCAAATAGTCATGCGGGCGGCGAAAATTCTAAACATTCATACAGATAGCGCGGGAGCACGGGAAATAGCCGCTCGTTCCAGAGGAACTCCTAGAATTGCCAATAGGTTGCTTCGGCGGGTGCGAGATTTCGCACAGGTGACATCCGGTGGAGAAATCACGAAAGCTGTTGTAGCCAAAGCGCTTGGAATCATGGATATCGACGAGCACGGATTGGATCCGATGGATCGGAGACTGCTGCATGTTATTGCTAGAAATTACGCCGGAGGACCGGTCGGAATCGATACGCTGGCAACGGCGTTGATGGAGGACCGGGAAACCATCGAGGATGTCTATGAGCCTTATTTGATTCAAATGGGTTTTCTTCATAGAACGTCCAGAGGGCGGATGTTGGCGTCGGCGGCATTCGATATTCTGAAAATTCCCAGACCCGCGACTTATACTCTTCCGGAGCTGCCTTTCGATTTATTTAAAGACGATGAAAATCAACCCTGAACTTCGTGTCGATCAGTTTGACTACGATCTACCGGAATCTCTGATTGCGCAGGAACCCGCTGAAAGTCGTGAGATGTCGAGGCTGCTCGTTTTAAACCGTCGTTCAGGAGCAGTTGCGCACCATGTGTTTCGTGACATCGATCGTTTTCTTGTACCGGGAGATGTATTGGTTTTAAATGATGTAAAAGTTATCGCGGCCAGGCTGTATGCAAGACGGGCGACGGGAGCGTCTATTCAGGTCACGATCCTTGACGGCCGCGCTGAGGGGCGTGAAAGGAGAGTGTTGCTGAAACCCGCCCGCCGGGTTACGGAAGGGGAGAGACTGATTTTGACGGGGGACTCGACATTAAAGGTTCTTGAAAGGCATGAAAAAGAGTTTGTTGTTCAGATCGAGGGTCCGTTGGGATGGTCGGATTACTTGGCTCATCATGGCCTGATGCCGTTGCCGCCTTATATCAAACGTGATCGAAACCGTGATTGTCGGGCCGATAAAGATCTCGAGCGATACCAAACGGTATTTGCGGCGCATCCGGGCGCGGTTGCTGCGCCGACAGCCGGCCTGCATTTTACGGTTGACCTATTGAAAAGCTTGGATTTGAAAGGGATCAAGTGTGTGGCGATTACGTTATGGGTCGGTTGGGGCACGTTCAGACCTGTCGAGTGCCAATTTGTTGCAGATCACAGAATGGATGAGGAAACGTATTTGATTCCGGATGCGGCCGCCCAGGAAATTCGGCGTGCCAAACAGGAGAAGCGCCGAGTTATCGCGGTCGGCACCACTACGACTCGGGCATTGGAAAGTTGGGCAAGCACGAATCCCAATCTCACGTCGGCTGCGCCGACGAGAACGAGTTTATTTATCACGCCTGGTTTTGAATTTCGTGTAGTGGATGCCTTGATCACCAATTTTCATTTACCGGGATCGTCACTGATCATGCTTGTTTCTGCGTTCGCCGGAACGGAAAATATTTTAAACGCTTATCATATGGCTGTTTGTCACAATTACCGGTTTTATTCATATGGTGACGCCATGTTGATTTTATGAATGGGAAAAGCAAGGTGTTTAAGCGATGTTCGAGCTGTTTAAAACATGTCCAAAAACGAAGGCCAGGCTGGGTAGGCTGACGACGCCTTCCGGAGTGGTGGACACGCCGCAATTTATGCCGGTGGGAACGTGTGGGGCGGTCAAGGCGATGACTCCGGACGAGCTTAAAAGCCTTGGTGTCACGATGATCTTGGCGAATACCTATCATCTATTTGTAAGACCGGGTCACAGTTTGATCAAGAATCTTGGGGGATTGCATCAATTTATGAACTGGGATCGCGGTATTTTGACGGATTCCGGCGGATTTCAGATTTTCAGCTTACGTGATTTTGCCAGGATTTCCGATCACGGTGTCGAATTTGCGTCTCATCTTGACGGAACCCGATTTCATTTATCGCCGGAAAACGTCGTGGAAATCCAGGAAGCGCTTGGTTCGGACGTGATGATGGTTTTGGATCATTTGATACCGTCGACATCGGATGAAAACAGTGTCAAAGATGCGGTCGATCGCACGTTGAAATGGGCTGGTCGAAGCAAAACCGCCTGGGCGCGCAAAGAAGCTGATTTGTGGGCGATCGTTCAGGGAGGAATATTTCCTGATATCCGTCGGATGTGTGCGGATGAACTGTCCAAAATGGATTTTCCGGGTTATGCGATTGGTGGATTGGCCGTAGGGGAATCGACGGAGGATTTGTATGCGATGACTGAGGTTTCTGCAACGGCGTTGCCGGCTGAAAAACCCAGATATTTGATGGGTGTAGGGCTGCCTGAAAATCTGGTTGAATGCGTCGCTCGCGGTGTGGACTTATTTGACTGTGTCATTCCCACTCGAAATGCACGCAATGGCATGTTGTTCACACGGAAAGGCAAGCTGGTGATCAAAAACGCCGTGTATCATGATGACCCGGCACCGCCTGAAGAAACCTGCACCTGTTATCTGTGCAAAAATTTCAGCCGGGCATATTTAAGGCATCTTTATATTAATGGAGAAATCCTGGCGGCGAGATTGGCCACCATTCACAATATCCATTTCTTTATGACATTGATGCAAGACATTCGGAACTCGTTGGCTGAGGACCGATTTCCGGAGTTTCGTGAGCAGTTTTTACGGGGTTACAGCAAATCTGTCAACAGCGAATCATAAAAAGAAATTTCGAAGCATTGACTTGACTATCAACTCAGTTTAGTGCATATTTTCCGCTCAGTTCTGTCATATGGACAGGATACAAGCAATTCGGGAGGGCTTATGTTTTTTGAATTAGCTTCTGCCATGGCCGGCCCGGCACAGCAGCAGGGAGCCGGTGCGTCCGGATTCAATTTGAGCTTCTTGATGCCGTTTGCCTTAATTTTCGTTATTTTTTATTTTCTGATAATCAGGCCGCAGACAAAAGAGCGCAAAAAAATGCAGGACTTGTTGGATAATTTAAAAGCAGGGGATCGCGTTGTGACGGCGGGAGGTATTTTTGGTACCATTCATTCGGTTTCGGATACGACCATTGAGCTGAAAGTTGCTGAAAAGGTCAAAATCACCGTGTTGCGCAGTTCGGTTAGAGCGCTGCAAGGCTCGGAAATCGAAGAGTCATCCGACCAGGATTTGATGAAAGCATGAGTTGAATGATGTTCTGTGGATAGGAAAGGAGTCATATTTTGAGTAAGTTAGATCTCAAATTGAGAATTGCGATCACTATTGTATTGGTGGGAATTGCGGTTTTTTTGATATATCCGCCGCTGGATACAAAAGATCGGGAAGGCAAACTCAACCTGGGTCTTGATCTGCAAGGTGGTATCCACATGGTCATGGATGTGAAGACTGAAGAGGCTGTTGATGCTGAATTGGTTTTGCTTAAAACGCAATTTGAGCAGCAGATGCGGAGAGACAAGATTCGCGGAGTGACTGTAATTGTTTTGCCAAAGGAAAACGCTTTGCGTTTTGAGTTTCCCGGGCAGGTGGAACAGGACGAGATAGCTCGGCTTCTAGCCGACCATCCTTATGATCTGACAAAAGATCGAGAAGATGACAAGTATATACTAGTGGCTAAAATGCAGGCGGAGGTTGTCAGAAGAATCAAAGAAAGGGCTCTTCAGCAAGCTGTTACGACTATTCGGAATCGTATCGATGAATTAGGGGTGAGAGAGCCTATCGTCCAGCAGCAAAAAAGTATGATAAAAGGCGCTCAGGACAGGATATTGATACAATTGCCGGGTATCAAGGATGTCAGTAAGGCAAAAGATATCATAGGTCAGACAGCGCTTCTTGAGTTTCGGTTGGTCATTGACGGCCCGGGTGATCGCAGTGAATTGTTGCAAAGCCAGGGCGGCAAACTTCCGAGAAATGCCGAATTTTTCGAAGATAAAAGTTCCAGAGCAGGAAAACCCCTGTATTGGATTTTGGAAAAAGATGCCGAAGTCACAGGGGCGGATTTGGACACTGTCAGAACGGATCGCGGTGATTTCGGTCGTTATGCGGTAGGTTTTACGTTGAGTACAAATGGCGCCAGAAAATTTGCCGTGTTGACACAAAACAATATCGATCGAAGACTGGCGATTGTTTTGGACGGGCGTGTTCAGTCAGCGCCTGTTATAAGTTCGCGAATTTCACGCAGTGGTCAGATAACCGGAGATTTTACCTATGACGAAGCGGATTCGCTTGCGATCGTTCTGCGTTCCGGCGCCCTGCCTGCTTCGGTTGTTCCGTTCGAAGAGCGGACCGTCGGCCCCTCGCTTGGGCAGGATTCCATTCGGCAGGGTATCCTGTCTATTATGTTAGGTGGTCTGCTGGTTATTCTATTTATGGCGGTTTGGTATAAATTATCTGGGATTATTGCCGATATCGGCTTGCTCTGCACAATAGTTTTCATGCTGGCCATGTTAGCAGGCCTGGAAGCCACGCTGACTCTGCCTGGAATTGCGGGCATCATACTGACCGTCGGAATGGCCGTGGATGCCAACGTGTTGATTTTTGAACGAATACGGGAAGAAAGAAACCAGGGTAAAAGCATCCGGACCGCCGTAGCCCAGGGGTACGAAAAAGCGTTTATTACCATTATGGATTCGAATATAACAACTCTTTTTGCAGCACTGGTTTTATTGCAGTTCGGCGTCGGCCCGATCAGGGGTTTCGCCGTTACATTGTCAATCGGTATCGCTGCCAGCATGTTTTCAGCCCTGTTTATTGCCAGAGTGTTGATGGATGCCGCCTTGGCGAATCCTTCTGTCGATAAACTTTCAATATGATTGAAAAGGAATTGAGCGATGCAGATATTTCAAGATACAAATTTTGACTTTATTGGAAAACAAAAAATTACCATAGGCCTGTCGTTGATTTTGATCGTTATCGGAATTGTTTCGATATTTTTTCATAAAGGCCTGAATTATGGGATCGACTTTTCAGGTGGAACAATCGTTCAGGTCCAATTTAAAACGGCGGTCACGGCGGAAGACGTCCGAAAAGCGTTGAATGACCCCAAACTCGGCACATTTATGATTCAGCAGATAGGGGAAGAAGATTCGCATGAATTCATGATTCGTCTGCCTCTGACTGCGGATACCGAAATAGATGATACTCCTGCCGCTATCATTGCCGGTGATCTTGAGCAGACGTTTGGTAAGGATTTTTTTGAAATCCGAAAAACAGATGTCGTCGGGCCGACAATGGGTGAGGAACTGAAAAAAAGCGCCAAGCTGTCCATTCTTTGGGCTTTGCTTGCAATCCTAGTTTATATTACCTTCCGATTTGAGCTGCAGTATGCGATCGGGGCCGTCACGGCGCTTATACATGATGTGGTGATTATTGTCGGAGCATTTTCACTGATGAATCGGGAGTTCAATCTGCCGGTCGTCGCCGCCTTGTTGACGGTTGTGGGTTATTCCTTGAACGATACGATCGTCATTTACGATAGAATCAGAGAAAACCGCAAATTGCATCCTCGTAAAAAGCTGGCGGAAATCATGAATCTCAGCATCAATCAGACGCTGTCACGAACAATTTTGACGTCGTTGACCACGCTGTTTGTCGTTTTGGCGTTGTATTTTTTCGGTGGTGCGGTCATCAATGATTTTGCGTTCGCCATGTTGTTCGGTGTGGTTTTCGGCACCTATTCATCGATATTTATCGCCAGCCCGATCGTGTTGGGTTGGTCGAAACTGATTTCTCCGAGGGCGCCCAAGAGAAAATAAGAGATTCAAGTCTTTTAGGGAGCGGAATGGTTCCAGCGCTGCAAGAAAACATTCAAGTTGCGCTTCAGAGTGTATTGCTCGGCAGCGATTGGACAGTCGAGAACTATGTAGATTATCTGCGATCTTTGTATGGTGATTCGGTTCGTAAAACCGGTGAATCCTGTCTAAGTTATATTTCGAATATAGCGCGGCGCCTGTCTTTTTATCGATTGGACCATGCTTCCTTGATGGCCGCTTTTACCTGGAATGTTTTCGTAGCCCGGCCGGATAAAACGGAAGATATTAGAAAACAGTGGGGTAACGAGGTCTATGAGCTTGCCTCCCGTTTGGCGGAACTCGCGGAAATTGACGTCAAAACAGGTCAAGAGGCTGAAAACGAAAAACTGCGGCGTCTGATTCTGGCTTTGGCCCGTGATATACGGGTTGTGTTTTTAAGGCTCATCGACAGGGTTCATGTTCTGAATGTCATCGATAAATATAGTGGTGAAGACCCAATGGCGGCAGCCGCCGCCGCTCGAGATATTTACGCTCCTTTGGCGAATCGACTGGGAATCGGGAAGCTTAAAAGTGAACTGGAGGACTTGAGTCTCCGCATCAGATTGCCTGAAGTCTATTCCGATATTCGCAGAAGAGTGAAGGAAAGGAGTGAAGACCATGCTCTCAATGTCGAACGCATCAAAACCGTGATACAGGATAGATTGGCGTCGCAGGGAATCAAGGCCGAAATAAAGGGAAGAATTAAAAACATTGATTCGATCTATAAAAAAATGCTTGCTCAAAAAATCGGTTTCGATCAGGTTTATGATGTTATCGGTTTGCGGATTATAACAGAAAAACCAGGTATTCAGGAATGTTATGCAGTTTTGGGATTGATTCATTCGCTTTGGAAACCCATTCCTCACAGATTCAAAGATTTTATCGCGAATCCGAAGGAGAATGGCTATCAGTCTATTCACACGTCGGTTATCGGGCCGAAGGGTTCGCCTATTGAAATTCAGATACGTTCCAGGAAAATGGATGAAATAGCGGAAGTAGGTATTGCGGCGCATTGGCTGTATAAGGAGTCCGGCACAGCTTCGGGTGGCGCTGCTGATAAATTCACCTGGTTGAGAAAGGCGATGTCTTATCTGACGGAAAACCCGGATCCTCATGACATGTTAGAGGTTTTTAAGGTCGATTTATTTCCTTCGGAAGTTTATGTATTTACTCCTCGAGGTGATGTCAAAAGTCTTCCGGCCGGCTCGACGGTAGTGGATTTCGCTTTTTCGATTCATACAGAGGTTGGGTTTCGTTGTCGTCACGGGAAGATCAATAAAAAGTTGGTGCCGCTGCGCACGAAATTGCAGAATGGAGACATTGTAGAGATCATCACTTCCAGAAATGCTCATCCGACATCCGACTGGTTGAAATTTGTTCGAACGTCGCTTGCCAGAAATAAAATCCGAGCTTATTTACGGGATGTAGCGCGTGATTCCATGGTAAAAAAGGGTTTGGATTCATTGAAGAGGGAATTGATCAAGCAGCGTTTACCCGTCAATAAGTTACTGGATTCAGACGAGTTTTTAGAGGTTATTGTTCGATTGGGTTTTTCGGCTTCGGATGATTTATATGCGGCGATAGGCTTTGGTGAAATCTCGATTCAGCAGGTAATCAACAAGTTGGTCACATTGAAGGCTGCTCAGGGCAAAGGCAGAGTTGAGGGTATAACGGGTGATTACGAATTGGCTCGTCCGGTAAGTAGTGTTCAGGTAGTGAGCGGATCGGATATCGTGACTCGTTTCGCAAGATGTTGCGAGCCGCTTCCAGGCGATAAGATTGTTGGATACATAACGCGGGGTCGTGGGATTACGATCCATGCAGCGGATTGTTCGAATTTGAAAAAGCTTGGCGCTGATAGGATTGTGCCTGTGAAATGGGACGCTCATGATAACCCGAAATATCCCATACGGCTTCTTTTTGAAGGGTATCAGGTCGCTGTTTTGATTCGTGAGATGACTCAGATCGTGGCCGAAAGAAACGGTGTTATTCTTTCGCAACAGATTGAAACCGTTGACAAAAAGAGCCAAAGGGTCAGGGGAGTTTTATTGGTTGAGCTGCCTAATGGTGAGGTTGAGGAAAAGCTATTGGATTCTATGCGGTCAATTCCGGGAATGCTTCAGGTAGTGCAATCACGTTCGAGGAAAAGGAACTGAAGCCAATGCGGCGTAAAGGGGAAAGACAGTGATTATGAAACGAAGGGGGGGTTATCAGGTTCGAACCGCTTTTCCCGCCGAAAGGCAGTCTGAACAGATGATGACCCGTTTTTTTACACCGTTTACAACGACTCGCATTTTTCGGATATTTGGGTTGAAACGCCGTCTTGTGGCGTTGTTGGCGTGGCTGATCCGATTGCCAAACATAGGTTTTTTTCCACAAAATGCACATTTTCTCGCCATGATATAATCTCCTTAATAAGCTTCCCAAATCGGATAAGCGGTCGAAAGATAACATTATCGAAATGTATGGTCAAGGAAAAATCCAAGGAGAAAAATAAGCTAGGGGAGGTTGTGTCGCACATAAATCTTGACAGTTTGCTTGTAGAATGTTACAAAGATCATGGAATGCTTAGGGCTTTTGATCGCTGATTTTTTTTAACTGAGTATTAATTCAGGTGGGAGGTTGCAATTTCAATGTTTGGAAAAGGCAAACAACTGATCGGACTGGACATTGGTACCAGCGCGGTAAAAATGGTTGTTCTGAAAGAACAAATCAAGGGCTATTCACTTCAAGCGCTTGGTTATGAGCCGTTGCCGCCGGAAGCTATTGTCGATGGCGCCATCATGGATTCCGCTATTGTGATCGAGGCGATTCAAAAAATTGTCAAAGATCAAAAAATACGGAAAAAGAACGTGGCTCTTTCAGTCTCAGGGCACGCGGTCATCGTAAAAAAAATAACCCTGCCCAAAATGTCTCAGGAAGAATTGGATGAATCCATCCTATGGGAAGCTGAGCAGTACATCCCGTTTGATATCGAAGATGTGAACATTGATTTTCACATTATTGAGGATCGAAACGTGGGCGGAAACGAAATGGAGGTCATTCTGGTCGCGGCTAAGAAAGACAAGGTAAATGATTATACCAACCTTGTCCGTCAAGCCGGGTTGATCCCGATGGTCGTCGACGTCGATGGTTTTGCGATCGGTAATCAATATGAGGTCAATTATAATATTGAGCCTGACAGAGTGATCGCTTTGATCGATATCGGCGCGGGCGTGATGAATATCAACATCATGCAGGGGCAACAGCATATGCTGTATCGAGATATTTCCATGGGTGGAAACCAATTCTCAGATGCCATTCAAAAAGAGTTAAATGTTACATACCAGCAGGCTGAGGAAATCAAGCGAGGTGGCGTCATCGATGGGGTCAGTCGGGAGGTGGCGGAAGATGTGATCAACTCTGTCGCCGAGGATTTAAGTCATGAAATCCAACGCTCATTTGATTATTTTAAAGCCACTTCATCAACAACAGGGATAGACCAGGTGGTTTTGACTGGAGGTTGCAGCAAGCTAAAAAATGGAGGAATCGCCGGATTCCTCAGTGATCGGCTTGGTGTTGAGGTTGCAATTGGGAATCCCCTGCAGAACATCGCATATAATCCGAAAAAAATCGATCCGACTTTTATTGAAGAGGTCGGGCCGATGTATGCTGTTGCAGTTGGTTTGGCGATAAGGAGAGGGTAGGCCATGATCAGGATTAACTTGTTGCCGCATGAGAGAAAAAAAACCTCCATTATGACAATAGAATTGATTGCTGTAGGAGCATTGATTCTGGTTGTTTTGGTCGGAGTGGGAATTTGGTCGCATTATCTGACAACGGTCATCAAGGAAAAAAATGCGACGATTGCACGAAAAAGAGAGCAAGTCGAAGAACTGCGGGTCATTATCAACCAGGTGAATCAGTTTGAACAAGAAGTGCGATCGTTACAGACAAGAATCGATACTATTGAAATGTTGCGTAACAATCAGACCGGACCGGTATTGATGATGGATGAGTTGCAAAGGCGCCTACCTGAAGAAGTATGGCTCTCGCAAATGCGCACGACTGGAGATTTGATTTCGATTCGTGGGTTCGGAATGTCGCAGACTGTAATCGGGGATTTAATGGGCTCTATTGAAAGCTCGCCGTATTTTCATAGTGTCAATCTGAAAATTTCGCGTCTGGTCACCCAAATGGGTAGACAAATTTATGAGTTTGAGATCGATTTCAGAACAACGGTGTAGAGAGGGAAACGGTTATGAATTGGGTTGAATCATTGGAAGCATATCCACCCTGGCAACGTTATATTGTGTATTGTGTGATTATCGGCGCGATTTGTTCATTGTTCTATTTCATGAAATACACAGATGCTAAAAAAGAAATAGCTCGCTTGGACGTGACAATCAGGGACTTGGATGTGGAGATTAACAAAGGTCTCGCGATGAAAGATCAATTGGAAGAATTCCGACAGCGGGTATTTCATTTGCGGGAAGAAATGCGCGGCGCTGCGGAAGTTTTAGGTGATAAGCCCAATGTAGATTTGCTTGTGAAGCAGATGGAAGCGTTGGCATCACAGAGTGGGTTGACAGTCGATCGTTTTCAGCCGGTCCCGGAAAGAACACACGGTTTTTACGGTGAGATTCCGATCAGTTTGAGCATGTACGGCGGTTATCATAAATTGGGTATGTTTTTTGATAAAATTGCAAACGAGCAGCGCATACTGAACATCACAGATCTCCAGATCAGAGGTATCTACCGGCATGGTGGGCCTTCGATTTCTGCCGAATGTTACTTGACTGCATTTTGGTATCTCCAATAAACTTAAGGATGACCGAGGAGAAAAAGATGGTTGTTTTCATACTTAATACGAGCAAAGCCCATCGCAAGTTGGTGGCGGTGGTCCTGGTCTGCCTGGTGTCGGTATCTATTTTGTCCGTTGGCCGATTATATGCCCAGGAAGCCCAGGAAGCCCAGCAGGAAGAAACGATGCAGGACCAAGAGGTTCCTGCCGGTATTCCCAGGGCGCCGACGCCTATTCCGCCCGATGAACGACAGATGCGGTATACGGGCGAAGGCACTCGCGATCCGTTTGTGTCGCTTTTGATTCACGCTGATGCAGAAGCGTACAAAACCGGCTTGGCGGCAATGAAAATATCTGAAATTAAAGTTATAGGAATTCAGATAGGACTTGGTACTATCGCCATTGTTCAAGGAACAGATGGCCGTGCATATAATATGAAAGTTGGTGATGTGCTATTGGACGGCAAGGTGTTTGCCATTGATAGCAACAAAGTGGTATTTGAGAAGGTAGTTCTGGATTCTTTTGGAAGGCCAATCGACAAGGAAATCATAGAATACTATCTTCACCGATAATTCAGGAGGAGGCTAATGGTTTCAAAAGCATATCATTTCCGAAAACTAGTATTAACTGCTTTATGTGGGGTTGTGATAGTCATGTTGACAAATATGAGTATCGCATCGACAGAAAACAATTTTGAAAATCGGGTGCTTGTCAGCCACTTGGAAGTACGATCTGCAGGCACAGGTGAAGAAGTTTGGATTATCGGCAATCAACCGCTGGCCCATTCTGCTTTCCTGTTGACGGATCCTTATCGATTGGTCATCGATATTCCAAATGCAATCTTGGCTCTGGATACGTCCGATTTGGGAGGAGATTATCGGTTTGTAGACCGGATAACTTCTCGCCATTTTGCAGAAGCCGACAGGGAAATCGTCAGAATCGAACTGATAATGAAAGAAGAACATCCATACACGATCACTTCGGCTGACACCAGTCTGAAAATCAGATTTGGAGACGTTCCTATTGGATCGGCAAAAGAATCAGCAGAGGGTGACTGGACCACTCCCGAAGCCCTTGGAACAGGAGAGGACTTGGTTGATGCCACGCAAGTATACGGCCTTCAAACCCCGACAGCCTATCGTGGAAAACCGATCTTTCTTGACCTGAAAGATGCCGATATCCTGGACATCTTCAGACTCATCGCAGAAGTCAGCGGCTTTAACGTGGTCGTCGATCCTGATGTTTCGGGACGCATAACATTGCGAATGGATAATGTGCCCTGGGATCAAGCTCTCGAAGTTATCTTGAAAAACCAAGGACTGGGCAAGGAAATCGAAGGCAATATCATGCGAATCGCCTATACCGCAAAACTTCGCGACGAGCATACTCTCAGAATGCAGTTGGAAGATGCAAAACGAAGAGCCTTGCCAATCGAATCTATCATTCTCTATCTCAGTTACGCGAATATTAACGATATGGAAGCGGCTTGCAGAGTCTTTCTGACTGAACGCGGCAGTGTTATGAGAGATACGCGTGTGAATGCTCTCATTATCAGGGATATCCGTTCCGCGCTCGATGCCGTCACTGAGTTGGTAAAAGTTCTGGATGTCCGGACACGCGCCGTGTCGATCAATGGCCAAATCGTCGCTACGACAAAAGATTTTACCCGAAATCTCGGTATCCAGTGGGGAGGCCGCTTCTTCGCAGACTCCGCTCATGGCAATACCAGCGGTTACCAATTCCCGAATAATTACGGCATCAACCTCACCGGTGGCGATGACCCGGATGACGCCAAATATGCAGTGAATTTTCCGGCAAAAGCCGACCAGATGATGGCTTTGACGTTTGGAAATGTCACGGATACTCTGCGTTTGAATGTGGCGTTGCGAGCGTCGGAGTCGGAAGGTACCGTCAAAACGATCGCCAGACCAATGGTGCTGACGTTGAACAATGAAACTGCGACGATTACAAGTGGCGATAAAATTCCCTATTTGAACTCAACAAGTCAAGAAGGCGCTACAGTCATTTTCCAGGATGCCAACACAACGCTGGATGTCACACCGAATATCACCAATGACGATTGGGTTAATCTTCGAGTCAATGTCAGCCGTAATTACCCCGGCTATGATACACTTGCAGGCCCTGCAATCAAGACAAACAGCGCAAATACCAAGGTGCTGATCAACAATGGCGACACCCTGGTCATAGGTGGCCTGAATCAGACGCTGCAGCAGGTGGGAACGGCCAGAATTCCTTGGTTCGGAAAACTCCCGATTATCGGATGGCTGTTTAAAGATGACAAACGAACTTCCATCTTTTCTGATCTCCTGTTCTTCATTACACCGAGAATCGTCGCCGAACAGGAACAGATAATCCGCTCAGAGGCTTTTTAGCCCGGTAAGGGGAAAACATGAATAGAAAAAGGAGAATTTCAATGATGCGTAAATCCTTAATAACTGGCTCCCTGGTGCTGACCATAATCCTGGTGGCAGGATTGACGGGCTGTGGTGATGCCGGGGGAGAAGCCAAATCCAAATCACCAGTAATTTTATACATCCAGTCATTGAACGGTAATGCGCCCTTTCATTCCAGCGTCCAACCTTCTACTCCAAACAAGGAGGACATGGTAAAATGCTCCGTCGCTGTTGAGCCGATCGACCAAACAAGCTTCGAAGATGCTTCTCTCTATCAGAACGTTTTGGTTAAGGGCTATGAAATAAGCTATTTTCGAAAGGATACTGGAACCAGAGTTCCCGAGACATTTACCGGTAGCACGAACACATATTGTGAAGCCAAAGGTGTGGCGGATTTTGACATAATCATTTGTAGAGAATCCCAGAAATTGATGCCGCCCTTAAAAGACTTGTGTGAAACGGGCTATGACCAGGAAACCGGTTTGACGGAAATTCACACAACATGTCGTGTCGTCGTATGGGGTGATACCTTTGCCGGTGAGGAAGTCGTGTCTAAACCGGGCCATTTGGCGGTTAATTTTGCCTGTAGTTGGGAATAACACCAAAACGGGATGGAAAGGAAACAAACCATGAAAAATATTTATATAAAAACGGTAGTCCTTTTTATAGCAGTCCTGACGGTGTCGATGGCGTTTTTTGGATGTCAGAGCATGGACGATAAAAGACATAATACAGAAGAAGGGCGTACTGGCGTTAGTGGATATGCCTTGATGGTTAACATCAATCCATCGCGTGTGCCGGCGAATAACAATGCCAAAACATACGCACATATACGCTTTTTTAGAATGAAAGACATGGCGCCGGTCCCCAATACCCGAGTTAGACTTATGCTCAGCTCTGACGATCCGGAAGCGGTGGGAGTCGTTCATTTCGGTGAACACACGCTTGTAACAGATGCCGTCACGAATAGTGCCGGAGAAGTTACCGTAACGATGTACGTGGAATCACTGCCTAAATATGTCGCAGAAGTGATGCTGGTTCTAGATGTCCAATCCACAATTGAATATGATAAGTGGAATACTGTCGTTTACAAAGCAAAGGAAGAGTTCTACGTATATAATCCCTTTTATGATGGATCACCAGAGCCTACTGCTACTCCGAATAAGTCCAAACCTTAAAGTTCGAAGACAACGCTAAGGAAAGGACAAGCTGATTTTTGTGCGGAGTATGTGTTGCACAGCGGGCAATTCGGAGGAAATAAAAAGCTTCATTCACGAATGAAAATAGAAATACAGAATTTCAGGGCAGGCTCGATTAGGCCTGCCCTTTTGCAAACATTGTGATCGTATGAAAGAAATCAACCCCATCAGGCAAGAGATTTTGAAACTTGAAAAGTTGATGCAATTAGACGCCGGCTCCAACACTGCAATTCAGTTGGCTCACAAATATGTTGAGGCGGGGGAGCCTGTTCAAGCCATAGCCGTGTTATTGGAAAGCATCGAAGCGTTTCCTGAAGATATACCTCTTCATCTTACGTGTGCCCGGTATATCCTTGCCTATCAAAATCAGAACAGTTCACAAGCAGCATTACTGTTAAACAAGATTTTAACCATCGAGCCCGATAACAAAGCGGCTCAAGAACTTCTGGCGGATATTACTGCCAAAACTGACGTCAGATCACAAGATCCCGATCTGTCCGATATGCCGACAATGCGGCATCGAAAAGTGATACCGGAATCTAAAAGGGTAAGAACGGACGGTTACCAGAAAGACCGGATGGTTGACGATGAAGTGCCTGATGAGGATTTATTATCGAAAGCCTTCTGTTGTCTGAATGAAAACGATTTACAAAGCGCTTTGGTTCATTTTCAGAAAGTTCTGGAAAAAGACCCTGATAACAAGGCGGCTCAAGACGGTTTTCGAAAAGCCTATCAAGCGATTTTAAACGAGAACGAGCGAGTTAAGCGGGAAAAAAAAGGAGTAATTATCGGTCGAACCATTCGATTTCTTGAGGCGATAAAAAGTGTCGCCGTTGATAGAGGCCGATCAAAACAACAGTGAAATGAAAAAAGTTGTCATTATACACGGCCCTAATTTAGATAGACTGGGCAAGCGGGAACAAGGGTTTTATGGTGATCTGACGTTGGAACAGATCAATGAAAAGATTAAATATCAAGCAGCCGACCTCGGTCTGGATATAGATATCTATCAGTCAAACAATGAAAGTGAGATTGTCGAATATCTTCGAAAAGCATCGTCGAGTTCCGACGGTATAATCCTCAACCCTGCCGGATTTGGACATTCCAGCCTGGTATTACGAGATGCGGTGATCATGAGTTCCGTCCCTGTCATCGAGGTACACCTAAGCAATATTCATGCTCGAGAGTCCTTTCGTAGTCGAACATTGACGGCTGATGTTTGCATCGGGCAGATTACCGGGTTCAAATGGGTCGGCTATTGTGCCGCTCTTTTTGTACTGAAGAAAATATTTGAAGAAATAATTTGATTAAAACGTGAAAAACCACTTGATGGAATATAGTGCGCTGGTTTCACATTCCAGATCGGAAGCTCTGGTAATTTTGGACCGGATTACGATTCGACATATCATCGGTCAATCGGTGACAAACGGATCCATGGTGATTTTAGCGGACATCCTGCACCTTTTCTTGAATATTGCTGACTATGGAACGTTTAGAAAAACGAATCTCCCGATTAAAGTTCATTGTGCGACAAAATCGCCTTGGATTGATGCGTTGCTTTTTGTGCGTAAGCAGGGAGTGAATTTATTGAAGATCGATTCCTTCAATACGCCTATGGCCTTTGTTGAAGCGGGACGGGGTATATTGGGGAATATTGATTGGATCGATATCGGTGATCAAATTTCAAGAATTAGAGCGATAAAAAACAGGGAAGAAATCAGACGGATTTCGGAAGCGGTGCATGTTTCCGAACAGGCCTTGATCGGGTTGTTAAAACGGTTCAAGACAGGGATTCGAGAAAGTCATGCAGCGGCAATTTTAAATTCTCAGTTGATGGAATTGACGGGAGAACTCCCATTTTTCCCGTCTATCGTTGCTTTTGGAAAGAATACCGCTCATCCTCATTGGAAAAGTGGTTCCAGCCGGCTGGAAATCGGAGATACAATTGTGATCGACTGGGGCGGCTGCGTTGAAGGATATGGCGCTGATCTTACACGAACCTATTTTTGGAAG
The DNA here is from genome assembly GCA_049652745.1 of bacterium. Taxonomy (GTDB): domain Bacteria; phylum CSSED10-310; class CSSED10-310; order CSSED10-310; family CSSED10-310; genus JBASEY01. Next base: position 100,757 of record JBASEY010000030.1, on the reverse strand, counting down.
AAGGCGAGTGGATGGCAGTTGCGGAGATATCGTTATGTATTAGATGTTCTGAACATATTGATTGCCATGTTGAAAACGGGTATAAAGGTTTCAGAAATTGGAGAAAAAGCCAGGTCTTTGTTTCATGCAAAGGTCCCGGATGAAAGGAATGTTTTTTCAATTGGTCATGGAGTCGGTTTAGAAGTTCACGAATTGCCGAATTTCGCTATGGATTCACAGGATACGATCATGGTAAATATGGTGTTTGCTTTGGAGCCGGGTTTGTATATTCCCGGATGGGGCGGCATTCGTCTGGAGGAGATGGTTTCCATTGACTTAAATGGTGGAAGAACGCTTGCTGAATATCCCGTCGAAGCGATACCGGTGTTAGGTTAAAAGTGGAGGAAATACAATGTACGATACGAGTGAATTTAGGAATGGTTTGAAGATCGAGTATGAGGGAGATCCGTATGAAATCGTTGTTTGCCAGCATGTTAAGCCTGGCAAGGGAGTAGCTTTTGTTAAAACCCGTATGAAAAATCTTAGAACCGGCGGAACGCTCGAAGTCAACTTTCGGTCGGGTGATAAGGTCGGCAAGCCTGACATTGAAATCAAAGAAATGTCTTATCTTTATCAAGATGGAGACCTTCATTATTTTATGGATATCAACAGCTATGATCAGAAACCGATTACGGAGGAGCAACTGGGAGATAATAAGTATTTTCTGAAGGAAAATATGAGTGTAGAAGTGCTTTTTTATCAGGGTGAGGCTATTTCAATTGAGGTTCCGATGAAGGTCGAATTGAAAATTGTCAAATCTGACCCTGGGGTTCGAGGGGATACGGCACAGGGTGCGACAAAGCCGGCCACGCTTGAGACAGGCCTGGTTGTTCAGGTTCCTCTTTTTGTCGAGGAGGGTGAAACAATTCGAGTCGATACACGAACATCGGCATATATCGAAAGGGTAAGATAGGGCAGAATTATGGATATGAGAAAAATACGGCATTTGGCCAAGCTTCTTCATCAAGAAGGTATCTCTGAAATAGAAATACAAGAAGGTGAATTTTATCTGCGTTTGACCAGAACCCTGGGGAAAGAAATACAAAATGTAGAAATCCACACATCTGCGCCTTCTGTTCCCGAGGAAAAACAAGAATCTGCGCCAATACCTGCAAATGCAAAAGTGATCGCGTCACCTTTATCGGGTACATTCTACCGATCAAAATCACCGGGAGTTCCGCCATTCGTGAATATCGGCGACGAATTTAGAAAAGGAAAAACGCTGTGTATTTTGGAAGCCATGAAACTGATGAACGAGCTGGATGCGCCTGAAAATGGCAGAATAATCGAAATATGTGTTGAAAATGCCAAGCCGGTCCAAGAAGGACAGCCACTGTTTCGCTATATTCCGCTCTAAATCGATCCGGGTATTTCTGAATGGATGCGGTCGTATTTATTCCGACTTGGAATGAGTCTGAAAACATTGAAAAGCTGATACGAGAGATTTTTTCGATTTTGCCGGATATACATGTTCTGGTTGTAGATGATCACTCGCCTGATGGGACAGGGGAAATCGTCGATGCTTTGTGTGAAAATTTTTCCAATTTGCATGTGTTGCATAGAGAAGGCCCACGTGGGCGGGGATGGGCAGGAATAGCGGGTTATATCTGGGCGCTGGATCAAGGAGCTGATCTGGTTTTAGAAATGGATGCTGATTTTTCACATCAGCCGGTATATTTGCGTGATCTCATCTCTGCGCTGGCGGACGCCGATATGGTCATAGGCTCGAGATATATTCCCGGCGGTAAAGATGACAGGCCAGGTGTATTGCGAAATGCAGTCAGCCGCATGGCCGGAAAATACCAGCAATGGATGTTTGGAACAACTGTTAAAGACTGTACCTCTGGATACAGGGGATATAGGAGTAATGTTTTAGAAGCTATCGGGGTCAGAAAATTGAACACCTGGGGCCCGGCAATTCTATCGGATGTTCTTTACAGAGTGATAAAAAGAGGGTTTAAAATCGTTGAAATCCCGATCATATTTCCCGATAGAGAACGTGGGCAATCCACGTTGACTCCTCGAATTTTATGTGAAGGTTTATGGAATGTCACCCGGCTCGCTTTAACAGGCGCTTTTTCACTTGATGGAAAATCTGATACACATCGATCTGAGAATCCCCCGAGTTGATTGCATTTAAACCTCCGATATTTCGAAAAAGGCTGATGGCTAAAAGGAAGAATAAAAGCAATACGGGGATTATTTTTGTTCCATGGTAAAAAACGCTTTGCAATAAATTCCATTTCTCTTGAGGCATGAGAAGAGAGGGGTTGTTTAACACGATGTAAGGGGTAGGCAAAGCACAAAACAACCACGAGATCACGGCAAATTTTCTAAGGTTTTTAAAAAGCATTCCGGCTGAAAATACGGGCAGCATCATGACATAATGATGTTCCCAAACATATTGATATGTCAAAAAATAGACACATATCCACATGGCGAGAGCTAAAGTAAAATTTGTTTTTCTGGGGATAAAAGTCGCAGCTATACCGAAAGTATAGATCACAAAGCTCCAGTTTGTCAGAATGCGTTTTATCATGGAATGGTCTAAGTTTGCCGCTTGCAGAAATTGCGAGAAAAAGGCCCAAAACCCCAAACTGTTAGGCCCGGTCGCAATAAACTTGTGATGAAAATAGGATTGGAATTCCTGATAGCTTTTATCGACACAGACAAAGTAGGGAACGGATGAAAGAATAATCAACAGAAATAAAAGCAATACAGGTCTCCATTGTTTGAATTTTATCCAAATAGGCAAAAATAAAAGCGTGTTCAGTTTCCAAAGCGCCGAGATGATGTAGGCGCTGTTACGAATACCGGGTTTTCGGTTTAAATGAGCGATGATACACAGATGTAGAAGGGTGACGGTAACCATGGATTGTTGGCCGATATGAATCTCTACGTAAAAGGGGGAATAGGCCAACCACATGCCGGCAATAATACTCTTGATCGAGGAAGATACCGGCAACCATTTGATCAAGTAAATATTAAGGAGAAGCAATGTTTCTACCAGCAGTATCCATGCCCAATAGGAGAGCCAGGGGGGAAGAATGTTTAAAAGAGTTCCAAAAATAACAGCATAAGCGGGAAGGTATCTAAATCCTGAAAAATAGGGAACAACAAGGGCTTCTTCTCCCAATTGATGCTCACGTACACCGTAATAAACAGATTGGCCTCGTAGGAAATTTCTACCAGCTTGGTAAATTGAAAAAAAATCCAGCCCTCGAGGGACACGATCTGTATCGTGAAACCAAGAATCCAAGAAACCCTTGAAAGGGGCCGATTCCTGAGGGTGAGATCGGGAGCCAATTAGATTTTCGTTGTGTTCGAATGCAAACGGCTCGCTGAACAGCGAGCCGATAAACAGTAAGTGAATACAAACCGCACAAAATAAGAAAATGCCGGCGGCAAATAGATGTTGTTGGTCAGTTGGTGAAACAGGGGTCATATTCTAAGAATTTATTCGAATATCATGAACATGCAATTGCAAGACTTCTCGTTGATTCCAATGATTGATCTCAGGTGTTGCGACGATATCGAACTTTTTGGACATTATTTCTTCCAAAGCATGGCCTAATCCGAAGGCAATTGCACCAATAGAACTGCCGCTCTTGGCCAAAGTCAATTTTAGGTGGCTGTTGTCGGTGCCGATGGTGCGGGGATGAAAATGATTATGTACCCCGCGAATGATGAATTTGGGTTTAGGGTTACCTAATCCAAAGGGAGCGATTCGATTCAGCAGTCGAATATTGGAAAAAGTGATGTCTTGCAGATTTACCTGATAATCGATGGTGATAGTAGGGATCAGATCGCCTGGATCCAATGTCTCTTTAGCGATGCGGATACACGCAGTCTTAAACTCTTCAATTTTCTCAGGTGCGATCCGAAAACCGGCGGCGATTTTATGGCCTCCATATTCAATCAAATGATCCGAAACTCTATTCAGGCAATCGAAGAGGTTAAACGAGGGTATGCTCCGTCCACTTCCCTTGCCAATGCCATCATTGATACTGATAATGCAGGTTGGGCGATAAAAGCGATCGGTAATTTTAGAAGCTACGATACCGATGACACCTTCATGCCAGTTTTCACCGTGAAGAATGATGAAAGGTTCGGCATTCAAATCCATTTGTTCAACTTTACTCTGAATAATCTCAAGGATTTTTTCCTCGATACCCTGACGCTTTCGGTTAATGCCATCCATTTCTCGTGCAAGAATATCTGCATCTGATATCGAATGTGCCAACAGCAACTTCAAAGCATGCTCAGGTGCGCCCAAGCGGCCGACAGCATTGATTCTAGGACCAAGCTGGTAGCCGATCATATAGGGGTCCATATTGCGGCCTTGCGGAATGTTCGAGACTTTTTTCAGCGCTTTCAATCCTGGGTGTGATGTGTGGGTCAAAGCCAGCAAACCATGATGTACTAAAACACGATTTTCTCCAACTAATTTGGCCACATCGGCAACCGTACCAAGCGCTACTAACTCAAGAATAGACGGCAAAGGATAGGCCAGCATTCCTTTTTGGATCAAAGCTGTGACCAGCTTGAAAGCAACACCAATCCCTGCCAGATCTTCGTCTGGATAGCGTGAACCTTCGCGTTTGGGATTTATCACTGCCACAGCTTCCGGAAGAGGTCCATTTTGTTCATGGTGATCCGTGATGATGACATCGATTCCAAATTGACGAGCGTATAAAACCGTTTCCCGTGATGTAATCCCACAGTCTACCGTGATCATTAACGTCGCACCGACTTCTTGAGCATAATGAACGGAATGCTCGTGGAAACCATAACCCTCTGATAAACGATTCGGTAAATAGGTAAAAACATCGATGCCGGAATTGGGCAACGTGCGCTTTAACAATGCCGCAGAAGTAATACCATCGACGTCATAATCGCCGCATACCAAGACCTTTTCTTGGCGGACAAGCGCCAGACGGATGCGTTCCACCGCTTTATGCATATCATCCAATAGAAATGGATCATAAAGATCATCCAAGCTCGGATTGAGAAATTTTGTTGCCTTTTCGGCGTCCGTCAATCCTCTTTGCACAAGAACCGCAGCTATAAATTCCGGTATCTGCAACGCTTGTGATATTTCTTGAACACAATCTTTATCCGGCTCCGGGCTCTCCCATTCAAATTTTGGCAAGTCAAATCTTTGCAATTGAACACCCCAATATTAATTTCCTTTATACTACTGGCAGTACCTTAAGTCAAATTGATTACTAAAAGTAGGCCATATGTGTACTTTAGAGCTAATCTTGACGGTTTTCGTGGCAACGCGGGCGTTTTGTCACTCACACCCGAACCTGGCGTAGAGTAAAGTCCGGCTTTGTATGAATTCATGAACATCACTAATCATGTTCACGTCATGTTTCAAGCATAATACGGCAAAAATTTTCCAGTCTATTTAGCGTCTTATCCCATGTATAATAATGCTCGATATACTGATTTCCATTGTTTCCCAATTGTTTGCGAAGATTGGAATTACTGAACAATAAATCAAGTGATTCAATGAATTCATCTTCATTTGCATAGAAGAGGCCGCCGTTGGAATCGAGGCAATGTGCGGACAGTACGGGAGATTGCGCGTTAGCCAAAACCGGACGACTACAAGCGAAAGCCTGAAGCAGAAGAATTGACAGACTCTCAAAGGCGGATGGAACAACGACGACATCACTGGCAAGTAAAAAAGGTTTTACGGCTTCGTCGGGTATAAATCCCGGACAGATAACTGCGGGATTGTCAGGTATCGGAATGTGACAACGCCCAGCTAAAACGAGTGATGCTCGAACCTTTTTCCGAGCAAGGTAGCTCTCAAAATATCGAATCAATGTATCACAGCCTTTTCCTGCCTCGACACGACCCATGTAGAACAACATGGGTTTTCTTATCTGATAGCGCTCAATGATGTCGTCCGCATCTAAATGTGAGTCAGGAATATCCACACCCGTTCCCAATAAAATCGATGGTTTCCCCTCAATAGGATAGGTGTTTTCGACAAATAATTGTTCCTGACGGGTTAGATACATCAAACCAGCAACATGCCGATATAAATCTTTGAAAATCTCTAAATGTGCAACAGGTTCATTATGGGCTGTCGGTATCAATATGCTTTTTTCCGGCGCAATTTTTGCTCCCAGTACTGTTGGAGCATAGAGGTATGTGACAAAAATCAGTAAATCGTATCGAAAGTGGTTTGTTTCCAGATAACTCAATAAATCCGGAGACCAAGGCCCCTGCATTTTCAGCCAGTTTTCTTCAGCGTCTCTGTCGTTGCCGTCGGACAGAATTGTCGTCGTCAATTCATTAAATGAATGAATATCCCTGGTCATGGTCACCGGCTTGCGTATTACTGTAACTCCGTTTAATTGAGATTCGCCGACAGGGTATGAATTGGCCCATGTCGTATAATCCCGGGCTGTCGTGGTCAAAACGGTCACCTCGTGAATAGCTGACAAACGTTCTGCAAGCCAACGACAATACAATTCAGCGCCGCCATCGACTTCAAGGCCATAACGTTGAACGATAAACAGTAATTTCACTCAAATCCTCGAGTTCAGGCAATGATACGGGAGAAAAGAGGTTGGAGAAAACTGATCGAGATATGATTCATTTCAAGAAATCATCACAGTTCCAAGCAGCGCAAGGTTGTCATGATGCTCTCGATCACTGCGGGTTATCTTTACGCGTTTCTTCGGATCGCCTTCAGGATATACTCCCAAATGAATTCGATAATGACCTGGAGTCAGGTTGTTGGGAACAGGTATACGGCATTCATGAGAAATAAAAATACCTTCCTGCCAGTTACTTGTCGGCAGGCCTAGATGATTCAATAGAAAATCGTGCTGTGCTGAAGTCAATAGGCCTTCATGCATTTCCTTTTCTGCCGAATCCAGTTTCTCTTCCTCCTCTCTCTGCAAATCAAGAAGCACTTTCATGTCCTGTTCTGACCGTGAAAGAGTTCGCCAATATGTACGAAAAACAACATCGCCGTCTCTTTCCCAGGAGTCCGGTACAATTTCATAACCTAGTAAAACAAGTTTTTGGGCGTATACGACTTTTTTGGCCCAGCTTTCAAGCCAGATTTGAGATACTTTTACGCCTAATGACCGAAAGTCGCGAGATTTTTCATCGAGTTCGCTTGGGCGAATAGTCTTTTCAGGAATGATCTCAATGGAAACAGCATCGTTGCTGGATGAATTATCCGGAAGTGGATACTCAAAGGTCTCCCAATGATTGGTAAGAAGGTTGAATGAATGGGTTGTTTTTTCGTTGATGACTATCCTGCCTTGCATGGCCGCTTCACTGAAAGGGGCTTTTCGCATTTGAATCAAGGCAAAAAGATCGGTCTCATTACGTTGGAGAAAAACAGCAGCTCGATCTCGCGTGAAACGATAAGCTCTTTCTTCAAGCTCTGAACCGAACCATCCAGGAAACAAGAAAAAATTTGGATCATCTGGAGTGATCAGGCGTTTTAAAGGCCGTTTCTTTCGCCAAAGAAGATCAGAACATGAAAGTGATTCAACTTGATTGAAATCAGTCAAATAGTTTCTACGCAGGGCTTTGAATGATTCACCATACCAAATGCTTTGAAAGGATTTCTGTTCAATATTTCCCAATGAGGTAGAGCTATTTCTTGCCGTTAGGATATTACCTTCAACATCGACGAAAACGCTGTTCCAAATACAGGAATTATCTTTGACCCATTCGCTGCTGACGGAATCGGGTGGAATCCGACCGGATAAGTATTGCTCGATATCATTGCCTGATCCTAGAACCTCGAGTAATTGTGACGGCTCAATTTGAAGATCGAGTCCTTTCATTTCTGCTTCAATTAGGCTGCGGTACATAATCTCTTCAGCCTCATCGAAATGATGAAGGAATGCGCAATTATTTTCTGAAAATGAAGGGCTGACGATCACAGTTGAAGCGCCGTATCGATAAGCCAGGTTGAGTATATCCGGCAGCAATGCGATATTATCTTTGACAGCGACCATCCGAAACTGCATTTCCGGCCAAGTCTGAGCTTGGGCTTTTTTCTTTTCAGAAATTATTTCAAGTGTTTCTATAAGTGGTTTGATCGAAAGTCCACAGATTTTTTTGTGGGTTCTTTCGTCGGGTGCATTGACGGTAAAAACCAGTTTTTGCACGCTGGAGTTTAATATGCAATCGCGGATTTGATCTGAAAGATCCAGTCCATGAGTGTCAACAATGACAGGTATCGAGAATTCTTTTGCAGATTCAAGAGTTTTTATCAGCGCTTCTTCGGCAAGAGCAGGATCTCCGCTTCCGGTTAAAATCAGGTTTTGGACATAAGGCATAATGCTGGTTAAAATATAGTCCAACGTTATTGGGCTAATATCTTTAGATATCGATGTCGGTCGAAAGAAATAAGGTTTAGGGCAGTAACAATTTGCCGGTCTCTTGGTGGTCAATTCCAACACCAGGTTTTCCGGATAGGAAATTTTATCACCAGACATGTAATTTATATACCGTTCTGATTTGTCAAAAGCTTCAATTCCAGCCATTGAAGTACATCCTCGAAAGTGAATACAATCGGCGGTTGATACGCTCCGACCCCTTATTTATCATAAAAGATGGGGTGTATTAAATCAACTTAAAGAAAAAAACTCGATCGAATAATTTACCTGGTTGATCATATACGGTATCCTTTTTGTATGAGCGTTGCTGGGCGGTCAAAATTGGTAATTCGTTTAAGTCTTTTATCACTCATTGTTTTCATGGCGATTGGATATAAACTGCACGTTTCGAACCTGTTGCCGTTAAAAACTTTTGGTGAGAATCAATACTATGACAGAGCAGACATTTACCGGAAGTATCTAGCCGCTATATTTCTGTGGTTAACACCTTTTTCTATGGCAGCGGCAGGCTTTTTTTCGTCGTTTGGCAGGATGAATCGCATTGTGGATCGATTCATCGAGGTCTGGAACAAATTGCCAAGATGGTTTTTTTTCATCGTTATTCCTCTGCTTTTTACCGTCTGGGCTGCTTGGACGGCTTATGATCTTATAGGAAGGGTCCCTTGGGTCTTCGATGCTTTTAATTACCATTTTCAGGCAAGAAATTTTGCTTTAAAGCAGTTTTATGCACAGGAACCCCCATTATCCGAGCTGTTCAAATTTCCATTCATCATCATTGAAAACGGCAAATGGTATGGGTCGGTATATCCTGGATATTCGATTCTTTTGGCTTTGGGAGTTAAACTCGGCTGTGATTGGATGATCAATCCAATATTGGGTGGTATTGGCCTGGTGTTAATGTACTTTACCGCTGGTGCAATGTTTGGAGAATCGCAGGCGAGATTGGTTTCATTTTTTGGATTGATATCACCATTTTACAGGATGATGAGCTCGATTTTTATGGCTCATGCGTCTGGAATTGTCTGGGTTGTTCTCACTATTTGGATGTTATGGCTATGGTCGCAAAAAGGTAGAAATGTCTCACTTTTAGTCCCTTTTTTAGCTGGATTCGGGATGGGTTGGATATATATAACTCGGCCTCAGATCGGGGTGATCACGCTACCTCTTTTTTTACTGTACACTGTCATCCGAGTTCGTTTTCCCGGCTGGGGTAAACTCATAGTCTTTATTTTACCGCTCATTGCGTCAATTCTTTTTCTTGCCGTTTACAATCAGCAACTTACCGGCGACTGTTTTATCAATCCAAGATATCATGTCGATCCGGGACGCCGACTCGGTTTCGGTGAAGACCTGGGAGAACCTCTCGGCAATGGGCGGCGTGGGGGACATGATTTTAGTAAAGGTGTTCAAAACAGCCTTTTATTGATCAATTTATGGAATGCTGAGATGTTCGGTTTCGGCGCCGCCGGCGTTCTGGGCTTGTTAACGTTTGTAATAGCTTATGTTTTAATTATTCACTGGAAAAAACCACTGCCGATTCTTTTAGGTTCATCTATTGTCTTCAACATGATTCTATACATTTTTTATTACACGCCAAGCCCGAACTTCGGACCCCGATACTTCGCGGAAATTATACCTGCAACGATTTTTCTGTTCGTCTTCGGAATAACGGATATTTCACAAAGGTTGATGACGTGGACAAAATATCGAGTAAAACCGGTTTGGTTGATATATTTTCACCTGATGATGATCGCGGTCATGTTTTTCATAATGTTGCCGTTACATCGTGACCATTATGGGATTTTACCTATGAAAACGGATAGAGGCGAGATTCCTGAGCCACTCGAGTCTGCAATCATTTTGGTTCCTCCGAAATTATACACGTGGAATATGTACACTTGGAATTCACCAAATCTTGATGGTAATATATTCCTTCCTCTGAAGCCCGATGTCGGTATTCAGAGGATCCAGCGGGCTTTTCCCGACAGAGATATCTTCTGTTTGGAGAAAAAAGTGAAAGGGGCGGAAACATTTACTTTAAAAAAAATAGCGGAAAGGCGGGAATAGAATAGCAACAATATGAAAATCCTTGGAATATCCAGCTTTTATCACGATTCGGCTGCTGCACTGGTAGAAAATGGGAAGATATTGGCCGCAGCACAAGAAGAACGTTTTACTCGCATTAAACACGATCAAGATTTTCCTGTTCATGCTGTTAGATATTGTCTTAAACAGGCATCGATCTCGATTGATGATATCGATTTAATCGCTTTTTACGATAAACCGTTGCTGAAGTTTGATCGTCTTTTGGAAACCTATTTGATGTTTGCGCCCAGGGGATTGCAGTCGTTTGTTCAGGCGATGCCGTTATGGATGAAGAAAAAGCTTGCAATACCCAAATTGATCAATCGAACACTTGGCTATTCAGGCCCGATGATTTTTCCACAACATCATGAATCCCATGCCGCATCTGCATTTTTTCCTTCATCTTATAACGAAGCGGCAATCATCACTTTTGACGGAGTTGGTGAATGGACGACGACATCTTACGGGGTAGGAGAAGGCAATAGGATAAAACTGCTTGCCGAAATTCATTTTCCCCACTCGATAGGATTGTTATATTCAGCATTTACGTATTTTACCGGGTTTCGTGTCAATTCCGGCGAATATAAAGTCATGGGTCTGGCGCCTTATGGGGAACCTAAATACCGAGATGTTATTTTGAATGAATTGATTGACTTGAAAGAAGACGGCTCATTTCGCATGAACATGAAATACTTCAATTATTGTACCGGATTGACCATGACCAATAAAGCATTTGCCGACCTTTTTGGAGGACCCCCCAGAAAACCTGAATCCGAATTGACTCAAAGAGAAATGGACCTTGCGCGATCTGTTCAGGATGTAACGGAAGAGATCATGTTGCGTACTGCTCGTCATGTTCATAAGATCACCGGTATGAAAAAACTGTGCATTGCGGGTGGAGTGGGGTTGAATTGTGTCGGTAACGGAAGAATTTTGCGTGAGGGGCCGTTTGAAGATATATGGATTCAGCCGGCTTCAGGAGACGCAGGTGGTGCATTGGGGGCTGCGCTTTTTGGTTGGTTTCAATATCTGGATAACCCTCGAGACGCTATTACTGAGTTTGACAGACAGCAGGGCTCCTATTTGGGCCCGGAATTTTCCGCTGATGAAATCCAAATGTATCTGGATAAAAATGGTTTTCCATATCAAAAATTCAACTCTGAAGAAATTCCTGAATTAACAGCAGAACTCCTGGAAAAAGAAAATGTAATTGGATGGTTTCAAGGTAGAATGGAATTTGGGCCTAGAGCTTTAGGAAATAGATCTATAATTGGGGATGCTCGATCGCCCAAAATGCAAAAAACGATTAACCTGAAAATCAAGTATCGTGAAAGTTTCAGACCGTTCGCTCCTACTGTACTGGAAGAGAGAATCAGTGATTATTTTGAATTGGACAAACCTTCTCCCTATATGCTTCTCACCGCCCCAGTACAGCCTAAATTGCGACGGCAGATGACGGATTCCGAGCAGCGTTTGTTTGGAATAGACAAATTGAATGTCGTCAGATCGACGATTCCAGCCGTGACACATGTGGATTATTCAGCACGTATTCAATCTGTTTCGAAAGAGACCAACCCCAAATATCACCGGTTGATCAAAGCCTTTGAAAAACGTACTGGTTGCGGCGTTATCATAAACACATCTTTCAATGTTCGAGGTGAACCGATAGTGTGTACGCCGGAAGATGCATACAAATGCTTTATGCGTACAGAGATGGATTACCTGGTGTTAGGAGATTATATTTTAAACAAGAAAGATCAACCTGCGATGCAGGAGCTTGGAGACTGGCGTAATGAATTCAAGCTTGACTGATGGAATCGAGACCGACCAATGAGTATGTTTAAAGAAATAACAACTGATTTTCGCTCAATGAAACAAGATGGACCGGCGATGCGCAAATTCGGTTTGTTGCTCGGGCTGATCTTGATTGTTCTGGCTGGACTGATCCTTTTCCGAAGAGGTCTCCCAGACAATGTTGTACTATCGACACCGCTCATTTTAATTATACTGGGATGTCTGTCATTCAGCTTGGCTCTGATCAAACCGCAAAGTTTAAGACCGGTTAACTCTGTTATGCTCATTGTCAGCTTGTGTATAGGTTATTGTATGACAAGAGTGGTTTTATTCGTGCTGTTTTTTGGAATGTTTTTTCCGATAGGGTTATTTTTGCGTTTGATCGGAAAGGATTTCATGAAAATAAAACAGAGGAAAAATGAACCAACTTATTGGATTCTTCGTGCTGAAGAGACATATGATCAAGCAAGGTGTAGGCGGCAATTTTAGAAAGCTTTATATAGATCAATGGATCAAATGGGAAACAAGAACATGAACAAAAAAAACGATTTGGCACCACCCCCTTCAATATTCAAAGAATTTTGGGATTTTTTGAAACACTCAAAAAAATGGTGGTTATTGCCCATAATCATTATTCTGGTTTTGATGAGTGTTTTTATCGTTTTATCGACGACATCAACCGTATTTCCGATGATATATGCGATTTTTTAAATAAAACTCATTCTACTTGGTTTTCCTCGAGAGTATCGATTAGGCGATCCAGTTCAATCAAACGTTTTCGTATCTGTTCTCGATCTTCAGCAAAAGGATTATCCCTGATATATCCTGATAACATTTCACGGCTGTCGTGATATTGTTTCCGTGAATAATAGATATCCGCGAGGATGATTCTGGTCGAACCGGCTTGTCGTGGCTGTATCATTAAACCTTGCATTATAGTCTTTTCAGCGGCATCACTATCCCCGGCTTTAAATTGCGCCTCGCCAAGAAGATACAGATATTCAGCTCTACCCGGGTCCAAATCGACAGCTTGGGAAAGATATCTAACGGCATCATTGTACAGGTTTTTGTAGAGAAGAAGGCGGCTGTAGCCAGCCAAAGGGACTGGATCATAGGGATTGAGTTTTATGGCTTTTTGGTAACTCATCTCGGCTTCGTCATATTTCTGAAGTTGAAAATAAACATCTCCAATTTCACTGTAGCAACGAGAAAACCCGGGATGTTTTTTTACTGCTTTCTGAAAATGTTTTAAAGCGCTGTTATATTTCTTGATCGCCGACTTTTTTTGACCTTTACGGTAACTGGAAAAAGCGCCTAAAGGTATTGTTTCACCTTCTGGAAGAAACAATGATTTAAGTTCTGAAGAATGAACACTTTCAAACCGTGCGATATCTTTCAAGTGAAAGTCATGATAGACCGTCGATCGGTAAAAGGAACCACCGACACCAAACTCGATAGTTACTTTCTGCATTCCTGGTTTGGAGATTTCCATCGAATAGGAACCGGCTGGAATGTTTCGGATTCGGTAACCTCCTTTTCCATCGGTATATGTACTATCCATCTCTCTTCTTTGACTGGAGAGAAGTCGAAGCTTGGCATCGATAAGCGGCTTGCCGTCGAAACCATAAACTGTGCCTTCGATGTCAAATGCATGAATTGTATTTGTCAGAAGAAGAGCGGTTATAAAAAGTAAGATTATTTTTTTAAGCATTTTAAAAAAACCTCATTATCAATATCGTTTCTGCCTTAAAAAGTATGGCCGATAACAAATGACCATCGGTATGATGGATCATCTTTATCTCTCAAAATATTGTAGCCGTAATCGATGCCGACGGGACCGACAGGTGTCATGAAGCGAGTTCCCAATCCAATAGTACTTTTCAAACGCGAGAAAGACATATCTTTATAATCATCGAAGACGTTTCCCGTATCGTAGAACAAGACTCCTTCAAACCCCCAAACCAAGGGATAACGGTATTCGATATTAGCAAGAATTGACACATCGATATCTCTTCGGGTGATATTGATTATATCCCCAGGGGTGGTCATGGAACTTTTACGAATGGTATCAAAATCCCAACCTCGGATTGATTTGATGCCTCCTAGTCGGAATTCTTCTTGATAGGGTAAACCATATGCCCAGCCGAGGCGAACCGAAGTTCCTAAAACGCCGAACCGGGACAGATCAAAAAAATGGGTTGTTTCTGTAGTCAGTTTGGTGAAATGAACTTCAGAACTGTACATTTTTCGAGCATATTCTATTTTTGCTGATAATAGGCTTCCTGATCGGGGAGATTGAGGATCATTTCGGGAATCAAATAAAAATCCAGGCGCCAAAGATCCAATTTTCACAGAATTTCGATATTCTTCAGGCAGTTCGGCATCTTGGCCGATATCATAGGGTTCATCATAATCAAAACGGTATATCAACAACGCACGTAAAAAACGAGTTAGACTGTATGACCAGGTCGCACGACTCCCTCGTCTGAAAAGATTAAAATTTTTTTCCTGTGATTTTTCCGCTAGAAGACGAAGCTCCAGTTGGACTGGCAAATTGGCAAATTCAGGCTCACGAAAGACGATATTGCCTTTATACTCTTTTTCTGACAATAAGCCTGACAGACCCAGATAACGGTTTGAGCCGCCCAGATTGGTGGTGAATAAACTCAAGTATCCATTGAAACCTCGATCGCTGTTGTATCCGGGCCCGCCTTCAAGGAATATAAAAGGCTGTTCTTTCAAATCGATCAAGAGGGTGCGTTTTGGTTGATACGATTCCCATGGCGGGGTTGAAACTTCTGCAGAGCGAAAAAGATTGGTTCGAATCAACTGTCTTTCAGTTTCAAGCAAGGTCTTATAATAAAGGGGTCGGCCGACTAGTTTAGGCAGATTCCGATCGATTACGGATCGAAGAGTTTTATTATATCCTTTGACAATAACGGTGTTGATAGTGGATTGAATGCCTTCCTCGATGACGATTTTCAACGACGGCTTGGTTGCATCTAAATCCACAATGCTCCATTCAATAGTTACATCTGTATACCCATTGGAAAGATAATGATCCAAAATGCGGTTGATCCCGGGTTCAATAGCTGTGAAAACAAATGGATTGCCCGAAGAAAGCTGAAGAAGCTTCAGTAGATCGGTGTCGGGAAAAGATGAATTACCTTCAAAAATAAAGGCATTCCAAAAATATTGAGGGCCTTCATCGACCAGCAAATGAAGCGATACAGAAGTCTTTTCTGAACAGATTGTCTGTTCTGTCGTTACACGAGCTTTATGAAATCCATGTTCGATATACCATTCTTGTAGCTCTTCAGCATCAGCCATAAATGAATCATGCTTATAACGTTTACCCGTCCTTGTCTGGATGATTTTGTTGGAAAGAATTTCATCTGTCGAAAAATGAGGGTTTCCAGCAATCAAAATCTGGTCAACCAATACTGGATCATTTTTCGTTATTTCAAAAGAATAAACAGTTTTTCCAAACTCGTTTTGAATTTCTTCCAACCGAACATCAGCGTTTAAAAAACCTTTGTTCCAATATCTCCTTTGAAGATTTCGTGCCGCTTCTTCAAATCGATTGCGATCCAGCCTGTCGTTGCCCTCTAAGCCCAAAGTTTTTAAAAACTGATCCGGTCTTCTTTCCAACGAATATAATTTCCATAAAAGATTCCAAGTTTCCGTTTCCGCTTTCATCTTTAAATGGATCTGATCATATTCCATGATTTTAAAACGTATGGTCACCTCGTTCGTTTCCGATTCCAATTGAATCTCCGGACGAAATACTTGTGCGTTCAAATATCCGCGACGACGATAGAATTTCTCAAGCTTCTCCCTGGCATTATTTAAACGTTTTCGAGAATACGTTTTCCGATTTGAGAGACCCGTTTGCTTAAGAAGCGTCTCTCGTGAAACAGAAAGATTATCTGAAAAAACGATCTCCCGAATTCTGGTTGGATGTCCTTGGTTTATAGTGAAAACCAGATCGACAAAACCGTCATGATAGTGAGGATGAAGCGAAATAGAACAGTCAGCGTACCCATTATTGAGATAAAAATCTTTCAATGCATTGATTGCCGCCAATCCTTTTTCAGGGGAAAAAATATCGCCTTGAAACAGAGATATCTGTCTTTGAAGTGTTTTTGGAGAAAATTTACCGATTAGGCCATAACTGAAAAGAGACGAGACGGCGCCGCTTTTAAAATTGATCTTCTCAATGACCCAGGCTTGTTTGAGATTGAATATCAAAGCACAACCATCTAAAAAAGGTTCTCCCCATACCGAAGCGGCATAGAAACGGTTCAGTAAATTGATATTTCTAAGGGATTCTCGAACAGCTTCCGGTGTCAACGGGTCGTTTTCTTTAATTGTGACAGCCTGCAGTACATACTCGGAAGAAATCCTGGTATCTGATTCGATTCGTATGTATTTAACGGGTTTGTACCAGAGATCGGCAGATGAATGGACATTACCAGTCGGCATGTGAAAAAGAATCAACAGTAATATGTATCTCCACAATCGTGTCACTATTCGAATTCCCATCTGTAACGGATATCCAAGCCGATTGAATTGTCTTCTTTTTTATGTCCGACGATATAGACATTATCTGATAATTGATACTCGATGAGAAGCAAGTCTTCTGTTGATGTTGCTGATCGGGAGTAAAGAACCGAAAGATCTGGTCCGAATCGTTTTTTGGCTGTGAATCGGGCCGACGGACTCTCATCAGAAGTTGACATGACCGGATCGATGCTGAATTCATCTAATCCTATCCAATATTCAAAACTCTGCTCGATTTGTTCCTGTAGTGAGCCGGTGACATAGGCAACACCACTGGCGAGATAATCTTCGGAAGAAGACATTTTTTCACGAGTTTTTCCTATTAACAGGAGGTTCCATAGGTCGATTTCATTTAATGGAGGTGTCGAAGATGGACGAATATTTATTTCAGAATAGACATTACCACTGATATCTAAATTAACTCGATAATCATCGAGTGTTGTCGTCGCTTGTAAAACCAATAAAGGATCTATTTTTGTCGGATCAGCGAAATCAATGGAAGCGCTGGTGAGCTCAAAATTTCTTTGAAGAAATGTTACTTCGCCACGCAACACATCTATATGACCAAGAACTTTAGGACGTTCTAAATTACCCAAGACGTCAAGCTTCATGTTCATTTCGACCTGAGCGATATTGTTGTTGATATGAATGTTATCACTTGCCCGAACGCTAATATTGAATTTGGGATTGAATACAGAGGGAGGTCCATCGATCGATCGAATCGGTTTGCGTCTCTCGGCAACCATCAATTTTGCTCTCGATTCATTGACAATCATAGTTTTATAGTTGATTCGGGAATTATATTGGGATTGCCTGAGATTCACTGTTCCACCAATCGTGATTTCAGGAAGGCGGCCACTGATTTCGAGGGAAATATCACCATTTGAATGAAAATCTTTAGGATATTCGAATTCAATATCATCACCGGAAAATTTAATGTCAAACAAGTCAGGAACATAGCGGGAAATGCCGAACTCACCAGAACCTCCAAAATAAGATCCACCGGCAAGACCTTCCATGTACAAAATTTTGCCGAGTTTTTGATTGAATCGAATTTCTGCATGGTAATCTTCAAGATTGGAACCGAATAATGGAAGATATGAGAAAAATTCTTGGATATGAACGCTTCCAAAATACCCAGGATCAAACCAAGGGCCTTTGAGCGCCAATTGGAATTTGCAGTTGCCGCGGGCATCTTTGAAAAAGTCGGTCAAAGAACTTAAAGAATTTAAATTAACATTTCCTGCCGTCTGAAGTGACAAATCGCCGTTTGAATCAATTCCGCCGACAAGGCTCATGGTGATCGAAGGGTGAGTAAAAGCCAGTGGTTCAAGGGTCAAAGCGCCATCGGAAAAATGCACTAATCCTTGCTTATCCAGAACAAAGACAAGATCCAAGTAATCAAATTCCATCTTGTTCAAGAGAATCTCTGATTTCAAAGACTCGGTTTGACCTAGATTTCCGGTCAGTGACGCATCCAAAGTAATTGAGCCTTTGAAAGGGTTTGGCGTATCGCTGCCTTTGTTGATGATATCGGAGGCAACCGATAGAGGGAAATTATCGATCATTGCTTCCAGGGAGCAAGCATATGGATAATCCAAAGAACAATACCCTGAAGACACAACCATTTCATTGTTCCAATTCGCCGCCCAGACCAGAAGTGGAGAGGGAGCATGAAGGTAATAACCGGTAATGACGATCCCAGATGTGTCATAATTCATAATAGAGGGATTTGAGCCGGTAAGCTGATAACGAATTTTTATATCGTCAGAATGAGTTTCTGATTGAGCGGTTAAATCAAATTTGCCGGAAAGACCTAAGAAATCCAATCCGGGCAAGTAATCAAACGACATATTTCGAGCTGTCATCGCTATTAGAGGGATTCCTGAAAAGGGGTAGTCAAGGCTGATTGCCAATTGAGAATCCCCATAAGCTGCAGTTATCGCGGTATCAAAAATACCGTTAGGGGTTACCTTTCCCAGGAAATCAGCTGACTTAATTGAAATATCGAAGATTTTTAATTCGTCGACGTGAACGTGGCTTAAACAGGAGTCTGTGACTTTTGAATCACATATTTTGAGAGTACCCGATGCTGTCCCTGACATAGATCGACTATCCTTCAAAATGGGTTCAAGCAGCTTCACATCGAAGAGATCGATATCGATCATGGCATTATTCACAGATACAGGTTTTGCTTGTTCTGTATCGGGCATGTCCAGAACAATCTGGCCGGATGCCATCACATCTGAGCCATCGATAGAAAAGTCTTTAATATCAATAAATTTAGGGCTGATTAGAACCTGAGCTTGGATGTTGCCGATTTGATCGGAGCGAAAATGAATATCTTCTGAATTGATAGTGGCCTCAACCAGATAATCAGAAGCTGTTCCACCAAGTTCTACGTTAAAAGCTGCTTTACCATTTAAGCCAGGGATATCGATCTGAAGAGGAACGGATCGATTCCCACGTTGAAGAAAATCCTCCAGGTTATCAGTCGATCCCCGCACAGAACCTTTTAGGGTGTCGGCGGAAAAAATGCAGGAGTCCAGCATTATTTCATGTTCAGGATGCAACAATCTCCCTTCAGGAATTCCGAACATACCGTCTATGAATGTAAATTGAGCCGATAATTCAAGAGGTTTCCAAGATTGATGCACTGGTTGTGTATGTGGTTTTTTTTCAACCCCAAGAAGATTGCCCATGACCATGATGGCATCAGAATGAAAGTTGCTTCCAAATATATTCAAAGCGATCGATGCGGATGTTTCCATTTGAAAGGGTATGGACAAATCCTTTGTCAGAACAGCAATATTTAAATTGTCACCCCAGGCTTGAATATCAAGATTTTTGTCATCACGATCCATATTTATCGCCGCTTTTCCTGTAAATCTGCCGTCATAAGCATTTCCCTGAGCATCAGTCAAGGTGATCAAAAAGTCGTGATAGGAGGCTGAAGCGTTAAAATTTGCGAATTTAAACTGACTGAATTGTAAGTCGTTACCGAAAATTTTTCCTGAAATATCTAGGTCGTTTGCTGGGCCTGACCCATAGAAGAACAGGACGGAATCACCTTTCAACTTAGTATTTAACATGGCTAAATTCTCGATATCGCAGAGGTCTGTTACCAGCAAACCGTCAAAAACAAGCGCAGGATTTTCAAAGTTATCCAGTGTGCACTTTCCTGATATCCAGGTTTGACCACTATTCGAGCTAATTGTCACCAAACTGTGTTGGACGCCTTTCTCTGTAATGTTCGCTTCTAAACGGATATCCGAAATAGAATTCAATCGTTCCGGATAAGTGATTTCAACGCTGAATCCTTTAACAAGAAGATGAATGCAGTCGTTCTTTTTATTGAATGCGCCTTTGATTGACAGGGACGGAACGGATAGGCGGCATTCAGAAGGATTATGATCAAGCAGAAAGCTCCCATTTATGACCTGAATTTCGTCAGGCCGAAAGTGTTTAAAAAAATTATGGATATGATTCGTTGTTCTTGAGTGTGCCTTACGAGGATTCTTTTCAAACGGATTTATTTGTAGGTTGTGGTTTCGATCAGAAGCGAAAATCAGGTTGAATACCGGCGAGTCGATGACTATTTGCTTGATATGAAATTGGTCACTTAGTAGTGACAAGGGGTTGAATGTAATCGATAATCTTTTCACGGAAACAAGTGGGTCGTTTCCAAAACGTTGATGATGTAAAATTGAGATATTGTTGAATTCTATTTTTCCAAAAAGCGAAATTTGAAAGGAATCACAGGTAATTTGTTTATGCAGAATTTTTCCGGCACTAATTAGAAACCATCGACCGGCAAAGTTTTGAATGGGTTGTATGTGCAGCAGGAGAACAACCAAAATAAAAAATGTAATGATAGAAACTGTCATATGAAAAGCTCGTCGTAAAAAACGAGGCATCCATGATCGTCGATTTTTCTTTTGTTCTGTCAGTTTCTGGCTGTTCATTTAAGGCATCCATTCTCATGTTCATCTTAGCAACGAAGTGAATATCAGTCGAGAAATCAGTAAAGAATTGGAGTTAAATAGAAAAACAAGGTATACTTTTACAGGCTTGGATACACAAGTTGAAATGTGCATAGGAGATACAGCAGGATGAAACGTTTTTCTGATAAAGTATGGATTCTTGGTATTCTGGCTTTGCTTTGGATGGGTTGCAAAACTATTGATGGTTTATCTTTTCGAGATCAAGAACGCAACCTTCGTCGACAAAAACGTGGAACCATCAGTGAAGCCGGCGTATATCTGAACGAATTTTATGAATTTTCTTTTCGTTTACCAGAAGGCTGGAAAGGAAAAACCAATGATCCGCCGCAGGTTTTAATCTCTGAACCATCTTCAAAACAGGTTTCGAATTCGAAGCTACGTAAGAATATCAGTATATCAGTTCAGATAATTGACCTGGGCTTAGAAGAAGATATCGATGATGTTGTCGATAGGTATGCGGCTGAGCGGTCATATGAAAAGATACTTGTTCGGCCAGTGGAAATAGCGGGTTTTATGTCCCAAAAAGTATTATTTTATAAACAAAATGAAAACTTCTCTTTTAAAAATTTAACGCTGATAGTCGTCAACGGTGAAATAGGTATTGTTATTGGCTGTTCATCGCCGTCTTCGGTGTTCGATAATTTTGAAACATTGTTTGGAGCGGCTCTTGATTCCTTCAAATCTACCAGAAAGGATCTGGAGGATTTAAAACAAACCGAAGTAACGAAAACACTTGATCCTGCTTTAGATTATGTCAGTTATATCGTTTCGCCTTTAGACACACTGGAGACGTTGGCTAAACTGTTTTTGGGTTCAGAGAACAGGGCTGAGCTGATTGCTGCAGAAAATGAGATTGAAGTGGTCAAGGCAGGTGATCGGATAAAAATACCGCGTCAAATGCCGCTTGTCGTCTCTCAAGGGGATTCCTGGATAACTATTGCCTTAAAAATGTTCAATGATGCCAAATATGCCGATATCATTAAAAACTATAATTCTTTGACCGAATTAACTGAAGGCGAGACTATTCACGTTCCATTCTATTTCAGCGAAACCCCTGTAGTCGGTGATTCTTATATTGAGATTGCCAAACGGCATTTTAACGATCCGAATCTCGCACAGCATGTTTTAGAGTATAACAACATGGAACCACTGGATTCTCTGGAAAAGGTTAAACTGCCGATAGCGTTTATTGAAAGAATATTTGTTTATAAGGTTCAACCAAATGACTCTCTTGCTTGGATAGCAAGATGGTTGACGGGTGATGCCAAGAATTACATACAAATTGCTGAAGCGAATCATATTGCTCCACCCTATACACTTACAGTCAACCAGGAATTAAAAATACCGGCATCGTTGGTGCCTGATCCGACTGTATTTGATCAGCCGATTCCTGTTCCAAGGCCTACTCCTCGACCAACTCGAACACAGCAAACATTCGAAGGAGAAACAATGCCTTCTCCAACACGAGCACCGGCTCCGACACCAACTCCGACACCAAGGCCCATCAAAGATTCCGGAATTTTTGATATTGAGTGAAAAAAATGATTACCGGTTATAACTCAGCAATAAAATATAAGGAAGAGGTATTTCATATTCAGACTGAAGATAGAGGCCTAAAAGCCGCTCGTATCGATACAATTATTTATAAAAACGGTGGTGCGATTCTTCATCGAAAGCGGTTGTCGTATAAAGATATCCTTGCGTGTGAGAATTTACCGGAGATTGTTAGTGAGTTGATGGCTGAAATGCATGAAAAAACGATCAAGGAAGTTCAAAAAGGATTATGGATATATGGTAACGTTCCAGAACGATCTTTTTTCGATACAGTCATGCGCTATCTTCAAAAGCCAGGTGAGTTAACCGGTTTAAGCGATCAATCAGGTCCTAATGATTAAGAGTCTCCTGTTCGATCAACATAAATTTTTTCGATATGTGATTTAACAACCTGTTTGCTGATCTCGATCCCAGGTTGATCCAACGGGTTGATATTGAGCTTGATACCAGTGAAAATGGCTGTCATTTCATATAAATAAATCAATTGACCCAAATAATAGGGAGTAACGCGAGGAAGGCTGATGGTGAGGTTGGGTCTGTTACTCTGCGTCAGGATATCTCGTGTTACGGCCAATTCTATGTTTAGGACGTCAGATGTGTCCAGGAAGCGAAGGTGTTCCAGCGGTGTGTTGGGAGGTGCATTGTGCATTGGGCCTCCAAATCGAAACGACTCAACTTTTATCAGAGTGATAAGCTTGTCATTCGGACCTTCGCGATATAATTGGATCTGGGAATGCTGATCGGTGGCCCCAAGAGCCTGGACAGGCGTCTGGCCGGCAAAAACTGTACTGCCGGATACGGTCTTTTGCTTACCCAAGCTTTCCGCCCATAGCTGGCGATACCAGTCTGAAAAAGAACGAAGTGAATTAGCATAGGGCATCATAACCGATATAGATTTCTTTTTGCGTTTTAATAAGTACCAGGAAATCAAGGCAAGTTGTAAAGCGGGATTTTGATCGAAATCCGCCAACATGCATTGCTCATGCATGTCACGAGCACCCTGAACCAGACGACTGATATCGATGTTCATCATGGCTGCGGCAAATAGGCCTACCGGTGTCAAAATCGAAAAACGGCCACTGACATCCTGAGGTATAGGAAGTATATGCCAGTTCTGAATCCTGGCAAATTTGTTTAAAAAGCCGGAATCGGAATCGGTAATTGCTACAACTTGATTGGCACTCATTTCATGATTGAAAATCGATAGATATTGAAAATAGTTTCCCCAAGTCTCAACGGTTTCACCGGATTTTGTTATGATCGTAATAAGTGTTTTAGCCGGATCGATTATCGTTTTTAATCCTGTCAGTGCCTCAGGATCGATGTTGTCGATTACAAAAAGCCGTGGAGAAAAATTCCGCAATTCAGGATCGAGATAATTATGATAAGGATGACATAAAGCATCGAATATCATAGTAAGACCCAGAGAAGAACCACCTATTCCAATTACAACCAGATTATCCCATTCGTTTTTATGTTTGGCTGAAAACGCAATAACCTCATCGATTGCCGAAGTGTTAAACGGCAACTTCATAAAGCCGATTTCTCCCTTTTCAAATCTTTCAGTACATTCTTGAATGATAGATTGACTGGAGGTTTTTAGTGCATTCAGTTCTTTATCGGTTATACCATTGTCCGAGCCGATTTGTTTGGCCATGACATTGGTAAAATCCAGTTTTATTGAAGGCCCGCTCTTCATTGTTTTATCTCCGCCGTTAACCTGCTTTCATAATTATTCGTTTCTCTCATGCCGAATATATCGTTTTTGAATGGGTAAAGCTATTGATTAGCTTTGATAGACGATTATTTTATATGAATATAACCTAGGCTTTCCAGCTCTTTACGTAATTCTTGATCGATATGCAATGGAATCTGAACCGGTTTGACTCCTTCAAAATCACCATAAGAATCCACCAAAGAAACGGGGTGATTCCGTCTGAAATCATCTGTGAAAAAATCTATCCGAGGCTGACCTTCCAGATCCGAGGATACGGGAAGTCCCATCCATGCAAGTAGAGACGGCATTATTTCATAAATATGAATATCTTGAAGCTCGTCAATCCGCATAATGCCTGGTCCGGAAACAAGAAAAATACCATCGGGCGAATGCCAGTGTTGACCGGATCTAGGGTGAATAATCATGCTGGTTACTGACATCACAGGTATCTTTTGACCTCGCCACGTAATGACAGACTTGAATTCAGGGGCAGGATTGATGGTCAAAGTCAGCAGTTCATCCCGCGAATCATTCACTGAAATCTCATTAAAAAGACGTTGACCATTGTCAAGCAGTAACGAGTGAAGCTCATCGGCAAGGTGTTGTGCAGCCTCAATTGATACGGGTGTTTGACCCGTCCAAGTGATTCCCCGTTTCAATCCAAGAGGGTAACGATTGTTGTCTTTAAAAGAATGAAAAGGATTATCAGGATCAAGAGCCAACGCTTCTAAAAGCTTATCGAGATTCAAACCCTCGATCAGTGGAGGAAGCTGTTCAACTGGATCCATTCCATGATCGGATACGATGATTACTCCAGTGTGCGGCCCCATGAGAGATAAAAACTCGCCAAGCCAATTATCCAAATAGCGAAAATATGCTCGGACTATTCCTTGTTGTTCTTGTGGGACTTCAGGTATAGTGACGGCATCGATTCGAACATCACGCAAAAATTCATGCTCAAGAATGTCGATTCCGCGAACAAAAACCGCCATGATGTCGATGTCATCCCAGGTCTCCAGGCATTGCTGGGCAATGTCCAAATAAAATCGATCTTTTAACAACATTTGGCTGAAAAAATCCGGCAACACGATTCGAGATCCATAGGGATTTAAAGCAGACAATTCATTTTCCAGGGTTTTAGTATCTTTCCAACTATAATTTTTGACAAGGTCTTTGACATCTTCAGGATAGACAATATGTGCCATATCCTGATAGTGCGCCCTGTTGGACACCATGATCCCATTCACCGGCTCCACCGGCCAGGTGGCCCACCAGTTGACTACACAGACTTTTTTATTACCTGTGAGATTCCAAAAGGCATGCACTTTCCGCCGATCGCTGGTGATGGCTTGCTGGCCTGAGGAATCTGTGCTTTCTGAAAGCCAGTTATCGATCCCATGCTTTTCCGGCAACACACCTGTTGCCATCGTTGTCCAGAGCATGACCGATACGGTTGGATAGAGAGTTTTCATGTGGGCTTTTCCGCCGGCTTGATATAATCTTTGCAAATTAGGTAGTTCACCGGATTGAATTAAGGGTAATAAAACATCCCAGCCGACCGCATCGATACCAAATAATAATAGTTTCTGAGGTGCAGAGACGGATGGTTGGCGTGGTCTTTTATAATAGGAATAAGTTCCTGGAAGTAGAAGATTGGGAAATACACCAATCGTTTCATATTCGCTATCGATGACTTGTAAAAAAGCGTTTCGCCTGTCGCTTGAAATTGGGTTGAGATAGGGGAGTGATTTGGTATAAGACATGTCTCCCATGATTAACAGGGAGCCTGCTTGGCTTTGCACATAATCGGTCATGATATCAAAATTTAAAACATTGTATTCACGACATTTCTCAGTGTCCCAGTCCGCAAATAGATCGCTCCCCGCCATTCCGGGAAGCACCTCGCGACCACTCTCGGTTACCGCCAGTGGGGAGTCGGCGGAAAATACCCTATCACCGGGTTTTGTATGTTGTCGGATAAAATCCGCTTGCTCTCTGAGCGCCATTAGGGCAGGTTTACCACCGATAATGGAAAGGGAGCTTCGGCCATAAGCCAGAACGCCGAATATCCACAAAGCAATAAAACAGCTTAACAAG
The DNA here is from genome assembly GCA_049652745.1 of bacterium. GTDB lineage: Bacteria > CSSED10-310 > CSSED10-310 > CSSED10-310 > CSSED10-310 > JBASEY01. Next base: position 74,517 of record JBASEY010000030.1, on the reverse strand, counting down.
AGAGATCGGCTTTGAACATCCATCGTCTCAAATAATTTGCGCCATCCTATAACTATCAGGGCCATCAACAAAGGCATGATAATTGTCTGATAACTGGCTTGGTAAATTCTGGCGCTTGAATGAACAGTCAACATACCTAATACCGCAATCCATAACACTGCTTGATGACCGCTCAAGTCGATAAGGTTTTCCTTTAACGGTTTTTTCCGAAAAGATGTGAGATATCGAAATACTAGAGGAATGAACATTATCCAAACAGGAAAATAAAATCGGAACAATTGGGCCGTCGCCTTGAATTTTTGCGCAAATACAGTCGAAATATTGAACGCGTAAAGGCTTAAATTCATCCCAATGATATTGAATCTGAATCGTTCAAATCCTGTAAGGAAAATAAACGGAAGAAATATAGCAACAAGCATGGCGGATGCCAGCAGAGGAGGAATAACTTTCGATTTGAATCCCTTGGCTTTAAATAGAATATATAGACATACTAGCAAGAAAAAAGGAAGGGTTGTCAAGCGTGTGGCCACTGCCAAAGCAAATGCGCATAAACCAAAAAGGGAATCTCGAAAATTAGGACTTGATTTTGCGAATATCATGTACGCCCCAATGGAAATGAAAAAAGCTGACAGCGCATATAACCTTGAGATCGAGAAAAAATAGAGTTGGAAAGGACACGTGGTTATTAAAGCGAGAAAAACAATTGAGCCTTCGCGATCACTTAATCGGCTCACTAATTTCATTAAGAACAGAGTAGCAAGAAAACCAAAAAGAATAGATGTCAAGCGGGCAAATACAAGCCCCGGAAAGAAATATTGAATCAAACCATAAATATATGGGAATAAAGGCGGCTGAAGAAAAAAGAAATCACGATAGGGAACTGCACCCTGGTAAACGGCTTTGGATGCATATAGATAAGCCCCTTCATCCAGATGCAACTGCCCGAATAACAAATAGGCTAAACTCATCAAGATATAGATAGAAAAAAGGATTGCCAACCAGATCAAATCAAATCCGGATTTTTCTTTCATGGTAAATTTTCCTTGAAACTCCATACAGTAAAAAAATTATAATAGTAAAAAAACTCATTTTTGCCAGAATTCGTGAAATGGGTAGATTCCGATAAGATACGGTAAGCAGGTACTGTCCCTGCGGTAAGTCTATTTTTATCAGGCCGGTTTCTGAGTCCGGCCCGGCGGGAAACGGCGTGTTGTCTAACAAGGTTGTCCATCCTTCGAAATAAAATTGATTGATTCGGATTTCTCCTGAGGTGGCTGCATTGACTTTATATACTCTTCGACAACCTGTTTTGGATATCTCATCTATTTGGATATCGCCTTGGAGAATATCAGTCTGATTCGGATAGACCAAGACATTTCCCAACGGTATTGCCGACCCTGTCCAGGTTTCCATTTTCAAAGTGTTTTTAACCATCTGAGCCAGCCGGGCTTCAGTTTGCTCTCGTGTAAAACCAGTCTCCGGGATTTTTTTAAGAGTGAATGTCACCGGTTCGGGAGGGGGAAAACGACCTTGTACCGTCATTGGGATTTGTTCACCGGTACTATGAGTATGTTTGACACGCCGAATATTTTCCGGTGTCAAATCATTTTCGTCGATATTTAGATATTCAATCGCACGGCACATGTGCAACGAACCTAATATGACGATGATCGATGTTGTGATCGTGAAGACCTTTCGATGAGGTTTAAACCGATTGTCAAAAAAAACACCGATGGATCCGCCCAGTAATGCAGCCAGGACAGAAGCGATGGACAGCAATCTATAAGGAAACTGAATCAAGGGGAGAATAGGTAGAAGCTGCCAGATTTTTTGAGAAGATTGGTGAGTCAAAAAAATACTGATGATCAAAATGGTCGACGCGGCGAGAACGGCACATGTTATCAGTTTGTTTTTATTTTTTTGCTTCAAAGTAATTGGAATTCCGATAAGAAAACATAAGAGTGCAGCATTTCCAATTTGAAACGAGATGGCGTCTCCCGGACCTAAAACACTTGCCCCATAATTCCAATAAAAGGAAAAGTATTGCTTGAAATAAATAAAGTGCTGTTTGTAATCAGCAAATCCTTTTGTCATGTTTTCCATTTGAACAAGGTGTCGAGAAAAAAAAGCCGATACCCAAAAAGGCGATGCAATCCACAGTCCGAGACCGAGCGATAAAATATTGCGGGCAAGATATCTAGCAGGTTTATGTGCAGCCGGAGCGAGCATCGATATCCAAATTAAATACATAGGATAATGGATGACACTGGAAGGATAATGAGTGATCGCAGGTATACACATTGCCGCTGTTGTGGCAAATGATAATAGTCCGGGATTTTCCTGTTTGGCAGACGACAGTATCAAATATAAAATCCAGGGGGAGACAGCCATGGCCATATATTCATTGAGATCACCCCTTACGTATAAATTGACCATTTTATATGGAGCATAGCTGAACAAGATCGATGTGATATATCCACCGGATTTCCCCCATAGTGAATTACCCAATAGCCAGGCACCGAACGCGGCAAAAAACGTCATCATGACAATGAGGATTTTTAAACTGTTTATTGTTGAAAAACCCATCAAACGAAAGCTTTCGGCAAAAATCAAGGGAGAGACGGGAAAATACTCCAAGACCGGTAGTCCTAAACCCCAGGCAAAATCAGGAAACCAACGACAGCATATGCCACCATGTAGGACATTTTGATGAAAGGACGCAAGACGCAGCAACGGATAAGCGGTTTCATGCGACCAAAAAAAACTCGGATTGAGAAGAGGACGGAAAATCGGAAGAACACTGATTGGAACAAGACAAATATCCCATAGGTCAAGCCTTGATATTTGGCGTGGAGAATATGAAAAGGCGGTTCCTTTCATAGGCGGTATTAAAGCAGGATGGAAACCATTCTGCAATCCGATGAAATTTGATATAGTATTTCCAAGATGGGAGATGCAATGATAGAGCAAAACTTGACGGATATAACCAACAATATACATCTCGCGGCACGGCGGGCAGGAAGAAATCCCGACAGGATAAAACTCGTCGCTGTTTCAAAAACTCGCTCGGTGCAGGAGATAGAAGCTGCTATTCGGGTAGGCCAAAATGTTTTTGGAGAAAGTCGAATTCAGGAGGCTGCTGAAAAAATACCACATATTCCGGGTTCTGTCGAGTGGCATTTGATAGGCCATCTGCAGTCCAACAAAGTAAAAACGGCTGTTCAACTTTTCAATGTCATTCATTCATTGGATTCATTGAAACTCGCCAAAGAAATTGATCGATGGGCTAATAAACTGTCAAAGATTCAGTTGGTTTTAATTCAAGTCAACATCGCGGAAGAGACATCGAAATTCGGTGTGTCCGTGTCTCGCTTGGCCGATCTGATTGATGCGGTAAAAAATGCTAAAAATATTCGGCTTTTAGGTTTGATGGTGATTCCTCCATATTTTGACGATCCTGAGGAAGCAAGAGTTTTTTTTCGACGGTTGAAGGAAATTGCATTTGATCAACTTGTTTCGACACACTATATTGACGAGGCAGTGTTAGAGTTGTCGATGGGTATGAGCAATGATTATCAAGTCGCGATTGAAGAGGGCGCCACTATGGTCAGAATAGGCACGGCTATTTTTGGAGAGCGTGTAATTGGATAGATCAGGAGTGAATTATGTATACAACGTTAATCAAATCATTAGACTATGTTTTCAATATCCTAATTGTGCTGTTTATCATGAAATTGGTTATCGATCCTCGAGACTTTTTTTTCAATTCGGCATTGCGCCCGGTGGATGCCATCACTGATCCAATTTTGACTCAAATACGCAAGCTTGTAAACTTCAACCGTCACGGCAAAGATTATTTACCGTTGATAGCAATCATAGTTTTAATACCTCTTTATATTTTGGCATATTGGCAGATACCGGTTTATCAGAAAGAATTCATCCAGGTGGGGTCCAGGAATTTGACGATATTACAGGCTGTTTCTGAGAGTATGGGAAGGCTGTTGATATTTATGATTCAATTTATGGCTTTTGGTTTTTTTGTATTTACCATGACGCCGGCGTATTCAAGAAACCCGATTTCGGGGTTTTTCCAAGATATCGTCGTACCTTTTGGAAGTTTTTTTAGGAAAAACTCAAACACTTCCAGTAAAAAAACGTTTCTGCCTATGGCTGGTGTCGTCATTTTTTTACTGGGCTTGATTACTACGGTTTTGCTACAAGGGCTTGTTGCATCTTCTCTTAGTGATTATATAGCATCTTGGAAAACCTGGATACATCCGGTATTTTTTATCGCTGTAAAGGCGTTGAGCATTCATCGATTTTTGGTTTTTTTGCTGGTATTGGCTGTTATTTTTTCCTGGTTGGATTTAGAAGCGCGTAACTCAATTGTCAGCCTTGTCTATATGCTTACCGAGCCTATCCTGTTACCGATCCGCCGGATTGTATCCCCAGTTGGAGACCTCGATTTATCTCCGTGGCTGGCTAGTATCGCCATATGGTTCTCGGGCAAAATCCTAATTGAGATACTAAACTATCTGGAAAGGCTTATTGTTGCGTGATAGGCTGATAAACCATGAGTTTTTCTCATTCTAATCCCCAAAAGATACTAGTTGTCAAAACGCATGCTTTGGGCGATATTCTGTTGCTGACACCAGCTTTACGTGCTTTGAAAAAATTCTATCCGGCTGCAAAAATTGATTTTTTGACGGGGCATTGGTCTGTAGAGGCTATCAAAAGCAATCCTTATATTGACTCAGTATTTTCCATCCCTGATAAGGTGTTTCACCGTCCGAAGCCATTGGCTTTGATAAGCCTGGCAAGACGTCTGCGCTGTAATGCTTATGATCTAGGCGTAATATTTCAGCCGTCTCAACTTATGCATTGGTTTGTGAAGTTTGCTGGAGTAAGACGCATAGCAGCGCCGGTTTCCAACGGCTTTCGATACCCTGTCCACAATGCGTCGTCCTGGCGGTTGGACAGAAATCGTTATATTGTTGAAGATTTTCTAGATGTTATCAGGGTCTTGGGAATACCTTCAGACGGCGTTGCCTTGGATTTTGTCATTCCTGTAGAAGCGGAGCAGGCTATGGCCGGGGTCTTGAGCGACAGAAACCTGAGAACCGGAGAATATCTTGTTATCAGTCCTGGAGGTGGTAGAAATCCTAGAGATTGGGTTGCTCAGAAAATTTGGCCGGTCGACAGTTATTTTCAATTGGTTGAACGATTACAAAGTGATGGAATCAAAGTGGTTCTTGCAGGCGCTGAATCGGATCGTGAGCAAATCAAGACACTGTTGGATATTCCCGGTGTTATCGATCTGGTCGGCTCAACATCTTTTGCTGAGTTGGCGGAACTGCTTAAAAAAGCACGAATGTTGGTCACTAACGATTCTGCGCCGATGCATCTGGCTCTTTCAGTTGGATGTCCCTTCGTCGCTCTTTTTGGTCCCAGCAGATGGCGGGCTCTTCTGCCGGAAATCGGACGTTTCGTAGTTATACATGCGGATATTCCATGTAGTCCATGTTATGATAATGAGCCATTCGGAAAATGCGATCGATTTGATTGCATTCGTTCCATCGAGGTGGGCACAGTTTATGAAAGTGTTATGAGCAATTGGAAACAATGGGCGGACAGGTAAAGTAAGATGGTGGATATTTCTGTTATCATTCCCGCGTATAACGCCGAGCAAAATATGGAAAAGTGCATTCGGGCTCTTGAAAACCAGTCGTTACCTCGGGAGATGTATGAAATTATAGTCGTGAATGATGGTTCTGAAGATTCCACGGGTGATATTGCTCGAAAAACGTCCGCCAGAGTTTTCGATCAACAGAATCAAGGGCCTGCTGTCGCTAGAAATGAAGGAGTGAAACGATCTACTGGCGAAATAATCGTTTTTACGGATTCGGATTGTATTGCCGATGTTCATTTTCTTGAAGAAATGGTAACGCCGTTTTCGACACCTACAGTTGTCGGCGTAAAGGGCGCTTATCGTACAAGGCAAACAGAGATATGGGCACGTTTCGCACAGGTTGAATTTATGGAGCGTTATTCCAAACTCAGCCGATCTGAATCTATTGACTTTGTAGACTCATATGCGGCGGCATTCAGAAAAACGGTCTTTTGCAGAGTGGGTGGATTTGATGCTCATTTTCCAGTAGCAAATAATGAAGATGTCGACCTGTCATATAAAATTGCCCACCAAGGACATTCGATGGTTTTTAATCCGAAGGCAATAGTCTATCATTCTCATCCGAATACAGCGAAAAAATACTTGAAATTGAAATTTTCACGCGCATATTGGAGAATGCTTGTTTATCGGAAATTTCCTGAAAAAATTGTCAGCGATTCATACACGCCCCAATCTTTGAAGGTTCAAATCATCACCACGGGATTGTTCATGCTGTCCCTTATAGGAAGTATATTTTATCCTGCCTGTCTAACCGTTTCTTTATGGCTCGGAATCCTATTTTTTCTGGCCATAATTCCATTTTTATACCATGTCTTTCGTAATGATCCAGGTCTTGCCTGGTTTTGCCCTGGAGCCGTATTTCTCAGATCGATTGTTTTTGGAACAGGAATGCTGTTCGGGATGATCGCTCAGCGAAAACGCCGTGTACTATTTCCCTTTTTACTATTGTTCAGCGATATATTTGCCGCGACAGCCGCGTATCTGCTCAGTTTTTGGTTTAGAGCGACCGTATTTAGGTCTGTTTTAGCTCCTTTCGATCATTCACTCAGTTTATATATGTCCTTATTTCCTGTTGTCTTATCCATATTGCTTCTTTCATGTCAATCTTTTGGTTTATATCGAGAATACAGCCATCACAGTCGAGTAAAAGAGTTTACCAGTGCCACCCGAGCAGCTTCATATTCTGTACTGGCTATCATCATCCTATCGTTTTTTCTAAAATGGGATTATTCACGTTTTTTTATCCTATTATATTGGGTCATGGCGATCATTGCGGTAAATAGCAGCCGAGCAATCGTCAGGCGCTTTCAGGATAGGCTGCGTCGCAAAGGCTTTCAAACATCGCTGGTCATTATCGTCGGGTCCGGCCCAGCGGCACAACAACTTTTTGGGCAGTTTCGAGAATCCGGTGATGTCGGACAACGAATTGTCGGTATCGTTGACGATATACAACCTGAAGAGCTACATCCCGACTGGGCGAATATCCCTTTTCTTGGTACGATCTCAAATCTTGACAAAATCATAGCAGAATACAATATCGATGAGGTTTTTATAGCTAAAAGCGACTGGCCCCATCAGCAGGTTCTGGATCTTGTTGTGCGATGCGAAAAAACGGGAGCAGGTTTCAAAATCGTAACAGAATTGGCAACGATCGTGACTGGTGGCGCCGTGCTGTCAACCTCATCAGGCTTACCTGTAATCGATTTGAAAGAGGAGCGCCATGATTGGGGACGAAGAGCTTCAAAACGACTTCTAGATCTTTTACTGGGCGGCCTGCTCGCAATACCCGCTCTCATACTGGCTTTTGGTATAGCAATCCTGGTGCACCTACTGATTCCAGGGTCAATTTTTGTGGAACAGGAACGTGTCGGACGCAATGGACGCCTTTTTAAAATGCTTCGTTTCAGAGTTGTACCCACATCAAAAGACGCTCTTCTCCAACAAAAAATGTCTCGCTTCGGTCTGTTTTTACAACGAACACATCTGGATGAGTTGCCCCAGTTGCTCAATGTGCTGCGTGGTGAAATGAGTCTGGTGGGGCCAAGACCTGAAGTTCCGGAAATCGTCAGCACATATGAAACCTGGCAACGAAAACGACTCGATGTTCCACCCGGCTTGACGGGCCTCTGGCAGATTCTTGGACCTGGAGATAAGCCATTGCATGAACATCTTGAATATGATTTTTATTACATAAAAAATTATAACATTTGGATGGACTTGAGTATCTTAGTACAAACTATCCCGGTCATTCTGGCAGGGAAAGGGAAAATAACCGATTCATGATCTCCGTGATTATCCCGTCCTGGAACGGCCGCCATTTGCTGGAAACCGCTTTGCCTTCACTCATAAAACAACTGCCGAAACAGGTAAGTGTTATCGTCGTCGATAACGGATCGACAGACGGGACAGTGGAATGGATCAATGAAAACTGGAAGACGGTAATCACTATGGCTTTACCGGAAAATTTGGGATTTTCCGGAGCTGTGAATACAGGAATAGCGGCTGCTGGAGAGGACGATATCATCCTGTTAAACAACGATACGGAAGCGCTTCCCGGATGGCTGAATGCTCTGCTTGAAGCACGTGATAAATTTCCAGATTTTCATGTCTTTACCTCTAGAGTGCTTTACGCAGAACCGCCGCATCTTATCGATACTGTTGGCGACGGTTTTACGATAGCGGGGTTTGGTTATAAAAAAGGATGGCTCGAACAAGATGGAACCGACTTCGACAAGCACAAAGAAGTCTTTTCGGCCAGCGGATGCGCTATGTTGATACGGCGGGAAGTAATCAAGGAAATCGGTTTGTTCGATGAGGATTTTTTTGCCTTTGGGGAAGATATCGACTTTTCTTTTCGCGCCCGATTGGCAGGGTTTCGTGTTCTTTATGTGCCGGATGCAAAACTCTACCATTCCGTCCGATCTACCGCGGCGCCAAAGCAGACACTGTATTGGTATCATAGAAATCTTGTTTGGATCCTTGTGAAAAACCTACCATTCTATCTCTGGCTGCTTTACTGGCCTCATATCTTGGCGCATATGATATGGATCGGGATAAGAAGCCTTGCAGGAAACTGGTTTGTAATTTATTGTCGTAGTTTGGCTTCAGCCTGTTATGGTATCCCCAAAAAAATGAAACAACGATCGGATATTCAGAATGCCCGGAATGTAAAAATAAAAGACATCAGAGAGCTTATCGATTCAAACTGGGTGGGTGTTCACTGGCAACTGTACCGAAAAAAAAGAGCCTGGAAATCAAAAAAAGGCAATACCAACGAAGTCTATTCTAAATAATTTCGATGTTCCGGTTTCAAGTCAGTTTGTCCAATGGTAAATTTCTAACATTCCAGGTTTTAGGATGACTGGTTAATCCTCGTCCTGATCGATGTCATCTTCTTCCAACTCCCAACCTCGTTCAACACGTGTCATCCGCATATCGGAAATCGTTTCGGAGGCCACTATCTTGAAGTCTTCAAGAACGCCCTCTTTTGCATGCAAGATAATTCCTTCTTCCATTATCTGGATAAAAAATGGATTGCCTCGTTTCAGTTGAAGAACAAAATCATCCCGTGTTTTTGAAATCGGCTGCACTACACCACCGCCAAAAGCGTAGATTTCATTCCAGGTAATGGCCTTGTCCAGGATAAGAAGGACGTCGACATCACTGTTATAGGTATAGTCACCTCGTGGAAGAGCGCCAAACATGATGACCAGAAGAGGGTCTAATTCTTTGACGACTTTATAAACAAAATCTTCTACAGCCCGAAGATTCGGATAATTGGGAAAACGTTGTTTTAACTCGTTTAAAATTATGCCCATAAGATCTCCTTCTATTCGAAAGAAACAACGTAAACAAAAGATAATTATAGCCGATATTTAAAGAAAATTAAAAGTTTTTTATAAGGCTTCGACTGCCTGACTTCAAAAAGAAATTCGCTCACTCTCCTGTTTTCAGCTATTATAATGCCATGGTCTCTGGAATTGGTTTTCAGGAAATAATAGTCATTCTTATAGTAGCGCTCATATTGTTTGGGCCGAAACGCTTACCTGAACTGGCCAGGCTTCTAGGCCAATTGACTCGCGAACTTCGTCAACTAGTCTGGGAATTTCGATCAGCTATGGAACTCGAAGCGATGGATCAAGAAGATGCCGACCAACAGGAAAATCATGAAGAAGAGAAATCAGATGAACAAAGCCGATGAGCTTGATTCTCACGGTGAAATGGGGATTCTTGAACATCTTGAAGAGCTTCGCCGCCGGCTTATACACTCAATTGCTATAGTCTTGTCCTGCTCGTTTATCGCTTATTGTTTTGCTGACGATATCTTCAATTTTCTGGCGAAACCTTTATTGGAAATTCTCCCTGAAATGCAAAATAAAATGGTTTTTACCAGCTTGCCGGAAGTGTTTTTTGTGCATATTAGACTGGCGTTTTTCAGTGGAATCTTCATTGCCGTGCCGTTTTTATTGTATCAGTTATGGAAGTTCGTGGTTCCAGCTCTACATAAAGAAGAAAAAAAACTGTTGGTGCCATTTTTGTTTCTATCCATTTTACTGTTTATTACAGGCGCAATCTTCTGTTATCAATTGGTTTTACCTTGGGGATTCACATTTTTTCTAAGTTACTCCAGTGAAGTGATTATACCTATGATCACACTGACAGATTACTTTAAACTGACGACACGATTGATATTGGTTTTTGGGACTATTTTTGAGATGCCGGTTTTATCGGCATTTCTCTCTCGGCTTGGGCTTCTATCACCGACCTGGTTGCGCGAAAGAAGACGATATGTGATTGTAATCATTTTTATTATTGCTGCTTTCCTTACACCGCCGGACGCCGTCACACAAATAATGCTGGCAGTACCGATGCTGCTTTTGTTTGAACTCAGTATATGGACGGCCGTTTTTTTTAGACGGAATCGATCAGGCTGAAGTCCAGCATAGCACGATCGATATCGGCGATTTCCAGTCTGACACGTATTTGATAGCCCGGTTTTAATAGGAGTGAATTATCGTGAGATGAAAGGGAGTTTCTGTTTTCATTGTAAAGCATGTTTGTATCGATGCGTGAAACGGGTAAAAAGCCTTCAACAAATGGCTCTTCAACTTCAATATAGGCGCCGAATGGTACGATATGTGTGATGGTGCCGGAAAATTCTGAGCCGATTTTGGATTGCATGAACCTGATTTTTTCAATTTTCTGAGCTTCCCATTCAGCTTCTTGCGCTCGTCTCTCAGATTCCGACAAGGATAAAGCTTTTCTTTCAAGTATGTTTTTTTTGTCGACAAAATATCCCGGGATTCCTAAGGCGGTTTTAACTGAACGATGTACTTCAAGATCCGGATATCGTCTAATAGGTGACGTGAACTGGGTATAAGAATCCAGTGCCAACCCGAAGTGACCGGATTTACCGGCTGAATATACGGCGCGTTTCATTGATCGAAGAATTCTATAGGAAGCCACTGACCGGATGGCAGCGTTGTCTATCTTATTCAGAAACTCTCGAACTTCAGGAGGATTTAATGGATTATGGGGCGGAATTAGATCCAATTGTGCAAGGCTCTGCTTCAGATCAGCAATTTCCGAAATATTCGGAGCTTCGTGAAGTCGTTTTAGATAAGGAATTTTGGCGTTATCTAAAAAACGAGCTACAATGATATTCGCAGCTATCATAAACTCTTCTATAGTCTGTTCTGCTTGGCTTCGCATCTTTTTGTGTATGCCAATAATATTTCCTTCCGAATCGAATTCAAAGTGAGTCTCAGGCATATCCAAATCTAAAACTCCTCGATTGATTCTTTGTTGTAAAAGAAGGTGGCAGAGATGTTTTAACTTGTTGCATATCTCAGATAATAATAACCCGGACGGCATCCGATCTGTGTCGGGATTTTTACCGGCTTCAAGAAAATCTGTATATGTCAGGCGGGCGTCTGAACGGATTATGGATTCGAAAATTTTTCCTTCGATCATATGGCCCGAAGTGTCGAAGTCGATCATTACGGTTACAGTTAACCTGTCTTGGTGAGGGATCAGTGAGCAGATTTCCGTCGCAAAAGGCGCTGGCAGCATATGAATGGCTCTTTCGGGCAAATAAACGGAAGTTCCTCTTAAAAATGCTTCTTTGTCCACGAGGGAATCTGGAGGTATATAATGTGAAACGTCAGCAATATGAACGCCTAGTCGATATCCTGAGGGGATATCCTGAATCGACAAGGCATCGTCAAAATCCTTTGCATCAGGCGGATCAACGGTTATAGTCGGGATCGAGCGCAGATCGACTCGCTTCTCAAGCGTTTTATTCTTTGCCTGATCGATCAACTTTTCAGCATTTCGAATCACCTCTTCCGGCATGTGATCACGAATATTGAATTTTTCAGTAATAATCACGGTTTGAACACCAGAGGCAAGCCGATGTCCAATTATTCTGACAATAGTGCCTTTCGGTTCTGTATGGAAGCGTTTTTCTGGCATCAATTGCACAGCGACAACCTTGCCGATGGCCTGCATCGGATATTTTCCAACGATTGATATCGGTGGTGAGATTCTAGAATCCAACGGAAATACTCTGGCATCTCTACCGGTAACTTTGAAATAACCGATTACCGGGTCGCTGCGACGTTTTAACAACGCAATGGATAATCTGTTTTTCCAATTGGATTTGTTTATTGGAATTGAGATTTCAATTAAATCCTTGTCGACAAGATAAAGGTTCCGGCTTCCAGGGATTTGAATATCTGTTTGTGATTTAGAGTCATATATGCTACCGGCTCCAGATGCTTTTCGTTTAAAATAACCACTTATTCGATGGGCTTTAATTTTTCTTGACAAAAGCACCTCCAAATTGCACACTTAGTGCTGGTCATGAAGCCGAAGTGGTGGAATTGGCAGACACGCTAGGTTCAGGGTCTAGTGAGCGCAAGTTCGTGGGGGTTCAAGTCCCCCCTTCGGCATTTCGAAAACGTCTCAAAATAAAGGTGAGACGTTTTTTTAATGTAGTAAACTTTGAAGCGATGGTCCATCACCATGGATGATTGTTGCACCTGACGACTCCTGTGCTGACTTATAAAACGCGTCTGCGGCTGCTTGATTGCGTAAAGATTTTTCGGCCAGAAATTGTAAATAGGATAGTGTACCGAAGTTGATGCCGTCGGGGTCTACAAGAGAGCATTTTTCAAAATAATCGCGTGCTTTATCCGGGCGGCCAATTGCCAAACAGCAGACTCCGGCATTGACTGTTAACCAGTCTGGGATGGGGGTGTGCGTTGATGCAAGGATTTCCAATTGAGCTAGAAATATATTATTGGGTCTCTTTTTGCTTCCAAGCGCTTCAATCAATGGTTGTCTTTTCATCTGAATGATAGTTTCAAAGGGTTTTCCATCTTGTAAGCAAGTTATCGGCATGGCTTCCGGAGAGTCGGGTTGGCGTAAAATTGCTTCAAATTCCCTTTTAGTCGTCACTGGATGGGTGTTCATCTTCGTTATAATATCACCCGGTTGAAGACGTGAATTTTCTGCAGGACCACCAGGTATAATGTTGGAAATAAAAAGTTTGTCTTTGAGTTCTGTTACCATCAATCCGGATCGAAGCCGTGTCATTTCAGGTAAAAGCAAAGAATCCCATCCAATCTGTCGCAATTTTTCTGAGGATGTACCAGTGGGCAAAGGTATGACGTCAGGCTTGGTTGAATCGCGATGAATGAAAAAAAGGAAAGCTTTTTCATGTGATGATTCGGGTACAAGCCTGGCAAAAACATAGAGGTTGGCGTCAGTATTGGCCAAAGATGCAACCATATCAGCCAATTTGGCAGTCCAAGACGCGTCAAAGGGGTCAAAAGAAGGTGTTTTTAATGACTCAAAAACCGAAGCAACCGAAGAGTAAAGACGATACTGCCGGGACTGCAGGACGGGCATAATGTTAAACGCGCCGGACTGCTCGATCCATTCAAGAACCTTTGCTTCTCCCTCGATGGCTGTTTTTTGATCGAATGATGCCGTCCCCAGAAAAAGAACTCCAGGTCTGGGAAAAGCTTGAAAAAGCGTCTCGGCATCAGGCGGCAAGGTTACAGTTTGAGACCATTCCAGTTTATTGTCAAAAACCACCTTGATCAATCGTTCTCCCGGGCAAACAATGGCGCCGTGTAATGGTGTCAAACCAACAAAACTTCCATCGACAAATACTTTTTTACCGGCTCGTTCAGTCGTCACATCGATCCGGGTTTCTATCGTCTCAAGCATCAGCAATGGAAGGTAATAATCTTCAGCATCGAAAGTAATTGTGTATTCGATAGGCTTCCGGCATTCTTTTTCAATAGACAAATAACGTTGCCCTTGAGGAATAGCTTGAACAATCAATGGTTGCGAAAAATCAGGAGGATAAAACCCCATAGAATATAGAATCCAATAAAAGATTGGTGAAAGTGGTTTGGTTACAATGGGTTCAGGAAAAGAATCACAAGTTATCGAGGTTCCAGGTGGAGATATCCAAACAAGAAGGTTTCCAGAGTTTCTTGTTAACTGCGAACTGATAACTAATGTTTGATTACGCTCAATTGAAATAGCCTGTTCGAAAACATCAAAACCGGAACGCATTATCCGAAGTGAATGGGTGCCGACAGGTACGAACGTATGTTCAAGCGGTGTAATGCCTATTTCGACGCCATTTAAATAAACCAAGGCATTTGTCGGATCGCTGTTTACCGTTAAAAAACCGGCATGGCGATCTCGTATGTTTTCAAACCATTCTGCGAGTTCGGGTGATGCGATTTCTCCAGACAGCGTTTGGGCGGGATCAAGACGTAATACCTCATCAGCTATTGATTCAGCTATGTTTTTTCTTCCATCAACGTAATTTAGCACCATTTCCAAAACCAGAGTTCTAAGCATTAGGTGGCGAGCGTCCTGTTGTTGTGTAATCTGTAAGGAGGGGAGCATAACTTCGCATTGTTCCCGTATGGATCGAAGTTCCTGAACGGCTATATCAGGATCGATTTGGCGGATGTTATTTTCAAGAACGTTCAATCTAAGTGTCATTTCGTGCAGTGTGTGTGTATGTGGAAGATATTCCTGTTCAATTTGTGCGAGAGCGGAAAAAGCTGTAATGCAGAAAAATATGATAAACAAGATTTTATCGGAAACAGAAAATTTCATGACGTCTCCTGTCAGCAATAAAAATACTGCCGTCTTGTCCAATCGAAATATCCGTGGGCAAACGAAGAATATCACCCCTGGAATCAAGAGCCACGGTCTTAAGACAGATGCCTTTTGGTGAAAAAATCGCAATTGTTTTATTCTGATTCAAGACATAAAGATGCCCGAACCAGTCCGTAGCCATGCTGATCGGGTTGCTCAAGCTGTAATTGGCGCCTTTGAAAGGTATCTTAACACTCGGTGTTGTCCCGATGGTGGTAATTTGACGTGAAGAGGGTGTCATAATCCAACATCCTTTAGATGTATGCTTTAGCAATTGTTCATTCCCGTTTGGTGGAAACGCGGGGATTGTATTCAAGAATTTACCGTCAATATCGAAAACAACCATGTTGGTATTTCTGCGATCGAGTATCATCCAATTGTTATCACTATTTATCACCGCATCGATAATTCGGGTTAATTCCACTGGGCCTTGAAAACTGTATATTCTATTTTCAAACCAATAGCCGTTTTCAAGCACGACAACTGGATCACGACCGCGGAGCTTCAAACTACGTAGTTTCTCCGGCAGTGGAAAGGTCGGTGGTTTGAGTTTATAAGGCCCTGTTTTTGTTCCGGAAAAAACCAGCAATCGATAACGATCCAAAACAATTAAGTCACCATCAGGCGTGGCTTCGATTTCTTGAGGGCTTTCCAAATCAGAACCGGTCAAGCGAAATTCAGTATCTAATTTGTAGTCCTGTCCGGGAATATAAAGGCGCTGCAGCAGTTCCAGCCGATTTTTTATACTGTGAAATTGTTCTTCAGAAATAGTCGGGTTCTCAAGAGCAATTTCAAGCCATTCCATTGCTTCCGGAGCCTTGTGGGCTATAATACACAGACGAGATAACAATTCTGCTGCTCGAATCCCCTCTTTTCCAAATGGGTCATTCCAAACAAATTTCAAAAGAGATGCTTCTGCTGACGCCCATTGTTCCAAATGAATCAATTCTTCTATAGCTGTCAGTGTGTTATCCTGCTGAGCATACCATTGAGCTTCAAGGCTTTGCGTCGTAGCTACGAAAAATAAACATATAGAAAAGGATATCAAACAAAATTTCATTGTAAACAACCTCGAACGGTCGGTATCTTTCGTGTTTGTTTTGATACCGCTTTTACCCATATGCTTTGCTCATCATTACATCGATCAAATATGAAACGCATATTATATAACCCGGGATATACTTCAAATGTCCCTGGAGTCTTTCCTAAAACATGTCCATCAACTTCAATTGTCGCACCCGGGGGGGTTGATTCCAACATCACTTTTCCAAGAGAATCCAGAGTGATCGTATGGGTGCGTTTTTCCGCTATTGTGACGGTTTGTTCGATATTCAATAAATAAGTTGAATTGATAAGCCGAAGCTTGTGTTTCCCCACCGGCAGTGAAACGGTCGCTTTGGTTTTACCGGCAATGATTTTACGCGAACCCAAATATACATCGATCGGAAAGTCGCTGTTCATTTGGAGAGAGCCTTCCGAAGGAGGTTTTGGTGTTGGCTTGGCACTAGGCTTTGGTGTCGGCTTGGAACCTGGTTTTGGTGCAGGAGTTGGCGAAGGAGATGGATTTCGCTTTAGTTCAAGCATCAATGGCTTTTCCGGAGGAAAGTCCGGCACTCGAAAATCCATGACTTTCTGCTGATAGCCGGTTTTCGTCGCTGAAATTTTTACTGATTGGCCGGTTTTAAACTCATACTCCATAGGCGTGGTTTTTTTTGTTGAGACGCCGTCAATTTCTATGGAAGCTCCTGATGGATTGGATTCAATTGACATTTTGATATATTCAGGCTTCAGATTGAAATGAATTTCAAGCGCAGTCTGATCGAAGATGAAATTGACACTGTCCGAGCTCGGGATAATTTCAGGTGGAGTGTTTGGTGTCAAAGGAACATTTATGATAATATATTCGGAATAATATGCTGGATGAGAAGCTTCGATGCGGTAGGAATTACCCCGCGACCATGAAACAGGCGATCGAGCCGGGTTTTCAATGGGAGCACTGTTCAATTGCACAGAAGAATCAGTAGGAACTGCTTCGACGGAAAGCGCAAATTTGAAGGTTTTATCTTTCAGACCAATCATGCGTAAAATGCCGTCGGAACCAAGAAATAAATATGCTAGGATTGCCATGCTGAGTAAAACGATAAAAATAAATATCAGAAATCTGAATTTTTCCCTGAAAGATGTCTCTCCCCAATCTGTATCCAAATGCTCCATCGTTACCTCATCATTGGAATAAACCGCAAAATATACTATCTATATGTATTTGTAGAGGCAAGGAAAATTAGCGAACCTCTTATAAAAAATATATTATCAGGCAAGATTGTTTTGAGGCTGAAACGCGAAAAAAGACGGAAAGATAGTCTTGTTTTTTGAGGAGATGGGCTAAAATGAAACAAGGGCCGTTACAAATTGCATTTATTGCATCTGAATGCGAACCCTTTATTAAAACGGGAGGCTTGGCTGATGTTGTTAGTTCGCTGCCGAAAGCTTTGAAACTTTTAGGCCACGATCCGTTCATAGTTATTCCCCAATACGCGGATATTAACCTGGGTTCGATGAATGCTACTACAGTGCTGCCTTCTATGGGAGTGTGGATGGGAAACAAACTGGAATGGTGCTCTGTTCATAAAGTCATCAAAGATGAAGTTCCTGTTTATTTAATTGAATTCAATACCTTTTTCGCAAGACACGGACTTTACCACGATGACTCATTTAAAGATTATCCAGATAATCCATACCGATTCGGATTTTTTACACGGGCTGCTCTTCAGATGATAATCGATCTCGATATCAGAATCGATGTCCTGCATGTGCATGACTGGCAAACAGCTCTAGGCTGCGCTTATCAAAAGATATGGCATTGGAATCATCCTGTCATTGGAAAAGCTGTATCTGTTTTAACCATTCATAATCTTGCATACCAAGGTGTTTTCTCAGCGGATTGTTATGAATATCTTGGATTGCAATGGAGTAATTTTACTTCGGATAAGTTTGAAGATCATGGTCGCGTCAATTTCCTGAAAGGGGGTATTCATTATGCGGACATGGTGACGACTGTGAGCGGTAAATATGCCGATGAAGTTCGAACCCCGGAACTGGGATATGGCCTGGCGCCCTATCTCAACGATAAAGCGGAAGGATTCCAAGGTATTATGAATGGCGTTGATTATGCTGTTTGGAATCCGGAAATCGACCCATTGATTCCTGCCAATTATTCTGTTGACGAGATGAATGGAAAAAACACTTGCAAATATTATCTGCAAAAACGAATGAGTCTATCCGTAGACCCTGTTATCCCTATTTTTGGAATTGTAAGTAGATTCGCTTCGCAAAAAGGTCTGGAATTATTGGCTCCAATCATTGGGAAAGCAGTCAGAGAAATGATCTGTCAGTTTGTCATTTTGGGTTCAGGCGATCCTTTGTTGGAAACTTTTTTTTCGCAGCTACCAGGACAATACCCCGGTCGCATCGCGTCCATGATCGGTTATGATAATAAATTGGCTCACTGGATTGAAGCAGGCGCTGACTTTTTTGTCATGCCGTCGATTTATGAACCTTGCGGATTAAATCAGATATATTCCATGAAATACGGCACCTTGCCTTTGGTTAGAGCAACCGGTGGATTAGATGAATCTGTTGAGCAATACAATGAGAAAACCGGAAGTGGAACGGGCTTCAAATTCTATGACCCAACCCCACAGGCTTTATATAACACGATCGGTTGGGCTGTCAGCACTTGGTTCGATCGAAGAGTTCATTATAATCAAATGCAAGATTCCGCGATGAGAAAAGATTTTTCTTGGAAGAAAAGTGCGGAAGCATATGTGAAGCTCTACCTCCAAACGATTAATCAAAAAACCGAACAACATAAAATTTGAACCCTCGAGTATTCTCGGCTATATTGGCTTTTTCCGGATGGGAAATAGCCGGGATGGAGGATGACTAGCAAAATGCCGGTGCCGGGTTATTTAAAATTTGCCCCTGTAATTTTTAGGAAAACAGGTGTCTTGCCACATTACGTGGTGTTATTCGTCACAGAAAGATGTACTGCAAATTGTAAACACTGTCTTCTGGGTCAGAAAACCGGTAACACGGATGAACTGACGTTGGAAGAAATAGAAATGATGTCTCGCCATATGAACCCTCTTTTGTTTCTGCTGATTACCGGCGGGGATCCATTTATTCGAGACGACATTTCTGAAATCGTCAAAACACTGTATCGCAAACCAGGTTTTAGGAACCTCGGTATGCCGACAAATGGTTTTCTTACCGAAAAAATTGTTACGGAAACCGAGCGGATTTTGAAAGATTGCCCCGGCATTGATTTTGCCGTTGACGTTTCTATTGACGGGATCGGAGAAGACCATGACGCTATTCGTCGAAAGCCTGGCCTGTTCAAGCGTGCTGTAACGACTTATCACGAGCTTAAAAAACTGACGAGTCGATATGATAATTTCAATTTGAATGTTGCTGTCACGGTGTCAGCTTATAATCACGATAAACTTGACGCCCTGTATACTTTTCTTAGAAATGAATTGGGAGTGGTAACAATCAACCACTTACTATGTCGAGGTGATCCAAGAGAAAAAGATGCCTTGGATGTTAATATGGAAAATTATCGCAAGTTTTCCGAGATGCTGGATCGTGACATGAAAAACAACAGCTTGAAAGGATATCACGGTTATCCTTTTGCCGATATGGTCAATGCAATGAAAATGGTCAGACAGCGCCTGATACACAGAATCAGAAAAGAAAATAGGTTTATTGTTCCTTGCTACGCAGCGCGTCTTGGCGTTGTCATCTATCCAAATGGCGATGTTGTACCATGTGAGTTACGTAATGAAACTTTGGGTAATTTAAGAACATCCGGGTATAATTTTCGAGCAATTTTGGAATCGGAAAATGCAGAGAAAATTCGCTCGGCGATTCGAAAGGAAGCCTGCTATTGTACCTATGAGTGTTTTTTGACCAATGCCGTGATGTTTAATCCCATTCTCTTGTTCAAGGTTTTGCTCGAAACAGGTCGAATAAAAATTAGCCGACTTTTTTCCGGAGGTGAGTAAATGCGAAATAATTATAAAATCTCAGTTGTTATTCCTTGTTTCAACGAAGAAGGCGGTATAGCGAAAGTCATTCCGGCTTTACCGGATTTCATAGATGAAATTATCGTTGTGGACAACAACTCCACTGATCGAACATCTGAGGTCGCTCAGTCTTTAGGGGCAAAAGTCATTTATGAGAAACGGCAGGGATATGGAAGAGCATATAAAGCTGGATTACCTCAAGCCACAGGCGATATCATCGTCACGATGGATGGTGATGGGACATATCCAGCGCATGCGATCTCATACCTTCTGGACACGTTGCATATAGATAAATTAGATTTTGTATCAGCGGCTAGAATTCCCGTGCAATGGGGACATAACTTTGAGTTGATCAAGCGTTATTTCGGGAATATCGCTTTAAGTTTGGTTACTTGTTTACTGTTCGGTATTCGGTTGCGTGACAGCCAAAGCGGCATGTGGGTGTTTAAAAAGACAGTTTTGGATCAGGTCAATGTGACAAGTGATGGAATGCCGTTTTCCGAAGAATTCAAAATACGAGCATTTAAAAATAAAAACATTAAAGCACGTGAGGTGCCGGTACAATTTAAATACATAACACGAGTAGGTGAGTCCAAGTTGAATTTGTGGCAAGATGGGATCAGGAATTTAAAGTATTTATTCTCACTCCGCAGGGAGATGTAAGATAGCAGGATTGAGATGTCGTCAACTTGTTCCTGATGGGGAGACACGCTGTATATGAAGAATACATTGGGATTGATTCTGGCCGGTGGTCGAGTCAATGAGTTGGCGGCTCTGACCATGTATCGCCCTAAATCAGCAATGCCTTTTGGAGGCATGTTCCGTGTAATCGATTGTGCTCTGACAAACCTTTCAACCAGTGGAATCAGCAAAATAGGCATACTCAGTCAATATAGGCCTTATTCACTGATGGATCATGTCCGCGATGGTAAATACTGGGATTTTCGCAGCTTTGACAAAAGTGTCAGGTTTCTTCCACCTCATTCCGGAGAAACAGATGCAGATTGGTATAAAGGCACGGCCGATGCGCTTTATCAAAATTGTGAGTTTATCGAACAGCACAAATGTCCTCTGACGCTTATCGTTTCAGGCGATCATATTTATCGAATGAATTATGGAGTTTTGTTCGAAATTCATCGACGAACAAAAGCAGATCTTACCATGGCAGTCACTCCTGTTCCGAAAGAGACTGCTCATCTCTATGGTGTGGCAAAGGTGAGCCAAGATAGTTATGTGGAAGAATATCGAGAGAAGCCTGCTGAATATTTCTCAAATTTGGCATCGATGACGGTATATCTGTTTGATACAAAGGTGCTGATCAAAGAATTGAAAAAGAACGCAAAAACAGGAAAGACGTTTCAAATATATGATGAAATCATACCTGAACTTGTCAAAAAAAACCGCGTTTCAGCTTATATCCATCGTGGTTATTGGTCTTACAGTAGATCATTTGAGTCTTACTACCAGGCAAACCTTGACTGCCTTGATCAGACCGAAAAGATAGATCTGGCAAAATGGAAACTATTCACAAATTACGATACCGGAAGGATTGGTGATCACCCGCCAATTCAAACAGGGGCAGACGCAAAAATAGTCAATTCGATAATTTCGCCTGGCTGTATCATAGAAGGCACTGTGAAAAATTCCGTGTTATCGCCGCTAGTTGTTGTCGGAAAGGGAAGTGAAGTTATCGATTCAGTGTTAATGGAAGGCGTTACGATTGGAGAAAACTCAGTAATTCAACGGTCGGTGGTTGACAAATTCGTGTCGGTGGGAGCTGATGTTCGGGTAGGCTGTCGAAAGCAAACTGATGAAAGTTTGATCGCGAATATGACAACGCCTGAATTGTTATATTGCGGTTTGACGGTTATTGGTAAACGTGCTCAGATACCTGATAAAATGCGGATTGGAACAAATGTCATGATATATCCTGAAACACAATCGAAGATGTTTCAAGGATGTGAAGTCAACGATGGCATGACAATTTTTCGAGGGGAGGTGTGATGGTAAAGCCTCCGGTATGCATGATACTCGCTGGAGGTAGAGGGACAAGGCTGAATGCACTTGCTTGGCACAGGGCAAAGCCGGCAGTGCCTTTTGGCGGCATTTACCGTCTGATAGACTTTACTTTGTCCAACGCGATGAATTCGGGTATTATGCGGATTGGAGTCCTGACGCAATATCTACCTTTGTCTTTGATGGGACATATTGGGACCGGGATATCCTGGGATATGTCTGCCAGAACTCGTGAGTGTCGAATACTTCCGCCCGCTCAAGGCGCGACAGCCAAAGACTGGTACAAAGGAACAGCTCACGCTATTGCGGTTAATAAAGACTTTATTGATCGAGGTGGTGAAAAAGACATACTTATTTTATCGGGTGATCATATCTATCAAATGGATTATGGCCCTTTAATCCAATTTCATCGGGAAAATAAAGCGAGGTTTACAATCGCTACAATGCCGGTGTTGCCGAGTGAAGCTTCACGTTTCGGTATTGCTGTAATCGACGCCAAGAACCGTGTCTTGGAATTTCAGGAGAAACCGCTTTGCCCGAAAGGTAATCTGGGCTCGATGGGTATCTATGTCGCCGATAGAGATGTTGTTCTTGAACAGATGTCTTTCTTGGTTGCCGGAGGTAAAACTGATATCGGGGCGGATTTGGTTCCAAGGCTGGTTTCACAAGGTGGTGTTTTTGCTTTTCCTTTTAAAGGTTATTGGAGAGATGTCGGCACATTGGAGTCATACTGGGATAGTTCAATGGACCTTCTCTGTTCCGAAGAAAAAAGGATTGACCTGCACCGTTGGAATATCAGAACAAACATGGAAGCAACGGGCTTGAGTCTTCAACCGCCGGCCCGATTCTCGAAATGCTCCCAAGTTACAAACTCATTCATCTCTCAAGGATGCCAAATCAATGGTCGAGTGCATCATTCAATTTTATCACCAGGTGTTATCGTCGAAAAAGGGGCCGAAGTCGTGGATTCTGTGCTCTTAGACGACGTGATCGTTAAGAAAAATTGTCGGGTTTTTCGCGTAATAGCCGACAAATACGCGACCATCGGTGAAAGATCGGAATTGATACCCTCGGAAGCGGATTCGCCCAACACCATGTTCCCAAACCATCTTTATAACGGTATTACATTACTGGGAACTCGAAGTGTGGTGCCTGCCGATAGCAAAATGAAAGGAAATTGTTTAGTATATCCGGATATAAAAGTAAGTGATTGGGCAACCAATATCTTACAAGCCGGCGAAACGATTTCTTCCAAAACCGAAAAAGATTCATTGGATTGAAAACGATGGATGACAAAAAAACGGATATCAATCAGAATGAAATTGCCTTGGAAAAAAAGGAGTCCATCTTCCCAACTCGGTTCAGACACTCTCCGTTTCGCTCTTTGGAAAGATATATCGATGGTGAATCCGATATTGATATCAGTGAAAATATTCGGGAGATTAAAGGACCGGCCATTCAAAAACTTGAATTGTTGGACCAAATACATAATGACCTTGTCAGGCAGGCCCGATCTATTGTGGAAAAAGCCAGAGAAGACTTACGGTTACATTCTGTTCGCATGTTTTGCAAAAAGAATCGCGGAAAGGTATATTATTTATACAGAGGAAAAAACAGTGAGGAGTTTTTTTCCATACTCGAACCCGAAGAATATGCGCGGGCGGATTCCGAAGCCCGTTATCTGGGAGCCTATAGATTGAATGATGACAGTTCCTGGACGCATCTGGAAGAATAGGACTGCTGAGAATAATAGATGTTGGACTGAGAAACATTCAGCCGTGGCATTTTGTGTGTTTGCCTGTTTGACTTATTTTGTGTTTTTCAGCCCGATTCTTCGTTATGACGGAATTCCTTATGTGTCTCCGGCTCGTTCATTGGTCTTCGACCAAGATTTGAATACATACAACGAATCATTCTACTATTCTATACCTGGATGGAATGATATCCTTAACCGACAGATAAAAGGTTATAACAATCAGTTGATCGGGTACGTTTTTGCTTCTCCCTATACTACCCGAGGATATCGATATGTTGTTTTCCCCATCGGAAACGCTTTAACCTGGTTCCCCGCAATCATAGCATCTCATACAATTTGGTCCGGAATCAGTAGATGGAATAGCAGCTTTTCTGCGGATGGTTTTTCTCTTCCCTATATAATTGCTCTTGGATGGTGGAGTTTCCTTATCGGATGGGGAGGGATGGTAGCAGCATACCGAATAATGCGATTTTGGTATTCGCCTGGGCTGTCATGTGGATCCACATTGTTCATCTATGCATCAAGTAATATCATCCCATTTTTAACCCGTGATGTGACTTTTTCTCATAGCGTGGACTTTTTACTGGTCAATCTTTCCATACTCGTTTTTCTTCGGATTTACAAAAACTCAACCCCTCTTATCTCAATGACAAATCTAAATACCCATGTTCTTTGGGGTATGCTTATCGGATACGCCTGCATAGTTCGATATCAAGATGTGGTTCTGCTATTACTTCCGTTGGTGGTTTATCTGTCCAAAAACAATAGGCGATCACCACATTCTTGGAAACAACCTGCTTGTTTTCTATCCGGATTCCTCTTCACAACAGGATTGCAACTCTTGTATTGGAAGATATTATATGGAACCTGCTTAATATCCACGCAGACAATGGGTACAGGAAACCTAGCCTCTTTCAATCCTTTGAAACCACAAATCTTACCGATGTTGTTTTCAAGATTTCATGGGGTGTACAATTGGATGCCTTGGCTGTTACCGGTAACCATCGGATTTTTCCTGTTCATCAAACGCGATAAAAAGATTGCAGTTTTGTTTAATCTTCTCATAGCGTCGCAATTTTATTATATATCGTCGCGAAGCGAATGGTGGAATTTGGGCTTTTCCGTCCGTAGAATAACTGGCTGGTTAATTGTATTTATGATTGGAACGGCAGAAATCATCGCGTTTTGTAAAAAGAAATTCCTGAAAACATCCCTGTTCTTTTTGAGTATTCCCATCGTGGCATGGGCGTGGTTGTTTTTGATCAATTACCAAATACAAGAACCGGAAGTAAATATATTACATAATTTGATAGGTGATGCTACGCCGTTTGTGCATGATAATTTCAAGCCGATCATCCCGACCTTATCCGTCTTTACAAATGCTTTCAAAAGCTTGAAAATCTGGTTTTTCAAATATGCTTTGATAGGAGAACTCTTTAAATCGATCCAAAATCAAGCATATTTATCAGCAGGAACGATACTGATATACAACCTGTTGTTTGTCAGCTTCTGCTGTGGATTCATAATGCTTTTATTCAGCAAGAAAACACCGACAAAAAAGTTGTCTCTGAAACTATTTTCAGCCTACATCATTCTCTTTTATGCTTTGATGATCATTTCAGATTGTTCAGCTGAAGATATCGAAGCTCAAAGAATCGTCAAAGGCGAAGTGGCATCTGGTTTTCAGCGGATACGAATCCATAATGCATCCGGTTTCGAAGGGGAAAATTCCATCCTTTCGCTGACCCATTCACCCATTAAATTTGAATATCCATCAAAAGGTGAAAAGGCAACCGGCTATTGCCTGATAGGATTACCGGCTTGTTCGGATCCGAAGTCCGCAGTCGTAGACGTCACTTTAGTCAAGAATGATAAAAAAACATGCTGGATGCATTTTCGGTTAGACGATGAAACTGACGAACGTGTTTTTGAATTGCACAAGCCATGGGGCGATATAGAGTATCTTTATAGGTGGTTTCGGATCGAAATGAAGCTCGATATAGACGATGGCTCTATACCGGATGCATGTGAATTATCGCTGGTGAGAGGGGAAGGGGTTGTCATAGGCGCTTTTTGGCATTCTTATGAGTGAAGGGATGACATCCAATTTTCGATGGAAGTGATTTCTTTCGGTATGTCAATTGAAAGGTTGCGATAGCCTGATTCAGTCACAAGGATGTCATCTTCGATGCGGACACCTAAGCCATCATCAGGAAAGTAAAGACCCGGTTCGATAGTGATAACCATACCGGGCCTGAGGTCTTCGTAAATTCCTGAAACAATATCGTGCGTATCCAGCCCTAGCGAATGGGATACGCCATGTGTATAGAATTTTGAGATGTCGGAAAGATCATCTATCAAGCCTAGTGTTTTTAAGCCCTCTGCAAGCGCCTTTTGAGTGATCTTATTCAAATCTATTAGTGCAATACCGGGTGTAACGGCTTCGATCGTTTTGTTATTTGCTTCTAAAACAACAGAGTAGATGTCTCGTTGTTTACTGGAGAATTTTCCGTTTATGGGGAAAGTGCGGCTGATATCAGCGGAATAGTGTTTATACTCAGCTCCCAGATCCAGTAAGATGAGTTCATCAGGTTTCAGAACGTCTTTCATTGCATTGTAATGGAGAACAGTCGCGTTTTTACCGGAAGCGATAATGCCGGAAAAGGCAGGATTAGTTCCGCTCCTATGAAGTTCGAAATTGAAATGGG
Source organism: bacterium (assembly GCA_049652745.1). GTDB lineage: Bacteria > CSSED10-310 > CSSED10-310 > CSSED10-310 > CSSED10-310 > JBASEY01. Next base: position 48,072 of record JBASEY010000030.1, on the reverse strand, counting down.
CCTCTAGTTCATATTCGGGAACGCCGGGACGAATATAGCGGAGCACTTGTTCTATACCCTTGTGTGTGAGTTCTATAGCGCTTGATATTCTGGCGACTTCTTCAGAAGATTTGATTTCCCGTAATTGAGCCATAAGATTATGAATGGGATGGATTGTGATGTGTGGATGCCTAAGGCGCATCATGTCGGCAAATTGCAACTCGGGAGTCAAAGGTTCATTGGGATTGATCGGGTGAAAATCCAAATACAAGTGGTCAGCATATTTAAGCGAAGCTGTAAGGTGTGTATTCAAGGTGTCTAACGGTTTAACCGTTTGGATACCAGTGATTGTCGAAGCTTCTTCAATCGTTGGAAGATAACCTGACCAGTGGATTTGAGATGGGGTCTGTTTTACGACAAATAGAACTGTTGAAACAGCGGAGCCGATTTTTTTGATTAAAACCGCAGAAGAATGATTTTTGTATCCGGTCAAATAATAAAAATTCTTGTCTTGACAAAAAGGGTAATGCGAATCCCAACTTCTTGTTTTCAGGGTAGCTGCAAATAGCAGAGCAACACTTTTATCTGGGAGAATATTCAGTAATTTTTGTCTGTTTGCTTCGAAAAATTCATTAATGGAGTTCATGATTGGATTTTGTTTCAGGTAATATGTTTGCGAGGATTAGAATCTAAAACTCATGCCGATGGTTGAGTTAACCCAGCTTGCACGAGAAGATCCGCGACCGAAATTGGCGGAGCTATACACAGACTGGAAACGAAAGCCCCATCCAGGAATTGGTTCAAAGTCGAACCCCGCACCAGCGCTCCAACCAATTACACTGGAACGGCTCCAATCATTCATTTTTTGAGTGCCCTGAGAAGAAAAATATGAAGGGCCGACCACCCCAAAAAACCTGAAATATTCTGGAAAAGAATAATCCATGACCGCCCAGACACCCAACGAATCAATTTTTATCGAACTACCCAATTTTTCGGTATTGACCGGGAATTTCTGATGATTATAGACAACACGAACACCAGGGATAAAATTCGGCATATAATCAACGCTGAGGCCATAGACTAGGTCGTCATTGACAAGGGCATCAAATGAATTCAGAGGAAGGCAATGACCTGCTTCAAAAGAAAAATACCATTCATAACCCTGGACGATAGACGTGGTCAGGAATAAAGAAAAGGAAAAAATCAAAAACCGCTTAATCATAGACACCTCCAGAATGGAAACAATTTGGGATATTATCCTAAATGTTAAAAAAAAAGAAGCATAATGACAGATATTTCCTTCATGATTTCAAGCAAATTATTTGACCCTTAAAAACTAAAGCTTTTATAATCCGGCAATGCCTTGGATGGCGGGGGGTTAATCGAATGCAGATCACACGTGAATTTATACAAAAATTACCCAAATCTGACCCGTGTTTATCTGGATAGATCGATTAGATAAGATATATTGATTGGATAGGTAAAGAACTATTAAGTTTCTGTTATGAAGCATTCAGCAGAAAATTATGTTCCGGTAGATTTAAAAGCTCAACGTAACTCTAGACTAAATGATAAGAATTCTTGGATATATTTAGATAATGAAAGCTGCTGAAAATTTTACAAGTTGGACAGATAAGTATTCAGCAATAGCTTTTTGCGTGTTTGCTTGCTTGACATATTTTGTGTTCTTCAGCCCGATTATTCGTTATGATGGAATTCCTTATGTAACTCCAGCCAGATCTCTGGTCATTGACAAAGATTTAAACACTTACAATGAATCCTTTTACTACGCGGTACCTGGATGGAACGATATCTCAAGACGACAGATAACAGGTCAAACAAAACAATTACTTGGATTTGTTTCTAGGCCAACTTTTACAACCAGAGGCTATCGCTATGTAGTGTTTCCAATTGGAAGTGCTCTCACCTGGTACCCTGCAATTCTGCTGTCTCATACAATTTTTTCTGGAATCAGCCGATGGAACACCAATTTTGCAACAGATGGCTTTTCTCTTCCGTACATAATCGCGCTCGGTTGGTGGAGTTTTCTTATTGGGTGGGGAGGAATGGTTGCGGCGTATCGAATATTGAGGTTCTGGTATTCACCTGGTGTGTCATGTGGAGCCACACTATTCATTTTTGCCTCAAGTAACCTTATCCCATTTTTGACCCGTGATGTGACCTTTTCCCATAGCATAGATTTTTTACTGGTCAATCTCTCAATATACTTTTTCCTTTTGATCTACAAACAACAAACCCTTTCTATCTCAATGACAAATCTGAATGTTCACATTCTTTGGGGTATGCTAATTGGATATGCTGGTATTGTTCGGTATCAGGCCTTCGCTTTGATTTTATTTCCATTAGCTGTTTATTTACCTCGCGTCTATAGTCGATATGCCCGAATCTGGAAACAGCTTCTCACCTTCATAACCGGCTTATTGATTATGATAGGATTGCAGCTGACATATTGGAAAATATTGTATGGAACATTCTTTATATCCCGTCAGTCGATGGGGACGGCAGATTTGCACGTTTTCAATCCTTGGAAACCTCAAATTATACCGATGCTATTTTCAAATTATCATGGTTTGTTTAATTGGATGCCATGGTTGTTACCTGTAACAATCGGTTTTTTTCTGTTTATAAAGCGCGATAAAAGGATTGGCATTCTCCTTTGTTTACTTATGGCTTCACAAATTTATTTTATTGCTTCGTGGAGTGAGTGGTGGAATTTGGGTTTTTCTGTCCGAAGAATAACTGGTTGGTTGATCTTTTTCATGATAGGAACAGCCGAGATTATCACACTTTGTAAAAAGAAACTCTACAAAACAGCCTTGATCTTAATAAGTATTCCGATTGTGGTATGGGCTTGGCTGTTTATGATTAATTATCAGATTAAAGATCCGGAAGTTAATGTATTGCGTCACTTAATAGGTGCGATAAGGCCATTTGAACATAATAATTATAAGTTGGCCATTCCATCCATTTCTGCCTTTTTAGATGCTTTTACAGCATTAAAAATCTGGTTTTGGAAATTTGCTATGGTTGGAAAAATCTATAAATCAATCCAAAACAAGGCATTTGTATCCGCAGGAATGATTTTTGGATATCACCTTTTATTTATTTGTATTTGCTGTGGTTTTATATCTTTTTTGTTTAGCAAAAAAATCCAATTTAAAAAGATAGGTTTCCAACTTTTCTCGGTATATGTCTTTCTTTTTTATTTCTTAATGGTTATTTCTGATTGTACTGCCATAGATATTTATTCTCATAGAATTGTTCAGGGCGAACTGACGCCAGGGTTCCAACGAATTCGAGTTAACAACAAGAATGATTTTGAAGGAGAAAATTCAGTAATCCCATTGACCAACTCACCTATTACCTTTGAATATCCACCAACTGATGGAAAAATAAGTAGTTTTTTTCTTGTTGGTTTACCTGTGCAATCGGATCCACAATCTGTTGCCATAAGAGTCAGTTTGTATAAGAACAATAAAAGAATGAATTGGGCACTTATTCGGTTAGGTGATAAAACTAATTCGTATGTTTTTCAATTAGACAGGCCGTGGGGTGCTATATTATACTCCCGGAAATGGTTTCGGATTGAAATAGTGTTAGATAGCAGCGATGATATGATTCCAGATGAATGGGAATTATCATTGGTTAGTGGCAAAGATGTCGTTTTGGGTGCTTTTTGGCATGCCTATGATTGAGTTGATGTCACCGTTGCGTCTAAAAAACAAGGCGTTAAACATGATTTTACATTCATGCTCTGAATCATATTATTTGACCCTTAAAAACTAAAGCTTTTATAATCCGGCAATGCCTTGGATGGCGGGGGGTTAATCGAATGCAGATCACACGTGAATTTATACAAAAATTACCCAAATCCGACTTACATGTTCATCTTGACGGCTCTATCAGGCTGCAAACGCTGATTGATTTAGCACGAAAGAAAAATATAAAGTTACCTTCAAATGAGATTTCGGGGCTGAAAGAATTGGTTTTTAAAGACCGGTATCGAGATCTTGGTGAATATTTGGCCGGCTTTGCGTACTCAATAGCGGTGATGCAGGATGATGAAGCGTTAGAACAAGTAGCATTTGAACTTGCTGAAGATTGTGCTATGGAAGGTATTCGATATCTCGAGGTTCGATTTGCCCCTCAACTACATATCAGTAAGCAACTCCCAGTAGAAAATGTGTTGAAAGCCGTCAATCAAGGACTTGAGCGGTATGCGGGCATTTTTAATTGCCGCGATGCCGTGGTCAGTGGTGAGGAACCCCCTTTTCGCTATGGTATCATTTGTTGTGCAATGAGAATGTTTGGCGCGAATTACTCTACTTATTATGAACATTTTGCTGATGTGCACAGGTTTTCTACGGGGAAAAGACTGTATGCGTTAGCTTCTGAAGAGCTGGCGATGGCTTCAGTCAGAATCAGAGATCAATATGGGTTGCCGATAGTCGGTTTTGATTTAGCAGGTCAAGAGGCTGGTTATCCCGCAGGCGATCACCGGGCGGCTTATCATTACGCCCATAGGCATTTTATGAAAAAAACCGTTCATGCCGGCGAAGCTTATGGCCCGGAAAGTATTTTTCAGGCTATTACAGATTTATATGCCGATCGAATCGGACATGGCTTTCATCTTTATTCGATCGATCATATCGAACAGCCGGGAATCCCGGATAAAAACCGCTATGTGTGGGAATTAGCTAATTTTATTGCTGATCGGAGAATAACCCTTGAAGTGTGTTTGACCAGTAATATTCAAACCATGCCGATGCTGAAAAACCTGGAAGATCATTCCCTGAGAAAATTTCTGGATCATGATCTCAGTATCGCGCTCTGCACCGATAATCGTACGGTTTCGAACACGACTTTGACGCACGAAATCGAATTGGCGGTCAAGCATTTTTCTATCGATGCCGACAAACTGAAAAATCTTGTAATATATGGATTTAAAAGAAGCTTTTTTCCGGGCACCTATCCAGAAAAAAGAGCTTATGTCAGGCAGATCATTGATTATTATGAAAAACTCGAACAAGAGCAACGGGCGGTTTCGCACCTTGAATAAAAAACCATTGACATTTTCAGATCATCAAAATACAGTTTTATTTCGAAACCACGAAAGTGGAAGTAAGCCGTGCGGAGTAAAAAAGGAGTTATCAATTATGCGCACCCTTTTTGTCACTTCGCTGTTTTTATGCACTCTAAGTCTTTTTGTACCTGCAATATTCAGTGCGGGTTTCAGTATCTATGAGCAGGGCGCTACTGCAATGGGTATGGCAGGAGCCTTCACTGCAAAGGCTGATAATCCGTCAGCAATTTTTTACAATCCCGCAGGAATATCTCAACTGGAAGATACCCAAATAGCAGTTGGAATGACTGCAATACCGCCAAAAAGCAAAATGGAAGATCCTTATGGCCGCACTTGGGAGACTGAAGACCAGGTGTTTTGGATTCCAAATGTATACTTGACTCATCATTTGAACGATGATTGGAACTTGGGTCTGGGTATCTTCGCACCGTACGGCTTGGGTATGGATTGGTCTGGAGAAAAATATTTCGTTTACCGATATCTTCTACGAGATGTATCCATTGAATCAATTTATGTAAGCCCGGTGGTGTCCTATCGTTTTCTAGACGATTGGTCAGTTGCAGCGGGGGCATTATGGGTTAAATCCAAAGTGTCTTATAAAGCGGCAATAGATATGACAAATGTAGCCGATGCATTATCGGCAGCCTTGGGAACCACCATCATTTTAGATGACAGTGATATGACTTTGAAAGGTGATAACGATAGCGGAGATTGGGGATTTAATTTGGGCGTTCATGGGCAAATCGATCGAGTGCATTTAGGCTTATCCTATCGAAGCAAAGTCAAGTGTGGATATGAAGGAAACGCGAACTTTTATGTGCCCGAATCAGGTTATGGCCCCGCGGTGGATTCGATAATCAGAAATTATTTCCCAGACACAAAGGGCCGTACCGAAATGACAATGCCTGAAACAATAGCAGTTGGTCTGGGCTATGATGTAACTGAAAAATTTTATACAGAATTTGACGTGCTGTGGATGGGGTGGTCAAGTTATAAAAGTCTGGATATCGATTTTGAGTTTGCCGGTCTACCGGATGTCAGCCAGAAAAAAGACTGGAAGGATGTTCTCAGTTATCGCTTGGGATTGCATTATCAAGCTACAGATCAGATATCTGTGTTTGGTGGCGTTTATTACGATACATCTCCTGTTCCCGATGAGACGCTCGATCCTATTTTACCCGATGCCGACAGGTATTCAATGCAGATTGGCGCCGGATACGATTTCGGAAATCTGAATCTTCGGGGATCGTATATGTATTTACAGTTCAAAGACCGGGAAACAACGACAAATTATCGAAGTATAAACGGCGCTTATGAATCGAATGCGCATATGTTCAGTGTTCAGGCAACATACAAGTTCTGATTTGAATTTCTTGAAATAAAAAAAGGGGGTAACGTGGAAAACGCCACCAACAGGGAAACATTATGCGGGATTTTCATGGCTACATGTGATCGATTGCCCAATCATGCCGCAATTCGATATCGGAAAGGCGGACATTGGGTGGATTTGACTTTTAAAGAAATCCAAAATCGAGTCTTTATGCTGGTTTCCGCTTTGCAAGCTTACGGTCTCGATAAGGGCGACCATGTGGCGATCCTTTCAGAAAATAGGCCGGAATGGTTTATTACCGACCTGGCGTCATTGTGCCTGGGGGTGGCGTCCGTATCTCTTTATGCCACACTTAAAACTGATCAAATCCATTATATTCTTGATCAGAGCGAATCACGGTTTCTTTTTGTTGAAAATCGAGAACAGTTGGGAAAAATCCGTCATCAGCTCGACACACTCCCCCGAATTGAAAAAGTTATTGTGTTCGATCCATTTGGAGTGGAGTTGGATGAGAAAATCGTTTCGTTTCAGGAAGTCATCAATATTGGTAGGAAGATCGACAAGAACCCGGACGAAATCCATGCCTTGATTCAAGCTGTGCAACCAGACGACTTGGCTAGTATCGTATATACATCCGGTACAACTGCATATCCAAAGGGAGTGATGTTATCGCATGCCAATTTTGTATCCAATATACGAGATATGAAAAAGATGTTTGTCTTATCTGAGTCGGATGTGGTGTTGGGGATTTTACCGCTTGCCCATGTTCTTGAACGCTGCGGCGCATATTACACCGCGTTTCTCACTTCAGGTTCCATGTATGCTTTCGCAGAATCACTCGACACTGTTGCTCGGGATATGGCTGAAGTAAAACCGACATTTGTCGTTGCTGTACCACGATTGTTTGAAAAGATCTATCTACGAATAATCGAGACGGTAAAATCGGGGAGTGGTATTAAAAAAGCTATATTTAATTGGGCATTACAAGTGGGTAGACAATATCACCAGGCTGGTGGTGGACAGAAGGATCTCAGCTTCGCTCTCCAACAGCAATACCGCCTGGCTCATCGCCTGGTATTTAAAAAACTTCACAATAATTTTGGTGGTCGAATCCGGTTTTTCGTCTCCGGCGGCGCTTCTCTTGAACCCCGAATAGGCCGTTTTTTTCAATCAGTCGGTATAAAAATAATGGAAGGTTATGGCTTGACAGAAACTGCTCCCGTTAACACTGCCAATCATGAAGGAGCTTTCAGGCTGGGCTCGGTCGGCAAAGCGCTTGACAGCGTTCGTCTGAAATTAGCTGAAGATGGTGAGATCCTGGTAAAAGGCCCCAACGTGACGAAAGGGTATTATCGTAAACCTGAAGAAACTCAGGAGTTGTTCGACGATGAAGGCTGGTTGAAAACGGGAGATATCGGTCGAATAGACGAAGATGGTTTTCTTTGGATTATCGATAGAAAGAAAGAGATTATCGTGACATCCGGAGGGAAAAATATTGCACCTCAACCTATAGAAAATCTTCTTACTTCCAATCCGTTTATAAGTCATGCCATGCTAATCGGTGACACAAAAAATTTTATCTCGGCTTTGATCGTTCCAAATTTTGAAAAAATGAGAGAATGGTCTCGTGATAGTGGGCTTGGAGATCTGACTCCGGAGCAGATGATTCAGACAGAAGAGATTTACAATAAAATGCAGGCGGAAATTCAAGCGACCATAGCAGGACTGCCAAGGTATGAACAGGTTAAAAAGTTTATTATGTTGCAGCACCCTTGGACGGTCGATGGGGGAGAACTCACTCCCACGATGAAACTCAAACGTCGTGTAATCCTTCGAAAATTCAGCTCACATATAGATGCTTTATATCGATCTGATCTCAAGCAACCGTAACAGATTTAGCCAGTGAGCGAGGGCGGTCAACATTTCGTTTTAGAACAACGGCGGAATAGTAGGCAAATAGCTGGCCGAGAATCAGCAGGAGTATCGGTGCACATACATCATCCGTTTCGTCTAGATTGATTTGATGATCAAAAATATCGAGAGGTTCACCAAATCCAAATCCAATTATGAAGCCGTTCCTGGACTTGATCTCTTCGGCATTAGCAATCGATAGCTTATATAGATTTTTAGACGTTTGAGGTGGAATAAAAAAAATGGAACCAAATTCTTTTTCAATCAAAGCAATGGTGCCATGTTTCATAAACCCGCCGGGAACGCCTTCGGCATGATGATAAGTCACTTCTTTCATCTTCAGTGCAGCTTCTTGGGCAACGGCACTATAGATGCCTCTGCCGATAAACAACCAGTTTTTTATATTTTTGGTCTGCTTTGCCAACGAGTGAACGAAGCCTTTGGATTCATCGATGACTTTTCGTGCCAGGCTTGAAAGCTCGGATAATGAACGCCGCTTGTCGTTATACGTATCCAGTTTGAGAAATGAATTCATCAGGCCAAGTTCAATACTTAAGCGCAGAGCGATTGTAATTTGGGCAATTGCAGTTTTAGTGGAAAGAACACAAATTTCCGGACCGGATTGCTGCATAATTGACAGATCGACTTCCTCAACCATTGTCGAACCCATGACATTGACGATCGCAATTGTTTTGGATTTGAATTTTTTTGCGTACCTTATCGCGTGAAGCGTATCGTATGTTTCACCGGATTGTGAGAAAGCGATGACCAGTGATTTATCAGTCAGTTCAGCCAAATGCTCAAATTCGTCGGATGAGCATGGTATAAGGTGTTTTCCTGAGTTTTGGCTGAAATAGTATTGAGCACATTCCGCAACAAAATATGTGGTACCCACTCCAATCAGATATATTCGATCTGCATCAATGATTCTTCGGCAAACATCTTGAATCAATTGGCTGTCCATCAATAAGGCCGATTCAATCGTTCCCGGCTGCTCATGGATTTCTTTCAACATATAATGTGGGTAACCGCCCTTTTGAGACAATTCCGGGTCCCAATCCAAAGTCACTAAATCGCGGGATATCTTTTCTGCGGAATAGATGCTTTTTATCGAAACCGTTTCACGGTTTAAAACAACATATTCACCATCTTTAACCGGCATGACAGTGCGTGTGTAATCAAGAATGGCGTTGTAGTCCGATGCAAGATAATTCTCACCAATCCCAAGAGCGACGATAAGAGGACTCTCTTTTCGAGCGGCAAATATTTTACCGGGTTCATATGTTGCCAGAAGCGCAAAAGCGTAGGTTCCCTCCAATTCGCGGCACATATATCGAATAGCTAACTCAATATTGTTGAGATGCTTAAATTTGCTATCCACAAGATGTACCAACACTTCAGTGTCGGTATCTGAAATGAAACGATATCCCTGAGATTCCAGTTTTTGCCTGAGATCTCGATAATTGGAAATAATCCCATTATGAACCAAGGCGATGTTACCATCGTTACTGAAATGCGGGTGAGCATTGATTTCAGTGACTGCGCCGGTTGTCGCCCATCGCGTATGGCCGATACCGATGGCTCCGATCATTTCCGAAAATTTTAGTTTGTCGGATACGGATTGAACATGTCCGATGTCTTTTCGAACATCAATTTTTCCATCAGAGTAGATGGCCAGGCCACATGAGTCGTAACCACGGTATTCCAGGTTTAAGAGAGATTTCACAATTTTGGAGCTGACTTGGTCAGAGCTGACGATTCCCACTATGCCGCACATAAGCCATGCTTTCTATTTTTGTGGATAGGTCCCAAAATGGGGGATGGTTTGATTGGATGCTATTTTTGTTCCTGGAAGAAATGTGTGGTTTGCGCCTATCCAGGTGCCGTCTCCAATAAATGAGCCTAATTTATCAAATCCTGAGTCGATGGACTTACCCGCGACGTCAACCTTGACGCTGCTATGATCCATGTTGATATTCACAAGTATTGTAGCGGAGCCGATATTGACCTTTTCACCGATGATGGAATCACCGATGAAACTCAATCGGCCGATTTCTGTTCCCGGCATCAGTACCGAATTTTTGACTTCAACGCCGAATCCAATTATAGAGCCTTCTCCAATACATGTGTTTTCGCGCAGCAAGGCATTATGGCCAATAAAGCTGTTTTTGCCGATGAAACAGGGACCAAGAACCGCTGCCCCGGCTTTTATTATGACATTGTCTTCAATCACTACCGGGCCGGCGATTATAGTGCCTGGTTCAATAAGGGTTGTCGTGGCCATAACAGAATGATTCCACTGGCTCATGACCATTTGATTGGCCGTCAAAATACTCCAGGGATAAGTTATATCGATCCATTCACCTTCCCAAATCGATGCAAATAAGGAATGAGTATTCTGCAGAATTCTGAATGCCTCGATTACATTCCCTGAACACCTTTTCAATATATCGAAAAAAGAGCCGGGTAAAATAAAAGCTCCAGCCAGGATATAGTTGCCAAGCTCAGGTGTCTTTGGTTTTTCGATAATCCGATTTATTTTCATTTCATGATCCATATAAATAATTCCGAAATCACTTGAGTTCGCTGTAAGGCTGACGGAAGCGACGGGTTTTTTGATGCTGTTGAAAGAATGGATCAGAGTCCGAAACATATTGTCGGAAAAAAGGATATCGCCGTAAGCAAGTAAGAAATAATCACGTTCATCGATAAAGTCGGCAGCGGCAAGAATACCGTGTCCGATGCCATGGGAATGCACCTGCTTGTATAAAGTAAAAGTAGGGTTATCAGGTGTGTTCAGGTTTGCTAATAGTCGATCAAGACCAGGGTATTTCGGGTTGATGACAACGGCAATATCCTGAATTCCAACTTGTGACAAAGATTCCAGGGTGCGAGAAAGAATAGATTTTCCACATATTGGGATTAACGCTGTAGGACGTGTTTCAGTCAAAGGCTCCAAACGAGTTCCTGAACCAGCTGTTAAAATAATAGCTTTCATGGGATAACCCTCACAAATAAAAAAGTGTCCGGTTCTTTTTTTACATTGAACCGGACTACCGCTTTTTCATGTCTTTCAGCGCAATCTGTCTTCGGCAATTCTTGCTTCAGAAGAATATGGATGCTTATCAATCAGTTCTTCCAATATAGATCGACCCTGTTGGACTTTTCCCAGTTCGAAAAGAGTTAGTCCTTTTTTCAACAACGCAGAAATCGCTTTTGGAGCATCGGGATAACGCGTCAACACTTTTTCGAATTCTATGAGAGCCTTATCATATTCCTTTTGAGCATAATAGCATTCGCCAATCCAATATTGCGCATTGACGGCAAGATTTGATGAGGGATACGAATTTAAAAAGTTTTTAAAAGCAAGAATTGCCAGATCATAGTTACGGTTTAAATAGTCATTATAAGCTGTTTGATAAACCGCTTCGGGTTGCTGGGCGGCATTTAGAGATGAGTAATCGGATTCCTGACCGACTGATTCGGAAGGTTGAAAGTCTGGATAATCAAAATCTGGAGGAAACATGGCAGGAGTTGGAGGGGATTGTTCAGTACGCGATGGTGAATATCGAACTGTTTCCACAGCATTTTGGAGCATTTCTTTTTGCCCTGCCATTGCATCCAGAAGATTGGCTTGATTTTTGGACAAGGCATCCAACCGCATCAGAACGATCTCCAGCTCTTGCAATAAGGCATTGTATTCCGCCTTACTTTCAGAACGGTCGGTTTGTTGGATCGTTTCAATTCTATCTAAACGTTGCATGATCGGTCCATGCATCGCGCATCCAATAAACAAAATCGGTGTAAGCGCCGTTAGAAGATATGAACAGAGATTTTTCATCATTGCCGCTATCAGCCGGGATTAATCGTTGACCACAAAAACAGCGCGGCGGTTCCTGCGCCAGCAGGACTCATTGCTTTCTCGACATACCGGACGCTCTTCGCCATACGTCAGAGTAGTGATGTTTTGCGTCGGCACACCAAAATTCACCAGGTACTGTTTTACCGCAGATGCACGCCGCTCGCCAAGAGCAAGGTTGTATTCATTCGATCCACGCTCATCACAATGCCCTTCAATGGTAACGTAGATATCGATGTTTCGCACCAAGTATGAAGCTTTGTCAGCAAGAATGGAACGAGCAGATTCAGTGAGCACGGACTTGTCGTAATCAAAATAGATTACATCACCCGTCAATGCCTCCCGGGCTTCTTCCAGCTTGATCAGACGAAGCTCGTCGGCAGTCGGGCCTGGTTCTGGTTCTGGAGCGGCGAGAGGGGTATTTGTGGGAACGGCCCCATCATAGTCCGTTTCCGGTGGCTTCTTTTTACACCCTCCTAGTAACAGGCCAAGACAAGTAATAATAATAAGCAAAGACAATGTAATGTTTCGAAACATAAAAAACCTCCTGATCAGATTTAAAAAAATTGATGAACGCTCATCAAGCAACTGGATTTTAATGTTAACCATCTCAAAAATCAATAGAAAACAGTAATTATCGAGACCAAGAAGGGTTGGCGCAACCTTCCATAGCGTAAACGATCTGTCGTATGTTTCTTCCCGATAAATCCATGATATACAGGCCTTTTGAACCACTTCGAGTAGAAGTAAAAGCCAGATGCCGACCATTGCGTGAAAAAGTCGGGTCTTCATTGTGCCCTGCTCCGGCTGTAACTTGATGTTCATCGGAACCATTAGGCCTGATCATCCAGATATCAAAAATACCATCACGTCTGCTGTGATAGGCTATCCAGTCACCGCGTGGCGACCAGTCCGGTGAGGTATTATACGAGCCTTTGAAGGTCAAACGCCGAACATTGGCGCCGTCGATATCCATGACAAACAATTGGGGTGAGCCTGTTCGATCTGAAACAAATACTATTTCGCGGCCATTGGGGGCAAACACGGGATTTGTATCTACACCGGGGGAAAAGGTCAAACGACGCTGAGACTTTTTTTCCAAATTATATAACACAATCTCAGGAACCCCATTGAAACTCAATGATAAAACAATGTGAACTCCATCCGGACTTGGAGAAGGCGTGATATTCATGCCGCCGGATATTAATGCCGTCATTTCCAGTGTGGATAAATCTATCGCATATAAATCCGGAGAATTTTGGATATAACTGGTGAAAAAAAGTTTCGTATTGTCAATAGACCATGCCGGTGAGAGATTGATCGAGTTGTTACGGGTGATCTGCGTCAAATGGCTTCCGTCAGGATCGATCACATATAGCTCTGAAGTGCCTGTACGCCGAGAAGAAAAGGCGATACGAGTATCGTTGATCCCCCTTTCCCCCGTCAGTCTGTACTGCACCTCATCAGCGAACTTGTGGATCACCGAACGAATCCCGGAAAGAGGAGTCGTGTACCGAATCCCGACAATTTGCTGCCCCATCCTCACATCAAAAAGACGTATACTGACTTTGTATTCCCCCGTGTCGCTCTGGCTGATAAACCCTGTGATCAATGCTTGAATACCAACAAGATAATATTGACCGAAATCCGGATTGAGAATTTCATTAGATGAAGCAGGATAAAACGGAGAAATGTCGATGGCATTGAAACGTCCTGAAAACTCAAAATCCTGAGTGAAAACAGTGTGAATTTCCTTGAGTAGGTCTTTTTGATTGCTCAAATCGGTATTGAACAACGGTATAGCGATGTCTATCTTTTTTACCTGAGAAGCCGTTATATCGAAGTAAACATCAACTCCAAAGCAAATTGAAGGCAACAATAGAGTTAGGAAAAGCAATTTGATCGAGAAAAAAATAATTTGAGGTCTTAATTTCTTTGACACAGTCGAGCTCCTATAATTGAACGGAAAAACCAAAATAAACACCTAAATCAGTTCCTGTGAAGCCTTCCGGCAGTGGAGGAAAAGGAGAACTCACTTTGACGGCTCGAAGAGCCGATTGATCGAGAAGGTCATTCCCAGACGATTCTTCTATTCGAGCGTCATATTGTGAGCCCTGTCGATCGATTCGAAAAGCTATAACAACGCGCCTGGCTTCGGCTTCAAATGCGCCGTAGGGTGGAATCCAGTTTTCACTGACGCGATTTTTCAACATTGATAAATAGTAATAAAATGGAAAATCTTTGACATCAACCTGCATCGACCCACTTGTTCTTCCAGCGCCATCTGGAAGGATACTACTTTTAATCGGAAAATCCACACTCGATGGTTTTTGTGGAGGAAGTGTCTGGGTTTCTTTCCTTTTCTTCATCCGTTCCAACTCGGCATCGGATGGATCAACCAACTCTTTGGTTGGTTTCGGTTTCGGAGGTTCAATCGGTTCCTTTTTTGGAGGTTCGACCGATTTGTTCTCGGCCTGAGCTTCTGGTTTCGCCGGCTCGATATCTCCGAGATCACCGGGATAAATGGTGTCTAAAAGGGTTACATCCACAAATTGCATCGGCACTGATGAGCGAGTGACAAAAAACGGGAGAAATATAATAATAAGACCAAGCAGCAGATGAGCTGCGACTGAGGCTGACATGGCCAGCAGACGTTGTCGAAACGATTGGATTTGTGGTTCAGAAAAATATTCCATGACTCAACTAATGGTTTGATGAAATGTCCTTCTGTACCGTCACCATACCCAGTGTCCGTATTCCCGCTTTTTTGACAATATCCATGACGGCTATCACATCTCCGTAAGGAAGGGTTTTGTCGGCTTCCAGGAACAAGGCATCGATACGCGTATTTTGATTCAATTGGCGCAAAATCTGCTCCAAATGTTCAACAGGTATCCGACGATTATCAAGATAAAGAAGGCCTTGGCTGTCCATCGACAAAATGAAGCGATTTTCAGTCTCCTCAGGAAACAACCGTTCTGTCGCCTGAGGCAGGGCGATATCCAAACCCTGTTTCATCATCGGTGCGGTGACCATGAAGATGATCAGTAACGAAAACGCAACATCCACATAAGGCGTCAAATTGATTTCGGTCAAACCGGTGCCCAAAGGAGGTATCTGTTTTCTTTTGCGGCGGTAAGAAGAAGTATTCTCAGTTGCCATGTTATTACAGCTCCAAGGAAGCGATAAAACTTGATCGGAAGCGTTCAAACATAATGGTAGCCGTCCTGATTTTATTTAAAAAATAATTATATCCCATGACCGCCGGGATCGCTGCTGCCAAACCCACAGCAGTCGTAATAAGGGCTTCGGCAATCCCGGGCGCCACCGCAGCAATGCTGACGGCTCCAACAATACTGATTCCTCGAAACGATGTCATAATTCCCCAAACAGTTCCAAAAAGGCCCAGAAAAGGTGTTACGCTGCCACACGTTCCAAGAAAAGTGACTCGATTCTCAAGATTTTGTGTTTCTGTCATAATTGCATCATCAAGCGCCAGTTCCATTCTGGCATGATTGGAAGGTGTGAAAACCGGATTTTCCGGGTCATGCCCGGGCTTGCGTTCAAGATGTCTAAAACCAGCCAAAAAAATCCTGGCAAGAGGCGAAGGAGCTGTTTTCTTTAAATTATGGATGAGGTCGTCCAGGTGCTGGGATTTTTTAAACAAACGCATAAATTCAATCGAATCTTTCTTCAAACGTGAAAACTGTAAATATTTATCAAGCATGATACCCCATGAACCCAGAGAAAACAGTAATTGAAGAAGCAAAACAAGCTTTGTCAATATTCCTGCATTCATTACAATACTGACAACACTGTGCCCCATTGCGGTTCCATTTCCCAAGGTAACTGACTCAATCATCGCGTGTCTCCTTATAACATTTAACACATTTTAGCTTCAATTCATGGAGCCTTTGTTTAAACGGATCCAGTTCCGATAACGTTGTACTGCACGGTTGTGTTCCGCCAATGTTTCACTGAAACTATGTCCTCCTTGAGCGTCTGCGACAAAATATAAAAATTGCGTGTCAGCAGGGTAGCAAGCCGCTTCGAGTGAATCTTTACCCGGTGCGGCAATTGGCCCTGGCGGCAGGCCCACGTAAACATATGTATTATACGGGTGATCCAAAGCCAGATGCGTTTTTAACAGAGTTCCCGTGTATCGGTCACCAAGCGCATAAATAACGGTTGGATCGCACTGTAAGGGCATACCTTTCACCAGTCGATTATGGAAAACAGACGAAATCAAGAAACGTTCTGAAGATAACCGAGTTTCTTTTTCTATCAATGATGCCAGAGTGATAAGCTGGTGTAAATTTAATCCCTTCTCTGCAGCAGAAGCCCGCCATTCCGGACGAATGACTTGCTTCATTTCAGTGATCATTTTTGTTATCAGTTTATCTTCGGAAAAATTTCGGGTGAAAATATACGTATCCGGAAACAAATACCCTTCCCATCCTGTCGTCGGCAGGGAAATATCCAAGTCATGATAATGATCGACAGCATCCAAAAAGTCAAATGCCGTACCAAATCCAGAAGCTTCCCATTTTGCAGCCATCTCCTTGATGCTCAATCCTTCGGGAAACGTGATGGAGTACGTTATAACATCTCCAATATATAGCTTATTTAAAATCTCCAAAGGCGTCATGTTCCCTGATAACCAATATTCCCCTGCCTTGACCGATGCTCGATCTCTGTTAAAATATGCAAATAGTTTCAATACCCTTCTATCTTTGACCAAGCCGAGCTTTTCGAGTTCGAGAGATGTCCTGTAAAAAGACCAGCCTTCAGAAACGGCAAATTTAATTGGGTCGGAATTGGGATCAATAACAGTATTGATGGAGGTCGTATACCAATTATAAATTAACAGGCCGATAATCAGCGTCAAAAACAGGGTAAGAACTATTCCGGCAGCCAGTATTTTTGCTACAACGCTTAAATAAAATTTCATCTAGAAATCAACTCGATAAAAAATCAAGATAGTTTTGAAGGATGATGACTGCAGCAATGACATCTCGACGTTTTTTTCTTTTATCTCGACGCATGTCGCTTTCCAACATGACACGATCCGCTAACCGACTACTCAATCTTTCATCCCATAACTGAACAGATATATTGAATTCTTGTTCCAGCATTTGAGCAAATTGCCGGGCTTTTACCGCCAGCTCCCCCTCATCTCCAGTCATGTGAAGTGGTAATCCAACAACAGCTTTCTCAATATCCATATCACACATGATTGTTTTTACTTTATCAGGCAACATGCCCTCTTCTCTAACGTCGATCGTACACAACGGCTGGGCAGTAATCCGAAGAGGATCACTGATCGCAACACCTATTCGGCTTGTTCCATAATCAAAAGCGATAATCCGTTTCATCGACGATTTCCAAACAAGAAACCTGGTAATTCACCCGGCTAGCAGCATATAGTAATTAATTGTTTATGCAAGGAGGAAATTATGTGGGATGTAATCGTAATCGGGCTTGGTCCCGCTGGAAGCACAGCGGCTAGGTGCATTGCTGAAACAGGATTGAAGGTTTTAGCGCTGGATAGAGCTACATTTCCTCGAAGAAAAACGTGTGCAGGCGGCTTAACTTTACGCGCTCAAAAATATATACCGCTCGAACTTTCAGACTATTTTGAAACCGCAATTCACTCCATTGAAGTAGCTTTGAACAGGGAAAACCTTATATCGATAACTCAATCAGAACCTTTTATGTTTACCACTCGACGAGAAAGATTAGATGCCGCTCTTGTTGAAAAAGCGCGTGTTGGCGGCGCAGTCATAAAAGAAAATTGTTACGTCAAATCCTTTCAATATAAACAGGATATTGTTTATGTCGACGTCAATGGGGAAACTGAAAAAGCACGTTTTTTGATTGGATGTGATGGGGTGAACAGCGTGGTTCGACGGGCAAACCATTTTAGCAAGCTGAGAACTCTACCTGCTTGGGAAGCTGAATATAAAATGACAGATAATGTATCTGATACCGAGAAAACTCAAGTTCTAATTGATATGGGAATTGTCAAACGAGGATATGGATGGATTTTTCCGAAAAGAGAAACCTTTTCTATCGGAATTGCCGGGAGGTTTCATCGTCGAAGCGAAATAGAGCAGGCTGTTCAGCGTCTGTTGAAGCATTATTCAGGCGGCTCGATCGGAACCATGCTTGAGCAAAGCGGCCATTTACTCCCGATATTCAACCCTTCTCAACCCCTTTCTTGTGATGGAATTCTTTTAGCTGGAGATGCTGCGGGTTTAGTCGATCCTTTCATCGGCGAAGGGTTGTACTATGCGTTTGCGAGTGGAGTAGTAGCGGCTGAATGGGTAAAACAAAATATCGGCAATAGAAAACCAGAATACAGTGCTTATAAAATACAGTTGATGAAGGTTTTAGGGCGCGATCTGCTCATTTCGTCACGACTGGCCGACCTGGTCTATTCATTACCAAAATTTATGTTTGTTCTGGCCGATAGAAAGCCGGAAGTGTTGAAACGATATGCCGCAAGCCTCTCCGATGACTTCGGTCACGGGTACGCGGACTTTATCCGCAGCCTTCCTTGGTATTGGCAATTGTTCTTTTGGAATGTTTAAAGATCAAAAAGGGAAATCGATGTTGTTATAAACCAGAGTTGTAGATCGAACATAACGTTCTTTTCCACCTGGAACTGTCCACCGCACTTCAACCGTGATACCTTTAGTGTCGAAATTTGGTAAATACAGATGCGTTGTAGTTCCAAATTGTCTATCTTGGGCAAATTCAATTGAATCGAAGTCCAAAGGGTCATCGATATCGATAGTTCTAGTGAAATGGTATCCATCAACGATCGCGATATCCACCAAGCAGTTGCATGCAGGTTTAAAACCGCATGGGTTTGAGGGATAATCCCGACATGGTGAGTCGTTCACTTCAGGAAGTATATATAAATACTGAGTTGCCACATCAGGATAAAACGGTGCATCCATATAATGTATCAGGTCATAGTCCAGTTGTGTAATACGGTTAAGCTTTTGCTGAAGCAGGCTCATAGCTATATTGGTGATGGTAGCTTGAGTGATTTGCGCCTGGGCATAGAAAAAGAATGGCAGTATACCCATTAAAGCGACGGCAAGAACCGACATGGATATCATCAGTTCTAAAAGAGTAAATCCACGGTTGTTCAATTCTTTCATCACGGCTGATTCCTCCAGAATGCCTGTATAAATTATCATCTTTTTAGGGTAAAAAGTCAAGAATTCACAACTGAAACCTTAATTCAGCCGGTATTTTTTCCGTTTTTCAAGCAGAGTTTTTCTGTTAATCCCTAAAATTTGAGCGGCTTTAGATTTGTTGTTTCGCGTTTTTTCAAGAATTCGGTGGATATAGAGCTTCTCAATTTGCTCCAGGCTCAAATTCTGTTCGGCTAATATTTCCAGTGATGAATCGGAAACAATATCGAAGTCCAATTGAATATTTTTGGTGGAGATATTTTGTTTTCCATCAGAAAGGATAATCAATCGTTCCATTTGATTTTGGAGTTCTCGAATGTTTCCTGGCCAATGGTAAGAACACAACAAATCCAAAACTCCAGACTCAAGCTTAGGGCATTTTTTTTGATGGAGAGCTGCGTATTTATCCAGAAAAAACTTGGCCAACAATGGTATATCGGCAGGGCGTTTTCGTAAGGGTGGTAGATGAATAGGCATTACACTCAAGCGAAAATATAAATCTTCGCGAAATTTTCCGGTTCGCACCAGGTTCCCAAGGTCTTGCCTCGATGATGCTATAAATCGGATATCAACAGCGACCGTAGTGTTCGAACCAACCGGCTCAAATTCCTGTTCCTGTAGCACACGGGTCAAGCGGGCCTGAACAGCCGGGTTGAGTTCGTTGACATGATCTAAATAAACCGTCGATCCATTGGCTGCTTCCAACCTGCCGACCCGATTTTGATGCGCACTTGAAAAAGCGCCTTTGACGTGCCCAAACAGTTCGCTTTCGAGAAGATTTTGAGGAATGGCGGACAAATCTATTTTTATGAGCGGTTTGGATCGGCGTTGGCTGTGACGGTGTATATAACCGGCAAGAACATCCTTACCGGAGCCGCTTTCACCGGTGATCTGAACAGTAGAATTGTAGGGAGCTATCTGACGAGCCGTTCCGAGTAAACTCTGAACAGTTGGATCCTGGGTGATGAACTCAGTAAATTCAGTGGTCATGACTCCAACCGTTTTATTTGAATGTCGGGACGGTTCGTATCGAACTCAATTCGTTCTGCATGCGCCCAAAGGTTTTCCAACCGATAAAAATCTCGTGTTTCATCAAGAAAAATATGAATCACAATGTCATGTCCATCGACAAGAACCCATTGATTCGTATTTTCACCTTCAATATGCCGAGCGGGATTTCCTGATTCTTTCATCCGAACCCGAAGATGTTCGGCGATTGAAGCCACATGTTGTTCGGAAAGGCCGGAACAGACCAGGAAACCATCGATGATGACGCCATCGAGTTTTCTCAAGTCAAACCCAACAATTTTATCGGCGTTCTTTTCTAAAAGTGTTTGAACAAGAAATAAAATTTTTTCCTCGAATGTTATGATAGCCTCCTTTGACCTGTTGTTTTTTCTCAAAAACTGGATTTAAACGTAACATTGAAAGCTATTTCCTGTCAATGAGAAGTGATAACTGAGCAGGCTTATTCTTTTAATGCCTTGAAAGAGCGATTTTATCGACGCGTGTCACCCGGTGAGGTTTAGAATACACGATAATGGAGCCTCAAACCTAGTTTCAGATTTAGAAAAATGATATGCTGATTACTATAA
Organism: bacterium; assembly: GCA_049652745.1. GTDB lineage: Bacteria > CSSED10-310 > CSSED10-310 > CSSED10-310 > CSSED10-310 > JBASEY01. The sequence goes on along the minus strand of JBASEY010000030.1, from coordinate 27,086 downwards.
AACTGAATAGGCTTGCGTTTTCAAATTTTTTTTATTGACAGGAGGCTTTAGACTTCATAAACTCTTCGTTCGCACTGAGACTCAATTTCATTGCGAATTGGGAGGATGAAAAATGTTTGCAATAATTGAAACGGGCGGAAAACAATATCGTGTTGTCAAGGACGCAGTCATAGACGTTGAAAAGTTGTCTAAACAGGCCGGTGAAAGTGTTGAATTGGATCGCGTGTTGCTGGTTGGCGAAGGGACGAATATCAACGCCGGTAAACCTTACATTCAAGGCGCCCGGATTCGAGCAACGGTTTTGGATCAGTTTCGCGGTAAGAAAATTCGAGTTTTTAAAATGAAACCCAGAAAACGGTATCGTCGGCTTCAGGGGCATCGACAGTATTTAACCCGAATCCGCATTGACGATATCATTGTGTAATAGGAGGACTTCCAATGGCACATAAAAAAGGTGGCGGAAGCTCCAGAAATGGTCGAGATAGTCACAGCAAGCGACTCGGCATGAAACGTGGTGACGGCCAATTTGTATTGGCGGGAAATATTCTGGTCAGGCAAAGAGGCACACGTTTTCACCCAGGCATCAATGTCGGCCGAGGGGGGGATGATACACTGTTCGCCAAAAGCGACGGTAAGGTTGAAGTCATTAACCGACGAGGCCGAAAATATATCAATATCGTATCTGTTGCCGACTGACCGACCGACATCTCTCCGCCTTAAAACCTATAATTTTGGAGAGGTGTGGTTGTGAGTAAATTTATAGATCAAGCTATAATTGAAGTTCGCTCTGGTAAGGGCGGAGCAGGGTGTGTTAGTTTCAGGCGTGAAAAATATGTACCTCGCGGCGGTCCGGATGGAGGCGATGGCGGTCGAGGTGGTGATGTCGTCATCAAGGTGTCTGAACAGCGCCGAACGCTTCTGGATTTGATCGGTAAAAAGATTTTTAAAGCCGGTAACGGTAAGCCCGGGGGAAAATCCAACCGTTTTGGAGCCGATGGAGCTGACTGTATAATCCTGGTTCCCCAGGGTACACTTGTGATCGATGATGATACAGGCGAGTGTATTGCAGACCTGGTTGCCCGCGACCAGGAAATACGTGTTGCAACAGGCGGCCGTGGAGGAAAGGGAAATGCACACTTCGCTACGGCGACGCATCAGACTCCACGATTTGCTCAACCCGGTGAACCAGGTCAATCCTTCATGCTTAGACTGGAACTCAAATTGATTGCCGATGTTGGCTTGGTTGGTTTTCCAAATGCAGGAAAATCAATGTTTATCTCCGTCATATCAAATGCCAAACCCAAAATAGCCGACTATCCATTTACAACGTTGACGCCCAACCTGGGTGTTGTGCGGCGGGGGAGCGGCCGAGAATTTGTGATAGCGGACATACCAGGAATCGTCGAAGGCTCACACGAAGGCAAAGGATTGGGCGATCGCTTTCTAAGACACATTGAAAGAACAACTCTTATTCTTCTGCTGATAGATGTATCTCCCAATGCGTTTCCGAGACCAGAATCGGCAATCCCGCTACTTATTAGGGAATTGCAGAAATATAAAGACCGGTTGGAGCAACGAGTTTCAGCGATATTGGCGACGAAAATCGATACATTGTCAGAAGATGAGCGCCTTGTAAAGAAGTGTTATCTCAGACGTGAAGCCGATAAGCATGGCATATCATATTTTGAAATTTCGTCGGTTACCGGCGAGAATGTGTCTGGTGTATTGAATTACATCGAAGGCGCTTTAGCCAAAATAAAGAATTGGGATAGTGAGAAGGTATGAAAATCGGAGTATGTGGGGGTACATTCGATCCAATACATATGGGGCACATGATCATGGGAGAAGAGGCCTGTGATATATTAGGCCTTCAATCAATTCTGTATATTCCCGCCAAAATACCTCCCCACAAACGCGGGATTAGCATCACGCCGGCTGAGCACCGGCTGGCCATGGTGAAACTTGCCGTTCAAGACAACCGAAAATTTTGTGCCAGCGACCTGGAGTTGATGCGTGAGGGGCCTTCTTATACTGTTCAAACTTTGGAATATTTACGTGACAGCAACCCATGTGATGAATTTTATTTTATCATGGGGCAAGATGCTTTCCTTGAAATCGAAACCTGGCATCGATTCCAAGATGTCTTTGATTTATGTCGCTTGGTCATCGTGACTAGGCCGGGGTCTCCAGAGGTGGCGGTTGAGCATTTTGGTGCGATTGTGCGCAACTTGATAGTGAATGATAGTGTTTTGCTGAAAGACAATTGGGAAGCTGGTCGATTTCTTTTACAGAAAGCCTGGCGAATGTGTTTTCTTCCCATTCCCGCTTTACATGTATCTTCATCAGAGATTCGGCGTAGAATAAGGGAAGGGCGCAGCATTCAATACATGGTGCCGGCTACCGTAAGGGATTATATCGTGGACAACAATCTCTATAAAGAAAAAAAACCGGGGGTGGTTAATGAATATTCTGCTGACGAACGATGATGGAATAAGAGCGCCGGGCTTGATTGCTTTGGCGGAAGCTCTCTCAGTTGAAAACGAAGTTGTGATTATTGCTCCTGATACCGAAAAAAGCGGTTCCAGTCATGGTTTGACGATTAACCAGCCGTTATTTGTCACTGAGACAGAAGTTGGCGAAAGGACTGGGTTTGCGGTGAGTGGTTTTCCGGCGGATTGTGTAAAACTGGGTCTAAGTCACTTGGTAAAAAATCGACCGGATTTGGTGATCTCAGGCATAAACAAAGGCGCTAACACAGGCATAAATGTGTTCTATTCGGGGACAATCGCCGCGGCTATTGAAGCCACATTCGTGGGAATTCCGGCCATCGCAGTATCAATTGACTCGTTTGTATCACCTGATTATTCTTTTTCTGCGCAGTTTACCGCAAACATGGTGCGTATTCTTAAAACACATGGAATTCCAGAAAAAATTGTTTTGAACGTCAATATTCCCGATCTTCCTGAAGAGCACATTCAAGGCGTTCGGTTGACACGCCAAAACCATTCTATTTTCAAGGATAAATATATACGAAGAATAGCGCCTGGAAACAAACCATATTATTGGCTGAATGGTGATCCTCCTCAGCAAGTCGATGACGATGCTATCGACGATTGTGCGTTAGCTAAAGGGTTGATATCGATTACACCTTTGGTGGCAGATTTCAACGTGGCCGAAACCCGTAGCAAAGATATCATGAAATGGATAGAGCAGGCAGACCTTCTGGAAAAATTTTACTTGTCGTTCTCACGATAAGCGTTCTCTCGATTTCCTCGGCAGCGACCATGATCAAGCTTGCGAAAGCGCCTGCATTGGTGGTCGCTTCTGCGCGGATGATGATATCAGCGGCGGTCTTATGGTTGTTTGCACCTTTCACAAAGGCTGGTAAACTATCAACAATCAACTGGAAAGCCGTTATGGCGGCTTCTTTTTTTCTGGCATTGCATTTCGGTTTCTGGATTACTTCTTTGGATTCGACATCAGTTGCGAGTTCATTGGTTTTAGTGACAATGAATCCAGTTATTGTAGCTATCGGATCAACTTTTTTTTTGCAGGAACCCCCGTCAGGGCAACTGCTTTTCGGAACCTTTCTTTCAATTATCGGATGTTTTGTACTCGTCATCGGTGAAGGTGTAACCATCACTCATTCATTGACCGGTAACCTGCTTGCCCTGGGAGGAGCTTTTGCCATGTCTTTTTACATGATGGTCGGCAGGTACACCGTATCTCGTGAAAGAGATCGGCAAGGCAATGTGTTTGCTTATTTGACATGGGTTTCCACAATTGCAGGAATTTTTTTGCTGTTCGGTGCATTTATAACAGGCGCCCCAATAACAGGTTATTCTTCTCAGAGTATTCTTTATATGGTTCTGCTCGCTTTGATTCCTCAAACCATAGGACATTTAGGGATAAATTGGGCACTGAAGTATCTTCATACATCATACTTGGCCGCCGCAATTTTGGTTGAACCGTTGGCTGGAACGTTTTTGGCTTATCTAGTCATCGGCGAAAATCTCTCTATATATTCGCTATCTGGAGGTTTGATTATTCTCATAGGCGTCGGGATCGCGTTCTCCAGAACGTCATTCAGCCGAATTTGACAGTCTTACATTAGAATGTATATCCTATTTTGGTGTTACTGAACCGGAGCTCAGGGTATGTATTATGAATCAAATTGAAGATCAAAAAACAGATCAATTCAAACCTTACCCCTCAGATGAAGGTAATAAGGAATCTATGCTTCAGAAGTGGCTGGAAGAAGGCGCGGAAAAGCTGGATCAAAAAGATTACAGTGAAGCAATCAAGCTATTTGAAAAAGTTCTTCGGATCGCCCCTGAAAATCTCGTTGCTTTCGAAAAACTCTCGATCGCCCGTTCAATACAATCGGACGTGAATCGAATAGAAGATTATCTGGCCATGGGCCGCGAATTGATGAAACAATTTGATTGGACCGGCGCATACGACGAGTTCCAGGCGGTACTATCCATTGACCCGAACAACGAAGAAGCTAAATCAACTCTTAAAAAAATAAAAAAACACTTACAAATACCGTTTTCTGAAGATGATCAAGATCTTATCACCCACGGCGGAGAAGACGTGGAATCCGATGAAGATGGACATGTTGAGGCAAGCGCGTTTGATACTGTTTCGGAGCAGAAAACGGATTTGTACTCCCATCCTTTACAGACTTATCAAATGGTTGATCAAGAGTTCCAGAGTAAGTTGGAAGAAGCGTTGAGAGTATATGAAAACGGCTTTTTGTCGAGAGCGAAAGAGTTGCTTGAAAACCTTCAAAAGCTTAATCCTGAGCACTCCCAAGTTAAATTCTATCTGACTGCTATTGATAGAAAAATTGAAATGGAATCTTTCAGGAAGAATCAGATTAATGTCGAGGAATTGTTTAAAAAAGGCATGGACAGTCTGGAGCGTCAAGACTTCAAAGAAGCACGAGATTTGTTTAAAAAAGTTCTGGAAAAGCGTCCTGATTTTCAACAGGCTCGGCTTATGCTGGATAAAATTGATGTTCTGAAAGGTTCGGCTGACACGACACGGGAGAAAACTGCTGTTGAGTCAAGCGAAGACAGTAAAAAAACCGATAGATCTCTATCAGCAACAGACGGAAAGATAGAGAAAAAAAGCTTATCGAAACCTGTGAAGAAAAATAAATTTCCCTCTGTAGCCAAAGTCTTGATATTCATAGTCCTTGCCTTGGTAATTATCGTCGCTGGTGCCGGCACTATTTATCTTGTCTATATATTCCCAAATGCTAGATATGAAAAATCCATGGCGCTGGCTCAAGAATTGGATAGCAAAGGAAAATCAGAAGAAGCCATAACGTGGGTCAAGAAAGCATTGAATGCTAAACCCGATTCAATCGATGGCATAAAATTACTCGGCGAAGTCTATCTCAAAACAGGCAAGTTGAATGAAGCTATCGATATCTTGGAATCGGCATTGGATAAATATCCTGAAAACAAGACTGTTACCAGATTGCTTGCACAAACGCACTTCGCTAGAAAAGATTGGACCCGCGCTGAAAAATACTACAAGATTATTGAAGATGATCCAAGGTTCCATGACGAAGCTGAGCTAAATATAGCTATCTCTAGAAAAAATCGAGGCTTGATAGATGACGCAATCGAGATTTTAGAAAAATTTGTGATGGAGAATGACCATACCGCGAAGGGTTATTTTTATCTTGCACGTTGTTATCAGGATAAAAATGAAGAAGAGTTGGATGAAAAAATAAAAGAGGCCTATTTGAAAGCTATTGAAAACGATTCGGAATTAATTGAAGCCTATGAAAGTTTGGCTGATTATCATTATAGCCGCAAAGAACTTGGAAAAGGTATAGAAACACTGGAAAAACTGCTCGAATGGTTTAAACCCGCAACGATAGAAAAATCAAAACGTGTCGCATCGATACGCTTTGATTTAGGTGAGATGCTGTATGAAGCCGGGCGCTTCAAAGACGCTATCGATAACTTCTCAACAGTGATTCAGATAGAACCGAGTGTTGAAGCCTATCGGAGCTTGGGTCGATCTCATTATAAAATGGATAGACTGGCTGAAGCTATTTTAATGTGGCGTAAGGGGCTCGATCTGAACAAATCGGATGATGATCTATGGTGGCAAATCGGCGTGGCTCAATTCAGACTCGGTGACCTGGTTTCCGCTGAAAACAGCTATAAAGAAGCTTTACGATACAATCCAAAGCATGTCAGAGCTTTGACAAATTTAGGTTTCCTCTATTATCAGCAATATAATTACAATCTAGCTAGAAAATACTGGAAGCAATCCCTTGAATTGGATCCTGACCAACCTCAACTCAAACAGAAATTAAAAGAAATTGATCGATAAATCGAATATTTATCCCATAAGGACTTGCTTGAAAACAATGTGATAGTTTAGGAAACTTTTCACACTATTTGAAAGCGATATAAAAAAAGGGGTGAGTCTGAAAACCCACCCCAATCGAATTACTTATTTTGGCATCATTCCTTTAATCGGTATATCCAAAGACCACAAAATCAATTCCATCGAGATCGCCGATGAGGTTGTTGTTCGAGTCGATCATTCCTCCCCAGAAGATAAGATTGTCAACTTTTCCTTCGATACCGAACGGCCATTCGAAAGTTAAAACATTGATTCGCTCCGAACCTGGTTTGAGAGTTGCGATTTTCATCCAATCGGCTTCTTCGCTGAATGATGGGAAAAACCAATACATGGAGTAGACGTCTAAAATGACGAAAAGGCTTAAATTGGAAAAAGATGTTTTTTCAGCGTTGGTTATAATGGCGTCCAGTAAAAAGGTATCTCCGCCATGAAACAGATTCCGTGTGATCAGAAGATTGACGCCGTTTTTCAAAGGTGTTTCATGAGCGTAGTAACCGGTTGAGGAATTATTACCATGATAGGTCGGCCAGTATTGTTGTTGGGGATTGAAGGGTGAATTCAGGTTAAAAACGGATGTTGTCGTGTCGGCAATGATGATTTTTTGTTTTCCATCATTTCTTAGATCGGCGACGCAGGGCGAAGGGAAACCGTTTTGTTGGAGTTGGATGGGAGATATCGGCATTTGTGAGCCGTTGGCTTTGAAGATATACAAAAAGGCATCCTGCCGAAACCCTATTTCCGAAGAAACCAAAATTTCCGGTTTTCCATCATTGTCGAGATCAGCGATGATAGGTGAGGAGAAAATGGTTTCATTCGGATTTGAAGACACGGTCACCGGAAAGCCCGGCATATTTTTCCCTTCTCGTGAAAAGGCGAATAGTTCTGATTTTTGAGTTGCGATAACGATTTCCGGATAGCCGTCATTGTCAAGATCTCCCAAAGCGACTGCTCCGTAAATGCTGTTAGGAACGGTTACGGGCCATCCTTCCAATGGTTGAGAACGCATATCCATGACCATAACGCCTTTAGGACCGAGCGCGTTATTGTAGTCTCCAAACCCATAAATAATTTCCGGGATTCCATCGCCGTCCAGATCTGCAAGAGCAGGTACCGAGTATACCTGGTTAGGGGCGGCTATAGGGAGCCCAGGCAATTGTTTGCCTGTAGCGTCAAAGAGGTGGATAGTACCATTATCCAATGGGTCGACGTCTGCTTTTGTAGCGATAAGAATTTCCATTTTACCGTCGCCGGTGTAATCGTAAACAGATGCACTGGCAAATATATCAGTACCTAAATCGACAGGCCATCCAGGCAAGACACTCCCCATATAGTCAAACACCAGTACCTGGTTTTGGTAATTGGCGGCAATGATTTCAAGCTTTCCATCTCCAGTCGCATCCGCGATTGTCGGAGCGGCTCTGAAGCCTGAATCCACGACCGGTTGGCCGGTTGGGACAAAATTATCGTTCGTGCTGTAAGGCCAAGAACCACCAAAATCGGATCCATCATTTTTAAAAACATGAATCCGACCGAGCTTTCGTTCCTTTGTACCCTTATCGGGCTTGTTCGGATTGATAAAATCCACTTCTGTCATTTGGTCTACAACAATGATTTCAAGCGTTCCATCACCATCGATATCAGCTACAGCCGGCGCTGACAGAATCAATACAGTGTGCATATGGTTTCTATGGCCAACATGGCGCGGCCATCCGGGCAACGGAGTGCCGTCACGGCTAATCACGTTGATTTCACCGTCTTCAGTTACTGTGACGATATCCAAAAATCCATCGTTATCGATATCAGCGACACGTGGCGAAGCACGGAAGGATGAACGAGAATAGACGGGAAAACCCGGCAATGTCGGAACCGGGTTGTTGACGGACAGGTCAAAAGTGACGGTGTTGGTATATCCTCCTGCAGCGTGAATTTCGACTGTGATCGGGATGGTTTTACGCGTGTTCTCAGTGACTGTGAGCGTAAAATCACTCAGGCTTTTGCCGATTTTTTTGCTTTCTATAGATCCGAAATTTGCAGTTGCTGAATTAATTGTGACACCAGGACCGGCACTCAATGTTGCTTGAACATCTGAGGCGTCCATCCAGGAATGATTTTTCAAATATAAAGACAAACCTATGGTTTCGCCGGCATCAGCTTCGAAATTCCCGTTGCCCGATGTATCGTCCACTACCCATCGGTCAATGCGCAGAACGGGTGTTTCGGCCAAACTGAAATAAAAATTGATGCGTCCAGGTTCCAGAGCGCCTCGATAAACTGGGTTGGTATCATCCAGTGACTCACATCCCTGTTGCATTCTTTCGATAACTTGATCTGGAGTGAAGGATGGATTTTGTGACAAAATCAATGCTGCAAGCGCTGATGCGGCCGGCGCTGCCATAGATGTGCCTGTTGCATTATCATATTTTTTGTTTCCAGGAATCGTTGATCGAATGGCGACGCCTGGTGCGTAGACGTCAACCCAACTGTTGCCATAATTGGATGAGACGTCTTTCATATCGAATTTGTTTGTGCTGCCGACAGCAAATGCTCCTTCGTTTCCTGATGGATAATGGGGGACATCTTTTCCAATCCCTTCAGGATCGCCGTTTCCTGCAGCGGCCAATATTGTGACGCCTTTTTGATAAGCATACAAAACCGCTTCAGCTTGAATCGTCGCATTATATGAGCTGCCAAGACTTAAGTTTGCGACGCGTGCTCCATTATCTGCTGCGTATCGAATGGCATTTGCTACATCTACAACATTTGCGCCTCCAGCATTAGGGTCGTCGGGAAAAACTTTTAAAATCATGACCGGACAGCCCCACGTTCCACCGGAAACACCAACTCCATTATCGCTGACTGCACTGACAATGCCGGCGACATGAGTGCCATGCATATTGTCGACATGACCATTGCCGGGATCGTTGTCCTTATTGCGGAAATCCCAACCTCGGTAATCATTGATATATCCGTTCCCATCTTCGTCGATACCTGAGTCAGGGCTTTCAGCAGTGTTGTACCAGATAGAATCGGCCAGATCCTCATGGTCCATTTGAACGCCGCTATCAATGATTGCTACTACAACACTGGGATCACCTTTGACAATGTCCCATGCTTTAGGTGCCTCCATCAATTCCCATGCATATTGTTTGCTGTAATCAGGATCATTCGGAACGGCATCAGGATATAAAAAGTAATTCAAACTTGTCTTTTCAACAAAGCTATATGTCTCAAGTTCTTTTTGAAGAGATATTTCTGTCTGGTCGTCATCAGTGCGGATAAGAAACCACCGGTCCAAATCGCATCTTTCAGAGGAATGCTGGAAAACTGGTGTCATAGATTTAATACCAAGCATTTCCAACTCAGTCATGAGATGTTTTGATGGTCGGTATCCACCGTTAGCGGCTTCATTAAGAACCTCTGGATAAAACTTGACCAAAACGTCCCCAGGATTCCAATCCTCGGCAATTGCGATCAAAAAACTACTTTGTATAAAAAGACTGAATGTAATTAAAGTTATCATACGTTTCATAAAATCCCCCTGTGTCTAAATTCCGTCCATTCGGAAATAAGCATAAGTGAAGATACCAGATTTTTTAACTTTTACATAGAAAAGACGAAAATGATTTTAGAGAGCATCTTCATAAATTGTTTTGATATCTTCGTTTTGAATGATTCTAGGATTTCGTTGAAGAAACGATTCATAACCTAAAACCGATTCTACCAGTAGATCGAATTCAATTCGAGGAACATTATAAGCGCGAAGATCGGTAGGATGTTCCAATTGATGGAACAGTTCGAGGATGGCATCGATCGCTTTCTCCGCGTCTGTTTCTTCATCTTGAACCGCTTTACCGAAGTAGCGTGCAATTCGAGCCATTTGGGGCCGAACGATGGGCAGATTGAACTTCATGATATAGGGCAGCATCATGGCGCTGGCCTGGGGATGAGAGATATCATAGCGGGCGGAGAGAGGGTAAGACATGGCATGTACGACGCCTGACCCCGTCATGTTCAATGCTAGGGCGGTATAAAGGCTTCCCAGTGCGACATTGTAACGTGCTGTTATGTTGTCTGGAAATCGAAAAGCCACGAGCAGATTTTCTTTTAATAGAGCGAGCCCTTGAAGTGCGTACATTTCGGAAAAAGGCGATGCATTCATCGAAATCAACGCCTCGATTCCATGTGACAGAGAGTCGAGGCCGGTTGAGGCTGTCAAATCCAATGGCATCGTCAACATCAAATAGGGATCGATGATTGTCAGGCGAGGAATCATGAAATCATGTCGGAAAACATGTATGTGTTTCGTCGTCTGGTCACGTATGATGACGTTATCGTCAATTTCGGCGCCATTGGGAGGTGTAGTCGGAATACTTACGATTGGGATGCCGTGGTTGGCGATTCGATGCGTCCCGGATTTCACCATCTCTTTTGAAAAGTCATTGGTCAAAGCGATGCTCAGCACTTTTGACATATCGATACAACGCCAACCCCCATAACCGATAATGATGTCGAACTTTTGGTCGCCAAGGCTTTCAAGGGCTTTCTGAATACTGCTGAAAGAAAGAATTTTTTCTTCGATCACGTGAATGTGGAAATGGTGAAATGTCGAAGACACACACGTTTCAATAGACGTCGTCAAACCGATATTTTTCATGTCTCGGTCGATGATCAACAGCGCCCTCTCAGCGCCGATCATTCGAATGTCATCCTGAAGGTTCTTTATAACTTGATAACCAAATTTCGTAAACGGCATTTGTTGTATATTAAATGTAGTCTTCATCGTAAGCCTCATCTATCGACCAGCCGGTTTGAAGCTTAATTGAAAAGGCTTCCAGGCTGATTTTTTTATAAACATTTGTTGCCGCCGTAAGGCGCTGATTACAGTATAACAGTGTTGAAAAATCCGTTTGTCTCGGTTTTTCCTACCACGAAGATCAATAGTAAAGACAAATACACAGTCTGTAAAGACGTTAAAAATAACAGAAGAAATAACCACGTGATGGGTTATAAGAGAAGAGGAAGATCATTTTCTGGAAGTTAAATGGTAATTTTGATAAAAGATGAAGTGATTTTCAAATACCGTAACTGGTGCGAATCAAAGCGAGAAAAGGTTTATCGATACTACTAATGACAAATTTTACTAGCGAAAAAATCAAGCAGCGCTTCCGTATATCCCGCACGGTCCTGATATTTTTTCTTCAAGGAGTTGTGATAATGTCGATGATCACGTCGTTCATCGTTATTATCTGGGGGAGATATAGCTTGGCAGCTCCAGCATATGTGATTGTAGCGGTTACCTTATTACCCTATTTGTATGGAATTCTGCTGCTTTTATCGTTGATACTAACTGGTTTGCACCGAAAACGTAAAATGCCTGCGGTATTGACGCTTGTTCTTTTTTTAACGGGATTTTATTTGTGGGGTACACAATGGTTACCCGCTCTCAAAAAAAAAGGTGCTGGAGAATATGGGCTACAGCTGCTTTCGTGGAATGTACAGCGGGTGGGGGAATACCATTCCGGCGGCAGATCGATACCGGAAATTGAAGCATGTATCAGTGAGTTAATAGTTGATGCCGAGCCGGATGTCATGATTTTTCTGGAGATCACCGATCTCCAATTAAACAGAATTTTGATGCAATTGGAAGCTGAAGATGACCAAACGCCCTGGATCGATTATCATGGAACCGGTAAAAGAAGTCGGAGTGGTTTGGCTTGTGTCGTGAATTCTAGAAGTGACTGGCGAATTATTCAGGAAAAAGACCTGGATTTACCGCCTGGATGGAAATACCTGTTTGTCGAATTGTGCAATTCGGAAAAAAATCCACCTCTGGTTTTGAATCTTATCGCTCTGCATCTGATGCCGCCTGGTATCGCTGAGAAAGATTTCCGATTACTATCGAAAGGTCCTAAAGAAGGAATCATAAACTGGTTGAAAGAAATATTCAGAATGACAAGACGCCTAGAGCATCACACTCGTATCCAGGGTTTGCAGGCTGAAAAAGCGATAAAACTGATTAAAAATTTAAAGGATCCGACAATTATTGCAGGTGATTTTAACAGCACTCCGGATAACGCTCTTCACAGAAATATGCGGCGAATCATGAACGATTCCTGGCTCCATGGCGGTTATGGGTTCGGCGCCACACGGTATTGGATGAATCGATTACCGCTTCGCATCGATTATATCTATTCTTCTAAACAGATTTCTATCAGCAAATCCAATGTTTTTGAGAACGATTGTGCGGATCATGCTGCTGTTGTAACAGAATTTTCTTTTTAAGTTGCCTATGAATATTTCAGAACGGTTCATTCCGGATGCAACATGGTGGCTATTGGGATATCGGTGCAGCAGGGTGTCGATCGGCGGGACGGAGCGGCAGTAATCCTGATAAGCGTCATGATGAATCTGGTTTTCGTCTTGTGAAGACAGCCATTTGATAACTGCGTTCCACGAACGTCGTTATTAGTACTGAGTGTCGTTCTGCCAGGACGGAACGCCGGTTCCCGGTTTCTAGTGAAGGCTGTCAAATAAAAACGTGACTCGAAACAATACTTCATTTATCAACCGATATGTGTTAACTTTATGGTTCTGTTTGGAGCCTCAGGAATGGAATCACTCACTTTTACCGATGCTATATTTGTTGGAGACGTTCATCTCGATGACCGCAATCCAACTCGTGAACAGGCCTTCTGTCGGTTCTTGGACATGGTTCGAGATAAAAAGCCCGACCATGTTTTTCTGATGGGCGATATTTTCGAGTTCTGGTTCGGATATAAATATGCCATGTTTTCTAAAGTGATCAGGCCGGTCGCTAAAATAGCGGAACTTCGTGACGCCGGCATACCGATCACTTACCTTGTCGGTAATCACGATTTCAAACCGGGATATGTGTTCACGGACATTTTGCGAGTTAAGGTTGAAATGCGACCGCTCAGGATAGACGTTGGAGCCGAACGGCTGTACATCAGTCACGGAGACGAAATAGATACTTCGGATCGTCTTTACCTGTTGATGCGGTCGGTTTTGCGGAATCGAGCTGTTCAGTTTGTTTTTCAACATGCTGTCCCTGTTTCCTTGGCGTGGCTGCTGGGCCGCTCATTGTCGGATAGCAGTCGAAAAGCTAACTTTAAAAAAGACCGTCGGATTCCCGACGCTGTGTTTGACTCATTTTGTCGTCGGGAAAAACAAAATGGCGTCACTGTCATCCTTCACGGTCACAACCATGATCCCGGTTTACGCACATGGAACAGCGGCAATGACAACCTGACAATCATCGATGTGGGCGATTGGCTCGGAGATTGTGGCCATTACGTCGAATATAAGGATGGATTGTTTCAGTGCAAAACTTGGCCATTCTAAAATCCTGGATAGTACGGATTTCACAACAAGCTTTGAGCATGGTTTTTCCAATAAACTGCCCAACATGTGGAGCTGTCGTCGATTCAAGCATCAATCCTGGAGTTTTTTGCTCGGATTGCCGAATATCATTTGGCACAGACGATTGTGTGCTATGTCCTGGTTGTGCAGCAATGTTGCCGTCAGATGAATTATTGCGCGATGGAGGCTGTTACTGTTGTCAACGGGATGATGCGCCTTTATCGGGTATCGTCGCTCTAGGCGCCTATCATTTAGACCCGACATTGAGTCGGATGATTCTTGCCATGAAACATGGCGATAAAACATGGTACAGCCGAGAATTCGGGTTTCAACTGGCGGAGAAAGTCCGTCGATTATATCCTCAAAAGACTTGGGATGCGGTTGTTGCCGTTCCGCTGCACCGAACACGCCGATGGAAGCGTGGCTATAATCAGGCGGAACTGGTAGCGGGGTTTATGGCCAAAACATTAAGAATTCCCGCTCATCGATGGCTGTTGTCTCGTGTACGTCGTACGCTGCCGCAGTCTGGAGGCCGTAAGGACAGGTTATCCAATATCAAAGGCGCTTTTTCTGCAGGAGGTATCTGTAAAAACGCACGAATAATTTTGGTCGACGATGTGGTGACAACAGGGGCTACAGTCGGCGAATGTGCAGCGGAGCTTTTTAAAGCCGGCGCAGCGGAAGTTTTAGTCGCAGCTTGTGCTTGGGTGCCGGTTATAAAATCGACTGATGCGTAAAATCATTTCAAACATAAGGGATTGAGGATGAATGTTCAAGACCGCATCCAGGCAGTACTGGCGCAACGAATTATGGTTGGGGATGGCGCTATAGGTACTATGCTGTATATGTACGGATTGGTTCCTGAATATCCACCGGAAATAGCAGTATTGGAAAAGCCTGCTTGGGTTGAAGAGATTCATTGCCTGTACCGGGAAGTCGGCAGTGATTTTATCACGACAAATACCTTTGGCGCCAATCGCTCACGGTTGTCTATTTATGGTTTGAGCAACCACTTCGAAACCATCAATCGGCTCGCAGTAAAATTAGCTAAAAAAGCATCCTCTTCTAAAACACTGGTTGCCGCTAGTATAGGGCCGACAGGTGAAGGGGTAAAGTCGCGAGAAGATTCAACCACGAGGGAGCTCATGCTTATTTACCGTGAGCAAATCGAGGTGTTGAAAAAAGCGGGAGCTGATTTTGCTATAGTGGAAACCATGATCGATCTCGAAGAACTCCAGGCCGCTGCACAGGCTTGCCGGTTGGAAGGTTTCCCGTTTATGGTTTCGATGGTTTTCGACGAGAAAGGTCGTCCATTGGCTGGAGGTACCCCGAAAACCTTCGTGAAGGGATTGGAATCTTATAATCCTTTGGCATTAGGCGCAAATTGCGGTATCGGATTCAACGGTATGACTGAATTGATTAAAGAGTTATTCTTGTTGTCATCACGACCCATTCTTGCTCAGCCGAGCGCAGGGTTACCGGATTTTATTGCCGGGAAGATATCATACCCAATATCACCTGATGATTTTGCTGCCAAATCGATTGCATTGGTTAAAGCGGGTGCCGCTATAGTCGGCGGTTGCTGCGGTTCAACGCCCGACCATATCACGTCTTTGAAACAGGCCGTTAAAAATTTGAAGCCGCGACAATGGCGTTGTAATCGGTGATTGACAGGATCACTTTAATACTTCCTGGATTTGTGTGATTGAGATTTCAATGGATGAATAGTAAAATTTCGGAGATAGCAAACGTGAATGTTAGCGATCGTTTTTGAAATATCGGAGGAGATTAAGAATGAAAACACAGGTAGCGATTAATGGTTTTGGTCGGATTGGCAGATTGCTGTTGCGTTCCATGATAGATGATGAAACGCTTCAAGTGGCGGCGATAAACGATTTGACGGATTTGAAGACACTGGTTCATTTATTGAAGTATGATTCGACTCATGGCAGTTTCAAAGCGGATGTGTCCATCGATGGAAATGACCTGATAGTCAATGGGAAACAGATCAGAGTGTTTTCAGAACGGGATCCGGAAAAATTGCCGTGGTCAGGCTTAAATGTTCGATATGTCGCTGAATGTACAGGCATTTTTCGGGATCGTGACGGCGCCGGCAAGCATTTGAACGCCGGCGCTGACAGAGTGGTCATTTCCGCACCGGCAAAAAATCCTGATTGGACGGTGGTCATGGGTGTCAACCATGTTCATTTCAATCCGGAAAAACACAGGATAATAAGCAACGCTTCGTGCACTACCAACTGCCTGGCGCCTCCGGCAAAGGTGTTGGTTGATCATTTTGGCATCGATTACGGCATGATGACGACAGTCCATGCCTACACTAATGACCAGCAATTGTTGGATTTGCCGCATAAAGACCTTCGGAGGGCTAGGGCGGCTGCGGTGTCGATGATTCCGACTACGACCGGGGCGGCTTCAGCCGTCGGAGAAGTTTTGCCGGAGCTGAAGGGCAAACTCAACGGCTTGGCAGTCAGAGTGCCGATTCCCAATGTGTCGTTGGTTGATTTGGTGGCTCACGTATCGACGGATGTCACGGTTTCCATGGTCAATGATGCATTGAAAACAGCATCGGAAACGCATTTGAAAGGCATTATGGGTTATACCGATGAACCCTTGGTATCGATTGATTTTAATGGAGATCCGCGATCCAGCATCATCGATGGAGCTTCGACCATGGTGATCGAAAAAAGACTGGTAAAAATCTTGGCATGGTATGATAACGAATATGGATATGCTGTTCGGATGAGGGATTTGATGGCTTTTATCAGTCGAAACGGCGGCTGATATCGATACGAAAGGAATATTTGTGAAAAGAATCATTGCCGGAAATTGGAAAATGTATAAAACGATTCGCGAAGCACGCGAATTGGCGGATAAAATCGTTCAAAATTCGTTTACGCTGGAATCCAAAGTCGAAGTCGTATTATGCCCGTCTTTTGTCGCACTCGATGCAGTGGCAGACCGTTTACAAGGATCGTCTGTCAAGCTGGGAGCACAGAATCTGTATCATCGTGACAGCGGCGCATTTACCGGTGAGTGTTCCGGGCAGATGCTGCGGGCCGTGGGATGTGAATATGTCATTGTGGGACATTCGGAACGCCGCCATATATTCAACGAAACGGATGCTGAAATCAACCTAAAGGTTCTTGCTGCGCTTCAATTTGGGCTGAAACCGATTCTGTGTGTTGGAGAAACTGAAAAAGAGCGCGATTTAGGGTTGACTTGGAATGTGGTGGAGAGGCATGTGCGGTATGGTCTGACCGGGGTAAATATCGAATCGATCGATACCTGTGTTATTGCCTATGAACCGGTTTGGGCTATCGGAACCGGTCGTACAGCGACGCCTGAACAGGCACGCGAAGCGCATGAATATCTTCGCAGACTTCTTCAAAACCTATATGGTGAGAAAGGAGCGATGATTCCGATTCTGTATGGTGGATCCGTGAAACCCGACAATATCGCCGATTTGTTGAAGCAACCCGATGTGAATGGCGCACTTGTCGGCGGAGCTTCGTTGAAAGCCGATTCTTTTAACGAGCTTATACGATTTGCAGTGGAAATTGACAGGAATTGATGCACCGTAAAAATCGAAGTAAACTTATAAGAGTGAATCAGCCAGTCTGTTTCGATAATTAGTTGTTGCCTTGCTCAATGAATTCTGCTATAAGCACCCCTTGCTGATCAGGAGGTTTAGTTTTCGTGATTAACATTTTATTATTAGCTATTCATGTGATTCTCTCGTTGGCGCTGATATTTATTGTTCTGCTTCAGACCGGCAAAGGATCCGATCTCGCCAGCGCTTTTGGCGGCGGCGGCGCCAATGCTGTTTTTGGAGGCGCGGGGCCAACGTCATTTTTAAATAAAATGACGACTGCCGTTGCAGTGTTGTTCATGGTGACCTCGATCTCACTGGCCTATATAGGAACCAGCGACAGCACTGTGATGCCGAAACAAAAACCTGAACCGGTCTCGGATGTGCAAAGTGGTGAAGATATTGAAGCGGTGGTGGAGGATCAGAACTCCGCTTCCGAGAGTCAAGAAGTCGATGTGAAAGAAGATAACGGCGACCTGTCGGTTACCGAGAGCGCGGCGCCGGTTTCGGATGCGGCACAACCGGAGGAAGCGGGTTCCAGCCCCGACGTAAATGTGCCGACTGAACAATCTGCCGGCCAAACGGACGCAGCGGTACCGGCGGGAGAAACCGAATAGATAATAATTGGCAGGTTTGATGTGATTGAGATTGCGGAAGTGGCGGAACAGGCAGACGCGCCAGGTTGAGGGCCTGGTGGGGGAAACTTCGTGGGGGTTCAAGTCCCCCCTTCCGCATTGAACTCGAGGGGTTGCAAGAAACGCAACCCCTATTTGTTTCTAATATGAAATATGCAATTTTTCCAATTTTTGTATCCGGATATCCCTGTTTCGGACGATGTGTGTATTGCAATGCGTCTCTTGCAACTGGGGTTGATGAAGCCCTCAATCTGGGTACTATTCAGAAAGAAATCACTGATTGGCTCGATCAACCCGGCGGCGGGCAATGCCGGCAGATTGCGCTATATGGCAACGATATACTGGGACTGTCAAAAAGCTTGGTCAATTCATTGCTGGAAATGCTTCTACCATATGTTGAATCAGGAAGGGTTCAAGGTCTGAGAACGTCATTGCGCCCCGATTCCATTGTAGCTGGACAGCCGGAACTCTTGAAGAATTTTTCGACGATTGAAATCGGCGTGCCGAGTATGGATATCAAAGTGTTGACAGCGATCGATCGTGGTCATGGCCCGGAGGATGTTGTTGGTGGCATACAAAAACTAAAGGACCTGTCGATTTCGGTCGGGTGTCAGACAATGTTGGGTTTGCCGGAAGCATCGGCAGAATCTGACTTGAATTCAGCGAAAATCCTGGCTTTGCTTCAACCTGATTTTGTCAGAATTCATCCAACGTTGGTATTACGAGATACTGATTTGGAGCGACGATTTCGAGAGGGATCCTATACGCCTTTATCCATGGAAGAATCAGTGGAACGTTGCGCGGGTGTATGGAATATCTATGAAAACAACACCATTGAGGTCATTCGTTGTGGGTTTCATATACCGGAGGCTCAGTTGCAAAAGGTTTTAGTGGCGGGACCATGGCATCCTGCTTTCGGACAATTGGTTCGCTCGCTTCGATGGAAAAAGCGTTTAAAAGCAGCCTTTGAAGCTTCAGGTGGCCGAAAGCTTTATTTCGAAGTCAATCAATCAGATTACTCAGATGCCGTCGGCCATAAGCGGGAGAATTTGATTTGGCTGAGAGAGCATTGTAATCCCAACTTTCAGATCACCTGTAAAAAAGAATCAAGGCGAAACAAGTCAACTCGTTAGTGCTATTTAGTCTATGAAAAACCATTTATTCGATGCTTTCAAGGGATTTTTCGATTTTGTTCTTCGGTCGGGGCTCAGGTGTATACGGCAAAAGTAAGCCCTGATTTTCACGTGGATCAGCCAGATACGCTTCGTCAGGTATCAGTGAAGGATCTCGCTTGAAAATCAGTATCGACACCGTTTCATCCGGCTTGATGGTCAGTCTTCTATAACCAAGTTTTTCAGGCTCCATCAGCATGGAAACGACATACGTGGGTTCTTTGCGTATGATGTGAATCAGATCACTTTTTCCGTGAGCGGTGGCTTGTCCCGGCTCCAAGGGTAGGTGAGCGATATGCTCATCAACGATGCCCAAGAAATCGTAACAGGGTATTTTACCATAAAAGCCTAGGGCTCCAATTGCGCGCGTAGCCATCGTTTCACCTGGTTTGGCGTTGGCATGAATCCATTCACCGATCTGTCGGTTTTTTAGACAATAATTAAAAATATGCCGTTTGACGTAATCTCTGTCATCCATATTCCGGATGCCGTTCAGCAGAAAACCGGAGATAACAACAAGCAGCAGAAAGGCTGTGACTGATTTGGGAAAAAGCGATATCCGTGAGCTCAAAAACGCGATGCCGGCCGTTATAAAAAGAAGATATAGCGGCAATAACGGCAGAACCAAGCGTCCGAACGGCTTTTCGTCGCCTCCGGCGTGAACCAGGTGAGCACACCAAACAACTAAAAGAATGATCAAAGGCCATTTAGCTCGAAAACGCGCTGCAACGGCGCCAGTCAGAAATAGAACAATAGCGGGCAAGCCTCCGTGGACGCGGAAAAAATTGACGATATAGTTTACACCGCTTTCGGCAAGCTCGAGGGATTGCGCCATATCCGTGCCCATTCGCACATAGTATGTGTTCGGTAACAACCAGCCGTAATAGGTCCATCGCAAAAGAAAATATGGTATGTAAATCAAGACAAAGGGAGACACCCAGTATAACAAGGAACGCAATCGGCTTTTTCCGAAGACGATCAAATAATAGAGAAAAAAGAGTGCCCAAATAACGATACCGTCGGGGCGTGTGAGCATGTTCAACACCATAATTAAACCCGTGATGAAAGGGGAGGATTTTATAGTGATCAAACGATAGCCTAGGTATAGACCGGTCAACGTTAAAAATCCGAACATGGCGGTTTCCAATCCGCCAATGGACCAGAATGCGAATGGGGGTGAAGCTGCAAGAAGAAAGACTGCAGCCGCCGGATAGGGTGTCGGTAGCAGCAAAGCGGAGAGCTTGAACATCATCAACAGGGTTCCTAAAGAAAACAGCACGCCTAAAATTTTTGAAGCCGGAACAGGATCTAAACCCAGAGCAATTGGGCCGGACATAAGGATTGTCCACAGAAAATTTGTATATCCTTCTACTCGTTCCCCTGGGTTGAAGACCAGGCCATTGCCTTTGACAAGATTTTCGGCATAACGAAAGGATATCCATGCGTCATCATGTGTAAAACTTCGCCAGTGCCAAGCTTGAAAACCAAATAATAAAACGGCTGCGATCAGAAGGATTACTGTAACGAGTTTGTAGTTGGCTGGTGACATAATTATATTGCTGTTCATGGCATTAACACATGTTCCTGTTCAGGACGGGGATTTCTTTTCCAGATACGAATAATCGGGCCGTCGCAGGATAGTTCTATACGGGAGTAGCCTGGGTAAGGTGGAGCCGGGATCCCGCTTGGGATTTGGTATGTGGATTCTCCGGATAATGACGTGCGGATGGATTTCAACCAATTCGGTTCTCGAGGCGGCGCTGCTATCAGTTCCTGTCCTATGATAAAATCAGGATTCCTGGAAAGAATATAGTACCAGTCCGATTTTTCGTGTCCGGCAGCGCCTCGAGCGGAACCTTCAAGTGTTTGGTGAGCGATATACGGATCGATCAAACCAAATACATCGAAGGTATATAGTTTAGAGTAGTAAGGTATACGCCCGATAATCGATGTGGCGATGGATTGATTCGGTCGGGCGTTCTTTGCCAAGCATAGACCGACATGGGTTCCGTGATGCTGAAGTTCTTTTTTGTGAGAAAAAACATCCGTGTGTTGAAAATTTGCGATCATAGGATAGGAGTTACCGATGATCAGGATAAAAGCGACAATTCCGACCAGAAAACGATGGGTCTGTTGATCACGAAGAATTTTCAGGATTGACAGAGCGAAAAAGGCAGGCAGAATCATAAACGGTAATAGAGGTGTCAGAAACCGATCGGGGCCAAGGGAATCACCGCCGACAGCTAAAATATAAGCTAAAAATATCAGAAGGAAAACGGCGGCAACCAAAACAGCATGCCGGTTCAAGCCTTTTTTCTCGTTACGACATAAACTGATAAAAATTACAATCAACAGGATACCCTCAGGCCATTGCCAGCCTTGGATGATATAGGCCAGCCCACGCCAGAAAACGGAGAAACCGCCGCCGGTTTTAGCATAAAAGGTGTTGGGGAGAATATCGCCAAAGTAGCACCATTTCCATATCAGATAAGGCAGCATTAAAGTGAGCGAACCAATGAAAAAATAAGATATCCTCTTGAATATCGAGTGTTCTCTTGGTTTCTGTAATAAGACCAGTAGGGGAAAAAACAGATGCGTCAGAACACCCTCGGGACGAGTCAGTACAGCGAAGGCAGCCATCGAGCCAGCCAATCCAGCGCTCGTATCATTTCTTTTGATTGATGCTGTCATTGCTGTCTGATAAGCCAGCCAGATAAATAGAGTGAACATGGTGGTTTCAAGTCCACGCACTGACCATGTGATCAAACCGGGATCCAAAGCAAGATACAGGATCGGGAATCCGAATATTTCCGGGTGAAACCGCCGGTAGTATCGGGCGAAAAAGATAATCAATAAACAGGAACAGAGCGCTCCTAGAATTTTTGATGCCAGGACGGGTTCAACCAGCGGGCGAACAAGGGCAAGCAGAAGGATCCACAGAAAATTGGTATAACCTTCGACGCGTTCGCCGGGATTGAAAACCAGGCCGTTGCCGACCGCCAAGTTCTCGGCATATCGAAACGAAATAAAAGCATCATCGATAGTTTCAAAGCTGTTGCAAATCATAGCGCTCAAGTGAACGATCAACAGAACAATGAGGAAAATAATAAAGCTATACGTCTGTTTATTCATTGATTTGTATTTTCGGTAGTTGAATTCGGCCTTTGGTGATCCAGGAAAAGCCCAGAATGGGAATTCCTCGACTGTAAGCTGTTAGAAAAGCGTTGAAAGGACTGTCACAGAATCCTTCCCATCTGCCGGTGTTATCCCGTCGACCGATAGAAAGGGATTGGACTTGGGTGTATTGTCGATGAAGCTCTGAAAAATCGATATCAGCGCCCAGGTAGAGTGCTGCCAGATCACGCCACATATTTTGTGAAACCCAGACATTCTGCTGACCGTCCCGATGGGCGTCACCATAAGGTGTCGTCGTCTTTTCATGAGCTGTTTCCAGGTGGGTTTTCATTAGCGCCTCCAATTCTGAAGGAGCATGAAGGCCGCACAGCCAGAGCGGAACTAGGCCATGAGCGGCGTAATTGGAGTAGCCGGTGATATCATCTTCTGCAGAATCGTTTGCCGTTATCGGATGATGTTGGTCATGAGGGAGCAGAACTTGAGAGATTTTCTTCGGATCGGTGCCGGCTTCTTTTTCAGGTGCAGACAGCGCAATCGGGAAATGGGTGCCTGTCCATGATTTTATGATCGAGGAATAGATGAGATCAACTCTGTTTTGAGCTTTTTGCCGGATCGTAGAGTCTAACATATCTGGAAACAACGATGAAACAGCTTGGAGAGCGGCGGCTTTTTTGATGCCCAGATAAACCTGGTTTTCCGCCATATTGATCGAGACCGGCGCATCGTCAAAGGTGTTGATAGTACCAGTATTAGGTAAACCGTCGCCGTCGGTGTCCGAAGATATCAATCGCTGAACGACTCTTTCTATCACGGGTTTCAGTTCTTTTGCTATGCTAAAATCATGAGTCCGGGCAGCATACATTGCGTGAAGCAGCAGGTAATTACAGTTTTCTTCCGCCTGCATTTTTACCGGATAGGCATTTTCATGAATGACCAAACCTTTTCCCATGTCATGAGGCATATCGCCATCTTGAGCATACCGAGGCCAATTCAATAACATATTTTTAAGGTAATCAGGCGTATATGCCAGGTGAAACAAACAAGAGTTAAAAACGACGTCCATCGTGGAGTGAAACAGAGGATAACCCTCCCATTCACTATAACGGATAGAACCATCGGGGAGCCTGACAGACCAGGTACACGCAAGAAAACTTTGTAAAGCGGTATGGGTAAGGTACTGCAGAGTTTCTGTCAATGACGTCGTCTGTAATGTTGCTCGAAATGCGGCATCCGCTTGCAACAGGGTGTGACGATTTTCAAGAGCATCCGTAAGCAAACGAATGGGATCTCGAAATTCTTTTGAATAGCTGAAAGAACAGGCGTGACCATCGACAAGCAGTATGGGAGAAGAGGTATAAAACAAGACAGCCGCGGTTGCTTCTGCCGATTGGCCGGAATTGGTCTGCAGATGGACCGAAATTTTTCCGGAGTTTGGCGTAGCAAATGATTCCCAACCGTCTTTTTGTCGACCTCCAAGAAGAAAAACGCCGTTGATATCGGATGTAAACGCATGGAACTGAGGATTTGACCAGCGCTGTTCGGTCAGGTGAGGTGCCAGGTGATGGTTAATATCCTGTTGAATCAAAGCGGATTGGTCGATTGAAAATCGCAACGGCGCTGCAACGGCAGCCAGTTCCCGGCCGCCGACATGAGTATGAACCCGATCATGTAAACCGGTGATGGAAACTGTGCAATTGACGGGTTGACCATCTTTATTAGTCAATGTCACCTTTATAAACATGATCGGCGCAGTCCGCCAGTCAGGCAGCGATGGGGTGAAAGGCGATAGAATTTCGCAGGTCAGCACTGCTTTCGTGTTCGGTATTGGAGCTGAGAAAGATAAAGATGTGGGTGAATAATCGATAGACAATGGTGATGATAAATCACCGCCAGCACCAAAAAATGCGGTGGTTTGTTGGTCCTTCTCGATCACGATCGACAGACCGGTATATTCCGGCAAAGAGTAACCCAATGGAAGAATCCTGATATGATTATTATGAATTTCAGGAACGATGGTAAAACGCGAACCCATTCGGGACAACTGCATCGGCAGGTTTTGCGCTTTCAGTTGTGAAAAGCCGAAAAGGGATAAGAGAATAAAAATAATAAAATATCGAAGTGCCACCCTGCAGAAAAACATGTGTTGATCCTAACAAAGACACGATCGGCATGCAAGAAGCACCCCAAGCAATATCCTTGGCTTCAGATGTACGTTGACTTGATCCCGACTGTTCCAGCAGAATATGACGTTGATTGGAGATTTGAAATCGTATTGAGAGAATATCAATGAAAACTTCAAAATTGATCCGAATTATCGCTCTTGTATCCGGTATAGTGATCGGCCTGATATCGTTGGTTATGCTTAAAATGCATCTTTCTGAACAAACGGTTTTCAAGGTTTTTATACCTGGACTAGCCGTTTCACTGGTTTTGATCGGCACGTATTTTTCACTCGATTATGCTGAAAAGAATTTGAATTCAGACCTAAATCGTTTGAATCGGAATTCAGAACCGTCTGAAGACGATGATTTCGATCAGAATACATGGTGGAAATAGTTTTCCAGGCCGGCTTCAGCGCTAAAGATGGGAGTTGCTTAGGGTTTCCATCGCTGGATTGTAATCATGCCCTGTCGTGAGGATAACGCCAAGTTGATGAGAAGAATTAAGTGTGTTGTTTCAGACAAACCTATCCTTTTCTGTTTGTGGATACTTGTGATAAGTGCAATCGTATTGTTCTCGTGTTTCGGTAGGGGTCTGCAAAGAAATCTGGCGCAAACCATCGGCCGGACAGGCATCGCCTGGGTCATGGCATTGGGAATTTTTATTTTGGTGGTTATGGCGGCAGTGTTCCTGATTCGGAAACGAGGATTTAAAGGATTATTCCACTTGGGTTGGATGCTGGTGATTGTGATTGGTTTGATGTTTTATTTCCGACACAACCCCGAAGTATGGTACCATATCGTGTTATTTGGCGTGTTAGGAAATCTGTCGGTCAGACTGTTTTCTATCCGCACGGGAGTGGAAATATCGTTTGCGGTGGCTTTTCTGGATGAGCTCCTTCAGCACTATCTTCCCAACAGAGTAGGGGATTGCGAAGATGTCATCGTCAACATCATCTGTGTCGGTCTGGGAATTTTTTTGCATTTGCTTGTTCATAATAAAAGAGAAAAATCGGTTTTGTCAGCTTATCGGAAACGTGATATGCAGAATGATTGATTTAAAACTAAAGAAGGATTTAAAAGTATGATATGAATAAGGCTTTCTGGAAAAAAATACTTTTTACACTCATTATTCTGCTGATTTTTTTTACTGGTTTAGAAATGCTCTCGAGGTTGTTGGCGCCCAAACAGAGCGATCGGCCGGTTGTCGTCGAGCGGATCATGGACCAGGATGTTCAGCATGATTGGCTAGAATCGGACCCGATTCTTTTCTGGAAACTTGCTGGGTCGGAACCAGGGAAAACCGTGTTTCGAATCGAGAAGCCTGCGCTGGAACGGATAGATGAATTGTGCGGCTCGGATGAAAAACAAACGACTGGGTTCACTGGAACTCATGAGCAGTCGGATAGGATAGATGAGACTCTTGTTGGATTGGAAAAGGGTAAATCGAATGATCACTACGATCAGGAAGTTCGCCCTGAAAAAAATTATCAATCGAAACGCTTGTTGGCTTCATTTGAACCTTATATCATTGACCATATTTCACTTGATTTGCAGGCTGGAATGCGCCGAATAGTATGCCTGGGCGATTCCTGTACGTTCTTTGGTCAGCCCTCGTACTCGGCGATGCTTGAAATATTGTTGAATTGTCAATCACCTCATAAAAACGTGCAGGTGATCAACGCCGGAGTGCCGGCTTACAGCAGTCTGCAGGGACTTCGATATCTACAAAACAGATTGTTGGAATATCATCCCGATATCGTCACGGTATATTTCGGCTGGAACGATCACTGGCTGGCGCGTGATGGCGCCGATATCGATCATGACCTATCAAGAGTTTCGCCATTTATCGAACGATTTCTCAAAAAATGCCGCTCACTGGATTTATTGAGACTTTTTATTAAACGCATACAACGTTCAACGGCTTCAACCGCAAAAAAAACTGTTCGTGTAAGCCTTGAAGATTATCGCTCCAACCTTGTAGAGATGGCGAAGACAGCAGAAAAGCAGGGGTTTAAACTCGTTTATTTGACGGCTCCCCATGGTTTTGATCCTGACAATCTACCGAACTATTTGGAAGAAATGGGATATGTCGATGACCTGAGTCTGCTGATCGATATGCACGATGACTATAACGATGTCGTACGGCAGGTCGCTGCAGAAACCGGTTTGGTGTGTGTTGACCTAGCGGCTCTTATCGATAAGCGGGCAGATAGGAAAAACCTGTTTTTATCGGATGGTATTCATCTGTCCGATTCAGGTATCAAGGTGATTGCTGAAACCATTCACCAGAGATTGAAGGAAATCCGCTGATGATAATTCTGCTGGGGCGGAAGGCGGTTCCTGGTTTCTGGTTTCTTGTTTTTCAGGGGACAGCACTTTCAGGGGACAGACTTCCAAAAATAAGCGAGAAATAAGCATAGCAGAAAATACGGGCTTTTTTTGTAGAGGGACAGACTTCCAATTTTAATAACTAGTGTAACGATTCCAAAATAACATTGCAATTATTCCTTAATTCCTGTAATCTCCCTTTTGGTGTTATAATCATCAAGGAGGGAGAAAAATGGCATTTAAAAAGACCCGACCGAATCTTGAACTC
>JBASEY010000029.1:0-382448 GCA_049652745.1 bacterium | reverse complement strand
GTCACAGCCGATGGCTATCGAACGCTTCTCGGTGTCAGTGTCTCCATGAGCGAAGCCGAGATCCACTGGAGAGAATTTCTTCTGTCCCTCAAAGAGCGGGGGCTTCGGGGAATAGCCATCATTACCAGTGATGACCATGAAGGGCTGAAAGCCGCTCTCAAAGCCTCATTTCCCGGAGCCATCTGGCAACGATGCCAAATCCATCTTCAACGAAACGCAATGGCCTATGTCCCCAAAGTACACATGCGAGAAACAGTCGCTGCCGATATTCGGACTGTTTTCAATGCACCAGACCGGGAAGAAGCCCAACGTCTTCTTCACTTAACCGTAGAGAAATACCGTTCTAAAGCTTCGCGCCTGGCTAGTTGGATGGAGGATAACCTCCCAGAAGGTTTCGCGTGTTTTGACTTACCGATGAAATTCAGACGCAGGCTTCGAACAACCAATACGCTGGAACGGATCCACAAGGAAATCAAACGCCGAACGCGTGTGGCCACATTGTTTCCCAATGAGGCAGCACTTTTGAGATTAGTAACAGCTATCCTCGCTGAGGTTAGCGAAGAATGGGAATCCGGTCGAAAATACTTGTTAATTGAGGTGGATCAAACCCTATGAACCAATTTACAGAAAAATCGTTGCTTTATCCTGGGTTATGCTGCAGAGCATAAATTGGAGTTATCGTTTTTTCCTGGCTTGATATCATGAAAGCATATGAACATTGCTTTCTTATGCAATAATCGGAATGTAGAATGGCTCTACTGCCTCATAAAAAAGGTTGCGATGATGTGACACTTGACCCGCCAAGCGATATTTTTCGGATTTTTTGATATCACCCTGAACGGTTTTTGCGTTTGAATATGAAATTCTCCGTCTTTCAAAATAAAGTACGAACCTTAATTTTTCATGATTTTCCGCTTCGTTTCCATCTCGCAGTCCCGGAACCAAATCCTGGCTCTACTAGCGAAAATAAACGCTTTTTCAAAAAGTTCTAACCATCGACTGACCCAATGCTCAGGTTAGTGTCAATTAATGTTTGCAATAGGGCAAGACTAATCATTAGGCTTATGTTAATTTATCGAGACGGATTGAGTCAAACCTTAGGAGATCTCATTCGTCCTGATATATATGTCACGATCCTCTAAAAATAGTGGAAATATAAAGTAATTATCAGCAAATTTCCCATGTTTTTTTTATCGGCTAACCTGAGCCTTTTTATGATATTTTTACCCATGCTCCAAATTATCGCCAATAATTTGACCTTTACTCCAAATTATCGTACAAACAAACCGAGGTGATAACCATGATTGAAAGAATTCTGAAAATCGATCTTCCCATGGACCGTTCGGCTTTCCTGTGGGGACCGCGAAAAACCGGTAAAACAACGTTGCTGAAACATCAGTTTCCGGAAGCTTTGTTCCTGGATCTACTGAATTATGACCTCTATCTTGCGCTCAGTAGAGAGCCGATGCAATTACGTCGAATACTGGACGCTGAACAAAACCACACCGTCATTATCGATGAAGTACAAAAAGTACCTCATTTAATGGACGAAATTCATTGGCTGATTGAAAATCGACCTTATCGATTTATTCTTTCCGGTTCCAGCGCACGGAAATTCAGGCGTGGTCAGGTGAATTTGTTGGGAGGTCGAGCTTGGCGATATGAACTGTATCCTCTTGTTTCTGCAGAATTGGGGTCATTCGACCTCGAGAAAACACTGTTATCCGGATTTCTTCCATTGCACTATCTGTCTTCTGATAGTCTTATGGACTTGAAAGCATACGTGCACGACTATTTGAAAGAAGAAATACAGGCCGAAGCCTTGACACGGAATCTGCCGGCATTTTCCCGATTTCTGCAGTCCGCCGCCTTGACCAGCGGCATGCTGTTGAATTATTCCAATGCGGCCCGCGATTCTGGTGTTTCGGTCAAAACCATCCGCGAATACTATCAGATTCTTGAGGACACATTAATCGGACGATTACTGGAGCCCTGGAAACGATCCAAATCCCGCCGTTTGATAGAAACATCGAAATTTTATTTTTTTGATACCGGAATAGTTGCAGCTTTGCTCGATTACCGAACTCTGAATCCTGGAACAAAAGAATTCGGTCGTCTTTTCGAACATTTTATAATTCAGGAATGTTTTGCTTATAGACATTACAGCCGAAAAGATTTTCCGATATCGTTCTGGCGAACGGCAAATGGATCCGAGGTCGATCTGATATTGGGTGATGCACAAGTGGCTCTTGAGATAAAATCCGGTAAACAAGCAAGCAGCTTGAAACCCAACGGGTTGCGCCTATTTGCTCAGGAATATAAGCTGACTAAAAAAATTATCGTCTCACGGGACCCTTTCCCGCAAAAATTATCATCCGGTATTACTATATTGCCGTGGCAAAATTTCTGTGAACAGCTTTGGGGCGGAGACCTGATATAAAACTATTTAGCTTCGATAAGAGTGTTCTTAGTTGCTGACGCGTCTGAATCACCCCAGCTTGTCCGATACTGAAGAATGCGCTATAAATACCCTGTTATATTTAGGATATCAGCGAGGGCGCTATGAATTCACATCGAAAAATTATGCAGGAAGAATGGAAAGACAACACGCATCGGTACACCGATCCTATCGGCATGACCGGCAGGCGCCCTGATCAAAAAGAGTTTTCCGCCACCGTTGAAGACGTTCTTTCCAAATTCGATTATTCCGGTTCCCCAAATGATCGTATTCTGGATGTCGGATGCAACAACGGTTATCTGTTGAGTCGTTTGAACACGAATGCCAAGCACCTTGTCGGCATCGATTTCTGCCGACCGCCTCTTCTTGCCGGCAAAGCTGTGTTCAACGCCATCGACTTTGTCCAGGGCGAAGTGAGCAGTCTTCCTTTCAAAGATAACAGTTTTGAAAGAGTCCTTTGCTACAGCGTATTTCATTATTTGCCTTCTCAACGACATGCCCGGGAGGCTGCGACAGAACTGTTCAGAGTGCTCGCCCCGAAAGGCATTCTGTTGATCGGAGATCTTCTTGCTGAAGAGTATAAGCACCGTATTCCGAAAGAGGATTTGGAGCGATGGGATGATCCGGAAAGACCTTTTATGCACAGAGTCAGTAACTGGCTGTTTGTTTCTCTCAAAAATCTTCAACACCACCTTTTAACGTTGGGAGCGGAGACGGTTGAAATTCATGGCCAGAAGCAGGACGCCAGATGTTCAGGCCACCGGTTTGATCTGATCGTGAAAAAATAGAAAGTAAAAATGCGAGGAACGATTTTACAGCCCGGTTACCTGCCTTGGCTCGGTTTTTTCAACCAGATGGCTCTGTCGGATATTTTTGTTTTCTATGACGATGTTCAATACGACAAACGAAGCTGGCGAAACAGAAACCGGATTAAAGGCGTTTCAGGCCCTATCTGGCTGACCGTACCGGTTATCACCAAAGGTTGTTTTGAACAGGAATTGCGCCATACACAGATTGACAATTCTCAAAACTGGGCCAGAAAACATTTGGAGGCGATCCGATTCAACTATCGTAAGGCTCCTTTTTTCAACGATTATTTTCCAGAAATTGAATCCATCCTCAACGCTCATTACGACAATCTGACGGCTCTTGACATTGCATTGATCGACCTGCATACACGGTTGCTGCAAATCGATACCGTCAAAACAATGCGCTCATCGGATCTATCGATCGAATCGGCGGACAAGACCGGTCGGCTGGTTGAAATCTGTCTTCAACTGGGCATCACCGATTATATCAGCGGACCTCTATGCAGGAACTATTTGGATGTGAATCTGTTTCACCAGGCAGGTTTACGCGTGCTTTTACATGAATATGATCATCCGGAGTATTCTCAACTTCACGGGGCTTTTATTCCCTATATGGCGACAGTGGATTTGTTGTTCAATGAAGGCGATCGTGCTTTGGAGATTTTAAAGCAGGAATCAGCGTTAGTTGAATACTTCGGTGAGCCTTCAACTGATTGAGTCTTTGATTTTTTCGAACAGTGTTTTCTTTTTGGCGGGCAGCACGGGAGTGCCTTCTATTTTAGCCAGTTCTTCCAGCAATCGCCGTTGTTCCGGATCAAGTCGCGTCGGTGTGACGACGATGACTTTGACATAAAAATCGCCGGGATAGCCGCTTTGCACATTTTTGACGCCTTTTCCCTTTAAAACGAAGCTTTTTCCGGTTTGGGTTCCAGATGGGATTTTGAGCGTATCTTCCCCATCCAGCAACTCGATAGTAATTTGACTTCCCAGAGCGGCTTGAGCAAATGAGATCGGGTATTCCAGCAAGATATCATCACCGTGGCGTTGAAAAATCTCATGGTCTTTCACTCTGATGACGATATACAGATCCCCCGGCGGGCCTCCGTAGCTGCCGGGTTCGCCTTCACCACGCAGTCGAATCCTGGATCCGCTGTCGACACCAGGAGGTATTTTGACGGTAAGGGTTTTCCGTTTTTCGACTTTTCCAAACCCTCTACAGTCTGTACATGGGTCTTGGATGAATTGGCCGGAGCCGCGGCATTGCGGGCATGGTGTCGCGATCGTGAAAAAACCTTGTGAACGACGCACCTGTCCGCTGCCTCCGCACTGCGGGCAGCGCGTCGGGCTGGACCCGGGTTTCGCGCCGGTCCCGGAGCATGCTTCACAGGCCGACATTTTTTCGATATCGATCTGTTTTTCAACACCTTTGACGGCATCCATAAATTCGATGGTTAAATCATAGCGAAGATCTTCACCGACCATAGCGCGGGTCCGTGATCGTCCTCTGGAGCCGAAAATATCGCCGAAGATATCGCCGAAGGATTCAAAAATTTCGTCAAATCCCGAGAATGGCTGAAACCCGCTGCCGTTGAGCCCCTGGTGTCCGAACTGGTCATATCGTTGCCGCTTTGCGGGATCGGACAACACCTGGTAAGCTTCAGAAATCTCCTTGAACTTATCTTCCGCTTCAGTATCACCATGATTTCTGTCCGGATGATATTTTAGGGCGAGTTTTCGGTATTTCTGTTTGATCACCTGCTGATCGGCGTTTCGATCGACACCCAGTATTTCATAGTAGTCACGCTTGTTTCGGGCAGCCATTTACCTGTCTCCCAACACTAAAACTTCCCATAATCGATGATCTGAATCAATGTGCTCATCGATGTCCGCATCGGTACGGTGTCAACCTCCACCTGATCCATGTAATTCCGCAGAATTTTACCTGCCTCATACAGCATTTGATACAGTTGATCCTTTTCTATTTCCAATGTTTGAATCCGCTGAATGAGCTTGATGATCACTTCGATACCGGCAAGATTGACTTTCAAGTCTTGAGTCAGTTTTAAAATCATTCTCAGGGTATCGACATCATCATCTGAATAAAGGCGAGTATTCCCCAGGGATCGCTTGGGTTTGATAAACCCTCTATCTTCATAGACTCTGATCGTCTGCGGTGTGATGTTCAGCATTTCCGCCACGATACCAATGGTATATTTGCCTTCACTCAAGACCGAACATTCCTTTCCTGGGTTCGTAGTGGTTCAATCGATCAAACTCGCGAATCAGATTTTTCGCGTCTTCCCGCACTTGCGGTGGGGCGACGATTCTGACTTTTACCATAAGATCCCCGGTTTTCCCACCCTTGATATCCTGAAATCCTTTGCCGGGCAGCCTGAAAGTCTGATCGACGTTACAGGCGGGAGGAACCGTCATTTTGACCATACCCCCCGGGGTTGGAATAGAAATCCTGGCGCCTAGAAGCGCTTCCGAGACGGTGATGGGGATTTCCAGCATGATGTTTTTTCCGCTTCTTTTAAAATACGTATGCTCTTTAACATTGACCGTAATGATGATGTCGCCTGCAGGTCCGCCGTTTTCACCCGGTTGCCCTTTACCAGCTACCCGCACTTTCGATCCGGTATCGACACCGGCAGGAATTTTGACTCGGATTTTCTGCATTTGGGACACGAAACCCTTGCCTTGGCATTTGTGGCATTTCACCGCATGGACTTTTCCGCTACCTTTGCAATTGGGACAAACATGTGCCACCTTGAAAGGGCCCGACGCCGATTGCACCTGACCTGTTCCGTGACAAACCGGGCACGTTTGAACCGGCGTACCCGGCTCATTGCCGTCACCGTTGCACCTGTCACACACCGTGGGAATCTGGAGCTGCAATTCAGTCGTAATCCCACGGAAAGCATCCATAAACGAAATTTCCAAGTTATAATGAATATCCTGGCCCTGAACGGGACCACGCTGAACCGGCTCCTCTCGACTGAAGATATCTCTGAAAAAATCACGAAAACTCCCCGGCCCCTGCCGATCGTGCGTACCTGCCTGCGAAAAATTAAAATCAAACCCTTCGAAAGGATTGCCTGTGGAGTATGCCTGACCCTGACCCGCCTGCTTAAAATATCCTGAGCCGAACTCGTCGTATTCCGCCCGCTTTTTGGGATCGGACAGAACTGAATATGCATCCGAAATCTTCTTGAACCGTTCTTCAGCCGACGTATTACCCGGATTCACATCCGGATGATATTTCCGTGCGAGCTTGCGATAAGCTTTTTTAATATCGGCAGCAGATGCCGTTTTATCGACACCAAGTATTTTATAGTAATCTTCCATTTTTCCGTTTAAACGGAACCAGAGAACTATCTATTAACGAGCTCTCCGGTTCCGTATTTCTCTTCAATTAGTTCGATTCTTCAAATTCAGCATCGACAACATCGTCATCATGGCCGGATTTATGCGTATCATCCTGTCCTGTGTGAGTGCCGGATGTGCTCTGCTGATGACTTGCCTGAGCTTCTTTATAGATCATTTCGGCCAGTTTGTGAGATGCCTGGGTCAATGCTTTGATTTTCTGTTCAATTTCCGATTTGTCGCCATTTTCTACAGCGGATTTCAAGTCTTCGATCGCTCTGCGAACGGCGCCGGCTTCCACATCGGAAATTTTTTCTGAATTTTCATTCAGAACCTTTTCCGTACTGTAAATCAGACTGTCGGCCTGATTGCGGATATCGATCAATTCCCGCTGTTTCTTGTCACTGTCGGCATGAGCTTCGGCGTCATTCACCATCTTGTTGATTTCGTCTTTCGACAACCCTGAAGACGCCGTGATGGTAATTCTCTGCTCCTTTCCGGTACCTAGATCCTTAGCCGTAACATTGACGATGCCGTTTGCATCGATATCGAAAGATACTTCGATCTGAGGCATTCCTCTGGGAGCCGGCGGAATACCGATCAAATGGAACCGGCCCAAGGTTCTGTTCTGATTCGCCATAGGTCTTTCGCCTTGGAGAACATGAATTTCAACCTGAGTCTGGTTGTCCGCCGCTGTTGAGAACACTTCGCTTTTCTTGGTCGGAATCGTCGTGTTCCGCTCAATCAGTTTCGTCATGACGCCACCCAGGGTTTCGATACCAAGTGATAACGGCGTCACATCCAACAACAAGACATCCTTGACGTCCCCTGCAAGAATACCACCCTGAATGGCGGCACCAAGTGAAACCACCTCATCCGGATTGACTCCTTTATGAGGATCTTTCCTGAAGAAGTCGCGCACCATTTCCTGCACTTTAGGGATTCGTGTCGAGCCACCGACTAGAACCACCTCATCGATGGCATCCGGTTCCAATCCGGCATCCTTGAGAGCTTTTCGACAGGGTTCCAAGGTTCGCTTCAACTCGTCTTCAACCAACTGTTCAAATTTTGCGCGAGTCAGCGTCATGACCAAATGCTTCGGCCCGGATGAATCAGCAGTGATAAAGGGAAGATTGATCGTCGTCTCTTTAACACTGGACAACTCGATTTTGGCCTTTTCCGCCGCTTCACGAAGCCGTTGAAGAGCCATGGGGTCATTCGACAGATCGATACCCTGTTCCTTTTTAAATTCCGTCGTAATCCAAGTGTAAATTTTATGGTCCAAATTGTCTCCACCCAGATGAGTGTCGCCATTGGTCGATTTGACTTCGACCACCTGATCACCGACTTCCAGAATGGATATATCGAATGTGCCGCCGCCGAAATCGTAAACCGCAATCGTCTGGTCTTCCTTTTTTTCCAAACCATAGGCTAAAGCCGCTGCAGTGGGTTCATTGATGATTCTCTCCACCGTCAATCCGGCAATTGTACCGGCATCCTTGGTCGCCTGGCGCTGGCTGTCATTGAAGTACGCCGGGACGGTAATCACCGCTCGCGTGACTTTTTCACCCAGATAATCTTCGGCTGCCTGTTTGAGTTTTTGCAGGATCATGGCTGAGAGTTCCGGGGGACTGAACTGTTTATCATCGATTTTTATTCTGACATCACCATTTTTTCCCTCAATGACTTTGAAGGGAACCATACCGATTTCTTCGGCCACTTCACGATAACGCCGTCCCATAAACCGTTTGATTGAATACACAGTTTTTTCCGGATTTGTCACAGCCTGGCGCTTGGCCACCTGTCCGACAACTCTACTGCCATCTTTGATGAAACCGATGACAGAAGGCGTTGTCCTGTTACCTTCCTCATTCGGAATAATTGTCGGCTCGCCGCCTTCCATCACGGAAACACATGAATTTGTTGTTCCAAGATCTATACCTATTACTTTGCTCATAATTGGTCCTCCTTACCTGAATAGTTGACCTGACCACTTATATATACCCTTAGTCGGATGTTGTCAAGCTTTTTTCTGTGTCCACCATTGCATCCAGGTTTCGACCAATCGCGGCACCAACGCGACCCCATCACTCAAGTCCTTGATTTCAATGTATTCATCATGGCTGTGAACCGCCGTTTGCCCCGTGCCGATAACCGCGGTCTGTATATTATTTGCATTAAAGACATTAGCGTCACTTCCACCCATATTCCTGCTTTGCGTGACGTCGCGTCCAATAGCCTTTAAGGCCTGAGACGCACAGGCAACGACCGGGCTGTCCGAGTCCAGCAAAAACCCATCGAATTCTCGGCGTACCTGCACATCGATCATCGATGAAATCACTTTTTCGCCCAGGTTGACCTGCCATTTTTCACGGGTATTTTCGCAGATATTACGTAACACCTCGGTCAACGCATCTATCGTATTCAAATTATGACTACGTATTTCCAATTCTGTGACACAGGTATCCGGAACGACATTTCGAGCTGTACCGCCGGTAACTGTACCGACATTTGCAGTTGTTTCAGGATCGATCTGGCCGAAGGGGAACTTTTTCAAAATATCGGACATGACCAAAATACTGTTGATGCCCTTATCGGGGTTGACGGCGGCATGAGAAGAGCGTCCTTTAGCGATAACAGTCACCGCATTATAATAAGGAGCTCCGATTCCGATTCTGCCGAGGCCGCTGGAATCCAGTGAAAACCCATATTTGGATTTGAATTGACCATAATCTAAGCCATAGGCTCCTTGAAGTCCGCTTTCTTCACTGATTGTCAGCACAACCTCGATTGTGCAAGGCATGGCTTTATATTTTGCGAGTAAATCCTCTAATCCCAGCAAAATCATCACCAATCCGGCTCTGTTGTCCGCTCCCAAAATCGTATCGGTTTTACTGACAATTCTGGTTCCCTTTATTATCGGAACGATAGGACCGCCCGGTTCAACCGTGTCCATATGAGCGTTTAAAAGAATCGAGGGTATCGCTTTATTCTCCCCTTCAAAAACAGCGATTATATTCCCTGCATTCCCCCCAATTTTTTTGCCGGCATCATCTTCGATTACACATGCTCCCATGCGTTCAAGCATTTCTTTACAAAAATCCGCTGTCTCCCGTTCGTGGCCCGACGGCGCATGTATCCGAGCGAGTTTCATAAACAGTTCGGTGGGTAATGCATGTTTACCATGAAATGACCCCATAAGCTCTCCTTATCATAAACGGTAAAGACGTTGCCGAGCCCTATCAATCACTTCAACAGGCTCTTAAAAGCCAAAATATACTAATTTTTAGTCAAATTCTATTCAACAAGACAATCAAAACGGCGTAGGAACCTTTTGTGCGGCGTCTGGTAAGGATTTTACTACAGATCAGAATTTGAATCCGGTTTCGCTGTTCGCTTTGACGATCCACAGGGTAGAGAAGTCGGCATTCTTTCTAAATCGGACTTTTTCCTGATGGGATTGATCGAATTGCCACAAATGACCGGTGCAAAATCACCATGAAGGGAAGCAGGATTCACGTACCAGTCACCCTCTTCCCAAATCCAGTTTTGTGTTTTTCTTCGGGTCAAGGACGGGGACGGCGAACCGGACTTGAATGCCATTTCAGCCGTATAGGCCGTTCCTACATCGCCGTCGATTTTTACCGCTTCAATAAAAACCCCAATCAGGGTAATGGAAGTACCGACAGGAAAACTTTGAAAATCATCAAAACTCATCTCGCTTCGAAACCGTGGACTGAACAATTCGTACAAATCCTCGAGATTACCTGACTTTTGAGCTGAAATATAATCTTCTACTCTGGCTCTAAATCGACGTTGCCGCATCATCATCTCTTCCATTTCCGATTTGTCGGCAGCAAAGCCGACGGATATCAGGCAAAAAACCAGCAATGAACAACATGTCAACGTCTTGGTAAAGATTTTCATATCGCCTCCCCTTTTTCAAATATAGTATCGGATGGTAACACTCTTTCGGGCGCTAAAAAAAATGCTTTTTTCATAAGTTCTTCTGCTTCTGTAAGCTTGTGCTGATCACGCAAAATAGTTGCCATCAGTTGCAGGCGCAGACCTTCAAAGTAGGATAAATCCGGCGCTTTCGGTTCACCCATTTCAACCAGAAGAGCCAGAGCATTATCAAGATTTGAATCTGCATATTCTTTTCGAGCCTGGATAAGTTTTTTCAGCCATGTCACGATGGGCGATTGTTCTTTTAATTCCATTTGCAAAAAAACCTTCTCTATTTCTTCAAGAGAAGCATTTTGAGCAGATAACAAATCGACTTTCTCAGCCAGATAAAGCTCGTTTGAGGGATCTTTCGCCAGAATGTCGTCAAGCAACGCTGTTGCTTCTGAATAGTTTTTATCTCCGATACAGATCCGCACTAAAGTCAAATCCAATGATCTTTTCAACGAAGTGCCATCTGCTGCTTGATGTATAATTGCTTTGCTTTCTTCCCTCTTGCCGTTCAGCAGTAGTGTTTGTATATAGACGCTGTTCATATGGGAATCACTGCTACCAAAGCCATAGCCGGTTTCAGCCATTTTCTCCGCCATCTTCCAGTCTTCTTTTTGCATATATATCTGTGCCATATTGTAGTATGGCATATGATAGGATTTATGAAATTCAGTCGACTTCTGGTATGTTTCTATAGCCTTGTCCAATTCGCCTTCACGCCAATAAACACCAGCAATGTTATTATGATACGCAGCATTCGATGGTTTTTCCTTCAGAAGCTCTTCCCAAATTTTAATGGCTTTTTCAGGTTCATTCACATATTCGGCATATAAAATTGCCAAATTGTTCTTTACATGTTCCAAATCTGGTTTTAGGTCCAGAATCGCCAAGAATTTCTTTTCCGCAAGGGAATA
This sequence comes from bacterium, assembly GCA_049652745.1. Classification (GTDB taxonomy): domain Bacteria; phylum CSSED10-310; class CSSED10-310; order CSSED10-310; family CSSED10-310; genus JBASEY01. The sequence goes on along the minus strand of JBASEY010000029.1, from coordinate 370,947 downwards.
ATTTTGTGTCTGAAGAGCAAGCGAAGCCTCTTTTTCCAGTTGCCATATCCGGCGAGCCATTGCTTTATCTTTATTGACACATCCGGAAAAAATGAAGAGACTGATCAATAGGATATAGTTACATTTTCTTTTCATAGTAAACTCCCCTAGGAAATTAACAGGTGAAGCGTAACACCCAAAGACGCTTTTTTCAACATCCCCCCATCATGCCTATCCTCATAAAAACCAATTTGACAATGAGTCATTCCAAACAGTGTTATGTAAAAAATATCCTGCAACCAACAAAATCACGACGATGGCCGACCATAAGTAAAGACCATTCAGAACGGGTTGATCCTCAGATGTGCTTTCTTCAAGATAATAATTCAGTCGGTATTTGCCGGATAGAATGAAAGCTAAAAACAGCAGCGCCAATAACGATAGAAACAAGCCCAATCGGTACGATACTGGTTCATAGACCAATTTCAAACGATGGGATCCCGCCGGCAATAACAGTGTCTGAAACAAGAGATCTCCTCGTAACACCCGGGTAGGCTCATTATCAATAAATGCCTTCCATCCCGGATCAAATGCCTCGGAAATAACCAGGCAGCCGGGAGCATTCATCTGGACAATGATATCTTTCGTGTGTTCCGTCTGATGATCGACAGAGATCGCTCCATCCAACTGCCAACTGCCATAGTGGGCAGGATTAACAAACCCCTTTATCAGCACCTCACGAGAACTCAATGCGCGGTTCGCAATGAGCTTTAAAATGCTTATATCGTCCTCATCAGTACCTACAGGTATTCTGAAATCAACGGCCTTTCCCCTTTCAGGCTCAGGAATCTCATCGATCACCCAATTATCCTTTGCGGATAACGTCTTGCCCCTAAATAACCTGCCGGTAACAGGCGAACACACATATCTGATATTGAAATATTTTTTTATATGATGCTCGAGTTGACCGGCATTCTGCACCCAGACGGTATAACCCGAGTAATGCAGAGGACTCCACTCATCAAATGTCAGTAATTTCAAATTGTGTATCAAACCCGAATACATTGGAAACACATCTTTCAACTTGCCATAATCACCATGACCTTTTTTAATCCAACCGCCATGCCAGTCTTCAGGGATATATAAAGAGCTGGAATGATACAATGACAAGATACGCGAATGCCGATCGGTAATTGATGCCATCCCCTCCGGCTCGCCAAACAGCAGGCTTTTATCACCTGTTGAAGGGTAGGCGGAATGCGCCCAAAAAAGCTCTGCGAACACAAGCAACGGAACCAGATAAGCCGCTTGTTTATATTTAACGACTCGAACAACAGTGATCAGAACAGTGGTCAGTAAAAGGAAAACCAACGCCCCAAGCCAGGCATTTTGAAGTTGAAGGTTTGTATTCCAAACATAATTACGGCGAAGAATCATCCATCCGGCGAAAAGGAAAATCAACAAGCCTGGTAGGCTCCTGGTAAAGAAACGTCGACAGGTTTCTTTTTTATTTTCTGACGTCAACTCGTTCACTGTATGCGCCAACAAGCCCGAAAATCCAACAATCATCATAAACGCCCATCTTGCCGGAGCTCTCAATAGATTGGAGAAAGGCAGCAGGCTCAATATATCGCTGCTTAAACTGTATGGTCCTAACGACAAGAACAGACCGGTAATGACGCAGATACCAAAAAAACGAGTTTGCCGTGATTTCCACGAGGTGGACAAGGCCAATGCCAGGGCTGTCAGACCGATAAAAATGTTCAATTCCCATTCATAAGCAGGCCATCTGGTAATATCGAACGTTCCAACTGCCGCATTGCCGAAAGGGTCATTCAATGCCAAGTTAGGAATATAGGCCGGCGGCAAAGGCATTTGCGCTAAAAACATGCCGGGCGCCTGATCGACGCTTCTAGATGACTGGAACATGAGTTCTGCAGTCGGTAACAATTGCCAAGCTCCCATAATAAAACCAGCCAATGTAATTACCATCAATAACACGATTTTCTGCCTGTAAGAAATACAAGCCAGACCAAATAGGCCATAAAGCCAAAACAAAGCGACGGCAAGCACAATTACCTGAGGATGCCCGGCGAAACAAATCAGAGCCAATATCACGATATCGAGCGCAGCGGTTTTTACCAGATTGACTTTCTCATAACTCTTTTGAAAAGTAATAACAGCCAATAGCCATGGAACCCAGCTCAAAGCCTGAATGTAATTCACAAACATCAATTTGCGAATGATATAACCGGAAAAGGTACAGCAGACTGCACCGGACAAGGCAGCCGCCGATACATACCCATATCTTCTGAATAGGACATAAAAACCGATACTCATCCACAATACGTGGAAAACAAGTGAAATATTATAAGCCCGTGGAAACGATAAAAGAGTAAAAAACGGCCAAACCGGCAGATATGAGGAACCGCTTTGTCCCTCAGCAAATAAAGGAAAACCTGCTGCAGAAAAAGGGCACCATAGAGGCATTTGCCCATTTCTGATTTTACTGAATGCATAGTAACGGAACGGAACGTTTTGAAATCCGTGGTCAAGGTAGAAAAAAAGCTTGTTTGATTCAAAAGCGTGATAAAAAAACAGGCCGGTAAGAGCTGTCAGGATAAGTAGCGATATCCAGTTTTTTTTATCAGCGTCCACATCCTGGTCGTCCCTGCGAAATAGATCCCGAACTTGATTGCGATTCCGACCATGACCAGTACGATGCTGAAGAGTCACTGGCTCCTGAAGAAAATGATGTTTTTGCACTTTCTTGTTGCTGCATCTGTCTCCCTTTCCCAGTGAATCGCGTCCCAACCGTCTCAGCGGCCTCCATTTCTTTCGCTCTCCTCATTTCCTCTTCTTTTTCACGCTCGGCATTAGATTGCTGCCGCCTTTGGCCGACTGAAACAGAAGCTCCCTGCTGTCCGGAGGAGCCGGCTGCAGGCCGTCTTCCCCCCCCTCGAGCCTGGGCGTTTCCAGCAGTTCGAGATGGTTTCAACTGAAGCATCGCAATCTCTTCACCACGAATCAATGTCACACGATTGGATTCTATCAGGGATATCAAGTAATCTCCGATCCATTCGCCCTGTCCATACTTCCGCACTTTGTTACGCATCGCCGGATCAGCATCATTGGTGTTTTTTATGAATGCATAGCTGCTTTTATCAACAGTTTTATGCAATGTGCCGACGAGCTCTAAATTGGGCACATCTATCTGCATGCGCGCCGGCGTCGGTTCTGGTTCAGCGGGAGCTTTTTCCGGTTCTGTGTCGAGGAATATACGATCAGGATTAAAAAGTGTTTTTCGATAGATATCGTCATATTTTGTTTTTGATCCAGGCGGTTTTTTAAGCTGGATATTTGGATTCGCCGTTATGTCATCAGCAACTAAAACACTGCCTTCAATATCGTCTGGAACCAATCCTTGCATGTCACTTTTTGAGCATCCAATCAAACCCGGCATCAAGACGATCGGAAAAGAAACCAATAAAACCCAAACATTAAATAGTTTCATATTCTGCCTATTCAATTGTTTCCCAATTCAGACCCCCATCACCGCTGAAAACGATTCCGGAAGATGTCGTAAATATCAGATGATCGAGGTTATTCCGATCGACATCGATGGAAAATGTTAGAAAACGGTTGTTCGTCAAATGCTTAAGATCGTAATGATTTCTATTTTCCAGCGTGATTATCATCGGTGAGACACCAATTGTAGCGGCAATGTAAACATTTGGTTTCTGTGGATAGCGCTTGATAAAGGTCGGTCTGGCCAACATAAAAGAGATGTTGAAATATTCCTGGTTCTCACCCAACGCAAAATAGCTGAACCCATCTTTTTTCAAACGAGCACCATGTTCCAGGGTTTTTTCAGGGATACTCACAATTTCTCCCGACTCCCAATTGCATCGAAAGCGAGACTCTTGTGTTCCTGAGATCAAAAACCATTCCTCACTGAGATTGTCAGGAAACGCAAATACTATACCATCCTCAAAGGGTTCCATCGAAGCGATTTTATTCACTGTCAACTCGTTTCCATCAAATGAGCAAATTGCTATTGCATCTGTACCGGCAAACAAGATTTTATCAGGCAAAACATCATGAAAAAGAATCGATTTTACTATACCGACCGAAGCATTCTGAGCCAGGTCCAATTTTGTACACTCAAGTGTGTTTTCAACCAAAGAGCAGAAATACACATCACCCTGATCAGATGCAAAAGCCACATGGCCTTCCTTGTGTGGGTTAGACATCATAGCAGTGATCACAGTTCCTTCTAATTTCCTTTCTGTTACCTTTCTACTCTCGAGTTCAATAACGGAAACCCCACTAGAATCTCCCTTAATAATGTGTGATGAATCCAAAAACTGCGCATAAACCGGACGCTGATAAAAAGATGGAGCAAACGGGATACTAGGATTGGTTGGCATTTGTCCATAGACGCTTATAACAGACAATGCCATTATCAAAACACTTGTCATCACCATTTTGTTTGTTATTTTTTTTGCCATGTTAAGTCCCCCAAATCGTTTTGAGTTTAAGGCAATGTGCAATATCTGTCAACATAACGGCTGGATAAATCCAACTCGAGAAAAGCTGGGCTCATCCATATTACAAGCCCTTTTGAGCAATCCTCGGAACACAAAGTGACAAGCTCCAATTCGATAGGTTCATCACTGTCACCAAGAATCGGAGCTGTTAGAAAAGCATAATGATCGCTTACTTTACATTCAGTTGTCTCCAACGATCTATTATTGACCCGGATTTCGACTTTCAGTTCACACTCGTCAGAAGAATACGATGATTCAAATAAAACAGCACTGTAGAAGACGGCACCAGGGACTCGGGGTATTTCAAAGTGAATTTCAGAGCCGCATTCTTGAATGAGTATTTCCGAATTGCCTCCAAAGAGCCCTTGTATTTGCGATAATTTGTTAACCCCTTCTGCATGTAAAACGGTTCCCGAGAACTCAGACGACAATAAAAGTGAACGAGGAGGTTTGCGGCGGTATATATCAAAACCCGCGAATCTCTCCCAACGATAATAATCATTCAATATCCATATCATAAGTTCAGGGTATTGCTTCGAGAAACGCCGCGATTCCAGATCATCGAAGGGTATGTCATTGATAATAAAAATGTCCGGCGCGTGTTGCCCGACTTCTTCAAGCATATCCTGATAAAATAACGGATTTTTAAACATCCCTGGAAGAAGCCATTCATAGTACGATGTATTCTGTAAATCCGTTATAAAATTCAACAGAGGATGAAAAGGAAGCGCCATCATCGTTCGATATTGCCTGATTTTCAATTGTTCTAATCCACCGACCAACTCAGACATCAGCCGACATTCAGAAGGAAAAACTTTTACCGAGTAACGGGGATGCGACATTTGAACACTTTCTGATCGTATCACACCAATGGATTGATAAATATGGGGATTTTTAATCAATGAGTCCAACAATAGCCCAATAAAGAGAATCATTCCCACGATATATTTTATGCCCCGATAGTTATTTTTCTTCGTTATAAGCCAAACCGCCAAAATACTGATCGGAGGCAAACACCGTAACAGATTTCCGAACCCGGTTCTCCAGATAACCAGTCCAAACCCGATAAACCCGGTCAGCACAATCGCTGTCGACCACGCGTGGAATTGTTTTTGCCTAATAATCGACAGCCCGCTCAGTACAAGCACCATCCCTGCAACATAAAACAAGCATCCCTGAAATAGTGAGAAAACATCATTATTCCGAAGATGCTGAAGGGAGAACAGATATGGCCAGGAAAGCGACATCTGCTCGACTCCCCCTGAAACCGTATTGGCGCATAATCTCAAGTAATGAAGCCAAGCTCCAGCCCCACCCACGTATACCATCAAACTTACTTGGCCGACGAATAATAAAATACTGGGCATGGCGGTCACCAACCGGAATCGATTACCCCTTACGATCCAATCAACTACCATTATAAGAGGAAACAGCGCCAGCAAAATCATCCCTAATTCGATGCGTAACCAACAGATGATCAATGCCAAGCCTGCGCTGACACAGGCATTGAAGCGGTTAGGAGATTGGAGCAGTAGCGCCAAGCTGATGATCATTAGGATAAGGCTGAATGTAAAAAATCTATAGTAATAGTACATCGGGGTTAAAAGATATATAACCCAGGGAATTACTGCGCTTTTTTTCAGACCTGCCTTCCTGCCGATCAGCCAAATAAGAGCGGCGAAAACAGCCGACAGAAATGCCTGCAGGATTCGGGGGGACCTGACGTGAAGACCGCCGATTTTCATTGACACGTAATATAGGATGTATCTGCCGGGCGGATAGGCAAAAAAATCCCTTATAGGCCTTTCGCCGCGAAACATACGTAAAGCCCCGTTTAGTGGAACTCCTTCGTCCCAAATATTCATGTCATAATTGAAATAACTTAGAAAATATAGACACGATATCAGAAAAATAGAAATGATGGTGATGATATCTTTAAGTTTAAAGTTTCTTTTGCTCTGCAAAGCCATATCCTTGCCGGTTCTTTGGGAGGTCTATCCCCATCTTGACGACGTACGTCAATAATTGTAGTGTATTTCATCGCGGAGCGAATAGGAATGATCTCGATAATAATTGTATCCTACAATGTCCCAGAACTTCTAATCAATTGTATAGAATCTGTAGAAAATACGGGGCAAACAAGTAATTATGAAATCATCGTTGTTGACAACGCTTCAAAAGACAATGCAAAAGATATCGTCCTCGAACGCTTTCCTAAAGTCGTTTGGATTCAAAATCAACAAAATCTCGGCTTCGCTTCAGCCGTCAACATAGGGCTTATGCAAGCCCATGGAGATATTTTTGTTCTGCTCAACCCAGATTCCATCATGAACTCAAACGCTCTCACTGCACTTGAAACCTTCTGGCAGTCACATCCCGATGCCGGTATTGTCGGCGGTAAAGTTTTGAATGCAGATGGAACAATTCAGAAGCAATGCCGACGCAATTTTCCATCACCTTCAAGCGCTTTTTTCAGATTATTCAGATTGTCACGTCTTTTCCCAAAATGTGAGTTAGCTAACGCTTATGAACTGGATCCAGTCGATTTGGAAAATATCCACGAAGTTGATGCAGTTGCAGGCGCATTCATGAGTTTTACGCGTGACCTGGTCGAGCTTATCGGCATGTTTGACGAGGGTTATTTTCTTATGGGCGAAGATTTGGACTTTTGTTACCGCGCCAAACTTGCATCCAAAAAGGTGTTTTTTCTCCCAAAAGCCGTCATTACACATTATTACGGCGCCAGCAGGCAGACCCAACCCTTGAAAAGTACCTACCATAGCCATATGGCCATGATAAGGTATTTCCGGAAATTTCTAAAAGACGATCACTCCCTGATTTCTACAGGCTTTATCTATGCCGGTATCATCACCCATCTACTTTTATTCTGGTTTTTAAATCTAATCCTTCTCGCCAAACAAAAGCTAATATATGAAAAAAATCAGTGAACTTCGAAGATTGACGGTGTTTATCTTGTTCTTGGGAGACCTTGTCTGGACCCCATTAACTTATATCTTCTCCTATTGGCTTCGGTCAAAAAGCGCCCTTATTTTCTTTCATGAAAAAATGCCGTTGGATCGAATGGAAATCGTGAATCACCGCCTGTGGATCCTTTTCTTCATGCATATTCTATTTCTTTATCTTCACGGATTTTACGACACTGTTTCTTTGAGAAGAAAACATGAATCTGTTAGCTTGATTATACGTTTGGTTACATTTGAAACTTTAATTCTGGTTTCAATCTACTTCTTCAGCCAGGACATCATGTTTCCTCGATCAATTTTTATCATGATTTGGATCCTGCTGATCATTCTAACCAGCGCTTGGCACGTCAATATCAGACGCCTTTTTCAAACTCAACGTCCTGAAAGAAGCGTGTTGATTGTCGGATCAAATGACGGCACACAAAAAATTATCGAAGAAATTCGTAGGCTACCCTCATACGGCTTGACCATTATCGGTGTTCTTCTTGATCAAGCCAGAGATGAGCCTATAGAGAATATACTGGGTTGCCCTGTTTTGGGAACTCGAGATGATTTATTGGAGATCATCGGCAAGCACCACGTCGATGAAGTGATTCTATCCGAAAAAGAAACTTGGCAGGAAAACCTTGTCGACGCTATCAGTAAAATAGAACAACTGCCGACACGTATTTGCATCCTACCGAATTTTTACGAAATATTGATTGGGAAAATCAATCATCTTCGCCTATATGACATTCCCCTCATCGAAATGATAAAGCATCCGGAAGTTCCTGCTTCCAAACGCTTTTTCGATATAATGATATCGTTGGCCGTTCTGATTTTATCCTTTCCGGTTTTACTGATGGCAAGCTTGTTGATACTTCTGCTGATGGGTCCTCCTATAGTGTTTAAACAAGAGCGTGTCGGAAAAGATAAAAAATGTTTCACGATATTTAAACTCAGAACCATGATTCGAGATGCAGAAATGGAAACCGGTCCGGTTTTAACTGAAGACATCGATCCGCGTGTCACCCCTCTGGGTCGAGTTTTGCGGAAATATCGGGTGGACGAGATACCCCAGATATTCAATATCCTTCGTGGAGATATGAGTTTTGTCGGCCCTAGACCTGAAAGGCCGCATTTTGTCGATAAATATATCAATCAAGTCGTAGGCTATGGCGAGCGCTTCAAAGCACTTCCGGGCTTGACAGGATTAGCACAGGTAAACGGCGGCTATGCCACGTCCTCTGAAAACAAATTGAAGTATGACTTGGCATATATTTACAATCGCTCACTCTGGCTCGATATCAAAATCATCATAGAAACGATAAAAGTTATTCTGACAGGGCGAATCAATCCTTGATATGCCGGCGTCTGTACAGAGATCACTCGGCTTTATGATCATGAACTAAAAAACCGGAATCAACAGTTTACAGCCGGCAATGATCAGATCATCTTTTAAAAAATTTGTCGCCATCAACGATTCAATCGTTATTCCAAAGCGATAAGAAATACCGCTGAGGGTATCTCCCGGCTGAATGATATACTCAATTTTTTTATTGGCTGAATGTGATAAAGCTAGAAAATCTTGCGCTATATGGTAGTAGTCGGCAGGAATATTCAATTCAAAGCCTGGGTAATCAGGAGGGGTAGAGTTTCGTTTTAAAGATGGATTGAGTTCTTTTATTTTTTGAAGAGTAATTCCTGTTTTTTCGGCAAAAAGCCGTAAGTCTAACGGCCTATCCAATGATAGAACCGCGACTTCCTCTGTTTCAATTTGCGGGAAAATAACCCCATGAGCTTCAGGGTCTCTTTCAATCAAAGCAAGCGCCATCAAGGCGGCGACATAAAACCTGGTCTGTGGAGAAAACTCCTGCTTTTGCGCCAATTCCCAGTAATCCTCGCTTCCATTGGCCCGCATCGCCTTGAATACGCATCCTTCACCGCTGTGATAAGCCGCAAAGGCTAAAAACCAGCTTCCAGTCTTCTGGTGAAGGTATTCCAATAAATCCAATGCAGCTCGAGTCGATTTCACAGGATCCAGACGCTCATCGATCCATTTGTCTACTCGCAGACCAAACGAACGAGCCGTCGTCGGTATCAGTTGCCACAGACCGACAGCATGTGATTTTGATATCGCCGAATTCATAAACCAGGATTCGACCATTGGAATCCATTTAGCCGCTTCCGGCATTCCCCTTTGACGAACCTGACGCTGTATCATCTCAATGTAATATCTTCGACGCATCAAAGCAGATTCATAATCATCCCGATATTTGACCAAAAAGTAGTTTTTGCACCTGGCCACAAGACCGACCTCAGGGATACATAACTGAACCAAGTCATCTTGCGATTGTTCATCATCCTGATCGTCATCGCCAAAGCAATTAGAAAATTCTTCAGCGTCAATAGTCTCATCGGCTGTTTCAAAATCCGGAAGAGATTCCTTATCGCATTCAGGCAGTTCTTTTTTTGGCTGCTCATCTGCCGTGATAAGATCTACCGGCAAAATCACTTCATTCTTTTTCCAGTGTGCACAGCCGGCCAAGTGAATCACCAACAGAAAAATTAATATTTTATAAAAATAAAACCGCATAACGACGAATAATTCCGTCGAAAAACTTTTTTTCAGTTTTTCAGAATATTGATCAATAGGTCGACCCGGCTTCTCAGCTCAGAATTCGACTCCATCTCCTCCTTAACTTTTCTGCATGCATGTATCACTGTCGAATGGTTTCTACCGCCAAATTTTTTTCCGATTTCCACCAATGACAACGGCGTCAACATCTCACATAAATACATAGCGATCTGTCTGGGAACCGCAATGTCCCTGGTTCGTCCTTTTGCTTTGAAATCCGATACTTTGATGTTAAAAATGTGAGCGACCTGCTTGAAAATCATCTCTGCCGTGACCCGTTTTTCGACGTCGGAAACGTAAGGTTTCATTGCCTCAACAGCAGCTTCAGCATCGATTTTTTTACCCGTCAACGATACCCTCGCTGCAAGATTCTTCAATGCGCCTTCCAATTCACGTACATTTGACTTCAAGCGTGATGCCATGATCAAAGCAATATCATCCGGCAATTCCAAGCTTTCTTCTTCCGCTTTTCTTTGCAGAATAGCCACTTTTGTTTCAAGCGTAGGCGGCTGAATGTCGGCAATCAACCCCCATTCGAAACGGGAAGTGATTCTTTCTTCGAGGTTTGAAATTTGTCGTGGAGGCTGATCGGAAGAAATGACGATCAACTTGGACTCATTATAGAGAGAATTAAATGTATGGAAGAACTCGCCAACCGTCGAATCTTTTCCAGCAATAAATTGGATATCGTCAATCAACAGTACATCGATATTCCGATATTTTTGCCTGAAAGCATTCATTTTATCGAAACGGATATGATGGATCACTTCGTTGGTGAAACGTTCCGATTCGACATAGAGTATTTTCATTTCAGGTTTATTTCGATGTATCTCATTTCCGATTGCATGCATGAGGTGTGTTTTTCCGAGCCCCACCCCTCCATGTAAATAAAGCGGGTTGTAGGATTTGGCCGGATTATGCGCAACGGCGCTGGCTGCTGCGTGAGCGAACTGATTGGATGGTCCAACGACAAAAGCTTCAAAAGTAAACCGGGGTATCAAGCCTGATTCCGAATATGTGCTCCCATTATTGCCGAATACATCCGGCGTCTTTTCAAGCGCCTTTTTCTTTTTTTTCGCCGGCATTTCGGAATTTTTCGCTTTATCTATTACAAAGTCACTATTTACCAGGCTTTCGAATAGTGGACTGTCAGTCGGCAATTCTCCGGTGTCAGGGACTTCAAAGGTTATTTCCATACGGCATTTGGCTTCCGCCTCCACCAGCGTTTGAATAATAGGCCCGTATTTTTTCTTTAAATGCTCCCCATACAACGCTGTCGGCACCCCAACGATTATGTGATTATTCCCGGCGGATATTTGTGCCGTTCGCTTGAACCACGCATCGTACATCTGACGGCTCATCAAACTTTTATCAGACCGCAAGCGTTTTAAAACCCGCGACCAAATGTCATCAAAACCTTGTTCTTTTACGTTCAAATCCCTGCGTCCTTCTCACATGAAACCAAAATACTTGACTGATAAAATAACGCTTGAATACGATTTCGTCAAATATCCATCGGTTTTACCGTCTTTCCTTTTTCAAGAAGACGAAAAAATTCGTCTTCATCGATTGTCCGTATACCCGCCTTTTTCGCTTTTTCAAGCTTTGTTCCCGGCTTTTCTCCAACTACTACTACGGTCACGGCCGAGGTAAATGTGCTGCTGATATTACCACCTTGTTCCAAAACACGCTGATGAGCATCGTCTCTGGTGATCCGCACCAGTTTACCCGTAAATAAAACCGTCTCGTTTGCAAACACTCCCGATTTGCTTTCAGCACTTTCGCCCATAACGGATGGCGTAACCCCCGCTTTCAGCAACTGGTCTATCAAGCCACCTGACTCCTGATTTTGTAGAAAATGCTCGATCGATGACGCCAGCTCAAGACCTATGCCATGAATACGCAATAATTCATCCTGAGTCGCCAGTCGAAATTTATCTATCGATTTAAATGTTTCAGCCAGCAGCCGCGCCGTATGCACTCCAACCAGTGGAATCCCCAACGCCGTTATGAACTTATCGAGATCGGGTCGCTTCGATTTTTCGACTTGTTCAAGAAGATTTTGAGCCGATTTCCGACCCATCCGATCCAATACAACCAGATCATCGATTTTCAATGCATAGATATCCGGTATTTGTTTAATTAAACCATTCTCAACAAGCATCGATACCAATTTGGACCCAAGGCCTTCGATATCCATTGCTGCCCGAGAAGCATAATGCTGAATTCTCTGCTGGATCTGTGCCGGACAAGCCGGATTGACACAACGATGGGCAACTTCGTGTTCACTTTTAAAAACCGGCTGATTGCAGACAGGGCATTCCCGGGGCATCTGAAACAACACTTCATGACCTGTTCGATCTGCCGTGATCGGCATAACCACTTCCGGAATGACATCCCCGGCTCTTTGAACCAAAACCGTATCACCAATTCGGATATCTTTTTTCGTAATTTCGTCCTCGTTATGCAAGGTTGCCCGCCTGACCGTGACCCCGCCTATTGAAACGGGTTCAAGAATGGCAACCGGTGTCAAAACGCCTGTTCGACCAACTTGCACAATGATATCGTTTAGACGGGTCGTTTCCCTGTCCGGCGAAAACTTGCACGCTATCGCAAAACGCGGGCTACGCGTCGTATATCCCAGTTCCTGCCAAAAATCCAACCGGTTGACTTTGGCCACCATGCCGTCGATTTCATAGGGCAGATATCTGCGCATGGTTTCCATTTCAGCGTACATTGCAACAAGTTCTTCGACTCCATTGCAGGTTTTCCAAACAGGATTGACCGGAATGCCCCATTTTTGCAATGTTTGCAGAACGCTGCCATGTGTTTCAAAGCCGGATAAATCATCATCGGAAATGCCATAGCAAAAAATCGAAAGATTACGTTCACCAGTTATTTTTGGATCTAATTGCCGTAACGATCCAGCCGCAGCATTTCGGGGATTGGCAAAAATCTTCTCACCTCGCTGCAGTCGAGCCTTATTCAGTTGCTGGAACTCTTCCGTCAATAAAAAAACTTCTCCACGGATTTCCAACTTATCTGGAATCTGCATGTCGGCATTTCCAATTAATTGAGAAGGCAGTGTTTTTATCGTCAAAAGATTAGCCGTAATGTCTTCGCCTGTGTATCCATCACCTCTTGTGCTTCCCAGCACAAAGCGTCCATTTTTATAAACCAATTCAACCGCCAAACCATCCAGCTTGGGTTCCGCTATATATTCAATCCGGTTTTCGGTTTTCATCAAACGTTTGATCCGAGCATCAAACTCACGCAGTTCCGGCACGGACATGACATTTTCCAAGCTGAGCATAGGAGTGCCGTGCTTCACTTCAGAAAAAGCTCGAGACGGTGCAACTCCTACGCGACGAGAGGGTGAATCAGCGCTCGCAAACTCTGGATATTCGGATTCCAGGTCCTTCAACTCCCTCATCAATCGATCATATTCGGCATCCGATATTTCCGGATCATCGAAGAGATAATACGCTCGGTTATGCCGTTCCAGCTCCTGGCGTAAAAACTCAATCCTTCCCTTTGCTTTTTGGCGGTCCATATTTGTGATGTCCTCCTATTGAAGGTTCGGCCCAACCATATTATTATCCCGACTTATGAAACTCCTCGTCAATCTTATAATCTCGATGACACTATCATGCTTCATCATTTCCTTTGCAAAATCGGATGCACTCAGGTGTGTTCAGGTATTTACGCTTGAAAGCCAAGATATTGAATCGCTGCAAACAGAATTCCAACATTTGAAAGAGTGCGGGTTCAATACGCTGATCATTAGGGTTTTCAAGAACCCCGGTGACAGCCGGTATCAATTTTTACCCGAAAAGCATTCGGCAGGGGTGTATTTTGCTTCATCGACAGAACCGATCGTGGCGGATATTTTAACGCCTGTGTTGGCAGCCGCTCACAAACTCGATATGAAAGTGTTTGCCTGGATAACGACACGAAAAAGCCAGTGGCTGCTCAAAGCCCATCCCGAATGGGCCAGCCCGGCTATCGATCCAGAAACGGGCCTGGAATTATCCGGTGGTCATCTGGATATATTCCGATCTGATGCCGGGAATCGAATGCTGGGTTTTTTGACCGAATTAGCCGATTCCGGCGTGGATGGTGTTTTATTGCAAGATGACCTTGTTTCACGCCAGTACGAAGACTTTTTCACCAATTCGTGGTTGACATTCAAAGGCAGAACCTTTCAAAAAGCTGACTTGCATGAACTGTTCAACCTGAACATAAAACCGTACAAATATCGACCCTCATATTATAACTGGGCTCGCCATAAAACGCTCTCGTTAGCTAAAGTCTTGAAATACATTGTGACACACCTGAAAAAGCGACACCCCAATCTCACTATCGCCGTCAATCTGTACTATGAAACAGTCGTGTCACCCCATCATGGGCGCCTTTGGCTCAGCCAGGATTTGGAGGAATTCGCATCTATCCCTATTGATTACTGGGCAATTATGGCTTACCAACTTCAAATAGCGAAGGAGCTGAACCTTTCATTGGAACAAATCGCTGATAAACTCAAACTAGCAGACAAACGCCTGCAAAACAGTTTTTTAATTCCTCGATCCAGAATTTTATGGAAATTTCAAACTCAGGACTGGCAAACAGGCAGGTTGATGACAACGAAAGAGTGGGAACGTTTTTTCGACACGTTTTCCCCCGATCAGTATGTTTTGGCCCCTTATCGGAACCGTGACAGCATTCGCTCCTTTGTGTCGGCAACACTATCGAAGGAGTGATAATTTTTCCTTCAAACGATCCAAGACCCTGCTCGGCACCAAACCGGAGACATCTCCCCCTAAAGCGGCAACTTCTTTGACCAAGCCGGAGCTTAGATAGGTGAATTCCGTTCCGGACATAAAATAGACCATCTGAATATCGGGATTGAGACGGCGATTCATCAAGGAAAGTTGAAATTCAAATTCAAAATCCGATAAAGCCCTGAGCCCTCTGACAATAGCTTTTGCTTCGATTTTTTCGGCATATTTTACCAATAGCCCATCGAAACTACCCACATTGATGGCAAGGTTTTCGTCTTTCAAAACATTTTCAATCATTTTGACGCGCTCCGTCGGGGTAAAAAGCGGCTTTTTCGACGGGTTGACAACAACGGCAATGGTCAATTTTTCAAAAACAAGCCTGGCGCGATGAATGATATCCATGTGCCCATTGGTGATAGGATCGAAACTTCCTGGATATACTGCATGAATCATCTCAAAACCCCTTTTCTTCAAGATGGTATGATAAAAGTGAGCGCTGTTTCGCCATAGCGTAAAGAGCGCGTTACGCTCCACCCTGATGTATTTGCCAATGGATCGCGCTTATGATGATGTTCGATCACCATAAGGCTGATTCTTTCGCGGAACTCATTATTGGACAGAACCTTAAAAATATCAGGCATGACAGGCTCATTATACGGCGGGTCAAAAAAGCAGATGGCTCGAGATAACGATTTGAGAGCTTGATCGATGGTTTTTAAGATATCACCGCAAATGACGGTAGCGCGTTTCCGGTAACCAAGCGAATGGATCGTGTCATGTATAGCTGAGCAGAATTCCGGTTTCGCTTCGAGGAAAATAGCATGGTCGGCGCCTCTTGATAACGCTTCAAAACCCATGATACCGGAACCTGCAAATGCATCGACAAAGTTTTGGCCGTTTAAATCCTGTTTGATGCGCTCAAAAAAACTCTGTCTAATTTTTTCAGTTACAGGCCGAAGGCTAATAGCTTCGGGAATAAACACATTCCTGCCTTTCAGGATTCCGCCGGTGATCCGGAGCCGATTTTTCATCGAATCAAGCCACTGGAGGTGCCTAGATTTAAAATTTCAGGATCTCCTGATTTCTGTTCTCCTACTATAAGCAAAAACCCAGTATCACCTATCATGCTTACTTCAGGCGCAGCCTGCTCGATCTCTTTTATACGCACGTTGACAGCCAAATCGACCAATTCTATGCCGTTGATTTCGATATTCGAAATGTAATATCGAAGCGTCGGCAGCGGCAGGTGCCTAATCGGCAGATCACGACGCACTTCACCTTGCCACAGATTGAGTTCCAAACAGGCGACTCCTGAACCACGAAACTGGCGCTTGGCTTGATCGTCTAAAAGAAAGACGGCTTCACCGGATTTAACAAGGGTCTGCCACGGGACAAGATTCAGATTGACTTCGCAACCAGGGCACTGGCTTCTTGGGCGGATAATCCATGACCACGCTTCGTCACCCTTAGCCTTATCGACGTTTATATGTACTCTGACTATTGGCTCCCGTGGTTCCATTTTCCATTTCAGATAAACGTCATTGAGACCGTCAAATTCGATTTCCTCCTGTCTGGTAAAAAACAATGGGTGTTCAACTTTGATCAAGTGTCTGCCTTTTTTCAGCATGTTGAACAGTCCTGGAGTTACACCTTGCTGCTTTCCGTCGATATAGAGTTCCAGTCCGGATGGCTCTGTCAGTATGGTGACTCCCGGCTGCCTTGGTCCGGCTGGAATATAGCTTCTAACAGGTGTAGATTTCGCTGGACTCTGCCCCATTAGAACGACGATAACACCGTCAGAAATGCCGTTGCTGATCAGATCTTCGAGCACCGGCAGCGTGACCTCGAAACCAATACCATGCTTGACTATCTGATTGACTATCTGCTCCGAACTCATCCCCTTTTTATGCATTTCGACAACATCTTCAGGCATCAGCTCTGACAGCGCTTTTCCCGCAGAAAATCGAATTAAAAAGGCATACATTATCACGACAAAAAAAAGATGCTTATTTATCCGCATATGAGTTCTCCTGTCTTTAAACTGAACTCAACCGTTCTATCCGGGGTTTTAATAATTGCCGTTCCTGATTCGAACACAGTTATTCGTGAGGCAAATTCTTCCAGATCAAAATCAGCCACTATCACGCCGTTGACGGCATCTACACGATCCGTGGCGTGTATGCGATATTGAATTCTTTTATTGATATAGGCTATACCTTTCACCTTCCGAAAAACCTCCTATTTTTCAAACTTCCACTCCCATAAACACAATACCTGCATTTTATCATGGTTTAAAGGTTCGTTTCCGGTTTTATTCGCTTGAAAACCCTCTTTACAAATTTGTAAGAACGACAATCCCGTCTTTCCTGATCGTTTTGCGAATTTTTCTTAACATCCCACCTGTTTGGGAAGGAATATGATTACCACCTTTATACCCATTATAGAATTGAATAACTCTATCGACATACCGGCGAGTTTCCTCGATTTCAGGGATTCTTCCCAGGCGGAGCACCAAGTTTTCGCCGGCATTGTAAGCGGCAATGGCCAAAGGCGGATCCGACGGGAACAGACCCATAAGAAATTTCAGATATTTAATGCCGCCCTCGATGTTATCATGCAAATGATAAATATCTTTGACATTGAACCTTGCAGCGGTATCCGGCATCAACTGCATCACACCTACGGCGCCTTTAGGCGATATCGCATCGGGTCTAAAACTCGATTCGGCATGCGCAACAGCTTTTGCAAGATCAGGATCGACGCCGAGTTTTTTTGCGGTATCTTCCACTAATTTTATAATTTCCTTTTTATCCTTTCCAACCGGTGGAAGAGTTGGTGTTGTTTCCTTTAAAAACAGCGAACCCCTTTTTTTAATCGCAGGTGTATTTCCAATATGCATAACGCCGTTTTCATCTTTAAAAGCATATATATCAGCTCTGCTTGTCTGTGTTAAACACAGCAATAACAGGATTCCTGCCGAAAACAACCGGAATGAACGCCGATATTTACTGAATGACCGTTGCATAGCCTCCATACCAAGACACACCGGTAACCGGAAGAGTTCCCCCATTCTCCGGCGTCATTATTTTCGCGTTTTCGAATGAAAAAGATGAAGATCCAGACCGAAGCGCAGTAAACCGGAACGTTAGAAGTATGCCTTTAGCGTTCTCAACAGCGGCGCTTTCCAACAATGTCACTCCAACGACCAGTCTGCCGGAATCCTGTGGATCCAAAGCAACCTGATACACAACGGGTCCTGCTGTTTCCAATACCGCTCCTTCAGAAAATCCGCTATATGTGAACACTTCGTCTCGAAATACCAGATCAAAAAAAACACCATGTGTCAGGCCGTTCGTTATTGAATTCAAATCAACCGCTAACTTCAATTCATTCGGCTCAGATATCACCTGCGCCAAAAATACACAGTTCGTTCCCGGCGACAGGTTATCCATCGCCCATGTTATGGTTAGATCAGAGGTGACGATATCATCTTCACAACCTGAAAAACTATTCAAGAAAACAAGGCTTAACAGTATAAACAGACTCTTTCGAACTGATTTTTTTATCTTTGGTTGATTCATCGCTTCAACTGCTCCACGATAAAAGTTAGCTTATCTTACTCCGGCAAGGCAAGCCATTCCTTTAAATCCTGCCCGATCGGATAATAGTAATCAGCAGCCATAGACCCAATAAGGCCGCCAAAGTATACCCGACCACGCCTATCACTGGATATCCAAAAACAAACGGCCCGAGTTTTGAGTACATGATTATGGATGAACCAAGTATCAAGGCGGCTACGACAATGCTGAAAGACAGTCGATTGCCGGTTTTTTCTATAATTTTATAGAAACCTTCCAAGTTGGCGTGAGAATATTCCAATCGGAGTTTTCCTCGGAGTAAGCGCTGGAACAGTATTTCGACATATCGAGGTAATACGGATGCCGTATGCCGAAGGTCCTGCAGAGCTGCAACAGAGTCTTCCATTAATTTTTTGGGATTTCGACGGCGTTTGAGCATCTTTGTTATCAGGGGTCTACTGATATCTATCACATCGATATCCGGGTCCAATTGACTTCCGACACCTTCTGCAATCACCATCGCCCGAGTCAACATCAGAAAACCACTGGGCAAACCCACACCAAACCGAAGCACCGTTTCAATCAGTTTAGACAACAGCTCGCCTATTCCAATTTTTTTAAGCGGCAACCCATAATGCAATTCTACGATATCCACTATTTCGCGACGCAAATCAGCGCTTGACAATTCATCGAACTCAAATCCCAGCTTTCTCATACTGATAAGCAAGCGATCATAATCTTTTTGAATGATATTGATGATCAATGATCCAAGATTTTCACTCGTCCGGGCATCGAGGCGACCGACCATACCAAAATCAATCATCCCGATCCGTCCATCGGGCATCGCCAAAATATTTCCGGGATGTGGGTCTGCATGGAACAAACCAAATTCCAAAACCTGCCGTAGAAATATTCGTATGCCTTCCCGTGCAAGTTCTTGAGGATTATAGCCGGCATCCCGCAAGGCCACCGGATCGTCCATGGACAAACCCACCATTTTTTGCATGGTTATGACGGTTTTACCACTGTAATCCCAGTAGACTTTTGGAATCACAACCTTGTCTTCCAAGCGAAAGTTCTCTCTAAAACGTTCGATATTCAATGCTTCGACGTTGTAATCCATCTCCTGCAGAATCGTCTTTTCAAACTCTCTGACCAGGCCTTTGGGATCAAAATGCGAAAATCCTTCCACCCTGCCGGATAGTATTCTTGCCAACATATGTAGTATGTCTAAATCGTTTTTGACGATAATCTCAATTCCAGGCCTGCGGACTTTTATAACAACCTCTTCCCCTGAATGAAGCTTTCCGGTGTAAACCTGCCCGATCGATGCCGTCGCGATTGGATGTTCGGAGAATTCCACAAACACGTTTTCCAGATCGTCATCAAAAAAATCTTCCAGTGTCTTTTTGATAGCCGGAAAAGGCATGGGTTTGACGTCTTCTCTGAGTTTTTTCAGCTCAACGATAAAATTGTCAGGAAGAATATCGGGACGCGTACTCAATACCTGCCCAAACTTGATAAAAGTCGGCCCGAGTTCCTCCAGCGCAAAACGAAGCCGTTCCGGCATGGTCAAGGGATCCAGAGGCGATACGGAATCATCCTGAGATAGCGCTGATGCCCGTTTTCCAAGCGGCAACAAACGATGGAGCCCAAGCTGCCGAATCAACTGACCGAACCCATATTTCAGCAGCACATTGAGAATGGCCTGCATTCTTTGAAGATTTCGATACGTTCGAATGGTTTTTCTAAAAGCCATATCCAGTTCGTTCCTTCTGAACTCCCATTATAAACCGCTTTTATCGCACCGGTCAAAAACATACAAGATTCATTCTTTTTTCAAACACCTGTTTATGCTAGTGTAATTAGGGCATGAAAAATCAATCATGAGGGCCTTTCATGAAAATCGCCGATTCATTTCAAATGCGTGAGCTGGACCGGATGACAATAGAAGAAACCGGCATACCAGGGGAAGTGCTGATGGAAAATGCCGGTCGAGCGGTATTCAAAGTTTTGGAAGATGAAATTGAGAACTTATATCACCATCGAATCGTCATCCTGTGCGGAGCCGGCAATAATGGCGGTGACGGATTCGTCATCGCCAGATATCTGGCCGATTGCAACCCTACTATTCTTCTTTTCGAAAAACGCTCGAAACTGAAAGGCGCTTCCCGCATTCACGCCGACGCGGCTTTCAATATCGGTATTCCAATACAGGAAATTCATGAGGAAAACCAACAGATTGCTTTGGACTTGGTCGGGAAAGCGGATATCGTTGTCGACGCTCTATTCGGTACAGGTATCAGTCGCCCGCTCGATGGCTTGTTTACAACCATCGTCAATGCTGTCAACTCATCAACCGCTTGGGTAATCTCCGTCGATATTCCGTCAGGCATGTCCGCGGATTCCACCCGTTTAATAGGTCCATGCATTCAAGCAGACCTGACCGTTACGTTTGGCCTGCCCAAACCCGGACTGCTTCTCTATCCTGCCGCTAAACAAACAGGAAAACTCATCGTTGCCGACATATCCATACCGGCGTCGAATATAAAAAAAATGGATCTGCCGGGTGAAATACTGACGCCAGAGTGTTTTCCAATGTTTTACAAACCACTTGAACCAGACAGCCATAAAGGGCATCACGGACACCTGCTGATAATTGCCGGATCACCCGGTAAAACCGGCGCTGCCATATTGGCCGCAAAAGCAGCCGCTCGTTCCGGTGTTGGCCTGGTTACCGTGGCGATTCCCGGGCCGTTGAACCCGATTCTGGAAAGCACCCTTATTGAAATCATGACCCTTCCTATGCCCGGACAATCCCTATTCTTTGCCCGTAATCATGCTGATACAATCATTGAAGCTCTTCATGGAAAAACCGCGGTTCTGGCCGGGCCGGGAATAGGCTTTCATGCAGAGACCGTTGAATTATTACGTCTGATATCCCCTGAAATTCATGTTCCTTTCATTTTAGATGCCGATGCCCTGAATTGTATCGCTGTCGACCCTGAGCCTTTTTTTAACCGCGACGGAGTTCGGATTTTGACACCACACCCCGGCGAATTCGGTCGATTGACCAACAAACCGATCGAAGATATTTTGAACGATCAGATTGAAATGGTCACGCATTTTGCCCAAAAAACTCGAAATATTGTTGTATTTAAAACGGCTCGCACCATTATTGCGATGCCTGACGGAAAGTATATGGTAAATATCACCGGCAATCCCGGGCTGGCATCCGGCGGCTCCGGTGATGTGCTGGCCGGTTTGATTGCAGGACTTGCCGCCCGGAACATCGAACCTGAGCAAGCTGTGGCCGCCGGCGTATTCTGGCATGGCTTGACCGCAGATATCACTGCGGTGCACCGCGGCCAAACCGAGATGCTTGCTGGTGATTTGATGGATTATCTATCTGATGCACACGCCTTTTCCATCGACCATATGGATATGTTTGACGGCCGGTGTATACCTTGGACTGAGCAATCTATCGAGAATGATCAGTAGAAAGGAAATCGCTCAATATGTTTGAATCTTTGAAATTTATTTCTGAAATCAAGCTGGTGAAAGAAGGCAAAGTACGTTCGTTGTATGATCTGCCGGATGGAAACCTGTTGATTGTAGCCAGTGACCGCATATCCGCATTCGATGTAGTTTTACCGACGTTGATTCCGGATAAAGGAAAAATATTGACTCAAATCAGTAATTTCTGGTTCAAAAAACTGTCTTCCATCACCCGACATCACCTTGTCGAGACGGATTTCGACGCTTTTCCCCTTTATCTGCAACCCGCTCAAAGCGAGCTGAAAGGTAGAAGTGTCATCGTCAAGAAAACGGAAATACTTCCTTTCGAATGTATTGTCAGGGGTTATATTTCCGGATCGTTGTGGAAAGCGTATCAAAACGGACAGTCTCCTTACGGTCTTAAACTTCCGCAAGGTCTTCTGGAGTCCGCTCCGTTTCCTCAACCCATTTTTACACCTACCACGAAAGCGTCGACAGGTCATGACATGCCCGTGACTGAAAAGGAGATGGCTGACGCTATCGGTAGGGAGCTTGCCGATGAGGTTAAGGCTTTATCTTTGTCGATTTTTAACGAAGGCAGTCATTATGCAGCCGAAAAAGGAATCATATTGGCCGATACCAAATTTGAATTCGGCTTGATAAATGGTGAATTGGTTCTGGCAGATGAATGCCTGACTCCCGATTCATCACGATTCTGGCCGTGTTCAACTTATGCCGTCGGTCGATCACAGCCCAGCTTCGACAAACAATACGTTCGTGATTATTTGAATACGCTTGACTGGGATAAATCCCATCCTGGTCCGGAATTACCCGTCGGGGTTGTCGATGCGACTCGAATGAAGTATCTTGAAGTCTATCGGTTGATTACCGGCTGTGATCCGGATCTATTGTAACCGAAGCTTTGGAGTGTTTTTATGCGGAAAAATTTTGCCTTCACAATGCTTATGTTTATCGGTTTAAGCGTTCATGCCATGCCGTTTCAATGGGCTCCGGTAGAATCGTTGTCTGAGGATGTTCGTTCCGTTCATTCCGACTTTCTTGAAGGCAAAGTCTTCTTTGTCGTAACTCATGGTGATTCGATTTTTCGAACCGTCGATAGTTGTGAGACCTGGAAATACCTGTCAATTGCTGAAAACCGACGCGTTCAGGATATTTGGATTGATTTGAGTGAACAGCGCTCGTGGTATGCATGTGCGCAGTTCAATGATGAGTATGAACTATGGCATTCTTCCGATAACGGTGACTCCTGGCAACTTCGACACCTGTCCGACACTTCAATTCGATATCTGAGCCCTTCCCATCTGGCTCCAGGATTGTTGTTGGGCGCATTTCAACAGGTTGGCAGCAGCAAGTTGATATTGAAAAAAAGCGAAAATGCCGGGGTTGACTGGTATGAAGTTTTTGAAGCCGATGATCCAGGAACGCCCCCTGTCTGGCATTTTTCATCATACTGGCAGGTTCACTGGGGTCGATATGTATCAGTCGACAGCGGTGAAACGTGGAAAGAACAAGGCGCCAAACCTGTCGCCGTTTGTGGATACGATGTTCCTCCATCACTGTTGGCCGCGACCACTGATGGGCTTTTCAGGAGCCGTGACAACTTGAAGACCTGGTGGCCGTTATTGGTGGAAAAAGTCAATTTTGTCCGCGTCAACCCTCGAAACCAATCACAACAGGTCACCGGCTTGAAAAATTCACAGGGACATCCGGTGTTGTATTTAACTCAAGATAGCGGAAAATCGTTCATGTTTTGGGCGGAAGGTCTGCCGGCTCCGGTTTCGGATTTGTGTATCGCTGCCGACTGGCTGTTTCTGGCCGTCTCGGATAATCGATTATTAAAATACGACGAACGACCGGCGGATATCGACTGCTCAGGGCGAGTAGACGGAGCTGACCTGATTGTTATGGCTACCGCTTTCGGCAGCCATTCAGGCGATCCAGGTTATGTTGAAAAAGCGGATTTGAATCGAGACGGAGTCATCGACGGCGTCGATATAAGTATTTTGTCAGCAGTGTTTGGTCATCGTTTTTACTATATTGATAAAAGAAATCCCGGGGATTTTCCAGGTGAACAAGAATAAGACTGTTTAACCTTGTCTTACCGCTGTTCAAATCTCTCTTTTACCGATCAACCAAAATTCACCGGCGGGAATCAAGCCTACAAAACGGCATGTTTTATCCCAGAATCGAAGTAAGGTATGCCCGACCTTGAGATTTTTTCCGACAAAGCGCAATGGATATCCTAGAAGCCCGTCCATATGGCCGAAAGCGAAGGGAATCCGTTCCAAAACAACGGCTCCCGGTATTTCCGATACGATATTTTTCATTTTTCTCGAAGAAAAGAAACGATAAAACCGATTTTTTTCTGCAAATCGAAACCTGTCTTTCAGCCGTGAATCCCGACCCCAACGATTGGGACTTTGGCCAAACAGCGTATAAGTCAGATGGCTGAGCGATCCTTTGCGCGGGACTGTCACGACGAAAACCGAGCCTGATTTTAAAGTGGTAAAAATATTTTTAATGACTTTTGCAGGGTTATCTAAGTGCTCTAAAACACCAAACAGGATTGCGCCGTCAAACGAGTTCGGCTTCAACATTGTAGGATCATCGATATCGGCTTTAAGGGGAGTGAATTTATGCCTGTCTTTATGCGTCTGAAATCGTTTTACGGCGTTTTTCAGCATGTTTTCACTGAAATCGACCCCGGTGATTCTGCCGACACCGGCATTTAGAAGCACTTCCGCTATTTGACCGTTTCCACACCCGGCATCCAAGATATGGGCGCCTTTCCAGTGTTGTGCCACGATCCGGCCGAGAGGTTCAACAACATGAGCTTGAAAATTCCATCCCGCATATGAATCAGGATTTATCGACCCCGCAACCGGCGCAAGGCCGTAGGAATCCGCCACTCTATCGTGCGCCTGCTTGATCTCATCCGAAATTTTTTCGCGCATTTTCAAACCCCTTCAGATCACGAAATTTCACCACTCATTAGTACCATGATAAACAGCACAAATCCATATTGGAAATCAACTCATCGTCCAACGCTTTACTGGATGTTAAAATCAGTCTACCATGGTTGAGGTTGAGTGGTTTTAGCTTAAACGCTCGTAGGAGACGCAATTGGAAAATCCGCCGTCAGTCAGCATTCGAACATTTGGATGCAAATTGAATCAATACGAATCGATGGGAATGCTGGAGCAACTGGAAAAATCCGGCCTTCGAGTTGTGCCGCCGGATCAGAAATCCGATATTGTCATTATCAATACCTGCACCGTGACACAGCGAACCGATCAGCGCACTCTGAAATTGGTTCGTGCGTTGGCCAGGCAGCAGCCCGATAGTCGCATTCTCATCATCGGCTGCAGCGCTCAAAGGCAAAAGAATGAGTTTTTGAAGCTGTTCAATGTTCGAGCCGTCCTTGGAAACCGTGAAAAAAATCATATTGCTGAATATGTCCAACGTGTTTGGAAAGAGGAACCTGTCATTGTTGCGGTATCGGATTTACAGAAAGCTCCTTTCGAAAGGTTATCTATAAGCAGGTTTCGAAATTACACCCGTGCCTTTATCAAAATTCAGGAAGGGTGTGACCGATACTGTTCATATTGCGTCATCCCAACAGTGCGCGGCCCCAGCCGAAGCCAAGCGCCGGACTTGGTCGTTCAAGATATTCAAAACCTGGCAAATTATAATTATCGGGAAATCGTTTTGACCGGTATCGATCTGGGTGTTTATGGATTGGACTTGACGCCCGCAACTAACTTGGCATCACTTTTAACTGAAATCGAGAAAATACCTGAAATAGCCAGAATTCGTCTCAGTTCCATCGAGCCGATGGATTTTAACCGGGAACTAATTGAAAAAATAACCATTTCGAGCAAAATATGCCGACATTTCCACATACCGCTTCAAAGCGCCACTGATAGAATTTTAAAAATGATGTCCAGATCTTATACGCATGAGGATTACGCATCGATAATCGAAGCGATTAAAACCGCTTCTCCCGATGCCTGTATAGGCGCCGATCTGATCACTGGGTTTCCAGGTGAAACGGAATCCGAATTCGAAGAAGGTTATCGATTTGTCGAAAACCTGCCTATCGACTATCTTCATGTTTTCTCATATTCGGATAGAACCGGGAGGCCATCAACACTTTTTCCGGACAAAGTTCCATTTGAAACTATCAAGGCGAGATGCCAAACCTTGCGTGATCTGGGGTATCGAAAAGCGATATCGTTTCGAAAGCGTATGATCGGTAAAAAATTGTCGGCGATTGTGTTGGGGGCCGTCGATAAGGCAACCGGACTGCCCCAAGGGCTGACTGATAATTACATTAGAGTGACACTGCCGAACCATCGGATTCCAAAAGGTGCGATCACGAATGTTGTTTTGGATAAGGTTGACGGATTGATTTGTTCTTGTCGGGTTTTAGATCAATAAAAAACGGCTGTCCCGGACCAGCTTCCTTCTTTGGCATGACCATTGTGATTTATTTGGATTCTATCTGACGGGTAACCAAAAGCCGCCCAAGTAAATGTCCATTGGTCCGACTCATTCGCCTTCCCGATGAGCTGGTGGGCAAAGATATCCTCTTCAAATGTTTTAAACAGTTTCATATGTCGAGGGGTCATCTGAATATTCGTTCCGATAAGCAATGGATGGCGGCGCATCAGGTTTTGCCTTTTTAGGACAGTCAGCCGAGTTTCCTCAGTTTCATCCGATACGATCAATTTCGGCCATCCGGCATCGTTTTGTTCGATGGAGCGAATATAATAACGCTTGCCGTTGTTTTCTTCCCATGCCCCATCAATAGTGAACCCGGGCGAGTCAATATAATAGACAGTCAAATTTTCGTTTTTTGAGCAGGTCAAAACGGACCAAGGCGGCACAGGTAGTTCCAGGTTAGGTGAAACATGTGCGATGCGTGTATGGATCATCGTGTCATCTGTCGAACCTAAACCTTTGAAAGTATCCAGTATTGGTTTTACGGTAAAATCACGTAGAGTAAAGGCGATTTCAGGGTAGCCGGCGCCAAATCGCCATGGAACGATAACAGTGGTATCATCGGCGTTGAAATTCCGTTCAATGCAATGTGCCAAATGTGTCGATCGACCTGTCCAGCGCCCGGGAAGTCCTTTCTGTTGTATATGAGGTAATAATTGGCCGTACAACAGAAAAACCTGCCAGAGTACGGCTGTCAGAGCCGTGATCATTCCCAGCCGTACTTTCGCTGTATCGAGCAGAGCCAAACCAAAAGCTGCCAGCAGTATGAAAAACGGCATGACTAAGTCCAAGTAGTGGGGATGATACCCAGCACGATCATTGCCGCTGATTTTTGTGACCAAGGGAACGACGATCAGAAGTGCGGCAAGCGTATATATCAGCCACCTGGGCCGGGATTGTTCTAATTTCTGCTCAATAAATACCGCCAAACATCCGAAAATGACCAAAATCGGCAGAATATAAATCGGCGCAGCCGGAATCCAATCGAAATCCAGCCAAAATTTTTTTCCGACCATGGCGCTGAACGCCGTCATAATAAAACCGAAAATTCTAGGGCAAAGCTGTGATCCCTGCCGTAACAAATGTTCCTGCCCTGAACCTTTCAAGACTGAGAACGCCGGCCAGGAATGACGGATGTTGTAAAGTAATAACGGAGCTGAAGGCAGAGCACATATAACCGGAAACAGCGCTAGACGTGTCCATTTCTGCTTTTTCTCAAATACCAGGATCATCAACAGGGTCGGAACGATCAAGAAATAGGCCGTGAAGCGTCCGTTGGCAGCCAGACCCAGGGCCAAACCTGCAAACAGAAAGTGCCGGTTTTTATGGGATGTTAGGTACAAGCCGATGCAGGCAATCCATAGCACTATGAATACTTGAGATAAGTTACAGGCATAAATGACGCGGGATGAAGCCAAGTGCCAGGCCGAAAAAATCATCAGCATGGCTGAATACAGACCTGTTCTCCACCCCCCCCAGACAGAGCCTGCCCAATAGATCAGCAAAATAGCCAATACACCGGCTGCCGCCATCACGCACCTCGCAGTCAGTACCGAGATTCCGAAGATTTTCATGAAAAAAGCGATGACATACTCCAGTAATGGCCCTTCATAGACTTTGTCACCTGTGAGTGGGTGCGAATTTTGTTCAACTATCTCAGCAGCGCCGAGACATATCAGCGCTTCATCATGTTCCAGACCTGGGATCGTGTCCAAGTCCATAAACCGTGGTATAGCACCGGCAACCAGGCAAATGCCGACCAACAGAAATCGCCATCTATAGAGATTATCTTTTTTTTCGACAGTTGGCTTTCGGCTATTGATTTCCATAGTCTTGATAGGTCATCGCTCGATTGAAAGCTGATCTTGATTCATCCAATCGCCCGGTTTTTTCCAGGCATAATCCATGATTATAGTATAAAGCCCCGACTGCATTCCGAGAAACCGGATCAAGTCTTCCCATTGCGGAAAAAGTCGGCACAGACCATCGACGCTCATATCGATCGACTCGTCCGATTTCTAATCCAAACAGGGAACAATCGGGGTTACTTGAGTGGAAACCTGCTGAAATTATATCCTCAAGAACTCTCTGTTCCGCCAATCGGATTTTTCGCCGGTCTTTGTTCTGTGCCACCAGTGAAGCCGTAACCGCTGAATTCCATGACCAGGAATCCTCAAAGTCATTTTCGTGAAGAAAGCCTTCCATCAGGCCTTTTGCCACCAGGCTTTCATAGTACCAATAAAACGACAACAGTGGTTGAAATACAATTTCCGCGTTAGAACGTTTCTCGATATCGACAAGATACCAGTGCAGGAAGCACCAGTCGCTTCGCTGGCTGACGACCAGGCCGTCGTTGGAAAAAATATCTAATGACATCTGAGTCATCTTTCGGGGAACTTCGACTTCGGTAAGGCGAAAAGGTAGAGATTGAAGAAGATTTGAAATAGACAGGACAATTGGGACAAGCGTCAAAAGGATCAAAAACAATTGATTTTGTATCAACTTTTTCTTCTGGACGATCCGTAGCAACTCGCCTAAACCGGAGGTTAAAAATATCCATAAAAACAGGAGCCCCGGCAGATAAAAAGATTCTGTTTCCCGGCTGTCATACAGCAGCACAGAAGCTGTAAGAATAAAAAAGGATATAAGCATAAAAAATACCAATCCTTTTGAACGCCGATATAGGCCGACACATCCCGGAACAACCAACAACAGACCTGGAAACGTTATTTTTTCACGGATAAGACCGAGTATATACCAGCTGCGTAATCGGATTGCCGCCCATTGGGACATACCGCTGCGAAAAGAACCTCGGGCTTCTTCAAACGCGGTGACAAGTTTTATGAATCCTCTCCAGGAAGAAGGGTTTCCCCAGACAGAGACAGGTTTCAGGCTATGCCGTAAAGGGAGGTAAATATAAAGGGCGAAGCCTGACAAAGCAAAGACGATCGCCGGAACCAAATGGCTTTGTTTCAATTGTTTACGTCTATCGATATAAACCCAGATCGCGAGACCGGGTAGTAGTAAAACAAACGTCAGATGATGCGTCAGGGCGAGTGCAGCGATAAAAATGGTTAAATAAAAAGATCTGTTGGACAGTTTATACGATGCATTCAACAATATGATCAGCAAGATCAGGATTAGGTGCAGGCCATACACTTCTACAGATGATGTGGCATCTATTACCGATGATAGTAATGAAAAGCCGAGAGCAGAAAATAGTGAAATACCTGCGGACAGGTTCCAGTCGAGAAAGATTTTGCACAGCAATCCGGTAACTATTCCCAACGTTATCCAGCCGATCATGTTTGCCCGGAAAGCGAGATCACCGAGTGGGAGCCACGTTTGACCGCAATGAACGAGTTGCAGAAACCCTGGATAACCGGGTGGGTGAGAGCCGCCCAGTTGCCATGCCCGTGCGGTGATGACTGCGGATTCTCCCCAATATAGTCCCGGGGCTCCCAGTATAGAGATCAGAATAAAAGCGATCAGCCCTGTGATAGAGCTGATGAGAGTCGAAGATTTGATATTCATAAGGAAGAAATTTAGGGAATCCGCATTTTATTTGCAAGTACATACAAAAAGGCGGGAAGAATTTCCCGCCTTTTTCGTGTCAATTCAAGAATAATTAATTGTTGGTCGGCAATACGTAAGTTCCCTGGATACCGCCGATATCATCGCCACGAACCACACCGGATTCATCGATGTAGAAGGATCGGATACCGGTTGAGCCGTAAACGATCGGCCAAGCAGTGGCTGACCATGCCCAGTAAGCGACACCGGTCGGCATAGCAACGTCTGCACCAACCACCATTACGAAGTTGTAACCCTGCTTAATTTGTGATGCCAAGGACGGATCGATAAAGGATACGCCGCCGGCGCCTTCACCTGATCCCAAGCAAGCAAGGCTGGCTGTATAGGTGTGGGGGTTGGAGTTGTTGTTGTAGTCAGTCTGGCCGGCTGCAATGGTCTTCAATGAACCGACAGCGGCAGCTTCGTTGGCTGACATACGGGATCGCAGCAAGCTCGGAATTGCAATCGCAACGATAATTCCGATGATCGCGATAACGATCAACAATTCAATAAGTGTAAAACCTTTTTGACCTCTCATTTGGATTCCTCCTGATTGATGAGTTGTTATATTGTTCGGAAACCTTCGTTTCCAGTTCTCGCCTATTTAGATAGCAAGTACCGTGCCAAAACCAATTCGCTTCACTTTATAAAAAAAACAACCTATTAAACCCTTAATAATCATCACTTTAAGCAAAGCATCAAATAAAACTCATTATCTGTTCATGCCTATGCCAAACCATTTTTTAGAAAAATTTTCGTCGGTTAGAACCAACAATATCAATTAACTCCCATCCCGATATTATAAAAAAAACAAGAAAACACTTTTATATCAATAAATTAAAGTATCAAGACGAATTTGGGCATTAAAAGTGACCAAAATTGTCACCCATCATTGACAAGCCCCCGAAACTTCCGGATCGTAAAAAATCGACCAGCTTTTCGCATGTTCCGCTTCCTCAGCTAAACCTCTATCCCTCAGCGTCGCACACTGTAAATCATAAAAAGCTCCCAGCGCCTCGGCTCCACGAGTTGAATGAAAAATCTTTCGATCGTTCGCTTGCGCCCGAGCGGCCACTATATCCGACGGCCTTTTCAAAATCGGGTGTCGTTCAGGCATCAGATCGCCTAATCGTAGTAGCGGTCCATGAGAATGAACCGGTAAACGCAGCAAGTGATCGTCCTCACTGGAAAACCAAAAAACATATCGCTCTTCCGCCTTTTTTGTCGCCACCCACGCATTGGCATTGAACAACAAATTCCTGGCTCTCTCATAGGGAATCGCCTTGCTGTGCCTGGCGCTTCGGCCGGCAAGATATTGGAACGTGTCCGCATAATCACCTTCAAAAAGCGTCGCCATCACATCCGGATAGGTTCTAAGCGCTTTTTCAAGCCCGCCCGGCCAGTACACAATTTCCATCCGATTGATACCAACAATATCCGATCGATAGTTCTCGACTGCTTGTAGATAAGAAACAACAAAGGGCAGATTGAAATATGCCCCGTAAAAGAGAATGGAATCCTCTGGACAGATATCCAATATGCCTTTTCCGACGACAGCCGCGGAAATATCCTGAGACAGTTCCTCGCTTTTCAGGTTTTCCCAAGCCCAAACACCAGGAATAAACAGCATGCCTGCTATCACCAGGGCGGTAATCATTGAGTGAAGACGAACGGAGTCGCAAATATTTAAAACGGTTCGAAACACAGCTCCCAAGCCAATGATCAGGATAATCGTTGACATCATCAAATAAGCCGGACCGGTATCGGGATTCATATTGAAATTCCTGTTCATCAACGTTACCGACATATTGGTCAGAGCGGCTAACAGAAGAACCAGGCCTGATTTGAAAATTTTTACAACCAGTATGACAAGGCCTATTACGGCTAAGAACAGGAAAACGCTTGAAAAATGATCGCGAATTAAACCGAAGTATATCGGCCAGTTGTTGAACCACTCAGCAGCCTTGTTTCCCATAAACCGATTATGAGTTCCTCGGCGCGTTATCGCATTGATAAAATTCATCACATTTATTGGATTTCCGATATTCAAAGCAGGGTTTTTAACCGCTCTGATAGGCAGATACAAATAGCTTGACAATGCCAGCAGCCCAACTTGTCCGGCGAACAGAAGTTCGCGAATTTTGAATTTTTGAATGACAAACAGCAGCATGACGACAACAGCGGGCACCAAATGCAGCGTTAACAGCGAATGATTGGCGCCTCCCAATCCAAACATCAGAGCGATCGTATTGAGATTTCGGAACATTCGGCGCCGGTTATCCGTATGCTGTAACATATCTACAGCACAAAGCAATATGATCAGAATCCAGATCATATTCAGGCTATACACTTCCGCTTTGACATTTTGAAACCATATCAACGGGTTCATCGTGGCGGCCAAGCCGACAAAACAAGCCGGCCATTTGTTCCGATTGCCGCCCGAACCAAACAATTTCCAAGCCAGTAAAAAAGCCAGCGCCCCTATCAAGCCGCCGGCGACCGCCGTAGCGACATTGACGCGGAAAGCTATATCACCCAGAGGCAGGCGGCAGATCGCATGCGTGCTCATCAGATATGACGGAAAACTCGGGCTGTGCGGAATGCCCAGTGTTGGAACCGCGGTCTGGAATTCACCGCTGTCCAGCCAATAAACTCCCGGGCACAAAGCAGCGAGATAGCATCCAACAGATACCAAAAATATCATCGTCATCAGCCAAGCGGCGCCAAGCTGACCGCGATCAGGATATTTCATTTGAATCATCAACAGAACCTGGTTCGGATATTATTTTATCCGGCGACAACACTTTTTCGACCGTGTAAATTTTTGTGCCGGGGAGTTTGTGATAGATTTTCACCATGATCTCCCCCAACAGCCCCAAGGTCAAAAACTGAGTGCCTGTCAGCATCAACAGGATAGACAACAAAAACATAGGGGCGCGATGTTCCATGATCGATAACGAGAACATGAACTTTATCAAGGACAGGTAAAAAGCGATGCAAAAGCCCAGCGCCCAAAGAATGAACCCGATCGCTCCAAAAACCTGAAGAGGCCTTGAAAGATATTTTGTCAGAAAATGGATGCGTATCAGATCAAAAAAAACAGTGAAGGTTCTGCCGATCGAGTATTTCGACTCACCTCCGACACGCGGCAGACTTTTTATCGGTATCTCTTTGATTTTGGGTTTGATGCCCTCGACCAGAACCGGAATAAAGCGATGAAAATCACCATATAACGTTACCGATTGAATGACTTCCGCCCGATAGGCTTTATATGTCGTCCCAAAATCATGGAGATCCAACCCGGACAATTTCGCCATCGCCCAATTGGCGATTTTGGATGGAAGCTTTCGGCTGAAAAACGGATCGACTCTCTTTTCACGCCACCCGCTGACGACATCGTATCCTTGCTGAATCCACTTTAAAAATTCCGGTATTTCCGCCGGATCATGTTGAAGGTCTCCGTCCATACTGATGATGACCTCGCCTCGACAGTGATCGAAACCTGCCGCCAGCCCGGCTGTTTGACCGGAATTGCTCCATAATTTGATTATCCGAACGCGGTCTTCCGGGTCCGGCAGCGACCGCAATTCATGAAGGGTCCCATCCATGCTGCCGTCGTCGACAAAAATCAACTCATAGTCGACATCGATTCCCTTCAACGTGTCGACAAGACGCTGATAAAGAATCGGTACGCTGGCCTGTTCATTGAAAAACGGAACGACGACCGAAAGGTAGGGGCGAAAGCCCTGAAATTCATTTTTTGCCTTTGATGTCATAGGGGTGAAAGAATCGTTCATCTGTTCTTATTTCCAATCTTGATTGACGTGCATGGTGTTCAAATCGCTGTTTCAGTTGGAACGGTTGACAATTATTTTATCAAAGATTACAGCCGAAAATCACGTAATCGAGCTCTCCGACCAGATTCGATGTGCCCGCTTCAAGCGTAGCGCCCCAGATATAAACATCATCGAAACTGCCGTTATACTCCGGCCACACAAACCACAGGATGGTTTCACGCACGGATTTACGGGCAGTCAGGATATCCCGGCGCGAATCGATGCCGTGTTCCCACGACGGCCAGAACCAGTAAGTGCCATATACATCGAGCGCCAAGTATGTGTCGACGGAGATATCGGTCGCAGTCGTATTGGTCAGTATCATCTCCAGATGAAAGGTCGTGCCTGCATAAAACGCCCTCTCGTTCAGAATCAATTCCATACCGTGGCGCCCGGATGCATCCGGCGTCGCCGTCGGCGTCGGGGTCGGAGTAAACGTCGGAGCTTCGGGCGTCGATGTCGGATCGATCCGCTCACAAATCGATACATCGTCGATATACCAACCCTCAAAATTGTTGAACTGACTGTCGACTGAATCGAAACGGAACCTGATCTGAACGACATTTCCGATATAAGGCGTCAGGTCGAACGGACCACGCCGCGTCCATCTTTCCGTTTTATCATATGTCTCAAATAAGAGCTCCCAGGTCCGACCGCCATCCACGGTGATTTCGGTCCGACAGATATCGAATTCCGGCCGCTCCTCATTCTGAATCCAATCCATGTATGCCAGTTCCGGGTGAAAACAATTGCCCAGAGTGATCTTGGGTGACACCAGCGAACAGGAATTGCGGGTCCCGGTATCATAATTGAACGTCGGCTGTCCCCGGTTGTAGGCCCAGGCAAAATACGGCGAATAATAGCGGACGGTGTCGCGATGCCAGAGGCAATCACCGTAAATCGACTCGGTTTCCCACGGCAAAATGGTTTCAAAATCATCGATAAACGGCAACCGAAACGGTTCATATGTCGGAACGGGAGTCGGAGTAAAGGTGGGCACACTCGTCGTCGCCGTAGCCGTTGGTGTCACGGTCGGTTCAGGCGGCGGCGTCGCTGTTGGTGCCGACGTCGGCGTGAGCGTCGGCTCAACGGTCGGGGTCATGGTCGGCGTGTCGGTCGGCGGATGGGGTGTAACAGTAAATGTCGCGCTGGGTTCTGGTGTAAAAGTGGGTCCCGATGTCGGTGTGGAGGTCGGCTCCGATGTAGGCGTGGACGACGGCTCCGGCGTCTCGGTCGGGGTATGCGTCGGCGTGTCTGTCGGCATCGGAGTCGTCGTCGGAGTATAAGTCGGCGTGTTCGTCGGCGTTTCTGTAAAAGTCGGCGTGTTCGTCGGCGTATCCGTCGGAGTCGGGGTGTTCGTGGGCGTATTGGTCGGTGTCTGCGTAGGCGTATTGGTCGGAGGCGACGTCGGCGTGTTCGTCGGTGTCAAGGTCGGCGTATTGGTCGGTATCGGCGTCGCCGTAGGATCCGGAACCCACCAACCTGCACGGATAATAAAATTATTCGTGTAACCGTTGTCCTCCGCAAATGCCCATGGCAAAGGCGTCGGCGGAGAAGATACGGATGAGCAGCGCCTGAGAAGGTTGCGCCCAGGGTCGATACCGTTTGAGTCTGTACAAATATCGTTATCAATATCCTCCCAAAACATACTGCCCATATATTCCAAGCAAATAACCAGCTTTTCACCAGCTTTCCTTTCGATTTGCCAGTGTACCTCAGGATCGTTTAAATCAAACACATAAAAGCCTGGATCCCGAATTGTAAACTGAGCATAAGGCAAAGGAGTAGGAGCGGGAGGTATGGTGCCACCCGGATTAGGTAAACTGCCCGTTCCGTCATAAGCTCTTATCCAGAAATTAAACTGTTCATAACCATTCCCATAAAAAAGCACACCGATTTTATCGATGGTACACTCCCTATCTATATCTAAAACAGTGCAGGCGTAGTCTCCACGGTAGTGGTTTTCACAAAATTCTAGAGCGATTGCCTGATGGAAAGGATTTCCTTCTTCCCATTCATCATTTTGAAACCAAAAATAGGCGCTGTGTGTTGGGAAACAGATAAAGATCAGCACACTTATTGTCAATAACTTTTTTATCGATTTTACGCTCATCATCCAAACTCTCCCTCATCGTTCTTGTAATTAAACGGTTTTTAGCCTTTATTGTCAAATCCATCAGGCGGTTCAGTTGACAGTACGCCTACCTTTTCGCCATTAAAAATGATATTCATCTTAAGAGGAATGATTATGGAAAGGAAAAGTCCGACTGAAAAAAAGATCATCACCGATTTGGATCACGATCAATTGATCGCCTGGTTATCGGAACATGGTTTTCCATCTTTTCACGCCGCCCAGATATTCAACTGGATCTATTTGAAGGCGGCGACGGCTTTTGATGCGATGACGGATTTGTCCAAGGAGCTCAGGCGTTCTCTGGACTTATCGTTTTATCCGCTGGGAACGATCCTTCGACAATCGTTATCGGACCCTACGGGGGTTATGAAGTTTGTTTTGGCTTTACAGGATTCTCATGTGGTCGAAACCGTTTATATCCCTTCGGAAACGGGATATACCCTATGTGTTTCAAGCCAGGTCGGTTGCGTATTGGGTTGCCGGTTTTGTGCAACCGGCGCGATGGGAATCGTTCGAAATCTGTCCTCGGGTGAAATCCTGTCGCAAGTTCTGCATGCTCAGAAAATCACCGGATGCGGCAGCCACGGCAACATCGTTTTCATGGGTATGGGGGAACCTTTATTGAATTCCGACGCCGTGATCGAAGCTATAAAGAAACTGACGGATGCTCGAGGCCTGGGATGGTCGCCTAGACGCATCACCGTTTCAACGGCGGGCATCGTTCCGGAAATCCACCGTTTGGGTAAAGCCGGTCTGGGAGTGAACCTCGCTGTTTCTCTGAACGCCGCCGATGATACGACGCGATCCCGAATAATGCCGATCAATAAAAAATATCCCCTGAAAACATTGTTAGCCGCTCTGAATGCCTATCCATTGCCCTCACGGCAGCATCAGATTACCTGTGAATACGTGATGCTGCAGGGCGTCAACGATGCTTTGCAGCAAGCCGACAAGTTGGTTCGTCTGTTGAACAGACGCCGATATAAAATCAACTTGATCCCCTTTAACGCTTCTTCCAATTCGCCGTTCACCTGTTCTGACCCGGATACCATTTCAGCCTTTCAAAAGCGCCTGCACGATGCCGGGTTCATCGTTCGAATCCGCAACAGTCGGGGTGCAGGCATACAAGCAGCCTGCGGTCAGTTGGCAGGGGATCCGGGACACTCTCATTCCTGAAAACCGAATTCTATTCTATCGTATTCACCGATGAGACCCCATGTATCCGCTTGAAGCATGGCTCCCCAGAATGCGATGTCATACAGCGCTCCACAAGCGGAAGGCCATGTAAATTCCAAAATACTTTCGGTAATCGTTCTATCCAGCCGGCCCAGTTTGTACCAGTCGAGTTCGTCGGTCCATCCCGGTCCGAACCAGTAGCTGCCATAGACATCCAAAATAATCCAAAGCGTCACCGGTAAGGGAGTCCCGAGCGCCGGTGTCACTTGAGCGCTGAAGCTGAAGATATCCCCCGGCTGAAAAAGACTTTGGTTCAAAAACAAACGCACCCCTGGAATGTATGGAGTAGGAGTGCTGGTCGCTGTCGCGGTATTCGTCGGCACAGGAGTTTCCGTCGGAGACGGCGGCGGTGTGCCGGGAGTGGGCGTCTGCGTTGCCGTCGGCGCCTGTGTGTAAGTCGATGAAGGCGTCTCGGTCGGTAAAGAAGGCGTCGCAGTGGCGGTCGGCATCGACGTATCCGCCGGTGTCGGGGTTGACGTATTCTCGGACGTAGGCGTCGCCGAAACATCCGGCGTCGGTGTCTCTGTATCCTCAGGAGTTGGTGTCATCGTATCCGCGGGTGTCGGCGTGTCCTCGGGCTGCGGCGTTGAAGTGGGCGTAGTGGTCGGGGTCATCGTCGGAAAAAGGGATTCCCAACTTGCAAAAATCGCCCATCTGTCCGACGTGTTTTCCGGATACCAGAGCCTTTCCGGAAAAGGCCCGAAAGCTGCCGGCTGCCTGAAACCATCACCGACTTCTCCGCTATGGGCGGATGTGATCCGCTCTACACCGCTTACCTGAAACGCCAGCCGATACTCACCCTGAGTCAGCTCCAACCTGCTGGGATACCCGTCTGAAATCGCCACACGAATCCAGTCTTCTTGACAGGTATTGGCGATTTCAGCCGACTCCCAAAGCAACTGCATTCCATGATCATATACCGCCAGACGTACTGTTCCCGCAGCGGCATAGGAGTACAAAGAGATCTCGAGCATTTCCGCCTCCTCGTTCAAAACGGCGGTCGACCCGGCGATAAAACCCTTGTTTGTATTACGAGTGGCTATTACACGTCCCCCCAAAAAAGAATTCAGCCAATACGCCCGTCGAGACGTCGTGTCGAAAACCCCTTTTTCCGTAAATCGACTCACAGAAATAGTACTGTTTTCTCCCAGCCGGATGAACGGGTTTACGTTATAGGTCAGTATTCCTCCCCAATGATAATAGGTAGCCAGGTTCAACAATTGATGTGCGTTATCGTAAACAAGAGACGATATTTCAAGTTCCAAATCGTCACACACGCATTCATCTTGATACGAAAAACTATCCAGATTCAACTCAACCAGGCGGGCGGGCCTTTGCTGGAAGTCATTCAGGGCATATACGCAGGAACCCTGATCCGCCAGATAAATGCCGTCGGTTATCGATCCGGTGACCTCGGTCAATCCCGTTTCATCGATCACCTGCAAAGGCGACTTGCTCACTTTGAAAACCTGGCCGTACTGGTTGCTGACAACCAATACATCCCGGGACGGGTCCGATAGAATTTTCGCCAGACCTGCCGACGGCTGACCCGGCATGACGATGTTCTCTTCAAGTTCAAGCGTGAGCAGATTATGACGCGCCAAAGTCTGGCCGTATATGACGAATAGGTGGGAAGCGTCCTGGTCCACCAGCAAGTCGACGCATCGATCAGGCACGTTCAGAGGCTCCGCAATGTCGATCTGATAATCGTCGTTCCGGATTTTGACGAGATATGCCGGTTCTCCGCTATGATAGCCATAGGTGAAGTCACCGGTTCGATCCGAAGACAGCAGCGAAAAACAGCCCGAAGTGTTCAGATTATAATCGATTTCTCCAACGCGTGAAAAAGTCTCGAGATCGACCAGGATAAGCACCGCCGGATTCGTCCCGTTGCGTGACACCATCAACTGGTCGTGAAGCGGATTGATTGCCGAGCAGATAACCTGCTGATCTCTGCCTGTAAATTGTATAGACCGTTGAAAGCTGAACGGGTCACATCGGAAAACGTCGACTCGGGCAGGATAACCGTCGTCTACCACAACTATCGAGTTTTCACTCAAAGCGCCGTATTTCACACGCCCGAATTCGTCCGAGCAATCGACGGAATCCAAGCAGCTCAGATCCTCCCCGTCAAAAACCTTCAGCTTCGAAGGGACTCCAGGGATCGCCGCGATAAAATTCGAGCCGTAAAAACCCAGCGGAACGATGTTGAACTCCGAAGGCGAGATTTCCGCTATGGCGCCGACAACGGACGTTTCCAGATCGACTTGAACCAGATAGCTTGCCGGAAGGCTATGGTCAGTGCCGGCTAAGACCATCTGCCGAGAGGCGTGATCCATGACCCCGGTTCTGCATTCCAGATTGCCCGGCAGCGTCAACGCGTCGATCACCTGCAGGTCGTCGCAAGAAACCGCTATGATGTCACCGGGACAATCTCCAGATAAAACGTGGATTATGGCGTGGTCCTCATCAATGACCAGATCGGTGATCGCGGTGTCGATTTCCTCCAGCGTCAGAGTTTGCAATTGAGTGGATTCAAAATGGTATCGATGCAGATTTTTTCCATTACTGCTACAAAAAAAAGCGCTGTCAGAAAGATTATGATATACAATGGGGTGGAGAGCCTTACATTCCAGCCTGTCGACTTGCGAGATAGTGTCATCATTGTTTGATGATTGAATTAAAAATGAAAAACCAATCTG
Organism: bacterium; assembly: GCA_049652745.1. GTDB lineage: Bacteria > CSSED10-310 > CSSED10-310 > CSSED10-310 > CSSED10-310 > JBASEY01. The sequence goes on along the minus strand of JBASEY010000029.1, from coordinate 330,958 downwards.
TTGAGACAAAAAAAGTGTTCGACCCTTTTGACTCATTTCAGTCGATGAAACAATATTACCCAATGCATAATTCCATCTGATAGGCATAAAGATTTCGCCTGTTTTAAGATCCAGCTTTCTAAAATAAGGAGTAGTACAAACAAAATGCACTCTTGCAATATCTTCCTGTTGGTCAATCGACACGCCTAAAGGCATGGTATCGTTATCGAGGATCAGCACATCTTCGATGCAGCCGTACCATGCATTCGACCAGTTTATCGTTCCCGGTTCGTCGACACCCATGACGCCTGAAAAGACGGTTGTTTCTGTGAAGAATATCCAAAGAAGACAGCCAAATCCGAAAGAAATCGTTTTATTTATATTTTTCATCTACGGTTTTCTCCTTTTCCTGCGACACACCATCCTTTGACTTCGATCATGACCGATCCGCCGTTCCATTCCACGATCATCTCAGCGCTTTTCAACTGATCAGGGGGTGATAGTGGGCAAAAACGCGTGTTTACAGCCTTTGTTTCTGCCGGGTTGATATATAAATTATGATATTCGACTTGAAAATCGTCGGGATTTCTTCCATCCAGTTTAATGCTGACATTCACCGGTAAAGCACCGATATTTTCCAGGAAAACAATGGGTTGCCATTCCGAACAAAAATACATGCGTTCCGGTGCAAAGCAGTATATATCTTGTTCTTGGCAGTTTTCGCCTGGATAAGCCACGGGGTCCTTCGTGACGAACACATATCTTATGCCGTCAGGTTCAGGCGTAGCTGTTTCAGTCGGTTCAGGAGTAGGCGTATGGGGTTGCGTCGATGTACCGGTTGGTGCGGGTGTCGGAGTCTCTCCTTGTGTAGGCGTATTTGTAGGCGTGGGTGTGGGAGCTACCGGTTTTTCGCCATAAGCGAATTCAATTCGATCATAGAATCCGAAGATCGTTGATTCGCCTTCCGCCACCATACCGGCCCAGAAGACGATGCCCTGCGCCTCCGAATCCACTTCCGGCCAGATAAAATCGAAAATCGTCAGGGTTCTGACCCCTAAAAAGCCGTTCAATTTATAGGCATCGACATGTTGCGACCAATCCGGGCCGAACCAATAATCACCGTACACATCCAAAATGACATAAAGCTCGACATTCAATGGCGATGGTTCCGTATTTGCCAAGCGCGCCTGAAGGCAAAAGCGATCTCCCGGATGGAATTTGCTTTTCGTCAGCATCAGATCGACGCCTGACCCGGGGCGCGGAGTCATAGTGGAACATGAGGTCGGTGTCGGAGAATTCGATGGAGACATCGTCGGTGTCGGCGTGTGGTGGGGTTTTTGCGTCGGTGTATGAGTCGGCGTAAAACCCGTTGTCGGCGTGGCCGAAGGATCGGGGTTCTGAGTCGGAGAAGGCGTATGTGTGATTACCGGCGTCGGTGTAGCGGTGGGAGTGTCCGCAGGATGCTCCGTCGGCGTCGGGGAATTCGACGGCGGCATGGTCGGTGTTGCCGTGTTCTGAGGTTCTTGCGTCGGTGTACAGGTGGGCGAAAAGCTCGTTGTCGGGGTGGATGACGGCTCAGGGCTTGGGGTTGGAGAAGGGGAATTCGGAGTCTCGGGCGTAAACGAGGGTGTCGGCGATGGTTGCACGGGCGAACAATCTGCATATATCGACCACAGAACGTCGGTATCATCCCAGGTCACCAGAGCATTTGGAAACTGCCCGTAAGGCCATGCCGACCTTATGCTGCGGCCTGGAGCGGCTGCTGTTGCCGACGGTGAGCGCCCGTTGCCTGTCACCTGAAAAGCCAGCAGGTAGTCATCAGGAGCCAGTATCAATTCGGAAGGATCGCCTTCACTGACAAGAGCTTCCAACCAATCGTTCTCGGCTGTGTTTTCCAGTAAGCCCGATTCCCATAACAGCATGCCGGCACAATCGTAAACCGCCAACCTGACTTGGTTGCCCGCTTCATGCGAATAAAAATTCAAGGACTCCAGATATGACGTTTGATCAAGGGACGCCCATGAGCCATGGATGGCTTGTGCTTGTGTCGCACCATAGCGGACAATTGAAGGACAAATACCCGCCAGGCCGATAAATGCATAGGGTTCAGATTCGACGATGTGACCGTCTATATAGCATTCACCGGGCTGAAGTGTCACCGGCGATATCCAGGTATTGTCATGGATATCCAGACGATGGATTCGCGTCGTTCCCCCTTTTTCGATAACCAACGCCTGATCCAAATTGGACATTATGTGGAAGCCAATCAAGTCTTTTCCATTGAACGGCAGGTTAAGCGTCATCGTAAACTCTAGGGTTGTCGTGTCAAATCGTTTGATTTTATATGGGGTTGCATCAACGACAGTGAAGATTTCCATTGACGACTTGTCGGCTTCCAATAAAACGACTTTGCGTTCACCGGGATCGAGTTCGATGATGCCGTTAAAAGCCAGAGGAGAAAATGAATATTGAACCATTTTCCCGAAATTGCCGCCTCCACCCACCAGCAGAAATGAATGCTGTCGATCCAAGGCAAACGTCACAGCAGGAATTACGTCCGATTCAAGAGCTTTCGAATCAATTGAGGAGAAAGAGACCGCATCTATTTCAATTATTGAATCATTTGTCAATAGAAACAATGAATTGGATGCTTCAACGTATTCGATATCTTTGTATTCGCCATTTACCGGGAGTTGTTTTCGTTCAAGCATTTCGCCTTTTTGCAGATCAACCGATAATATCCACTCCGGATCACCGGACTCAACAAGATAGGCAATGGAGTTATGCTCATCACAAGCGCTCAATATGACGGTGCCCGTTACAGCCGGCAGGTCAATATGACAATTTCTTTGGCCGGTTCCCGGGTTGAAGCCGACCAATCTGGCAGCTCCCAAATTTTTAACCACAAGATAAATTGAATTCAGGGCCGGGGCGCCAAATATTTCACCGGCCGATATTTCACAATCAAGAAACTCGTGTTGCCGGGTTATGGTAAACGTATCCGGATCGACTTGGAGAATCGCTCCCGGCGTATTTTCCGTCGCTATCAAAATCGTGTTCTGAAATCCGTCGTAGCAGGCTGGATATTTCAAATCTCCAAAATCCAAACGGTCGACTCGCTGAAAAGAAGCGGCATCGATTTTTATCAAACCACCCGAACTATCGCCGTCATTCAACAAAACGTGCGTTCCTAGATCATCGCAAAACATGAAATTCCGAGGTCGTTCGCCAAAAGGCAATTCAAGAGAACCTTTTCCGGTCATTTCTGGAAAATCATACCGGTGAACATAGGCAGGCAACCCGGTCGCAGCAACATACAGCTCATTTCTGACAGCGTTCAGCGCAATGGCGGCGGCAGGGTGATTGCCTGGAATTTCAGTTGTCGACACTGCCTGGTATCCATTCAAGTCAGCCAGGATCACATGGGATTGTGTCGATGAAGCCAGAATCACGAGACTCATCTCCTTTGATGAAACGGCGGCATCGATGAAAACATTTTTAAACCCTGGAAACGGGTAAAAACCACATGACATGTCCATGGGATCCATCTCGATAACTCCATCCTGATCACCTTTTATTAGCAGCAACACCTTGTGATCGATAGGATGAAATAGAATTTTCACCACTTGAAAATTTCCTATCGGAACAATCCTGAGTATTTCGAATTGAACAGGATCTATCAGCAGACAATATCCTTTTGATCCAAACCAGATGTTTCCGGAAATCGGGTCTATGGCGGAGCTCGTAATCGATGTCATCCCATTATCCAGGATCAATCGACCGGTTTTTGAAAATGTGCTGAGATCGAAACGCACAATATAGGGAATGTTCAGGTTGTCGGAAGCACAAAGCGCGACTTGGTTGGTTTCATCGACGACAATCGTTTTAAAAGAGCGATCGTTTTCCAGAACGATCCTGTCGATGCGTCGACCTTCGTTGTCTGGATACTGTGTGTCACCAGGAAAAGGATAGCCCATCACCTGCCCTGAAACCTGAAAGGCGGCTAAAACACCTATGCAAAAAGATATAACAAATTTTTTCATTTTTACTTTTTCCAATATAAAAAGCCGACATTCGACCCGAATTTTTCCTCATATAGCCAATACTCCGAGTTGTGTCAACAATTATTTTTTACAGTGATTTTATTAAGGGAGAAATAAGTGAAGCAATCGCGAAATGCTCAGGTGCACCGCCGTTATCTGGTCGGAGCACACGAAGCCTGCGGTTCGTGAATGTTTCAAAAAAAAACGCCGGGGCGAGCCCGGCGTTCGATCACAATTAGGTTGTCGACTTACAGCAGAACGAAATTTTTCAAATCGTCGTGTCCATCGGTCAGGACAATGCCTGTGTCATCGACGTCTGCGCTCAGCAAGAATGTCATTTCGACCAGTGTACCATCCGTTCCAGTCGGGATTCTATCTTGTTCGGAAAGGCCGATCGAGTATGCAGCGATAATCGCCGAACCCTCATCGAATTGATTCCAGCCAAATTCCACCCATCCCGGATCCAGAACACTGCTCGTCACATCCAGCAATTTCAAAAAGGTTGGATCGAACTCGATCTTCAAAGTAAACGCATCTATTTCAGCTCCCGTATTCTGAATTTTTATTGGTATTGTCAGGGTATCTCCTGCCATTCCCGATGCGTTTTCAATCCAAACATGACCGTCGATGCGATTCAGCCGGTTTTCGGATGAGATCTGCCGGTCGAGATGCCGTGCAAACGAGCTTCGGGTCTGCAGCGGGTCGGCGCAACTGCCGGCGCCGAGCGATGCCATGAAGATGTACTGGGCATCGGAAGAAGAGACTACGCCGTCACCTGAGCAATCGGCGGCACATTCTTCTTCATGAGTGGGAACAAACGCGCCCAGGGCAATTTGAAATGCCAACTGAGCATCCGTCGCTGAAATTACTCCGTCGTCGTTGACATCCCCGGTGTTCAGACAATCGGGTTTCGGCGTAGGTGTGGGAACAGATGTGCATTCACGTGTATAACTCACCATGACATCATCGATATTCCAGCCGCAGAAACGCCAACTGGAATCCGTCGGACCCATGCCCCAGCGAATCTTGACCTGAGAATACCCTGCCGCTTTGCTAGTGATGTCAAAACTCCACAATTCCCAGGAACCGCCATTCATTGTTGTCGAGTTCTCCCAAAGGGTGCTCCAGGAACCCCCGTTATTGTTGCTGATGGCAATATATGCATGGTCATACCAGTTTTGTTCAACTCCCAGCCATGCATAAAAATCCAAATAGACTTCGGAGGCTTCCGAACAGTCAAATGCCTGAGTTGTAACCCATTTGGTCGAGGACATGCTGTTGGCGTAGTCACCATTGAGATTGTATCCGACAACATTTTGGCCGGTGTAACCACTGGTCGGATCTGGTGATCCATATTGGCCGCCCTGCCCTGTCGGCTTGCCCCAGCCCCATTCCCCTTCATATGTCCATCCGGGATCGGTATCCATGTTGGCTTCAAGCATAACCACCAGTTCATACGTAATAACCGTGTAATACGATCCGTGATTATCATCCAGAGCTGTATTTCCGGCAGCATCGGTTCCGGCAAGCGTGAAATAGTAGAGTGTACAGTCATCGAGATCTTTGACCGTCACACTGTGATCGGTGGACAGCACAGAGCTTATCTCTTGATTCGCCAAAGGAATCGAATCACCCCAATTTAAAACCGTGTTTGTCGGTTTGTCCGTCGTCCAAGACACTTTGAAGGAGTCGATCGTGACTTCATCGATCGACACATTCGAAATTATAGGAGCCATACAGTCGACTTCAGCATAATCATACACGTCAACCTGCGAGCCTTCACAATCTTCGTCAAGATAATGAAGCGTGATCTGATCACCATGAGATACCCGCAAATATCCGGAGCCGGATTGCGTGGACGATGTCAGAATCGATCCACGGAACTCACTGGTATCAGGGCCGGTTTCCGTCAAGACAACCGTCTTTCCTGCAGGAGTCGTGTCGGAAAAGATGGTAACCGTCGCCGTATCAGTTGTTCCCGGATTGACGTTCAAGTCAACGTCCCACAGAGCGATGTTTATTTGATGATTACAATTATAAAGCGCTCTATCCATCACGACATAGCCACAGCCCGCCGCCATGATCTGTAATTGCTGTTGAGTCGTCTTTAAATTCCGGCCGCTGACCGTTATTGTCGCTGTTCCGGGAGCGGATGGATTGATATAAATAGCTGCAGCGCCGGTCGCATCGGTAAATGCCGACCCCAGCAGCTCATTGCCGTCATGGATCGCCACCAGAGCATATTTCACAGGGCCGTTCTCATCGGATACGTTCACAGTGAATGTTTGAGGATTCGGTGTCGTGTTGACGGGCGCATCGATCACGGGAACCATTGGGATTCGACCGTAAATCGGCAGGGAGGGATCACCCATTAGGTTATAGATATCATAATAGTAAGCGGCTGAGCTGTATCCTGATTGATAGATTTTGTAGAGTCCTGAAAAATACATAGCCGACAATGAATACTGATAGTTCTGGTTCTGAGTTAGGTATATCGCTCGTTCCAGATCATCGTCCTCATCCCAATAGGAACTGTCGGAAGTTCCCCAATATGAAACCGAGCCCTTGTTCGCTTCAAGCAGCCATCGTTCACCGAACGATATCGTTTGATCATGAAGATTGGTTCCGCAGGCGAACACCATCACATGTGGATATTTATTGGCGTTTGTCAAAGCCTGGACATGCGAATGCACAAAATGGATGCACGCTGTTCCCGTACCGTCGCCGTAACCGTGGCCTGAATAATTGACCAGTGATCGGCCTTCATTGACATTCGCTGAGAAATGGGACGTATTTCCACCTTGACGTTCGTAAACAGGATGATATACGTTCCGGGCCTGATCATAGGGTTTGATATGATTGTTCCAGCACCACTCATGCGTTCCTTCCAACATCGATCCATGATCCGATGATGCCAAGAACAAAGAATCCTTTAAATAAGACATATCCGGCATCGTCGTCATATCCCACTGAAGTGACTTGGCCAGAATGTTTTGCACGTCCGTCACACTGCGCACAGAAAAGCGGCCGATCATCACGTCGGGTGTGTAAAAACCCGTGCCTTCCAGCTCGGTATATTGATTGTCATCGGCAGAATGCGATGCTTCACCGTTATATGCCGGCAATGTATCCGTGTCTCCGTTAAGCAGCACATAAGACGGAGGATTGGGCCAGTTATCGTAGGCGTTTTGAATCAATGCCTTTACGGTGGCCGTCGACGCGCCTGAAGGCACCTCCACCACCGTCACGTCGTAACCCTGAACCGTTTTCCATTCGACAAGCGGTTGTATCGCCTGAGTATATGCCGCGATATTCAATATCATATATCCGATCGGCGTCGGCGGCGGGAATACGAAGCTACGGTCACGGTAGCTCCCATGATTGATGACATTCGCCTCGAAAAACATTTCAAACGGCGCAGAGTAATAACGGTAATCCATGGCTGCCGTCAGCTCTTGATCAGAGCCCCGCAAATTCAAACGAATCGATATCCGTTCAGCATATTGAATCTGATTTTGACCCGGATTATATCCAATCGGTGAAATCTCCATGACCACCAAGCGGTGCCCGCGCATATAATCGATATCCTGAATTCTCACTTCCGGCTCGGACAAAAATCGATTCTGCCGATATAACCGTCGATCGATCTTAAACTCCGCCGCTTCCAGAGCTCCCGGCAATTTGGGTATCGGCGGCTGCACCGGCATCAACTGATACTCACCTAATTCGACCGTTTTTATGCCATCGAGCTGATAGTCCAGTGTCACATCCGCTCCATAAGGCACCTCGACCAATTTCCGAATCACCGGCAACCGAGGTTCCCCCACTTCGCCCTTGAAAGCGTTTCCGTCCAGTGACAACTGCGTGAAAACACCGCCTTTCGTCTTCAGATCACGACTTTGGAAACCATCCAGAACCACGTCGATCTCGACTGCGTCCCAGTTGCTCTCCGCCACCTTGACAAGCGGTTTGTTTTGGCTGATCCGGCCGTTCGCACCGATTCCTGAGCACATCATCAGCATCAAAGAAATCAGCGCCATTGTTTTTATTTTCCTGTTCATCAAGTTCCTCCTGAAAATGAGTTTGCCCGTTACGCGAGGTTGCAGGGCGCATCCTCACGCTTCATAAGATATATATATGCCTTCCAAAAATCATGCCAGAAGCTCAAACTCAGAATATGAATTATCTGATGATATTTTGATAAACCATCTGCTTAAAAATAGTGTTTTTTGGAAATAACACCTTTGTATTCACTCATTTTTGCATTGAATGACCTGAAAACATCGTTTGATAGGTGTGAAACTCAAAATTTGTTTAATATGGAAGCGGGAGCGATTCTTCCCATTCGATCTGAGCTTGCTCCAACGAGGCCTTATCCAAAAGCCCTAGATGGAGCTGGCAATTCTGCAGTTTTTTCCGTGCATTCGTTGAGTTGATGTCCAATTTCAGACCACAATTCAATGCTTCCTCGATCAAGGCGGCTGCATTGACACAATCCGGAGGTGTCTCCTGCAAATAAAGCATAGCCCGATTATATAAAGCATCCGGCAGCCACGGTCGTTCATTGAGGATTTTCTCGTATTGATCAACGGCCTCATCCCGTTTACCCAGGCGCTGAAATGATGCAGCCATCAGCATTTGGACTTCCGGGCGACGCAAGAAATCCGGTTCCCGCTGTTCAATCAACTGAACAAGCTCATCCGGCGTCCAGATGCCGACAGCATGCCTGGCCGCCACCGAGGATTGTTCCATCCGGCCTTGAATTCGATAGATACCAGCCAGGCTGGTGTATGCTTCGACAGCGCCAAGTGGGCTTCCTATTACTGCGGCTTCGTATTCGCTTGCCGCTTCGACGATTCGACCGGATTTGAGAAGTGTCAGCCCTTTCATGGTGTGCAGGAACGCCGGCGTCTGTTCCGTCTTGTGAATCCGGATTGCATCATTCCAACCATAAACAAAAACGGCGATCCCTGCGAGCCAGATCACTTTGATCCAAGCATTCGGTTTTCTATTTTTTACGCTTTGGATCAAATCGACAGCCGCTGCGGCCGCCAACATCGCCAGAAACGGCATCATCGAAACCCTTAGGCGCCCGTTGACATAAAACAGGACTCCAGTCAAAACATGAGGAATAATGAACAGCAACAGTAAGAACTCACCTGAATTCCGCTTCCGAAATCTGCCGATCCGTAACAAACTCAATAGTGACACCAAGCCAAACCCTGGCAGGAAAGGGAAAATTTGCTTGATTCTCGAGGATGCGTTGATCAAAGAAGCAGTATCCAACACTTCATAGTTATTGAAAAGATAGAAGAATTTTGACATGAACAGTTGGATTCCGTGAAAAGGTGATTTTTTTAAAAAATAAAATGCTTCATCAAAATAAAAGGATGACATTTCATGATAAGTCAACTTTCGACCGGAAGCCCTCTCGGCTAAATATTTAAACAGCTCATGTTCAACCGGAAAAGTCTCGGAACCTTTTTTCATCATGTCGCTTTCGATTTCCGTCAGCGCTTGAGGCGGCGAATATCCCAACCCTTCCGCACGATAGTTGTTGGAAGAATAAAATACACTGCCCCCAGAAACTGTAACCCAAATGATTTCGCCGCTTCGACGATAGTTGAAAAGAGTGATCGGAGCTATCACAGCCGTTGTGGACAAGCCGAACAGAATGAATCCGACGACGGCGGAAAATTTTTGTTCGACAGTGATCCACAGCCAGACGGCAATCAGAGGACACAATAAAATCAGGTTTGGACGAATGGTTACAGCTAAACCCATGGTCAGCCCTGCAACGATGAATTGGTATGGCCGAAGGTTTTTAGCGGCAGCCAAAGTCGCGCTCAAAGCAATCAGCACAAGGATGATCTCAAGCGAGGATGTAACCAAGTCACTTTCATACAGCAGAGGCGGTGTCAGGCAGCCGTAGAACAAGCCGGCCAGTGTTCCCGTAACCGGATTCCATATTTTCGAGGTGATCTTGACTACGAGGAATACGCTCAACAACCCAAGAACAAACTGAATCCAGCGTATAATATCGGCATTCAGTCCGCATCTCGAATTCAGAATGCCGATCCATACCGTGTAAAGCGGGCTGGATGAAAACGGTGTGTTTATCCGGTCTGAAAGAAGTTCCCGCCCCAGAGTCAAGTATTTTTCAAATACGGGCTGATGCGTCTGGTATACGCCCAAGATCAGCCGTAAAACTGCGGCAGGGATAAGCGCCGACGCTTGCCGGCGCCATTCAACTTTGATCATAAGGGGTCGACACAGCTACCGGAGCCGATGGCCGCCAAGAAAATCAGTTGCGCATCCGTTGACGACACAACCCCGTCTCCGTTGCAATCCGCCGCACACCTTTCTTCATATGTCGGTGTAATCAATTCCAAAGCGATCAAGAACGCCAGTTGCGCATCTTCGGAGGATATAACCGCGTCAAAATTGACATCACCGTGATGGACGCAATCCGGTGTTGGTGTCCGTGTCGGAGGACCAAAAGTCGCTGTCGGCGTCGGCGTCCTGGTTGGTGTCGGCGTCGGCGTCCTGGTTGGTGTCGGTGTCATGGTTGGAGTTCCCGTCGGCTGCGGACCGTTTGAATCTCCCCATATTTCCACATCATCGATATTCCAGCCGCAATATGTCACGGATACGTCCGTCGTACCCATGACCCAGCGCAGATAGACCGTTGGTTTGTTGTCCGCTATGGACGAAATGTCATAAACCATCGACTGCCAATTGGGATCGGTGAATGTCGAACCCGTATGACTCCATATCGTCGTCCAGTTCACGCCGTCGTTCGAAACGCGGAAATAGGCGTGATCATAGGTGCCCGACTCGATGCCAAGCCAACGCATGAATCGAACCTCCACATCACTCAAACCCCTGCAATCAATGGGATTGGACGTCAGATTCGTTTCCGGCATATAGTTCGTATAGGTTCCGGATAAATTGTATCCATAGACGTTGGTGCCGGTAAATCCGCTCGAAGGGTCACCGCTCATTCCCAGCGGCGCGCCCCACTCCCAATCGCCTTCCGTCGACCACCCGGGATTGGTATCCATGTTCCACGAATAGCGGCGTGCGAAGTTGGAAAACGTGCAATCCACCGAAAAAACGCTCTGCCCCGTATAGCCTTCCGCTTCGAAATTTATCGTGAATACCACCGTGGTTGGATCCGGCATGGCAGGCGACGCCGTGACGCGATAATGCGGCGCCTCGGTCATCGCGCTGTCACCACTCGAAATATCCGGCCAGTATGCCGTCCCGGCCTCGATCGTCACATACTCCGGCTTATTGCAGCTCAAGATTCCGCTGATATTATACCCGGCGCCGTTACCCTGGTTTTTCACCAGAACCTTGACAAGAATCGTCTCCCCGGGTTCCCAAATACCGTTAAAAGTACCACCGGTAATTTCTTCGATCTGGTGGTCTTCAACGACTAATGACGGCGCCACGACAATTTCGTTGAAGAATGTCGATCCGCTGTTTTCCGTGCTGTTCCATGCCACGGTGAATGGAATGATATCACCATCACCCGCCGCTGGATCGACATAAAAGACAAATGCATTGTGAGCCGTTCCACTGCCGCTTTGAGGAATATCCGGGAAAGTAGCCGTTGAATTGATAATCGTAACATTCGGATTGGTGGTGCTGAGTGACGCTGTGACATTTGTCGCCATCAAGCCTTTATTATCCAGCGTCACGGTCATCGCAACGGTTTCACCGCCATTGATCCAGCCATCGTTGTTGCCCGACGAATCGTCGATGTCATGATCGCCGTACACCAGCAGCGGAACATTGCATGGCGCCGTGTAAGACACCAACACATCATCGATGTTCCAGCCGCAGTAAGCGACCGAATAATCCGTCGGCCCCATACTCCAGCGTATTCTGACATCGCTGTGACCTGCCGCCCAATCAGTGATATCATATTCCTGATATGACCACTGAGATTCTTGAAGCGTTCCGCCGGTGTGCTCCCAAACAGTGCTCCAACTGGCGCCTCCATTGTTGGATATTTGGATGGACGCTTTATCCCAGGACGAGCTTTCAATGCCGAGCCAGCGCCAAAAACTCAGATATGCCTGACTGGCACCGGAGCAATCGAATGGCGTCGTCGTCATGTAAGTCGCCGGCAAGCTGTTTTGATAAGTGCCGTTCAAATTATATCCAACGATATGTGTCCCTGTATGGCCGCTCGGCGGATTGCCGCTGACACCCGAAGCCGGACCCCAAGCCCAGAGGTTTTCATACGTCCAACCAGGATTGGTATCCATTTTTTCTTCTAAAAGCACTATCAATTGAAGCGTCGTGAATTTGTAATACATGCCGCCGTTGTCATCGACTGCAATGTTACCCGCTGCATCTTCGCTGATGACATAAAAGAAATATTCCGTACAGGTTTCCAATTCCGAAAGCGTAACACTGTGTTCCGTCTTTTTCCCTGGGCCGATTTCCTGATTTTGCAAAGGAAACGATTGACCCCAGACAACCACTGTCGTTGACGGTTTGTCTGTAAGCCAACTGATTTTTGCTGAATCGATTGTGACATTCGATACCATGACATTCGTGATCACAGGACCTTCACAATCAACTTCGGCGTAATCATAAACATCGACGGGAGCTCCTTCACAGTCCTCATCATAGTAATGAAGGATGATTTCGTCACCATGAGAAACTTGCAGATACCCCTGCCCTGGCTGGGTTGCAGACGTATGAATCGAACCTCGAAACTCACTTGTATCCGGGCCGGTCTCCGCCAATATCACCTGTTTGCCGGCCGGGGAAGTGTCCGAATAAATCATTACCTCGGCCGTTTCCACGGCTCCCGGATCGGCGTTCAAATCAACATCCCACAGCGTGATTTTTATCTCATGGTCACAATTATAGAGTGACCGATTCATCATGACATAACCACATCCAGCCGCCATGATTATCAATTCCCGCTGAGTTGTTTCCAGATTCTGACCACTGACGGTTATCACCGCCGTACCTGGGGTTGTCGGTTCGATATAAACGGCGGCATCGCCGTCTTCATCGGTGAACGCCGAGCCCAGCAGTTCAGTTCCATCATGGATCGCGACCAAAGCATACTTGACCGGGCCGTTGTCATCGGCCACGTTGACAATGAACGTCTGGGGATTGGGTGTTGTGCTCATTGGAGCTCCTATAACGGGAGCCATTGGGATTCGACCATGAATCGGTAGCGAGGGGTCACCCATCAAGTTATAGATATCGTAATAAAGCGCAGCACGGCTGTATCCAGCCTCATAGATCTTGTACAATCCGGCAAAGTACATCGCCGACAACGAATATTGCAGTTCTTCGTGTTGGATACGGTATATCTCACGTTCCAGGTCATCATCTTCACTCCAATACGAACTGGCCGATGTGCCCCAATACGACACCGACCCCTTATTCGCTTCCAGCAGCCACCGCTCACCAAACGACACCACCTGATCATGCAGGTTGGTGCCGCAGGCGAACACCATGACATGCGGATACCTATCGGTATTCGTCAAAGCCTGAACATCCGAATGCACAAACCTGATGCATGCCGTTCCCGAACCATCCCCATACCCATGGCCGGAGTAAACGACCAGTGATCTGCCTTCGTTGACATTCGACGCAAAATGCGTTGTGTTGCCGCCTTGGCTTTCATATACCGGATGATACACATTGTTGGCGGGATCGTAGGGATAGATATGGTTGTTCCAGCTCCATTCATGAGTGCCTTCCAGCATCGGTCCATGATCCGACGATGCCAAAAATACCGCATCTTTCAAATACGATGTATCCGGCATCGTTGTCAGATCCCACTGCAGTGTTTTAGCCAAAATATTTTCAAGGTCCGTCACGCTGCGAATGGAAAAGCGGCCGATCATCACATCGGGCGTATAAAACCCGGCACCTTCCAGCTCCGTATATTGGTTGTCGTCCGCTGATCCGGACGCTTCGCCGGTATAAGCCGGCAACGTATCCGTATCTCCGTTGAGCAGCACATAAGAAGGCGGATTCGGCCAATTGTCATAGGCATCTTGAATCAGCGCTTTTACTGTTCCCGTCGATGCGCCTGAAGGTACCTCCACGACAGTCACGTCATATCCCTGAACCGTTTTCCATTCGACAAACGGCGCTATAGCCCCGGAATAGGCTGAAATATTCAATATCATATATCCAATCGGTGTCGGAGGCGGGAAAACAAAGCTTCGATTACGATAGCTCCCATGATTGATCACGTTTTGCTGAAAAAAGATTTCAAACGGCGCCGAATAATACCGATAATCCTTCCATTCCGTTAACTTCCGATCCGCGCCATACAATTCCAATGATATCGATATTCGGTTCGCGAATTGAATCAGGTTTTTTCCCGGATTATACGCTGCCGGTGAAATTTCCAGAACCACCAGGCGATGACCCCGCATGTAATCGATATCTTGTATACGCACTTCCGGCTCGGACAAAAACCGATCCTGCCGATACAGGTTCCGGTCCATCTGAAATTCGGCGGCTTCAAATGCGCCGGGCAATTTGGGAATAGGCGGCTGAACTGGAATCAATTGATGATTCCCTAGATCAACTGTTTTTATACCGTCAACTTGGTATTTCAGCATCACTTCAGCGCCATAAGGCACTTCGACCAGTTTCCGCATCACCGGCAGGCGCGGCTCACCGATTTCACCTTTGAAAGCGTTTCCTTCCAAAGACAACTGAGTGAAAACACCGCCTTTTGTCTTGACAACCTCCCCTTGAAAACCGTCTACGCAGACTTCGATATCCACATGGTTCCAGTTGCTATCCACCACATCCAGTATCGGGTGGTTCGAACTGATCCAGCCGACCGCACCGACACCGGAGTTCATATACAGCGCTGCACAAAGCAGACATATCCATTTAATCCATCTATTCATTTTCTTCCTCCTCAAAAAGATAGATACAAATCAATATTATCACTTCTATATTACAGATTGATCGAATCCTCTCCATGAGAAATCGGTCAATAAAAATCTCTTTCAATTGTCAGCCGAAAAGTGCATAGGGGTCAGAGTAAGCGAACAACTGCGGGTGAAAAGGTACTTTCAGCTAGATTCATCTTGAGTCTAATACCGGACGAAGGCTCAGATCTCATATTGAGATTCTAAATGGTTGTTGACGGATTAATCAATAGGGTTCCGGAAAAAGCTCGTCGTTTATTTCGCATGGCTTTTGGAATCCAGGGTTTGAATGGCTTCTCTTGCTTGGCGGCCATTGACTTCCTACGCAAGCTGAAATACGTTCAAGCTGGTTTTTGCCGAGTGAGATCGCTCCATTTTTTGAACATGCTTTCTCGATAGGAGGTTCGGGATGTTGAATTTCTATGATCGTGACCCTCGCCTTGAACAATGGGCTGAAGTCATCGTCGATTTTTGTACAAATGTTTCCCCTGGTGAACGAGTTGAGATCACCGGCGAAATTCTTGCGCAGCCGTTAATGCTTGCCCTCTATCGCCGCTGCTTGGAAAAAGGCGCTTTTCCGGCTCTGCGGCCTACGTTCGGCGAAGCGATAGAGATATTTTATCAGGTTGCCAATGACGCCCAATTGGAAGATGTATCTCCGATATCCCTGTTTGAAGCGAATACTTTCGACGTCTCGCTGCATGTTCTGGCTGAATCGAACACGCGGAACATGACCGGTATCGACCCAGCCAAAATGTCGAAAGTGCGTAAGGCCAGACAGGAATTGTCCCGATTGCGTAAAGAACGTGTTCGATGGAATATCACAAGCTTTCCGACCCATGCCTATGCACAGGACGCCGGTATATCGCTTCGGGACTTTGCGGAACTCATTTTTTCAGCCGGTTTTTTGAATCATGACAACCCTTTGGAACAATGGAGACTTTTACGACACAGACAACAAAAAATAGCCGGCCTTTTACAGGGCATCGAAACATTTCGTATTGAAACAGCAGGATGTGATTTAACCCTGGGTGTAAAAGGGCGTCGCATCTGTGAGAGTTCCGGGGCTGTGAATATGCCTGATGGTGAAATTTATACCGGCCCGGTTGAAAATGATGTCAATGGGTTCATTCGTTTTTCTTTTCCAGGTTATTATCTCGGTCAAATCGTCGAAGGAATCCAGCTTGTCTTTGAAAAAGGAAAAGTCGTCAAAGCTCAGGCCGACACCAACGACAAATTTTTGCATGAAATGTTAAACACGGATGAAGGCGCACGTCGAATCGGAGAATTGGGAATCGGGACAAACTGGGGCGTCACACGCTTCACGAAAAACCTTCTTTTTGATGAAAAAATGGGAGGAACGATCCATCTCGCGCTCGGTGACGCCTATAAAGAAACACTGGGTGAGAATCGATCGGCTATTCATTGGGATATTTTACATGATCTGCGGGATGGCGGCCGGGTTTATGCAGGAAAAGAGATACTGATAGAGAATGGATATTTTACAGGTCGATTTGCCGACGCCTGGCAAAGCTGAGCTTTAATAAATTCGCCGAATTCCGAGAATCTCATTGCACCATTTTACTAAGAATATGGTATACTTACATTGATTTTTATACTGACGAGGGCTAAGCAATGAGTAAAAAAAACGGGGCTGAAAACAGCGATCAAATAAACGAGAGCGTGCAGAAATCTGATTTTCATCTGCCGCTCGACCCATTAACTCTTTTTGATTCGTTTGGCGAAGCGATTATAGCCATCGACCTGGTCGGCAATGTGGTCAAGATGAATACCGCGGCTGAAGCTCTGACAGGATGGACATTGCAGAAAGCCGCCGGTAAACCGTTGTTTCAAGTCCTGCCGATCCAAAGCTTTTCAACCGATAGTTTAGAATCGGATTCCATGCAGAGTCTACTAGAAAATTTTCATACAGAGCTTCGATCCGAATACTCGGCTCAAATCGAAAAAGGGAACCAAATATTATATATCAAGATAAAAAACACTCCACTTCATACAGATTTCGGATCAATGTACGGTTCACTTTTGCTTATTCGCGACGTTTCGGAAGAATATAAAGTTCGGGAATCTCTTCGTTTCAACGAAGAACGATACCATAACTTGACGGAACTGCTTCCTGTCGGCCTATTTGAAGCGGACCTTCTGTTCAAGATCCTCTATGCAAATTCAGAAATTTTACGCATGTTTCAGTATTCAAGTGGCGACATTGCAGCCGGTGTGAACGCCTTGAATCTACTCGCTACAGAATCACTGGAAAAAGCGCAAAATATCAGAGTCAGACGGTTTTTGGGCGAAAAGATACCTGTAGTAGAATATACCTTCCTTCGAAAAGACGGTTCCCGATTCCCCGGTTTGCTGTATATGAGTATGATTTCGGAGCAAACCGGAGAATACCATGGTTTTAGAGGAGTGGTCATCGATATCACCCAACGAAAAAAAATGGAAAACAAGCTGAAATATCTCAGCATGCATGATGCTTTGACCAAACTCTACAACCGTGCATTTTTCGAAGAGGAAATGCAACGGCTGGAAAGCTACAAACATTCTCTGTTGGGAATTGTGGTTTGCGACGTCGATGGACTGAAATTAATTAATGAAACGATGGGGCACCAATCGGGTGACAAGCTGCTTAAATACACAGCGGCAATATTAAGGAAAGCCTTTGGGCATAAACAAATTATCGCAAGGATAGGCGGCGATGAATTTGCCGTACTGCTGCAAAACGCTTCCAGCGAAACAATCGAGCAGTGCATAGACAAGATTCGAATAGAAGTCAGCAAACACAATGCTTCCAAGCCGGAATTATATGTATCCCTATCGATTGGATATGCAGTAAATGAAAAAGGTTCCCGAAGCCCATCCGAACTATTCAGAACAGCCGATCACAACATGTATCACAACAAACTGCACCAACGCCGCAACTCAAGAAGTGATATTATCCAGGCTCTGCTTAAAACGCTCGAAACACGTAACTATGTCGTCCCTGGCCACGGTGCGCGAATGCAAGCGCTTATCGATCTTATGGCTGACAAGCTGAATTTAACAGAGAATCAGCTTCGGGATCTGAAAATGCTAAGCCAATTTCACGATCTTGGAAAAATCGGACTTCGAGAAACTATCCTCGTGAAGACCGATCCTCTGTCCGAAGAAGAGTTCAAAGAAATTCGGCAACATTCGGAAATCGGCTATCGTATCGCCTTGACGATTTCCGATCTGGCGCCGGTCGCCGACTATATTTTGAAACATCATGAGCGATGGGATGGTACGGGTTACCCTTTGGGTTTGCGAGGAGAAAGCATACCGTTGGAAAGCCGAATTATTGCCATCATCGATGCGTATGACAGCATGACCCATAATCGACCCCACCAAAAAGCGCTGTCTCATAAAGAGGCTGTCGAAATATTGCGCAATAGAGCTGGTACCTATTTCGATCCGGAGCTCATGAAGATTTTTCTTTCCATCATCGCGTAATTATGAACGGTATTTCCTTTTGAATACCCAAAACGACCCATTTGATGAAGCAAATACTTCTCATCTATCCACCTTGGACGCGTAATGCATCGCCGCCCATTGGGCTGGGAATGCTTCAAGGAGACATCGGAACCTGGGGAAAGCAATTCGGCGTTCAGTCACGTGTTTTGGACTTGAATGCTCTTGCTGCCATTCATCTACCAGATGATGTCGTCGAAGACGGCTCTCACCGCACACATCGAAGCATCCTCCATAAGCAGAACACGATACGATCCCTGCGCGATCCGTCCACATACCGAAATCACGATAGATACCGAAAAATCATGTCCGGTTATAGAGACCTTTTAGCCGGCTACGCTGCCAAACATTCCATCACTCTGACGCCGGGGGATTTTGTCGATCATGACTATGAAGATTTCGGGCCTGAATCATTGATATCGATGATAAAAAGGGAAAGCCATCCTCTTTTGAATCCTGTCATCGATCTCTTTGAAGACACGATCAACCGTGTAAAACCGGACCTGATTGGAATATCTATCGTCTACAGAAGCCAGATTTCCGCTGCTCTTGCGCTCTGCGGATGGATACAACGGCGACAACCTGAAACAAAAATTTTACTTGGCGGTGGTTTTATGAGCTGCCTTTCAGATAAGAGTATAGACATCTTAAGATCGGTTGGGTTGGCGGTCGTAATCGGCAACGGTGAGCCTGTGTTGAGAAATCTGTTTGGAATATCGTCCGAAAACAGCTCTCGATTCCCCAAAACAGATTTTACCGGAATAGATTTTTCCCATTATTTTTCACCCGTCAGAACACTGCCGATGGTTACATCCAGAGGTTGTTATTGGGGAAAATGCGCTTTCTGCGACGAGTGCAAAGAGCGCTTTTTCATGGACAGACCTGACAATTTTATCAACCGAATCGAACAGACCCTTATCGAATATTCTCCCCGCCATATTCATTTCACCGATCATGCCATCCCCCCGACAATGCTCACTGTTCTGTCTCATTTGGATGAGAATGTCACCTGGTCGGGTTTTGTCAGGGCGACTCGGGAGTTGACGGATTTTTCATTTGTAAAAAACCTGGCTGCGGCAGGTTGCAAAATGCTGCAATTAGGATTTGAAACCCCGGTTCAACACCTACTTCAATCCATGAACAAAGGTGTCGATTCCAGATGGTTTCCGATCATCATCCGTCATTTGCGTGACGCAGGTATACGCTCATTTGTCTATATGCTTTTCGGCTACCCGGGACAAACCCTCGATGATTGGGAAGAGGCTTTGCGCTTTTTAGAAGACAATCCCCCGGATTATCTCAACACATCAATTTTTCGTTTTCCGCCTAACGCACCTGGGTCTCAAAATGTATCCAACTCATTTAAATCGTCCAGATCAAACGACCGGCTCTACCTTGATTTAGAGTCAGAAGACAGAGGTCTGCCGGAATTAAGGCGTTGGATATCGAAACGTTTGAAAGTATCGGAAAAAATCAGGCAGGTAATAAAAAATACGCCGCAATACTACAAGTCCAGCCATGCAGCGTATTTTTAACCTGATAAAACTGTAGAACAGCTATTTTCCTAAGGTCGCTTTTTTGAATTCAATTTTGCCGTTTTCCGAATGAAAATCTTTGACGTCATCCAAGAGAGTATCGACAGTAACAAAGCTTGGACCTCCGGCTGCATCCGACTTTACTTTGAAGCTCATCCGCACCAGCGAGCCCTTGCTTCCCGGTTCAATAGCCGTCTGAATGCAAAATCCTCCAAGAACAATCAAACCCGGCTCACTCTCGTTAAGATTGAACATAACCCAGCCGGGATTCAGTGTTCCGTCTTCCCAGTCAACATATTGCAATTTAGTGGTATCGTAACGAAATCGCATTGTAACGGCATCTATTTTTGTAACGGCGTTTTCGATCATGACATCCACCATAATGGTATCCCCCGGCCCACCTTCAGCAGAGGTCAGCCAGAGCCTGTCTGCTCCAGACTGGATTTTTTCCTCCGAAACCGCAATATCCGCGCCGACAATCGGCAGAACGACAAATAGAACCATCAAACCAATCAATAAACTTCGTTTCATATCTTTCTCCTTCTTGATTATCAGACAGATACGTTTTTAAAGGATTTTCTGTCTGAGTATTTCTCTCAAATATTTATAATATAAAATCTCCTGATAAATCAAATTTCATTTTTCCAGGCATTGGAGCTATTATGACCAAAACAGCGCTCTATGCTTCTTGTCGCAAAAATCATGCCATATCGTCAGATCCGCTATTTATTGATCACCATAGGGGTTGGACGGAATCTCTGTTGAATTGGCATCCGCTGTCAGCAACGACCATTGCCACGGCCTTAGCCCGGTATGCTGTTTGACAATTTGGTAGTTTTTCAGATCATCTTCAGCCAATCGTGCCATTTTTTTCAATGTGCTGTTACCCACAATGATTCCTGGGTCGATATTCTTCTGTGATGCCGACCATTCGCGCCGTTTGCCCAGCTTTTTAAAAAGTTCTTTATCATAAGGCGGTGCAGGCTCAAAAAGTGAAGACGGATATTCCGGACATTTATCATCCGGCGTTTTCTGTGCTTGATAAATACAATCAGCTACAGCATCACGAAAAGCTGAAGGGACAATTCTTTTAAGATAGGTTTTTTGATTCTTGACCGATGGATTCGTAAACAACCAAGATAATTCGGAAAATACATCGTCATGAAATATTTTAAAAACCGGTTTATCTTGCTCCTGTGCAATTTTTTCTCTGAAAGTCCAAACCAGTCGAAGGCACTCCCGATATTGTGGGCTCTTGTTTTTTTTATCAAACAATCGCCAATAGGAAAGCGCTTCTTTCTTGCTGGGCTGCCATCGAATGGTTTCCAAATATTTAAATTCCTGCTCAGCCCACGTCAATCGATCTGTTATAATTAGTTTATCGATCAAGATTTTTTTTAATTGAATCAAATAATGTGTATCGCCGGCAGCATAGACAACGGCCTCATGGCTCAAGGGACGTTTGCTCCATTGATATTTTTGAAATCGCTTTTTGGATTCCGCTTGAAAATACTCATCCAAGACCGCAGCCAGCCCAACATTTGTATGTCCTAGCAATTCCAGTGAAATTTTGGTGTCAAATATATTTTTCAACTCTAAACCATAGTCTCGATTCAAGCTGCGCAGATCAAAGTCCGCATCATGAAAAATTTTGACCCGGTTCGGGCTTTCAAAAATTCTCCATAGAGGCTGTAAAAAATCTCCTTGAAGCGGATCGACGATCCAGTCATTTTGACGAGTGGAAATTTGGATCAGGCAAACACGATCTTTATAGTGATGCAAAGAATCAGCTTCCAGATCAACCCCTATTTCAGATTCCAGCTCCAAGGCCTGTATCAGCGATTCGAGTTTACGAGCCGAATCGATAAAAATGATGGAATGCTTTTCTGCTAAAGCATGTGATGAAAAGGGCCGATCGGGTGGTGATGGTTTTAAAACGATTTTTCTCCTTTTTGGATTTTCTGCCATGTATCTTTCAACGTCACGGTTCGGTTTAAAACCAGTCGTTCAGGAGTTGAATCGGGGTCGACACAAAAATAACCTTGCCGTAAAAATTGAAACCGTGATCCCGGACTCGATCCGCTTAATCCCGGCTCCAGTTTGACGTTATTTAAAACAGTGATGGAATCGGCATTTATAAAATCCGTGAATTTTTTTCCTTCCGGTACATCCATTGGGTTTTCTTTGGTAAAAAGATGCTCAAACAATCTCACTTCACCCTCGATTGCATGCCTGGCAGACACCCAATGAAGCGTTCCCATGACTTTTCTACCATCTCGAGTCCAACCTCCCCTGCTATCCGGATCGATTCTGCATTTGAGCTCGACCACTTTGTTCTGTTCATCTTTTACCACATCATCGCACGTCAAGTAGTATGCATGTTTCAATCTGACTTCAGCGCCTGGAGCCAGTCGAAAATATTTTTTAGGCGGGTTTTCCATAAAGTCTGAAGATTCAATATAAAGCTCTCTGCTGAATGGGATTTTTCGCTTTCCCATCGATGGATCTTCAGGGTTATTGTCGGCTTCCATCCATTCGACCTCATCCTCCGGATAATTGGTAATCGTCACTTTCAATGGATCCAAAACCGCCATGACTCGTGGCGCAACCTGATTCAGGTGTTCTCGTAGACAGAATTCCAACATGCCGTAATCCACGATGCTATTTGCCTTCGACAGGCCGATCCGATCGCAAAACAATTTGATCGATTCAGGCGTGTATCCCCTTCGTCTTAAACCGGAAATCGTCGGCATTCTCGGATCGTCCCAGCCATTGACGTGTCTTTCCTTGACAAGCGTCATGAGCCTCCGCTTACTCATCACCGTATACGTGAGGTTCAAACGAGCGAACTCTATTTGCTGAGGTCGATATGTATCCAATGCCTCCAGAAACCAGTCATAAAGCGGTCGATGGTCTTCGAATTCCAATGTACAAAGCGAATGTGTGATCCGTTCGATAGAGTCCTCCAATCCATGCGCCCAGTCATACATTGGATAAATACACCATGCGTTTCCGGTTCGGGTATGGGGAGCCCTGGTAATCCGATAAATCACCGGATCACGCATATTCAAATTACCCGATGCCATGTCTATTTTTGCCCGGAGCGTTCTGGAGCCATCCGGAAATTCTCCGGCACGCATACGCCGGAATAAATCCAGATTTTCTTCGATTGCTCTATTACGGAAGGGGCTTTCACGTCCTGGTTCTTTTAGAGTTCCTCTGTATTCTTTGATTTCTTCCATGCTGAGATCACACACATAGGCTTTGCCGGATAAAATAAGCTGCTCGGCAAAATCATACATGATCTGAAAATAATCAGAAGCGTAAAACAACCGATCTTCCCAGTCAAAACCCAACCATCGAACATCCTCGATGATCGAGTCCACGTATTCCAGTTCTTCTTTACCCGGATTCGTGTCATCAAAACGCAAATTGCATTTACCTCCATATTCTTCAGCCAACCCAAAATTCAGACAGATGGATTTGGCGTGACCGATATGGAGATAGCCATTGGGTTCAGGTGGAAAACGAGTATGCACTCTGCCGCCGAAGCGACCGGTTCGATTGTCTTCATTGATGATGTTTTTTATAAAATGTGATCCGGATGCGCCGTCATTTGAAACCATATCAACTTTTGTATTGCTCATCATTAATTTCCTCTGTAAATGGTGCCGCTGCACGGTCGACCCAAGCCTGCCACCTCTCCTCCAGTTTTTTCAATTTTTTCCTGCCGATTCCCCCCGTCATCTCGATGGCAGTCATCAAACGACGGCGGGTCATGTCCCGTCCAAGAAGCGCCATCGACTCATACAGCGGAGGCGCGACTTTGGCGCCGCTGATTACAACAAACATGACTGAAGTTATTTCTCGAATCGGAACTGACCAGAAACGGGCGATTCCATCGATTGCCTTTTCAATTTCAACGGCATTCCATTGTTCAACCCGTTCAAGTTGAAATGCAACGGATTGCAGAATTTCTGCAACCTCTTCAGGCTTGGTGTTTTTTGAAAGCAAGTCTTCGGCATCATAATGAATGTCCGTTGCAAACAGAAATGCACAGGCAGGAACAAGGTCACCCAATGTATGCATACGGTTTTTCATCATTGGAATGATTTTAAGAAAATATTCGGGGTTCAGGCGCCATTCCACCAGCATATCCCGCAGCTGTTCAGCCGTACAGTTTTCGCGGATATAACGGGAATTGAGCCAGCGAAGTTTTTGCAGATCGAATATGCTTCCACCCAAACTGACGCGGTCGATATCGAAATCTGAGACAAACTCGTGCAGCCCGAATTTTTCTTCCTGGTCAGGTCGTGAATAGCTCATCAACCCAAGATAATTCAACAGGGCATTCGGCAAAAAGCCGGCCTCGCGATAATAGTCGATCGAAGTAGGATTTTTTCTCTTAGACAATTTGGACCCATCGGGGTTGAGCAGGAGAGGGAGGTGGATGAACTCAGGTTCTTCCCATCCGAACGCTTGATATAAAAGCAAGTGTTTAGGTGTCGAAGGAAGCCATTCTTCGCCGCGGATGACATGTGTAATATTCATCAAGTGGTCGTCGACGACATTTGCAAGGTGATAGGTTGGAAACCCATCGCTTTTTAGCAGTATTTGATCATCTATCTGATTGAAATCATAGCGGATTTCTTTACGCAGGCGATCTTTGATGACACACACGCCTTCCTGGGGAACTTGAAGTCTGACAACATAGGATTCATTGTTTTTCAAATGGGCATCGATTTCATTCTGAGTTAGATTTCTACACTGCCCGTCATACCCTTCCGCAAGCTTGTTTTCCTGTTGATATCGACGCATCTCAGCCAAGCGTTCAGAGGTACAGAAACAACGATACGCTTTTCCGGCTCTCAATAGGTATTCCACATGCTGCCGATAAATTTCAGTCCTCTCGCTCTGACGATATGGTCCAAATTCCCCTCCGATATCCGGACCTTCATCCCATGATAAACCTATCCATTTTAAAGCCTGGATAATACCGATTTCATACTCAGGCCGCGATCGAGTCTGATCGGTATCCTCGATACGAAGAATAAACGCCCCCTTCCGGCTTTTAGCGAACGCAAAATTGAACAGACCCATATAAGCTGTGCCGACATGAGGGCTTCCCGTCGGGCTGGGAGCGATACGTACCCGTGTGATCATAATTGCAGTCTCCTTTGGTTCAAGCAGTCAATCCTGTTTTTACCAGGGAGACAGATATTAGCGCAAAACAATAAAAATTAAAGTACCTGTCCAAGTTCTGCGCAGTTTTTCTCATAAAAGGCAGGCAGTCAACGAAAAGTCATAAAAAGCGACTTTGGCCGGCACAGAATCGGATGAAAGCTTATTATTCAGGATGTTTTTCTTGATAATCCCGAATCGCTGCATGTAATGCGTCCGCCCCCAAATTGGAACAGTGCATTTTTTGTGGTGGAAGCCCTCCAAGTTCTTTTGCCACCGACGCATTGGTGATAAGCAAGGCTTCGTCAAGTGTCTTTCCTTTCGCCATCTCGCTGACCATACTGGAGACGGCTATGGCGGCGCCGCACCCAAACGTTTTATATCGAATATCCTCTATCACTTTCGTTTCAGGATTGACCTGAATATGAAACACCATCATATCGCCGCAAGTCGGGTTTCCGACCTGGCCGACACCGTCTGGGTTTTCGAGCTCTCCGACATTCCGTGGGTTGGCGAAATGTTCCATAACTTTTTCCGAATACATGTATAACTCCTTTCAAACCCTTTCACTCAGGTTGTTTTTATAACGACTGTCATCGAATCACGGCAGTTGCCTTATGACCCCTGCTTCCATAGTGGTGACATTGAACGCAGTCGCTCAACGATTCCAGGCAGTTCTTGAATAACGAGATCGATATCTTTTTCCGATGTGGAATGGCAGGTAGAAAAGACCAAGGATCCCTGGGCATCTGCGTGTTCGATACCGAGCGTCGTCAATACCGGTGATATCTTCAAGTCCTTTGCCGTACAGGAAGAACCGCTCGAGGCCTGTATGTTTTTCATGTCTAACATCAACAATAGAGCTTCGCCTTCAACAAAGCGTACCAGCAATGAAACATGCCCTGGGATTCTGTCGGTCGGATGGCCGGTCAACTCGACCGCTTCGATATGTGAAAGCCCTTTCCACAGAGCTTCTTGATAGTGTCGGGCTTTATTCATACGTTCAGCCAATGTTTGAGCGGCATATTCGGCGGCCAAACCGAATCCCGCAATGGCAGGAATATTTTCAAGGCCCGGTCTTCGATGTTTTTCCTGAAATCCTCCGTAAAACATCGGCATCAATGATACGCCTCGTTTTAAATACAAGGCCGCAGCGCCTGGCGGTCCGCCGAATTGAGTGCCTGAAAAGCTGAGCGCATCGATATTCAACTGTTTGACATCAATTGGCATCCACCCGACTGCGTCCACCGCATCGCAATGAAACAAAACTTTCGCTTCCCGCGCTTTGCCTGCTAAAAATCGGATGTCTTGTATCGTTCCAATCTCCGGATTGGCCATTTGTATCGACACCAGCAAAGCATCTTTTTCCAATGCATTCAGGTATGCCTCTTTATCTACTTTTCCATCGACCTCCACAGGGATTGTTACAATCTCATACCCCTCTTTTTCCAAAGCCCTGACCGTATTCATGACAGAAACATGCTCGATCGCTGAAATCAATATCCTGCGTTTTTCACTGGAACGGGCGGCAGACCTCACAAGACCAAAAATTCCCAGGTTAACAGACTCCGTTCCGTTCGATACAAATATAATTTCCGCCGGCTCCGCCGCTATGAGCTTCGCAACTTTTTGGCGGGATTGCTCCAGAATCTGTTTGAGAGTTGAACTTTGGCGATAGGGACTAAGCGGATTCATGCTCTGTTTGGCCAGAAGCTCCCGCATCAAGTCCACTACTTCCGGTAAAACCGGTGCGCCCGATATACGATCAAGATAAGCCATCTCTTTCTCCTTTCGATCCAGCCGGTGCATCCGGCTGACAAGCGGTGGTCGATTTTATACACTATCGAATTCAATCAACCATCACAAATTAGATACCCGAGCATCACAGGAGTTTCAAATTTAACTTCAACTGCACATGGTCATAAGCTCGTATACCTTGAAAAATAAAAACAATCCATGATAGATTAATGCCGGTTTGAACCGAAATGAGCCAAAGAGTTTTGGGAAGAAGGAGACTATTCATGGCTAAGCGAAGTATACTTATCCTTGAGCGCAACGAAAAAATTCGCGCGACATTGCATAGTGCATCAAAACGAGCTGGTTTTGAACCCCATGAATTGAATTCGAATGATCAGCTTTATCAGCTATTAAATTCTCACCCGATAGATGTCATTCTTACCAACATAGCACAACAAGGTACCGGTACCCGGTCATTGTGCACAATCCTACGTAACGATCCTCAATACAAACGTTTTCCATTGATTATACTATATGGAAAACCCGGAAAGACATCCCGTGTCGACTTTTTGAACCAAGGAGCTGATGATTTTGTCGAAATGCCTTTTTCTCCGGTCGAACTCATGGATATTGTAAAATCGAGGTTGCGTCCTCTTGGAGATATGTGGCCCACCATCCCGCATGAAGCAGATAAGTCATCAAGAAGCCAGAAGCCGAAATTCTCCATTCCACCGTTGGAAAGCAAGGGAAATCTGGAAGTCGTTCCCCCAGCGGCAATTTTTGCCCGATTGTTTATCCATAAAGAATCCGGTGTTTTGGATTTAATTATCCACAAAGAAACTCGAACTCTTTATTTTAAAAATGGCGATTTGGTTTTTGCCGAAACCCTGTCGAAAAAAGATGATATCGATCAATATCTCGCTCGGAACCGAGCCGGCAGCGGGTCGGGGAAAGAGTTGGTAGCTGCACGGATTCAGTCAGGCGGCCCTAAAAGCGACCCTAACACATATGCCTTGATTTTAAAGGAATCGAAGCTGCTCGATCCTCAAAGTTTTTCCTGGTGGCTTAACATGTATCTGCTCGATATGGTCGCTGATCTTTTCATCAAACCCAGTGGGGTCTACCAGTGGCAAAGCCTTGATATCCCTGAATATGCCGCCCAATTATCGCTCAATCCTTATTTCACGCCGACAGTTCTTTTTGAAGGAATTAGGCGCATGAAAAAATGGTGGGCATATCGAGAATTATTACCTGAACCAACCAGTATTCCTCATCTGGCGCCCGATTTTTATGAAAAAGCCGAGCAATACGGACTTACCGCACGTGAAACGGCAATGATGAAGGTGGTGGATGGAAAGCGCACACTTCGACAAATCGGTGAGATGTGCCACATAGTTTGTCCACAAGTAGAAAATTATATCTACGCCTGCAGACAACTGCAATTAATTGCATTCGATTTGGTGACTAGTGATTCCAAACAGGAAGAACTCGATATCTATCAGGTGCTGGACATTCCTGATGAACCGGAAAGCGAGGAGGCATCGATATCTGCTTTTGCACCGGATACCGATGGTGTTGGAAGCTATCAAACAACCCCCACGCCAATGAATGAAAGCACCCATCGAGGGGTTGGACTTTCAGAAGAGAACATAGGAAATACTCAGAAAAAACCACCGTTGACGTTGGTGGAACTCAATTTTGATCTGACCAGGGGTTCCTTGGAGGATACACATATCCTGGCTATTTTCCAGCGATGTATTATGCATTTGTTCACTGGTGAAATAACCTGCCGCAAACAGGAAATCAAAAAAACTGTTTTCTGGAAGCGCGGCAGAATTATTTCTGCCGTTTCGAACAGCGTAGAAGAGCGTTTGGATAATTTTTTATTTAGAAAAGGGATGATAACGGAAGATCATTTGAATTTGTTGAGAGCGTCACCGGCGGAGCTGATCGGCTCACCTAATGAAATTATTCGTATGAAAATTTTGACGATCGACAAGCTTTTCACGGCTGTCAAAGAACAGCTCGAGACCTCTTTATTTGATTTATTGACGTGGCGGGAAGGGTCATATTCTTGCTTGCCTGGGGTTGCGCCGGACAGGGATTCTGTCCCGTTGGATGTGTCGGCACAAGAACTTGTTCTGAGCGCCCTGCACACGGCGGCTATTTCAAGTTGTTGGCTTGATCAGCTTCCTGCAAAGACGGTTTTTTATGGAAAAAAACCTCTGTCCGAACAAGCAAAAGGTGTTTCATTGACACCACTGGAACGTCGAATCTCCAATACGCTTTCCGAGCCTTTCCAGGTTTCAACGATCTTTCGTATGCTCGACTATCCGGAAAACGACATTTTATTGAGCCTATTCACTTTGGAAATGGCCGATATTATCAAACGTTTTAAACCGTTATAAGACAGATATAGGCGGGATAATGCAAGGATATCTCTTCCCACTTCAACGATTCGGCAGCCCGGATCCCTATCGGATTCTGATGGAGAAGATCATACCGTCAGCTAAACGGTCCATCCTACTGGTCGATCCGAGCCCCGCCGACGAAATGCTGAAATTGTTGAGTTCTTTTTGTGAGCCTATGGTTAACAAGCGAGTATTGATACGCCGTGATCTTCTGAATTTGGGTGATTCAAAACCCCCGGATATCATGAAGCCGGATACCCGGCACTTGGTGCAAAAAGCTTGTATGGATGTCCGTGCAATCGGCGGCCTTGCGGCACGACTGGTGGTAGTCGATGACAATGCTTATATCATTTCGGGGTCGTATGAGGCTGATTTGAACTGGGGTGTTGAGCTGAATCCTATCGACGCCCAACCCGCTGTCGATTACTGGAATCAGGTTTTCAATCATGCTGTTCGCATCAGTGATACACATGCAATGGAAATTTGGGACCAGTATCTTGACAGATTCTGGGCAGGTAAAGTTCATCCTGAGGACATCATTGCACTTTATAACGGCCGAGGCGCTTTCGTTGAAATTCAGGTCCGCATCTTTTCCGGCTACAGGCAGATAACCTTGTATCCTTTCGCTTCGTCGATTCGAAGCGCTCCTCGCGGTCCCTTCATCCGCTGGAAGCTTATCAATTCAAAACACTTCAAGACACTGAACCGGCATGCTGCGCGGATTCACGGACTGAAATCGCTAGGGTTGATTCGCGATACACCGGCAGGTTCTTATCTGCTTCGCTCCGATACCGCTGCATGGGATAAATTATTTCGCGAACGAGAGCAGGAGTTCAAACAAATTATCATCGATTACCTGGATAAATACTATTCTTCGATGCATGACGATGCTTTTCAAGACCTACGTAACCAATGTTTCGGCGTTTTAAAAGAGTTAAAAAAACAGAAGGTCTTATTGCCGTTGGTCGATACGGATTTTATCGAGGAGGAAGTCCGGAAAATATTCCAGAAGCATTATCCGGACAAAGAAACATTGCATTATGCCTGCCAAGCCAGGTATATCCTCTATGGGCTGCATCCCACTGCTGCCAATGATCGGAAGCTGATGGACAACTTGTCATCCTCAATCACGGCAAACGTGCTATTATAGGGCTATTTCATCATACCGGGAGAAAACCGATGTCTGAAACAAAAAAATTACCGGTAACTTCATATCGGGGAACTCGAGATTTTTACCCCGAAGACATGCACATGCGTAACTATATTTTCGGTACGATGCGCCGAGTGGCTGAATCTTTCGGCTATCAGGAATACGATGGTCCCATGTTGGAAAGCTTTGAGCTTTATGCCGCTAAAAGTGGTGATGAGCTGGTCAATGAGCAGTTATATCATTTTATAGATCGCGGTAATCGCCATGTAGCTATAAGACCGGAAATGACCCCCACCGTAGCTAGAATGGTCGCCGCCCGACTCTCAGACCTTCAAAGACCTATCCGCTGGTTCAGCTTTCCGAACTTGTGGCGCTATGAAAAACCTCAAAGAGGGCGACTGAGGGAACATTGGCAGTTCAACGTCGATATCTTGGGATCGGATGCCATAGACGCAGATCGGGAAATTATCGAAATTGCATGTCGAGTTATGTTCAGTTTAGGTGCGGATAAAAATGATTTTAGCATCCATATCTCAAACAGAAAAATTCTAACCTATTTCTTGGAA
Organism: bacterium; assembly: GCA_049652745.1. Taxonomy (GTDB): domain Bacteria; phylum CSSED10-310; class CSSED10-310; order CSSED10-310; family CSSED10-310; genus JBASEY01. The sequence continues at coordinate 299,912 of JBASEY010000029.1, read as the reverse complement.
ACAGTCTTAAAATTGCCGGAATCTCTCTGGCCACACATCCATCGTGCCATCGATAAACGGTCAAAGATATCGACTGAAGCTTTCGATGAAATGCTGTCTGAAATGAAACTAAGCTCAGACCAAATAGGTGAAATACACGCCTATTTAAACCTGACCGACCGTGAAATAGACCGACATCCTGTTTCCCAATCTCCGGCGTTTGCTGATATCCAGCATTTGTTGGAAGGCTTGTCTATTCTGGGTTTGGATGACGTCTGCCGACTTGATTTTTCAATTGTCAGAGGATTGGAGTATTACACCGGCACGGTTTTCGAGATGTACGACATGGCGCCTGAAAACAGACGAGCGTTGTTTGGCGGCGGTCGATATGACAATCTGGTCGGACTGTTCTCAAAGGAGCGTGTTTCCGGGGTCGGTTTTGGAATGGGCGATGTCACGATCGGCGATTTTCTACAGACTCATAATCTTCTTCCCGTACCAGAGCCACCGGCTCACGTACATGTCGCCCTATTCGATGAAAACACCCGTAATTCAGCGTCGTCTTTGGCCGATTTACTGCGCTCGGAAGGCCTAAAAACAACATGCCAGTTAGAGCCTTCAAAACTAGGCAAACAGTTCAAGTGGGCCGATATCCAAAAAATACCTATTGTCGTGCTTCAGGGTCCTGAGGAACTTTCACGCAACCATGTGCAAGTGAAACACTTGGCTACACACAATCAAATTACAGTGCCTTTGCCGGATTTGGTTCAAACGATAAAAAAATTACTCGATATCGATGTCTGAAGAACGTCTTCTAGTCATAACATCGAAAACCATCACTCGTTGAAGCCTGTAAAATAAAAATAGAATTACAATCGTCAACCCGACTGCCACACCTACAAATTTTTTTACGATTCCATCCGCATCAACCGAAATCTGATCCTCTCGAGCAGTGACGACAATAAGCCATTGCAACGGAGAAAAGTATTCCACCCAAGCTTTCCGCTTAAAACCATAATCATCTTTATAACGTACAACACCTTTTCTGGTTGAGATCAGCTTCGACGCTCCCGCCAACGTATCCAATGCACCTCCACGTATTTCAGGATGGGCGACGATTTCATTGTTTTCGAGCGATAGAATCATCGCTATCCCACCGGCCGGCGCATGATAGCCTGCAATATAATCTCGCAGACCCCTATATTGCTGATCTGCAAACTGAACGCTTAAAGGGTCCTCTTTGATGCTTTCAACCACGATAATCCAGCCCCACCCTTCTACCAAACGGTGAGTTAGAATTCTATCCATTGTTTCCGCCTCACCAGGATACCTCCACGAATACTGCACTTCCCCCGAATCTGTTCCCAACATGGCTTGAACCCACTGATTCTCAGACAGATCAAAACCTTTTGGAAGCATCGGGCAATAAACGATTTCACCCTTGGTGTTGAAAATGGATATCAGGTAACTATGCCTTTGCGATACGTCCATAATGACATTTAAAAACACTTCCTGCCCTCTGTTAAAGGACAGGTTCTTGCGCGCTGTTTCCAATTCCAGTTCTCTGGCAGTACGATACAACGTATCCACCAAAGCCGCTTGGTTTTTTCGTAAAAATTGCTCCCGTTGGACAAGAAAGTTCTGGATTGTATCATAGCGCGCTCTGACAACATCCAGCAAAGCTGAAGCAGCTTCACGCTGTTCTCTTTCCACCTGCCGAACAGAGACTTCACGAGCCCAATCCCACGCAAAATAAGAAACCCCGATAGTCGGCAGAACCATCAATAAAAAACTGGCTACTCGGTATGCTTTTGTTATGAACCTAAATCCAGCCATGAGATTCCACGTTTTTCAGCGCAAAATACGACAAACTTACCGATCGATTAACCGGAAAATACACGTTCCTTTTTTTATCATGGAGCTGATTTGCGAGCAACCCCGTGGATTGATCGGATTGAACAAGAGCTACTCACATTTCCCGACATAAACCACTCGAGCACGCAAAATTAGGCTTTCTTCCGGCAGCGGTAAAACCAGACGTGGTATCCTGGTTCCAGGTTTCAAGTCCTGGTTGTCCGACAGGAGAACGCAACAGCCTAACGGCGATAAATTCAGCAAAGGCACATCGGAAAAAACGCCTCCTCGCACAGTTGATAAATCGATACTGACTTGAACCCCAAGCTCGTGAACATCTAGACGATGATGACAACGCCTTTCTCCTCTCCAGATTTCGTTTTGGTCATTATTGGAAGCCGGCGTTGCTTCAGGATGCAGTTTTTTCTCCATTCTGGCCAGATTCAAATTGAGAAGATATCTTTCCCAGTGCGTCAACTTATCAAACTCAAGTCCGGCTAATAAGCCTTTGCTTGTTATTTGCCTCGATGATTCCATTATGATTTTCCCGATACTCCTGGATTACAAAGTTATTAACTATTAAACCAAACTGTTTTTAGAATCAAGAAAAATTTATCGCTGTTGAAGATAACCCGCGTCACTTTTAAGGTTCCTGGTTTCTGGTGTCTAGTTTTGGGTTAAGTTTTTCGCTTGATTTTTTTGCGGCGACTTGTCCGACTAAAACTTGAAGACTATAGGTTTTAAAGTCTAAGCAGCTCTTATGAGCCCTCTTCTTTTAATTAGTTCATCGACTTTCAAATCGTAATCACACCCCTGTACAGTTGCATCAAACAGCGCTATTTCGTAGACTTGGCAAGATAGAACGGCCGGATCTGTCGAAAACAACCAAAAAGCAACAGAAATCAGGGTGATATGCCGCAGGGACAATTTAGATATCTACAAGGCGCCTTTAAAGATCTGGAAGGTCCGATAGGGGGTAATGTATCTTCGTTGCTGTGGTGCCCTGTCACTCCTGGACGATTATGGTGCGGCACTGTTGCTGGTGAACTCTATTTTAAAGACAGCCATTCTGCCTGGCATCGATGTGAACCCCCTTTCCGCCCAATGATGAAGGTGGAATCCATCGAGATGGTGACCGGCGCTGAACCGGCTTTATTAGCGCTGTCAAATACGGGCAGTTTAGCGGCCAGCATCGACGACGGACATACTTGGATGCATAATCTTCAGGGCTTGAACGAGGAGCCTTTCCGCGTAATCCGACGCCATCCGTTACATGCCGGTTACGTTATGGCCGGGGCTCGCAATAATTTGTTTTTTTCGCCCGACAATGGAAGAACATGGGGGAAATTTTCTACCAAACAATCGTTCACTTTTATTTCGGCAATCGAATTTAGTCGCATCGACCCATTGCTTTTTTTCGTTGCCGATTCGGATGGTTTTTCTGCCCGCGTTCTGATGACAACGAATGGAGGATTCACGTTTACGACCATCCTTGAAGGTGAAACGCTTTTTAATCAGATTCATTCATTGATCTATCGGGATTCGACACTATGGGTTGGGGGATCCGGGTTCGGATGGCAGGCGGCCCGGGCCGTCATAGGAGAAACGATTTCTTGGCATCGGCTGTCGAATGGTCTGCCTGTCACTGCGATAACGTGCATGGCCGGAACTCCGGAAGGGCGAATTGTTATTGGAAGTAATGGAAGCGGCTTATATTGTTTTTCGGAAGAGAAAGAAGCGTGGAAGCGCATCGATATCGAGCCGAAAAGGCGGTATGTGAGTTGTCTGTCTGCTGCTTCGGGCGGCTTGGCCGCAGGATTTTTGGAATATGGCGTCGCCCTGGAATCTTCGGGTGATTGGGTTGAAACCAACGAAAAGCTGTATGCTCGAAACATATCGCGGCTTCAGCAATTCGGCGAAGAACTTCTGGCTGTCGCCGACGAACAACTGTTTATTCGAACCGGAAACCATAACTGGAATGTTTTACCGGGGTTTCAACTGGTCCAGGATGTTCTCGCCCACGGATCTCGTTGTTTCACCACCGGCTTGTACAGCGGTGTTTTTCAAAGAGATTTGGACCCTGGTTCCCAATGGAATGACTTGAAGTTGCCTGCCGGTCGAGCGATGTTGGTTCGAACATCTTCAAAAGGTGACCTTTTTGTGATGACTCTGGTCAAACGCGATCGGTTTCGTTTTTTCCTGTTTGACCCAAAAACTCCAGATAATCAAGCTCTCTGGAAAGAATGCTGCCCGGATTTGCCGGTTTCGGGCTTTGTGAACGATTTTGCCGTGGATTACTCTGAAGACATACATTTTATAACCGTATCTACGTCTCAGGGCATGTTTTGCTACGACAGCTATACAAACAGATGGCTTCCTTCGCAATTGCCTGAAGCGACCCGTGTATCCGCACTGTTTAGGTCCCGACACAACCCCGACGTGCTTTATGCCGCTACAGGGCGGATTTTACTGAAATCATTGGATTTTGGCCGGTCATTTGAAGAAGACGTTATCGGCGAATTTCCTTCGAAAATCTCGTCCTTGACAGTCTCGGGCTTGAATTTTGAGTCTATTTGGATCTCGACTGAAAACGGCGGCATTTACGTTTCCCACTACCCCAATTGCTGGAACGCTCTGCAGCAGGATGAAGTTTTGCTGCCCATCAACCAGATTGCTGTAGATACTATCAACCAAGGTTTCATGAACTGCGGTACGCAAGGGGTTTCATGCCGGCAACTGGCGATTCCAAGCATTGCGGCGCAAATTCAAAAAGACACGTCTCGACAGCGGGCATCTTTGCATGTCTACGGTAAAAATCCCGGGCCTGCTCTTGCCGCTGATCTGCATTGCCTGTTGATCAAGCCGGGAACAAAAACATTCTCTTACCTCAAAGCCGACGGTGATCTGCTCAAGCGGAGCTCCAAGCCCTGGCCTGTTCCCGTTACGCTCGATGCTCACGCAAATAATATCGAGCTTTTTACCTTTGAGCTTTCTAAAAATTACCTTCGTAAAGATACCAAAATTGCTGTCGCGCTTTGCTTTCCAGAAGTATTTCATCCTATCTGTGACATACAACTTGCGCTGATAGGATAACCATTCCTCACCGTTTTATCGCCATATCTTCAAGCTGATTGGAGATTCGAGTCGGCTTGCCTGATTTGATTTTTTCTGAGAGGATAAAATCCCTTGGTCTATCCGCCGGCGTATGAGCCTGCCGATGAATCCCAGGCAAATTCTTCTCAGGGAGGCTGTCATGAAAAAAAACCCGTCCAAATCCGGTAAGCGACCGGAAACATCTATGAATCTGGCTTCTTTTATCGACCACACTTTGTTGAAACCGGATGCAACTGCGGAAGCTATAGACAAGTTGTGTAAGGAAACGATCGAATATCGTTTTGCTACGGTTTGCGTCAATCCTGTCCATGTATCACGAGCCGTTGAAAACATGAAGGATTCCGGAATTCCCGTTACATCGGTGGTTGGTTTTCCTCTAGGGGCAAACTCGTGGGAAATCAAAGCGGCCGAAACCCGAGACGCTATTTCCCGTGGCGCCGGAGAAATCGACATGGTGATCAATATCGGGGCATTGAAAGATGGTAATTACCAGGAAGTCTTTCGTGATATTGAAGCGGTTGTCAAGGCGGCTTCGGGCCGGCCGGTCAAAGTTATCCTGGAAACCGCTCTGTTGACCAACGATCAAAAAGTGGCTGCCTGCATATTGGCGAAAGCGGCGGGAGCGGCATTTGTCAAAACTTCCACCGGATTCGGTCCGGCCGGTGCAACTGTCGAAGATGTGGCGCTGATGCGCAGCGTCGTCGGGCCTGAAATGGGTGTCAAAGCCTCCGGAGGCATTCGAGATGCAGCCACCGCCCGGGCCATGATCGCAGCCGGCGCCTCCAGACTTGGCGCAAGTGCTTCGATCGCTATCATCAAAGGGTGAGGGGAACCCGTGCTGACACCGGTTATCATTCAGAAAAAACGAGATAACGAAGAACTGCCTCCTCAAATAATACGTCAGTTCATCGATGACTACGTTTCAGGTCATATACCCGATTACCAAGCCTCGGCTTTTTTGATGGCGGTGTATTTTAACGGCATGACCGACGCCGAAACATCCGCTTTGACACAGGCTATGATGGATTCCGGTGAACGGTTTGAACCATCCAATTTTAAAGCCATAACTGCCGACAAGCACTCCACCGGTGGCGTTGGAGACAAAGTCAGTATCCCGCTGGCTCCATTGGTCGCCTCATGTGGTGTGATGGTGCCGATGATGTCCGGGCGAGGGCTGGGGCATACCGGAGGGACACTCGATAAACTGGAAAGCATCCCGGGGTTTAAGACAAATCTCGATCGAAGTCGCTTTTTGCAGGTTCTGGACTCCGTCGGTGTCGCCATGATCGGCCAGAGTGACCGGATGGTTCCTGCGGACAAGAAGCTCTATGCGTTAAGAGACGTCACCGCCACCGTGGAATGCATCCCGTTGATAGCCGCCTCTATCATGTCCAAAAAAATCGCTTCCGGTCCGAAAAACCTTGTCCTCGACGTCAAGGTTGGTCGAGGCGCCTTCATGAAAGACATCGATAAAGCCCGTAAACTCGCCGGAGCCATGGTTTCGATAGGAACTGCACATCATCGCAACGTTCAGGCGCGTTTGACGGATATGGACTCTCAACCTCTGGGACGCATGATCGGCAACAGCCTTGAAATCGTCGAATCCGCCGAACTGCTTCAAGGGCGCGGCCCCGATGATCTCAAAGAACTGACATTGACACTCGCTGCAGATATGCTGGTGATGGCAGGAACGTCGAAAACATTTACCGATGCGCGGCTCCTTATCGAAAAGAATTTGTCCTCTGGCGCCGCCTTTGATGTCTTCCTGAAAATGGTAAAAGCTCAGGGAGGCGATCCAAACTCGGTCTCGCCACCCTATTCATTGCCGATCAGCACCAAAACACTGACGTTATCCGCTCCCAAAAGCGGATTTATATGTGGTATCGACCCTATGGCTCTTGGCCTGACCGCTGTTGAACTCGGCGCGGGACGATCAAAAATAGATGATGAAATCGACCCAAGGGTCGGCTTTGAATTGTTGGTGAAAACCGGAGATGATGTTTCGAAAGGTCAGGAGATGATCCGGGTTTTCTTTACAAAACCCCTTGAACAAAACCAATTGGAAACCTTGCGCAACGCATTTGAAATCAGCGAGGTCAAACCTGCTGAAAAACCGCTGTTTCTCGATCGGATCATGCCCTGAAACCTTCGATGGACAGCCACTCAAGATGAAACCATGAATCAGGATGTCAGAATCATCATACTTGTTGTCGCAGCCGTTGGTATCGGTCTGATCGTTCTTGCAGCCAACCCGAACTATCGTATTTCGAAGAACTGGGTTTCGAACAAAGATTATTATCCTGGAATCGGCGATTACCGGAATTCCGGCGTTTCTTTCATTCCCGACAGCGCTTCTTCATCGTTTGAGGCATCCTCCAGCGATCCGGACCAGGAGGTTTTAGAGAACGATACCCTGCAATATCCGAAGGATATCCCTGTTACATTCACCGATTCCAGCATCGAGTTTTGACCATGAGTCGATGGATCACAGCAGGCGCAGCAGGTTTGGTGACCGGCATCGCTGTCGCTATGATATTTACCCTTCCAGTCAGCCTTCTCAAAACCCTTTTTGTTGTCGGAGCCCTTTTCATCACTCTATCCCTTCTTCTAATCCATTCTCGACATGCCGTCCGTATGGCCGCGTTTATCGGATTTGCGGTCCTCGGCTCTGCCAATACGGTCCGTTTACAAGATACAACCTCTCCCGGCCACCTGGCGGAAGCTGTCCGACGCCTGACCGATGACACGAATATCACTTTGGAGGGAATTGTTTTCCAGCCCCCCGATATACGTGAAACCTATACCATCATTCCCCTGAAAGTGATTCGCCTGCTGAGCGCCGACGGCGCTCCTGTTCCGGTTCAGCGAGGAAACGTGTATGTGCGCTTGTATCCGACGGTCGGCGAGATTTACCCCAGTATCGGTTATGGAGATCGCTTGGAATTTCGCTCCGTAACTCTTACCGAGCCGGACTCAGCCGCCAACCCGGGCGCTTTTGACATGAAAACATTTCTAAACAATCAGGGTTATTACGCAGTGGCAGCAATCCGACATCCCAACCAGATCGAGAGGAAAGGCTCCGGTATCGGCAACCCATTGATTCGAGTCGCTGAAACCGTCAAAAATCATTTGTTGATCATCATCAAGAAAACGCTGCCCAATCCTGAATCCACTTTTCTTGGTGGTGTTCTTCTGGGACTGCGCTCAGGTTTGTCGTTGGATATTCGAGACTCTTTTCGTGCCGCAGGCGTCTCACACGTATTGGCGGTCTCCGGCCTGCATGTAACGATCATCACAATGTTTTTCATGGGCTTGTTCGCGCTGATAAAAGTACCGCGGACAACGGCGTTCATACTCATATTATGTGCTCTCGTTCTTTTCACTCTGATTACCGGCGCCCGCCCTTCAACGGTGCGAGCCTCCATCATGAACGGTGTCACTCTTCTATTCTTTTATTTTCGCGGCATCAAACTCGATCGATCCATTCTTTTAGGAGTCTCTGTCGCCATTTTATATATACTGCTCCAAAACCCGCTCTTACTCACCGAAGCGGCGTTTTTGTTTTCATTCAGCGCTGTTCTATCGTTGGCGTTGTTGACCCGGCCGGTTTTGCATTTTTGCATGACCACTTTACGAGGTTTTTTCCGCATTTTTCTTTTTTTCGAAGCGCTGTTTCTAGCTTATACCGTCTTTTTCTCACCAAATAACCCGCTCAAATCTCCCCGATTGCTTACCATCGGGCTGGCAATTGCGATTTTAGGCTTTCTGGCTGATCGCTTTCTGCCGCCGTTTTTTGAGTTTCGACGATTACCATCGTGGTTCACGACTTTTTTTGCCGCTCAAATCGCGATTCAACTCGGCATGTTTCCTTTGACGGCTTTTTACTTCAAAAAGATTTCAATAGCAGCTCCTTTGGCCAATTTTATCGCCATTCCTCTTATCGGGGTTATCGTTCAGTTGGGTCTTTTCGCCGGGATTCTGGGTTCGATTCCCGTTGTGGGTATATACCTTGCCTTGTGTTTGAATGCCGCCAACTGGGTTTTTATTCGTTTTTTTCTCCAATCGGCGCATTTTTTCGGCACACGTTTTCCTTTTCCGGATATTCCGCCGCCAGGTCCTGGATTTCTGACTATCTATTACTTGGCGCTTCTACTGATTGTCACATGGCCTTTTCTCCAACCTCATCTTGCACCCCGACTTCGCTATCTCTATCGAAACCGCTTCCGCCCTGAGGTTCTGGTTCGTTTGGTCATACTTTCAATCCTGGTATCATTTCTGTCCGGTCTGGGAATTCGTGCAACACTCCGCAAAACACCTCTTCTAACTATTACGCTCCTGGATCCGTCCCTGTATTTTATGGGCGGCGGCAATGCCATCCATATCCGGACGCCCGGCGGAAGCCATTTCCTGGTGGATGCCGGCCCGCTGTATGATCTACGGCGCAACGAGCCGGTTCCAATCGATATCGGTCAACGAGTGGTAATTCCAGCCCTGCTGAAACTGGGCGCCAGACATTTACACGGTCTTGTTCTGACGAGTTTCGAATTCCGGCATATTGGAGGAGCGGTTGCGATCATTGAGAATCCTCAGTTTCATGTCGACACGATCTATCACGCATTACCCACTGATTCTGCATTTCAGAGCCGCAACACGGATTCCCTGCTTCATGTGATGAACGATCCTGCACTTTTGGAGGGAAATTCAAGGCGCTATTCGGAACTGGCCGCCATAGGGCTGCTTGATCTTTATTCAACGGCGAAGTCTCGTTCGATCCCGTTAAAAACAGTCGAAGCCGGTGACATTATTCATCAAGAAAACGCTCTGGACAGCGATAACCACGGTTTCGTGATTTCAGTACTCAATCCACCCCCAGAGCGTTATTCCGGATCATACAGTTCACAATCAAACGGCGTCATTCTACTTATTCGATACGGACAGACCGGTATTCTTTTGAATTCCAGCGCCGGTCGAGACGTCCAAGCCGCTCTGCTGGAAAACGATCCGCCCGCTTTTCAAGTTGTTCAGCTCCCGGCAAACGGCGCTGAGCAGGCTCTTAATCCTGATTTCCTAATCGGAGCGAAAGCCACCGTCGTTTCGACTCTGCCGTCCCGGTGGGCGCAACGCAATACAGCGGGCACACGCGAAATCGTTAAAAGTATGGGGCTTCATTATTTTGACGCCACTCGCGAAGGAGCTTTGACTATCACATCCGACGGCATGAATTTACACATTCATGGTTACCGATCCCAAACAACAAGGACGCTGGCTCCATGAAGTTCACCCGGCTGCAGTTGATTCTATTGGGGTCGGGTCTTCTAGTTACCTCTTTAGCGCTTTGGACCCTTGTTACGAACCAGGAAGCAAACCTGGTGGAAACAGCATCTTCACACCTCAAAAAGATCTCGGCGAATTATACATATACACCGATTGTCAAAAAAGAAGCGGTGAAAGATATCTATGGAAACGAGATCGTCCTGTTCAGCGCCAGTGGTTTCATCAAGGTGAATATAAACAGTTCGAATATCGACGAACTGGTGAGACTCCCCGGTGTCGGACCGGCTACAGCCCTGCGTATTCTGGAATACCGCCAAGCTCACGGCCCCTTCAAGGAAGCATCCGACCTGCTGAAGATCAAGGGCATAGGCCCCAAAACATTCGCTCGAATAAGCGACCAGGTTTTTATCGGAAAACCCGATCCTTTGACTGCGGAACAAATCGAAACCTTAAAAACCGCCCGGGAAGAGAAGAAAAAATCTGAAAAAACGGTTACACTGAAAGCTGGCCCATGTGGTCCGGGTCGTGTCAATATCAATACGGCATCGCTGGAAGAGTTACAGACGCTGCCGCGAGTCGGCCCAAAAATCGCCCAGCGAATCCTGGATGACCGCGCCGCCAATGGGCCGTTCAAAGATGCGACGGATCTTATCAGAGTCAAAGGTATCGGCCCGAAAACGCTTGAAAGGATGATCGAGAAAATCTGTGCAGAATGACGTAATATATCCCGAAAGAAACGTGACCATTGTTCCGGCTCCTAAACGGTTTTTCCGGACGGAATGGTTTGTCGTGCTGCTGGTGTTTTTGACGGCGGCAACGGTTTGGGCGCTTGTCTGGCATCTGCTCAAAAGAGCCCCTAACAGCGATAAACCTCTTTACCATGAGCAACAAAAACTCAAGGAACTGGAAGTTGTTTTTCTGGATGTGCGCCAGGGCGATTCCATTTTTATCCGCACTCCGAACGGCCGGACAATCCTGATCGATGCCGGCCAAGGGGCTTCACAATACGTCTATTATGATGCCGGAAAACATACCATCCTCCCCTTTCTTGAAAAACAGGGTATCACCCGAATCGATACCCTGGTCATGACCCATCCGCATGCTGATCATTACGGCGGCATGCCCGCAATTGTGGATGCCATCGAAATCGGGGAATACCTGGACCCGGGAATGGACCACCCGGCGCCTTCCTATCTGGCGCTTTTGGAGTCTATTTTGGCGAAAGGCATTCCATATCGTGAAATAGCGGCGCCGTCGATACTGGATTGGGATTCCGAGATTTTAGTGCAGGTTTTGTGGCCGGAAAAAGGATTCGCCACTCTGAATCCCAACGATATTTCGATTGTCATCCGCCTAGTTTATGGAGATGTTGTCTACCTGTTCGCTGGCGACGTTGAAGCCGATGTAGAGAGTGTTTTGAACCTTTATGAAGATCAATTGAGAACAACGGTATTGAAAGTTCCTCACCATGGAAGCGACACGTCGTCGTCGCTTGGATTTTTGGAATATGTGGTTCCTCGGCTGGCAGTGATCAGCGTCGGCTACAACAACCGCTTCAATCACCCTGTTTCAGATATTCTGACTCGATATGAAAAACTCGATGTTCCTGTTCTTCGGACAGACCGCCGGGGCACAATACGCACGATTACCGACGGCAAAGTCGTCCATGTCTATCCGGAACTCGGCAATGCTTTCGAGATTTTTCCTTTTCCAAGCGTTTTTTCAGGGGAAGCGCCATGATTTTGGACTTCCTTTTCAAAAGCCGGCCCGAACCGCTTCAGCCGTTCAAGACTAGCCCCGGCAAGCTCCGCCAATATCTTCAGTGCCCGTTCAAGTATAAATTGATTCATGTCGACAACAGGTTGACTCCGACAAAAACTTCTCCTCATCTAACCTTTGATGCCGTTGTGAACCGAATGTTGGAGACCATTCAGAAAAAACTCATCAAAAATCGAAGGGATCTTTCTAAAGAGCTTTTATTAGAAGAGCTGAACAGAGCTTGGAAATCCGATGGTTTTACCGATCAAGATGAAGAGTCTCTCTTTCGTGCCGATGCAGAATCAGCGGCGGGAAACATGGCTCGTTGGTTTGCCGAAGACGCATCCGACAGAGTGGTTGCCCATCAAAACAAGCCGGCTATCGGCATCTTTGTCCCCTGGTATCCGCGGCCATTGACCGTATGGACCCGAATCGATCGAGTGGAGATGATGCCTTCAGGGCGTATCCGATTGATCGATTTTAAAAGCGGAGCCCGTGAAGCGACCGCACCGGAACTACGCGACGATCTGAGCGTCCGGATTCAGGCGGCAGCCGGGCGGGAACTGTTTGGAATAAACGTCGATTCTTTCGCCGTCGTCTATGTTCGAACCGGGAATATGGTTACCATTCCATTGAGCGAACTCGACCTGGACTTCATTTCGGCTGATGTCATTTCAATCGCCAAAGATATACAAAACAAACAATTTGAACCAAAACCGGGTCCCTTGTGCAGCGTTTGCGAATTCATGGAAGAATGCCGGGCGTGGCGCAAAAAACTTCCCTGGAAGCCCATCTGTGAAACACGTGAAAAGTACAGCGAACGCCTTCGACTATCCTATTCGAAGATGAGCCTTTTCGAACGCTGCCCCCGCGCCTACCATATGCTGTACAATGAAAAAATACCCCCTAAACCTCAACCTTTCTTCAGCTTTGGTTCCTGCATCCATGCTGTGATGGAGCGCTTTTACGATCCGGCATCCCGCCAAAAACCCACCTTCGACCATTTGCAATCACTGCTGGAAGAACAGTGGCGATTCTTTCGCGCAGGATATCGATCTGCGGAAGAAGGAAAACTCTATTATGACGAAGGCGTCAAAATGCTGAAGATGTTTCACTGCCGATTCGTCGAAAACCAGCCTTTCATACCGGCGACAAATATCGAAAGCTATTTTGAGCTGCCCGTCGGTATCGATGCAGTCATGACGGGTTTCATCGATCGCATCGATAAACTGCCTAAAGGCGGCTCGATCATTTTGGATTACAAGACAGAGCCGACGGATCGCACACAAGAAGATGTGGACAATGATCTTCAATTGACGCTTTACTATTGGGCCGGCAGGGAATTCCTGAACAAGGACATCCGTCAACTGGGTCTGTTCATGATGAAACACGACAAGCTGATGCTGACAACTCGAACCCCTGACGACATTCCACCGCTGCTGGAGCGAATCGACGATACCGTTCGGCGTATTCAAGCGACAACGACCTTTGAACCGTGTATCAATAAATATTGCCTGAGCTGCGATCATCTGATCGGATGCCCTCTTGAAAAACAGATACGTTCCGATCGAACACTTCGGTCGATGGAATTTTCAGACGATACCGTCGAAGCCGGTATGGCAGGAGATGATGTATAAATGCCGGATATCCAGATGTCTGTTTTGATAGTCGCTGTCATCGTTTCACTATTGGAGCTTTATATACATACCGGCATGCAACTATCCAGGCAAAAGCGCGACAGAGCAAGAGAACTCAATTCACCTGAATCCATCCACAGCTTTCAGGGCTCGTCCGGTCTCCATCCTCTGCAGGATGAGCCGATTTTTTCTTACGGACACTCCGGAATAGGAATACGAAAATGGATCATCACACACTCGGACTTCGACGGTTTTACATCCGGCGCTTTGTTGCTGAGGCTTTTAGGTGATCAGGCGGGTCTTCGCTTCAGCACTCCTGGATCTTTATTGAAAACCATTGTTTCAGCCGCATCCGATTTGATCGACGGCGACAGCGTTTTCATTGCGGACCTGCCCCTTCAACCTCATAGGGAACACGATTTTGTAGATGCTTTGACCCTCATTGAAAAGCGCGGCATCAAATTGATCTGGATCGACCACCACGAGTGGCCTGCCGGTCTGATTGAACGCATTCGACCTCTCTGTGCCGACCTGCAGATCGATTCAACGGTCAAAACAGCCGCCGCGATTATTCGGCGCATGCTGCCGCAGGATGATATCCATGCCGACCGGTTGCTCCGATTCGTGCAAAACCGCTGCGCTGAAGACGATATGGATTGGGATAGAAATTGGCGGGCGGCATTGTCGGAATTGACTTATCGGCGTGATTTCGAGATGAGCGAGAGTTTGCTTAGGATTTGGGCAAAAGATGAACCGGGTGGTGTGCTCTTGAGCTATTTAGCTCGACGAGGATTCAAACGTGATCAGGCCACATTGGGCATCGCAGCTCACAAGCATCGACTGGAAACAACAGCTCAAGATCGATCGATGCTGGTAATCGACGTTCGCTCCAAACGACTTGAATATGACGAAAAGGGTCGAGCCTTGTTCGTGATAAAAGGATTTCAGCCCTCTATCATGGTCGGGCAACATGCCTGTAGGATTCAACAGGGAGATTTCTGCATTGTCCTTTGGGAGAATTTCCGTTTTTCGGTTTATCGCGGCACGGACCCCGAATTGGATTTCAGCGCTTTGTTTGGTGAACGTATGATTGAAAAGGCATCGTATCGCATCGGCGGCCATCGATATGCCGTATCTGTGCAGGTTACACCGTCGTTGAGCGCTCGAATCAAAGCTTTGTTTCGATGGAGACCCGGCCCTGAAGCGGAAGCTTTCATCGAGTATCTGAAAGAGCGATACTAAAAAGCGTTCTATGTGATTGCTTTTTCAATCGAAAAAAACTCGACTGCAATAAAAGCGATTTCAATGAAAAATTTTCAGTGTTGATCGGTTCCTGATAGAATTAAAAAGAAATATCGGATGACATGTAGGTATTTCAAGGCATGACCGAGATCGATATTTCAACCATGACATGATCGATGAAAGGGTGTACCGCCATGAAACTGACGATCGAAGAACAGGAACGCTTGATTGCTGCAGCTCGAAAAGCGGCTGAGAACGCCTATGCTCCGTATTCAAGTTATCCGGTCGGAGCTGCTCTTTTGACCGTAGACAAAACCGTGTTTTGTGGGTGTAATGTCGAGAACGCATCGTATGGTCTGACCATTTGCGCCGAGCGGTCAGCCATATTCCAAGCCCGCTGCTCAGGCCATAAGAAATGGCTTGCCCTGGCCGTTTACGCGCCTTTTCCACCGGCTCCACTGCCCTGTGGAGCCTGTCGACAGGTAATCGCCGAAGGCGGGAACAAACCTCGAATAATCATCGTCGATTACGAGGAGAAAACTCGGATATTCGATTTTGAGCAGCTTTTCCCACATCCTTTCGAAGAACTCGAGAAAAACACAGAGTAAACGGCGTAGGCACCATCCTTAAATCGTTGAGCGCTCTCCAGGAAACGCTTGTAAAGCCTGATATATTTCGTAGGCCGCGCTTTCAGGGTCTCGTGCTGCACAAATCGCCGACACCACTGCAACGCTGTCAGCTCCGGCTGCAAGAGCATCTAGGGCATTGGCGGCGGTCATTCGGCCGATAGCGACCAGAAAATGTCGGGAGGCAGCTCGGACATGACGCAGCCCATCAAGACCCCATTCAATGATCGTATCGGTTTTTGTCGGGGTGGAGAAAATCGGACTGACTCCTAGATAATCGACATCAAAATTTTCCGCATCCAGAACCTCTTCCATGCTTTCGACTGAAAGTCCGATGATTGCTTTGGGACCAAGCAGCCTTCTGGCGTCACGGTAGTGCATATCGCTCTGCCCCAAATGAACACCGTCTGCGTCGGCTGCCAACGCCACATCGACCCGGTCGTTTATCAATAGAGGCACCCCGGTTCCTGATAAAATTTTCGAAACCTGCCTGGCCAGGTCAATAAATGCTCGTGTGGGCAGCGCTTTCTCACGCAATTGCACGACGCCGACACCTCCGCGAACTGCGGCGGCAACAATATCGACAAGAGGACGGCCGCCGGTCATCCCACTATCCGTTACAAGGTAAAGACTTTTGCGAGCAATCGCTTTCATATTATTTCCATGCGTAGCCGCTCTTGTATGTCAGATTCTTGTATTCGATACAAGGCATCCAAGAAATGCAGTTGCATGGTGCCGGGTCCGACCGCTTGTTCCGAGGCGATTTCACCGGCCAACCCCATCAATGCCATGGCATGCGCCGCTGCTCGAAACGGATCAGGGTTGACGGCAGCGAAAGCACCCGTCAAAGCGGATGCTGTGCACCCCAAACCAGTAACCCTCGGCATCATTGGATGACCGTTAAAAACTCGGATTTCTCGATCAGCCGAAATGATGATGTCCGTTGGACCGCTGATGCTGACCACGGACCTATACTGATTTGACAGGAAGCGCCCTACCGCCGACGCCGCCTCGGCTGTATCCGTACTGTCCACGCCTCTGGCGCCAGCCCCTTCAGAACCTAAAGCTCTGATCTCGCTGGCATTCCCGCGAATAATCACTGATTCCGTGTCTTTCAAAAGATTTAAAGCTGTCTGAGTCCGAAAAGGTGTCGCGCCTACACCGACCGGGTCCAGCACGATCGGTATCCGTTTTTTTGCCGCGGCACACATCGCTTTATACATCGACTCGATCCAGGCGGAGCTCAGCGTTCCGATATTGATAACCAGCGCATGCGAAATGCCGACCATATCCTCGACCTCCTCAGGCGCATGCGCCATGACAGGAGACGCACCCAATGACAACAACGCATTGGCGGTATTGTTCATCACCACGTAATTCGTAATGTTATGAACCAGCGGTGATACTGAACGAATTTTTTCAATATCCTGCCAGACATCCCGATACATTTGTCAATTCACCTCCTTATTAAGCTTTTTTACTGAAAAGATACTGTAATATGCCTTCATGAAAAATCAAGTTGACTTGAGACGCCGCTTTTCTATCTCGCGGATAACTCTCCTGAAGAAGCGTTGCCGCTGCTCAAGTGGGCGGCCATCAGATAGGCCATGTGAGTAATTCCTTCGAACAATGACGGGTTCAATGTCTCCACCGTATCGGATTTCATGTGTAGATGTCTGTAGGGGTTTTCTCCGACAAAATACATGTTTGGAATACCTGCGTCTTCAAAAGGCTTGGCATCGGCGCCTCCAGGCGGGTGGTTCTGAGCGGTGTCGGGAATACCGACAAAGGTTTTATTGAGCGTATCAAACACTTCAAACAGTTCAGGATATGCCGTGCGGCCACGCATATCCATACCGGAGCCGGCTCCCATGCAATCGAGATTGAGCATAACCAGGGTATTTTGCAAAGGCTGCCCGGGATGAGCTGCATAATGAAGCGATCCGACCAATCCGGCTTCTTCCGCTCCGAACAGAACAAATTGAAGGCTTCTTGGAGGTCGAGGTCCTTCAGCAAAAGCTCTTGCAATTTCAAGAACAGCCGCAGAACCGGATGCATTGTCCTGCGCTCCGTTGAAAATCAAGGACTCGCCTTGGATACCCACGTGATCGAGATGAGCGCCGATTAGCACAACTTGCTGAGAAAGCGCCGGATCGGTGCCTGGAAGGAAGCCGGCGGCATTCCAGGATATTCCTTTATTATTATGCTCCGTTTCGATATCGATGGACATGGATGCCGGCAGTGGACCAGACATCATCTCCTTAAAAGTATCGATTCGAAACTGCCTGCCTGCCAGCGTGTTGTCATCATAGGCAAAAAGCCTGTCGGAAATCGCTTCGCCCAGCACAATCAAAGGAAATCCAGGTATATAATCGCCTTTTTCTATCAGGCTGCCTGATAACCTATCAGGTTCTTTCCGAATAGGGTTTGGAACGATGACCAAGGCCTTTGCACCGTGTTTGATCACTTGATGCGCCTTTTCACGCGGCATCAATGGATGCCTGTCCTTCCACCACGGAGGCGGATGCTTGAAGCTGACGGCGATTTTGCCTTCCAGATCCAAACCTTCCAATTCATTGAAATCTTTTTCTTCTGAACAATACCCAACAAAAACCAGTTCTCCAGATACAACTCCATCTCCCGTCAATCCACGGCAAATGAAATCTTCACCCAGGGTCAATTCTTCAGCAGGCGCACCACCAACAGCCAGCTTGACGGATGCAGAGACAACACGGCAGGTTTCCAACATGAATTCCTGCTCATAAGCGCCGTTTTCGAAACCCGGCCTTAAACCGATATTCCGGAAAAAATCCGTAACGTAATCCATAGCCATTCGGTAGCCCATATCCCCCGGCATGCGACCCCGCATTTTGTCCGAAGCCAGTAACCGAGCGTGATTCATCAAGCGTTCCGCCCGAATATATCTGAAATGTTCCAGTAATTTATTTTCTGTTATTAACATCGTCGCCACCTCCTCCAACGGCGACTTCCTATCGTTAATCAAGGCTTCTGTCAAACAGATTTTGATGATGAAGATACGTATAACTCAAACTCATGGCTCAGCCTGAATTTGGTTATGAATAAGAATACTCTCTATCAGTTATCCGTATAACCGAATGTCAGATAACCGAACTCACCAATGATTTCAGATAATTGCGGCGTCAATATAGCAGCATAGAATTCCAGACCCTGAACATGACCTCCGACACTCGGCCAGGTAAACGGCTCAAGTATAAAAAAGGTCGTCAATCCAGGTTCATAATCCCTGAGTTCAGCATCGAATGTTTGTTCCCAGGAGGGCCAGAACCAGAATTCACCATAGACGCCAAGCAAGGCCGCTGTTGGAATGTCGTGAATGGCTGTGTCACTGTTGTTACAGACATGGCATTTCAACCAGAAGGCGTCACCGGCGCGAAATAGTTCATCTTGTGACATAACCAGTCGGGTTCCCAGGTAATCACATTCCGGTTCCGGATCCCCTTCGACAGTGATTGAAGCAGAATAAATATCTCCAGGCATAAGCACAAGACTTTGCTTGGCCGATTCCAAAACAATCCATTCAGTGTCTTGTTTTTGTTCAAGATGAATCTGAACATCTACAATTTGGCTTGAGGTCAATTTGCGTTCTGCCGAAACGACCACCGTCCAATCATCACCATAAGGCACCTCAAACAGTATAGATTCACCGGATGAAAAGGGATGAATGTCATAGGCCTCAAAGGATTCATGGCTCTGATAAAGGGTAAAATTCGGTGAATCAACGATAAACATATCCGCTGAGCCGCCCGGGAAAAATCGGGTATAAATATTTTGTTGATCGTGATTATAATAACCGGCCCTCACCTCACCGGCTACATTAAAATCGATCCGAAATCTGTAGTTTCCTGAAGCTGTATTAGAAGCCGGCTTCCATGGAATTTGCGGCAGTGTAGCTTCAGGATATTGAGCAGTCCATCGATAGGTCTCACCATCGACGGTAAGTTCTGTGATCTCATACCATGATGGTTTGGATGATTCGTTGAGCGGGAACACCCCGAGTTTTGACTGGATTTGCGCCTGGCAATAAACTTCATCGCCGTATAGAGCTGAAGCGAAGCCATCAGAGCCGGCGAAATTAAACGATCCGGGAAATCCACCCTTTTTCTTGAGTGTCAACCGAGCGCCGTCCACCGGATCGCCGTTTGCATCCAAAACGGTGGCTTCAACCGTACAAAAGCCATGTGAATATTTATCGATCACATCCCAGCTCCATCCATCCCCCGCCACATTGAATGCTCCTGAAAACTTTTTTCCCCATCCATCCTCATAAACAAAGGGGTTGTCGATATAGCCGTCGCCGTTGACCGGCTCCCAGTGAATCCAACGCTGATGCCAGAATTCGTTCCAGACATGGTCTTCAGCGATCGCCATGGTATTCAGACAAGGAATCAGGCAGGCCCGTGCAGCGGCAGTTGCGTAATCCTGATGCTCGCCACATCTGCCCATATGCAATTTGTAAATTCGAACCGGTTGAATAGGACGTTCAGCACCGCTGTCAAAACTCAACGTCTCACGTATCCAAGACCCCAAAGCGCCGATCGCTCCGGTTGTAGTTGTACCCCACAATGCCTCGACACCGGACAAATAGTCTCGAAGTATCGGATAAAAATCTCCCGTTTCCCCTTTCTCTTCAGTGATGGTAAACAGCCAATCTCTCCAGAACACACCGACAGGGGGCGCAGCCGGAACACCGCCTTTAACGCCAGGGTCGATGTAATGAGCCCATTCATCTTCGATTTTGGGATGAACGATAAACCAATAATAAATATCATACGGAAGTTCGTATTCCATCAAATTTCCATCTTCTTCGATCGTGTAAACCGTTGTCGTGTAATAATCATCATCGCTACCCGGATCGCTGACATCGATAAGACGCACATAGTCCAGATATTGATCGTGTTCATACAAATAAAAAGCGTTTTCTTCCAGTAAATCCGGAATAAAATTCGCATTCTGAAGGTTTGCAGTGCCGGTATTGGCCACACAAAAAGCGATTTCATCTCGAAAACGTGATTCCGAAGGGTTCAATATCATATCTGCATATAAATCCTGAAAAGAGGTTTCCATTCGCCGAAAATTATCGGCAAGATCTTCTCGCAACCAGCGAGGAGCAGCTTCAATTGCCTGTTTGGCTGAGTCGGTCAATCTGTCCGGAGGTAGTTGCTCCGAAAAGCCTGCACCGGAGATCGACTGCAAAGCTGCGCATATCAAAAAACCGACTATCGATATTTTAATACATGTTTTCATAAGTTTTTCTCCCTTTTTATGCCAAGTTCGGCCACGCCTCATCGATACAGGAACAGTGTACGAAAAACCATGTCGATTGCCAAATTTTATTGTTGAAACCCTGTCGGAATTCTAGAAGCCTGCCGAATGGAAACACCTGTCAAACCCAATATGACATTGTATCCAATATTTAAATATATCTAAATTACTGAAAATCTAGAGCGGATATTTTCGCAAAAATCTCTCAAGTTTTTTTCTATTGACCGCTTCCGATTTAAACCGAGTATTTATTTTGAAAAAATCCGTGCCCTTAAAAATAAGGTCTTCCAATAAGTCTTCAGCTTTGGTTTTATCCAGAAGATTCTCGATCGCCGCCCCAACTATTTCCAAGGCAAGTTTTGATCGATGATCGGAAATCTCCAGCGTCCATTTTGCCGGATTTTTTTCATGGCCGTTTATATAAATGATTTTGGGATAGCCGCCTATGCCGGCAGTCTGATTCAAGGCCTGATACAATCCCTGTAACAGGGCGAAAAGGCCTTTATGACGAGGAATGGATTTTTCCGTTCGCCGCTCGATCAACAGACGGGTATCCGCAAAACGCGAATAATTCAAATCACAGGTATCTCTTCCCGAACCTTGAGCGATGAAGATTTCATGTACTTCTTCACAGACCGGCCAACGTTCCGTCATGTAATACATCTTGAATCCATCGACAGGATTGTATCCTGCCAAAATTTGCGAATTTCCGAAAATTCCTTTGACCTCATCAGGATTTTGGTTGAAGGTCATATAATTCAATGCCGCTTTGATTTGATCTTGATTGGTGATGGTTATTTTTCCTTTTTCCCTATCCATGGTATATCCACGGATCAAATCTGCCGAGGTAAATCCGAACTTGCCTATCAAAAAATCGTCGATATGCGTTTGTTTGATCTTGATGATGGTTTGGAAAGCCAGGTGAGCGATTTCGTTAAGGCGAGGAAGACATTCCGTGTCGGCGCAGTCGGATTCAACACGCTTTTCATATTCGCGGGTGACAGCCCTGGCCACCTCCATTATCCATTCATCACCGATCGAACTTGTCCCGGTCTGTCCCATGAACATGACTGTTTTGGTTTTTTTGACGATATGTTCAGAAACAATTCGCCTGATTTTTTCCGGTGTGTAAAAGATCATCCAGTCAGGATTCCAATAACGGGCTTCATCGCATAACATCAACCCGGAATGAAAATCCAACCGCAAAGCATTAATCGATGTCATGATCGTCCCCCTTTGTCATCATGAGTTTGCGCTTGTTCAGGAAAAAGCATCTCTTTTACCTCGTTTTCCTTATATCCTCTAAATATAAATTCCAGCGCTTCACGATTTTTCGCCCAATCAAAAAGTTTTTTCTCGACTTCTTTGAAATCAACCTGCTTACAAATCAGTTCATCCACCAATTCTACTCCCTGCTCTTTGAACAAGTAGCCCGTTCTGACCGCCCGAACAATTTCCGTCGCCAGCCTGGCAGTATCGTCGAAAACCTGCCTGTACTGGCCGGCAGCCTCCTTGGCTTTTCTGTCTAGTATCACAATGTTATAGTTGCCTCCGACTTCCTTGAAATGCTCACCCGCAAGAAATGCCGAATCGATCAGTTCATAAAGACCTTGTGCGGGTTGATATCCTTTTTGACGCATCTGCAGGGTTTTCGCTTTGAAATCCCTTCCAAAAACCAAGCCGGAAGCATACTTGCCGGTTCCCACAGCCTCGAACCCCTCATGAACATACCCCATGATCGAGTTTTCACCGGCCAGGTAGTATCCGGTAATGCCGTCCGCGTCAAAACCAAAAACTGCCGCTTTGGCTTCCATCACTGCTTTTAACAGCGTATCCTGAGTTTCCCGTGATGCCAATTTCTGAGCCTTTTCTCGAACCGCATCCGATTCGATCGGCCAAGATTCCCCATCGACCGAAAAACGCCCTGCATTCAATTCATGGGTTTGGAAGCCGTAATAAAACTGCATTTTTTGGTCGATCCGTTTGCGTATTGCAGTTTGCATAGTGTCAAATGCAACCCGAGCGATATCCTTCACTCGCTGAAAAGCAGCCAAACCTTTCTGTGAAATAACCTGTTGGATTTCCATGCGGGAATTTTCTATGACTTCCCGATGAATCGACGGATAGCCGACTCCACCATAAACAGCCTGAATACCCAACTTCATTGCTGTTTCCGGATTGAGGAGGCTGTGAAGATTATCACCGTGCATACGTTTTCTGAAAAAAACATTCCAATACTCTTCGTCAGAAATAATAGCTCCAGAATCCGCACTAAATTTTAGGAAGTTTACCAGCGACATATTCTTCTCCTTGTTGACTTGGCTGAAACCGCGCCAACCAGTCTGTTGATTGCTGTAAAAACAAATCTCTCAGCTCATCAGGTATAGGTTCGGCAGGCGCAGACTTGATCGAATCAGGATTGATGAAAGAACCTCGGTATTTAACGCGAAAATCCAGGTGAGGGCCTGTTGCCAAGCCGGTTGAGCCGACAAATCCAACAACTTGGCTCTGGCGCACCTGAGCCCCTTTTCGAATACCTTTAGCGAATTTATCCAGGTGACCATAACACGTTTCATACGTATCACCATGCTTGATCTGCACATAATTCCCATAGCCGCCGTTCCAGCCGCAAAAAACCACAACTCCGTCACCCAGCGCACTGACTGGGGTACCCCTTGGCGCCGCATAATCGATACCGAGATGAGGGCGATATTCTTTCAAAATAGGATGAAACCGGCTGCGGGAAAAACCCGAACTTACCCGGCGATACTCCAAAGGCGCTTTGAGAAACGTCCTTCTCATGGAGTTGCCTTCTCGATCATAATACTCTGTTTTTCCATCGGGAAAAGTGAACGCAAATGCTGAAAAAGTTTTTCCTGAATTGGTAAAACGGGCTGCGGCGATTTTTCCAGGAACAGTGCCAAAATCTTTTGTGACTTTTTTAGTATAAAATAAATCAAAACTATCTCCACATCTCAATCCTGATGTAAAATCAATCTGACACCCAAATAAATCAGCCATCTCCAAGATCAATTCCGGCGGAATACCCTGATCGATTGCCGCACTCCAGAAAGACCCTTTTACTGTGCCGGAGGCCCTTTCCAAATTTGTGAACAACAGAGTATCCATTTTCTGCGCTTCCCATTGGTCATCTGGGCCACGTACAATTTTGACGGCTTCGTCCGGAGAATTTGAAATGCGGAATTCCACCAGTTTACCGGTATCTTGATCCTTATAGAGCGTGATTTTAGCACCGATTTTAAGTTTATTTATAGATAGAACTTCCTGTATGGCACTGCAAATCGCCTGTATATCGACGGCTGGTATTTCATGTCGATTGAGAAGCAATCCGAGTGTATCACCCTTGCTGAAAATATCGCCCCTGACATTTCGATTACCAGGTTCAGGAAGTTTTGGTGACAAGGGTTGACAATGATTTCGGACCATCAACAAATCGGATTCTTGAGATTGAAAACGATGCTGATCAGCTTCGTTATAAAACCAGCCAAAAAACAGAACGATTAAAACAGAGGTTACAATCAGACCCTTCGTCAACATTTCATACCTTATTTATGCCCCATCAATGCCATCTGCAAACCGCTGTTTAAACATCCTGACTTTCGCCTTTAAATAGCCGAATACTAGAATTGCCAAAGAGAATTATAATAGCAAAAACTTAAAACACAACGATCCGCCGGCTTTTCAAATAACGCTCTGAAACCATCAGATGGAAAAGAAAGTTTAATTTCTCTTTCTATCCGATGATCTGAAAGGTCGACGATCTTCATCACGTTTGGGATGTCTGCGAGGTCGATCGGAATCCTGTTTTTTTGTTTCTGACGGTTTTTTCCCCTCGACCCGTCCTTCGCGCATCAGTTCTTCACGTGTCAACTTTATTTTTCCCATTGCATCTATTTCAGCAACTCGAACCAGCACTCTATCGCCCAGATTCATCTCATCCGTGACATTTTCCACCCGATAATTTGCCATTCTGGACACATGAAGCAGCCCATCAGCTCCAGGCAAAATTTCTATAAAGGCCCCATAAGGCTCGATACGATTGACAACACCCCAGTAATCTTTTCCAACTTCGGCATCTTCCGTAATCGTTTTGATTTTCTCAACTGCATTCCTAAGGCTGTCAAGATTTGCGCTGAAAATCTTCACCGTGCCATCATCTTCGATTTCTATCGTCGCCCCTGTTTCCGCAGTCAAACTGCGAATCATCTTACCTCCAGGCCCAATAACCTTCGCGATCTTTTCAGGATTGATTTTCAGAAGATGAATACGAGGGGCATGCGGCTTGAGTTCATCTCTGGATTTTGAGATAGCATCCGCCATTCGATCCAAAATGATCATTCGCCCCTGTCTCGCCTGCTCCAAAGCTTCTTGAAGAATTTCGAAACGAAAACCTGTCAATTTGATGTCCATCTGGATGGCGGTAATTCCATCACGAGTCCCCGCAACTTTAAAGTCCATATCTCCCAAATGGTCTTCCATACCAGATATGTCCGACAAAATCGCATATCTGTCATCTTCAGTGATCAATCCCATAGCTATACCCGCTACCGGCTTTTTTATCGGAACACCGCCGTCCATCAGACATAACGTCGCTCCACAAACAGTTGCCATAGATGATGAACCATTCGATTCCATGATATCGGATACAATTCTTACTGTATAAGGAAAATCTTCTTCTCGAGGCAGTATCGGCAATATCGCTCTTTCCGCCAAGTTGCCATGGCCGATTTCACGTCGTCCAGGACCTTTCAGAAAACCCACTTCTCCAACACTGAATGGTGGAAAATTGTAATGAAGCATGAAAGATTTGAAGGTTTCACCTTCCAAATCATCGATCTTTTGTTCATCAAGAGTCGTTCCCAGCGTCAAGGTTGCCAACGCCTGGGTTTGACCTCTCGTGAACAAAGCAGATCCATGGGTGGCAGGCAACAGATCGATCTCACAAGTAATCTCCCGAATCTGATTAGTGGCCCGGCCATCGTTACGCTTTCCAGTCTTCAATATAAGCTGTCTGGCAACCTTTTTCTCGGCTTCCTTGAATAATGCATTAAACGCAGCCTCTTGTTCCGGGCCTGTCATATCGAAAGCCGCCTTCAAAGAAGTATTCAACTCAGATAATCTTCTAGCCACATCCAATTTATCCGTTCCTTGAATCGCCTGCCGGAAAGCTTCTTCATGGCCGACAAAAAAAGCCTGCGTATCGACCGGTAAACCATCTTTCATCAATTCAG
Source organism: bacterium (assembly GCA_049652745.1). GTDB lineage: Bacteria > CSSED10-310 > CSSED10-310 > CSSED10-310 > CSSED10-310 > JBASEY01. Next base: position 273,872 of record JBASEY010000029.1, on the reverse strand, counting down.
CCATAACCACCGGCTCGAGCGCACGTTTTACTTTTCCAACCTTTTCCTGGAAATCTTTTTGGAATGCGTTGAGAATCTGAGCTTGCTCAAAGGCAAATTTCAAAGCCTCGATAATGACGTGTTCAGGAAGACCACAAGCTTCACCTTCCACCATCACAATTGCTGTTTCAGAACATACTACTGTCAGATTCAAATCGCTGACTTCCAGTTCCTTATATGTGGGAAAAGCCACCAGCCGCTCGTTGATTCTTCCGACACGAATAGGTGAAATCGGCCCCAGAAATGGTATATCCGAGATCATCAAGGCTGTTGCAGAACCCAAGACAGCCAGTATATCAGGCTCATGAACCTGGCCGTGGGACAGAACAAAATTCACCAGATGCGTCGAGCAACGAAAGCCATCTGGAAAAAGCGGCCTGATAGGGCGATCGATAAGGCGCCCCGTCAACGTTTCTTTATCGGTCGGACGGCCTTCCCGTTTGAAATAGCCGCCGGGTATTTTTCCGGCGGCATAAGCTTTTTCACGGTAATCGACATTTAATGGAAAAAAATCGGTATCCTGTCGATTCTGTTTTTCCGCAACCACCGTGCTTAAAACAATTGAATCACCGAAACGAACAATGACGGCGCCATCGGCTTGTTTTGCAATTTTTCCTGTTTCAAAAGATATAACTTTACCATCGCCCAATATTACTTCGGCTGAATAAACCATAATATTTTATATTTCCTTTCCGAACTGAATTATTTACGAATACCGAGCTCTTTGAGAATGCTCTGATATTTAGCTTGATCTTTACGTTTGACATAATCCAGCAAACGACGTCTTCGGCCGACAAGCTTAAGCAATCCAAGTCGCGAATGCTGATCCTGTTTGTGCTTCTTCAAATGTTCGGACAGATACTGAATTCGATCGGTCAACAACGCTATCTGTACAAAACTTGAACCCGAATCCTTCTCATGTACGCCGAATTTGCGTATGATTTCCTGTTTCTTTTGAGTGTCCTGGGCCATTCAATCTAACTCCTGTAAAAATGCCTTTGTTTCAATTCGGCCAACCCCGCTCGACTGACATTTGAGTTCGGCAGCGTAAGCCGAAGAATTCTTATATCATATATCAGCTAATCGTTCCATTTTCAAAATGGAATCGCTTGTGTTGTCTCGCCGAATGTGTTCCGCCAGGCCGAGAAACTTTCCAGATTGCGTAAACACGTTGAATATTTGATGATTTTCTACAAAACTTTTCCAATCGACAAAGTCTTGTGCATTTAACGAAGCGCCATTTTTGAACTTAGCGATCCCATTCAACCCAATCACTCTGACCGGTAAATGATCCGTCAACATTTCAGTCGATCGAAGTATTTCACACTGTCGATTTTGAGAAGCGAGATGTTCCAATTCATCTGGAGAAACAGCCTGATCAACGGTGAATCGTCCAATTTGAACTCGTCGCAAAGATGTCAACATCCCTGTAGTTCCCAATTCTTTCGCAATATCTACTCCCAAAGCCCTGATATACGTTCCTTCTGAACAGGTTACCGAGAAACGAATATTCGGGTTGTTAAAATCCAAAAGATCCAAATTATAAATATGCACGCGTCTAGGTTTTCTTACCACTTCGATTTTCCGTCTTGCTAAAGAGTATAACCTGTTACCGTTAATTTTTAAGGCTGAAAACATGGGTGGAATCTGCTGAATATCTCCGAGAAAACGTTTAAATACTTGAAGAACAGTATCTTTTGTCAAGAAAGGATCGATTTGTTTTTCTTCAATAATATCACCCGTTAAATCCTGTGTATCTGTTCCAATCCCCAGTGTCAGCACTGCGCTATATGTTTTGGGGGCTTTCCGTAAAAAGTCAACAAATTTTGTTGCTCTGCCGACACATGTCGGCAAAAGACCTGTCGCAAACGGATCTAGAGTGCCAGAATGGCCTGCTTTAATACCTTTAAAAGCCTTTTGTACCCTGTCGACACACTGCCTGGAAGAGATGGAAACAGGTTTATCCAGAAGGATAAAACCGCTCAGGTTTGTGTGGAATCTCACCTATTCGTCCTATTCCAATGGCTCATTTTTGAACATTTCAAGTTGATCCCAAATACGGTTGCCGTCTTCCAGGGATTGATCGTATCTGAAGCGCAGTTCAGGAATATAGCGGAGTTTTAAAACTGCACCTAATTCACGCCGAATGAATCCTTTTGCGCTTTCTATCGCTTTTTTCACATCCTGAATATCGTCTATCTGTGTGCCGAGAATGTAATAAACATCCGCTATTCTCAAATCCCGGGTTATGCGTGTCGCAGTAATGGTAATATTTTGTAGTCTGGGATCATGTGTCTTCGTTTTCAATATGTTCGCCACTTCACGTGTAATTAGATCTGCAACCCGTTCACACCGGTAACTTTTCATCTTTTCCCTTTCTACAGAATTTCTATAGAATTTCCATTGAAAAATCCGTCACGATAACTCTCAAGTCAGATTCTATCGTGCGGATTACACTGGAAATCAGACCCTCTAGATACGCACTATCATTACTGATACTCACAAATCCAAGCTCACACTTTCGCCATGAATCCAAACCGCCTGTTTCCGCAATTGCAATATTGAAGCGATTTCTCAATTTATCCTTGAGCGACTTGACCACACGGCGTTTATCTTTTAGGGATTCGGACGATGGGACTTGAAATTGAATATGGCAGATTCCAACAGGCATTAAATTTAATTTCGATCGACTTTTTCCATTCCATACGATTCGATGATGTCGCCAATTTGAATTTCATTGAATCCATCAAGGCTTATTCCACATTCAAATCCTTGCAAAACCTCTTTGACATCATCTTTGAACCGTTTTAACGCTGCAATTTTTCCTTCCCAAAGAACTGCGTTATCACGAATCAATCGCACCGGCGACGTCCTCAGAATCTTTCCATCGGACACATAGGATCCAGCAATCGCAGTGGCTTTGCCGACCATAAACACCTGACGAATCTCGGCATTACCATAAATAACCTCTTTGTATTCCGGTTCCAGCATTCCTTCCAAAGCTGCTTTTATATCATCGATTAGATCATAGATTATTCGGTAGGTTCTGATTTCAACATGCTCTTTCGCAGCTAGTTTCTGTGTGGCGCTGGTCGCCCGTACATTAAAACCGATGACAACAGCATTTGATGCAGACGCCAAGTTGATATCGTTATCGGTTATTGAGCCTATTCCTTTGTGGATAATCTTTATTTTTACATCTCCAATATCCATTCTTGTCAGCGAATCTTCAATCGCTTCAAGAGATCCTTGGACATCTGACTTGATAACGGTTTTCAACTCTTTGACAGAGCCTGTCTGGACTTTTTCAAATAAATCTTCAAATGTAATTTTCGTTGTTTTGGGTTTATTCTCGTCCTGGAGTTTTTGAAGCCTTGCCAGAGCGGTTTCTCGAGCCACTTTTTCATTTTCAACAACCGTGAAAGCATCACCGGCAGAAGGTAAATCCGTAATGCCCAGCACTTCAACGGGTATGGATGGTGTAGCCTCAGTTATATTTTTTCCGTGCCAATCCAGTAGCGCCCGAATTTTCCCACAGCGATGACCACTGACAACAGCATCACCGACTCTCAGCGTGCCGGCGCTGACCAATACCGTCGCTACCGGCCCTTTACCTTTATCCAGTCTTGACTCAATGACGACACCTTCTGCAGGAGAGTCATAGACTGCTCTTAAATTCATTTCCTCAGCTTGAATCAGGATAACATCCAACAGCTCACGAACTCCAATGCCTTGTTTTGCAGATATTTCGACCATTTGCGTTTTGCCGCCCCACTCTTCTGGGACAAGTTTGTGTGTGACCAAACTGTTTTTCACTCGGTCAACATCCGCGTTCGGCCTGTCAATTTTATTGATTGCAACGATAATCGGAACCTCTGCGGCACGGGCATGGTTGATGGCCTCGACAGTTTGCGGCATAACACCGTCATCTGCAGCTACCATCAAAACAACGATATCCGTTACTCTTGCCCCGCGTGCCCGCAATTGGGTAAAAGCTTCATGCCCCGGTGTATCCAAAAAGACGATTCGACCGTCCTCCAAGTCAACCACAGACGCCCCTATATGCTGTGTAATTCCGCCGGCTTCTCTATTGGCGATCTGAGTTGCACGGATGGCATCCAATAACGTTGTCTTTCCGTGATCCACATGCCCCATTACGGTAACGACGGGAGGCCGGGGTTTCAGCAATGATTTGTCGACGGCGCCGATTGATTCATCCTCGACGATAACAATGCTATAACCGAGTTTCTCGGCAAGCATTTTGACGGTCTCGTCATCCAAAGTTGCCGTCAGCGGCAGCATTTTTCCCATTTTTATCATTGTTTGCAAAATCGAAGGTCCCGTCAAACCCAAAGCTTCTGCAAATTCTTTTAAAGTTGTCGTGCCTTCAAGCAATATTTCGTCACCCAACACCTCGATACGCTGTTTAGCTTCCGGTTCAGAAGTTGATTTTTTCGGCTCTTTTTTGACTGAAGGCTGTTGTTTTTTGGCATATTCATCTTTTAAAAGCGAAATCGTATCTTCGTCCAGTTCGTCCGATTGCCGCTTGACCGCAATTCCTTCAGCTTTCAGACGAGCCATAAGCTCTTTTCCTGTAATTTTGAGTTCTTTAGCCAGCTCACTTACCTTCATATTATTCAAACCCTCATAAAACCGAACCCAAATTATAACTTCACAATCTTAATTATCAAGTTGTTCTTCTTGTTCTTGGTTGTAGTTTTCTTCCTCTTCTTCTTCGTTTTCGTCTTGGGAGAGTTCCCGTGCTTGAGCCATTATTTTTGCAGCCGTTTCATCCCCAATTTCCGGTAATTGGGCGATCCAGTTGATGTCTCCTTCCGCCAAAGATAAATAACTCAGATAACGTTCCGTCAACAAATGTGCGATTGACTCAGAAACACCTTCCAATATCTTAAATTTTTCCACCGCTTCCTGCTGCTTGATTTTCTTTATTTCCCGTTTTCGCTCCATCTCCGATTCACTCTGTATTTCCAGTTTCCATCCCGTGAGTTTGGCTGCGAGTCTGACATTTTGACCTTTTTTTCCAATTGCCAGTGACAGCATGTCATCAGTAACGACAACAACGGCTCTTTTACCTTCCCTGGGATGCTCGGGCAAAATTTCCACTCGACTGACCTGAGCCGGCGACAACGCATGTGAAATAAAGACAACCGGATCTTCCGTCCATGGGATGATATCGATATTCTCACCTTTCAGCTCACGGACAACTGATTGCACCCTGGCACCCTTTATACCGACACAAGCGCCGACCGGGTCGACATTGTAATCGTGCGATACAACACAAATCTTCGATCTTCCTCCCGCCTCACGAACACAGGATTTTATTTCTACTATGTGATCATAGATTTCCGGCACTTCATTCTCAAAAAGTTTTTCAATCAGCTTGGGAGATGACCTTGATAGTAAAAGCTGCGGGCCCGGTTTGTCTTTTCTGACCTCCAACAATAAAGCTTTGATCCGATCACCACGGCGAAAATGGTCTCTGGGAGATTGTTCAGTTTTGGGCAACACTGCCTCTCTTTTGCCCAAATCAACATACACATTAGTCCGCTCAACCCTCGTCACAACACCGTTTACCAACTCGTTGACCCTGTTTTTATAATGGTCATAAATAATTTCTCTCTCAGCATCTCTGACCCGCTGCATAATGACCTGTTTTGCCGACTGAGCCGCTATCCTGCCTAACTCCGCAAAATCACGACGGATTTCTATTTCTTCTCCCGGCTCGACATCAGAAAATATCTCCCGTGCTTTCTCCAGAGAAATTTCCGTGTCGGAATCTTTAACCGTTTCCACTACCGTTTTGAGCGAATACAATTCGATTTTACCTGTTTCGCGATTCAAATGAGCCTCCAGAGTCTCATTACTACCAAGATGCTTTTTAGCTGCATGTATAATCGACGCTTCTATCGCTTCAATCAAGACCTCCCGGTCTATGCCTTTTTCACGACCTAGTTGATCAATAACTTGCAGCATCTCCATACTCTGCTCATTCATCATTATCTCCTCAATTGGTTAAAACAGGGGCCTTTATTCGTGTAGATTCAACTGCTGAATAATCTGAAATGGAATAGTGACACTGCCCGCTTCGTCTGTTTCTATGACCAGCGGATCGACAGCATTTTGTAATATTCCCAACCACACGGTGCGACCCTCGAGAGGTTCCTCCAACCGAACTTTAACGCGACGATTTTGAAAGCGAATAAGATCTTTCGGCACTCTGATTAAGCGTTTAAAGCCGGGTGACGATACTTCAAGTGAATAAGGTCCGGCAATCGGATCTTCGACATCGAGCAATCTGGACAGCTTCCGACTGAACTCAGCGCAATCTGAAATAGATACCGGATTGTCGATCTTGTCAAGAACAATTCTCAAATCGACTCTTTTATGAAGCTTGACAATCCGAATTTCCAATATCTCCAGGCTGAGCGATTGGGCGACCGGCTCAGCCAGAACCCAAACCGCCTGCTCAATTTTAATCATTAACAATACTCCTGTCCATCGCAGCAAAAAAAGAGCGGGCTCTCGGCCCACTTCCCTTCTCGGTCATTTTCAAGCAGAATAATAGCATATAAATTGCTCCCATGCAAATGAATATCACTTTTTTCTCTTGACATGCACACTCTTTGGAAATAATTCATTATTCGGTGCCTATGTTACCAATAAGGAGGTTACCATGCCCTTATATGAATATAAATGCAGCAAATGCGATCATGTGTTTGAAAAATTGGAATCTTTTGGCGCCGAACCGGTAAATGTATGTCCCAAATGCGGCGCCAAAGCCAAACGCGTACTGTCTCTGGGATCTTTCATATTGAAAGGCGGCGGTTGGTATGCAACCGAACACCCAAGCCGCTCTCATCAAAAAAGCAAAGTCGAAGAGAAAACTTCCTGTGGTTCTAGCAGCGGCTCCAGTTGAATGGTCAATCATTAAGCTTCGTGAAGCAATTCAAATAACCTACCAAAACGGATCCCTTGTTCACTGAGTGTCAAATGTTGAACACCTAAAAGACGGCATAAAGAAATCAGAAGACAACCTCCATTGAAAACAATTGACTGCCGTCCGGCTTCCATGCCCGACAGAAAACCTATTTCTTCGTCGGACATCCTCGACAACGCTCGAATCACAGCCATCAACTCGTCCAAGCTAAAGCGTTGTCCATGAAGCATCTCTGAACGAAATGTCTTATAACCCCAGTAAATCGATCCCAGACTTGCTGTCGTACCTCCCACCACAACAGCGCTTTCCTTTCTGAAAATATCCACATCGCTCAGCAAAGTTGCCCACTGCTGATCCGCCAATTCAATGACTGACGAAAAACTCGTTTCACCCGCTCTGATTCGTCTCCGGTCGATCGGTAAAAGACTCCCGGACCCGATGGATATACTTTGTACAAGCAGATCACCTTCTGAGTCTTTAACCACAATTTCTGTGGATCCCCCTCCAAAGTCAATCATAAGATCATTTTCACCCACCAAACTTTCTGATCCTTTAAAAGCTAATTGACCCTCTCTCACTTTACTCAATACTTCCGGTTTTACCCCGGCAAGTCGTTCAAGATACGCCAAAAACATCCCCGGATCAGCCGCCTGCCGCACCGATTGGGTGCAGATGACCGCGCCTTTACCGGATGTCTGTATGTCGGCGTTTGATAAAAGCTCGTCAACCGCATCGAACGTCTTTTTGGCTGCATTGAAGTCGATTTCAGTTCGCGGTTTCATACTTGCCTGCAAATGAGTTACAACGCCGGTATTTACCAGAATTTTTATTTCTCCACCATCGATCCGTTCACCTATCAATAAGCGAACGGATGTTGACCCAATATCTAAAACAAATGCTTTCTGGATGTTTTTTCTCAAATATATGCCTTTCCGATTCCCCCGACAAAAATGATAGTTTCTATTTTATTTCAATCAAGTATTATCGAGAAATGAATTTTTTCGCCGTCTAAAGGCTGGTTTTAGCCATAAAAATCCACTTTTTCGCCGCGGACTGTGATGGAAACGAAAAAGTTACTGCTGCAGATGCCCAGTTGATATTTATCTCGGCTTTGGGTGGCGATACGTGTGTCGATCCATTGTTTTGATTATTACACGGAGCTTTTTATTTTCGATCGGCGTTTACGCCATGGGATGAAGTAAATATTTTGCTTGACTAAAATGTTTTCCTAAGGCAAGCTTTGCTTTATGATGATTCCACAGCGAACACTAGCTAAACCCGTTAAATTTTCAGGGGTGGGTTTGCACTCGGGAAAAACCGTCAATTGTGAACTCAAACCAGCCCGTCCGGATACCGGCATCGTTTTTTACCGAGAGCATTCTGATGGAAAATGTTCGCGTATTCCAGCCAGGTTCAAGAATATCGGGATGCTTTCACATAATACCGAACTCCGATGTGACGGCGCCAACATAATGACCGTAGAACACCTTCTTGCGGCTTTGCACGGGTTTGGAATCGACAACTGTGAAATTCTCGTGAACAACTCCGAAGTTCCTGTGATGGATGGCAGCGCAGCGCCTTTTGTGCTGCTTTTAACCGAAGCGGGAATTGTGCGGCAAGATGCGCCGCGCAGATTCGTGCGTGTAACCCGGCCCATCCGCGTTGACGATAACAATATGTGGATCGAAGCTGTTCCTGCTGAAACCGGCAAGCTTAGTATCGAATACACCATAGACTTTGAACACCCGAGTATTGGGACAATGAAGGCTGAGTTTTCCGACAATTCCAGTCAATTTGCACACCTTATTGCACCGGCAAGAACTTTCGGATTTTTACGTGATGTGGAAGCTCTTAGATCTAAAGGCCTTGTTTTGGGAGCGAATCTTCAGAATGCCGTTGTGCTGGATGACCATAGGGTTATTTCTGAAGGCCTGCGTTTCAAAGATGAATTCGTACGTCACAAAATCTTGGATTTTTGGGGTGATATCGTTCTGCTTGGACACCCATTAATCGCACATGTCAGAGCTTATAAAGCCGGACACCGGCTTCATGCCAAATTTGTCGAAGCCCTCTTAAAAACTCCGGATATTCTTGAGCCCGTCGATTCAAAAATTCGCCATCGAATCCTGCATTGGGGCACACCTCTTTCGGATCCCGTCTGACACAAACAGGCATCACCGAAATAAATATAGAAATAATATTCCTTTCATATCTGTTTCAGAATATACTGAATTAAGGCTGCGGGAAAGCCGAACCCAAAAAATATCTTATCTGAACAGAGGAATCAATCCATGCATTATGTTTTTCTTATAATTGCTTTAATTTTCAATGCACTGGCGAATATTTTGATGAAATTTGCCAACATCAGAGGAATTACAGACCACAACTCCACGCTTTCGGCACGACTAACAGGAGTCTATCTTTCCTGGCCGTTTATCAGCGGAATCGTTTTATTCGGTCTGAATCTCCTCTGCTATACGTTCGCTCTTTCAAAAATGCAGCTCTCCGTAGCCTATCCCATTATGGTCGGTTCGGGTTTTGCCATCATCGGCGTGTCCAGCTATTATTTTTTTGGTGAGCGATTGACACCTGTTCAAATATTCGGAACCTTGCTGATTCTTCTGGGCGTTATCTCGCTGGCTTATCAATCGAAAGGAAGCTGATTGTGCCGGATCTAGTTGTCGGTGACTTTCTTGACCGATGCCATTCTGAACACCTATTTCCAGCAGCATCCATCGGAGTTTTTCACCAGGGAAAAACAACATTTTATAGCTCGGGTTTTCTATCCCCGGAAAAACCATCGACAAACGTGACTTTTGACACTCTTTTCGACCTGGCCTCCATTACTAAACCCGTGGCTACCGCTACTTCTATTTTGATTCTAAGGGAAAAAATCGGACTCGATATCGATAAACCCATCTCTTATTATCTTACGGAATTCAAACCTCATTTAGACAAATCTGGAATCACCGTCCGCCATTTATTACTCCATTTATCCGGATTACCTGCATGGGAACCGCTTTATCTTTTTTGTAATTCCAGGCAAGAAATGGTTCAGTACATCGCCGATAAACCGCTGGACTTCCGCCCTGGAACACAGGTGACTTATAGCTGTCTTGGTTTCATTGTGCTGGCAGAATTAGTGACTCGGTTAACCGGGATGACATTGAGCGCTTTTACCCAAAAATATATTTTTCAACCACTGGGAATGCGCAATACTTTTTTCAATCCACCCGTTTCACTAAAACACGCAATTGCGCCCACAGAAAAAGGGAATGCTCAGGAGCAGTTGTTATGCCGGCAAAGTGGTTTTGGCAATGGAAGCCTTCGAAGCGGCCGAATTCATGGTATCGTTCATGACAGCAATGCTTTCAAAGCCGACGGTGAAGGGGGCAATGCCGGCTTGTTTTCCAGCTCACGTGATTTGATGACCTTTATTGAATTCATGATAAATCCCGGGACACGTGAAGATATATTGAGTGTGCCGTCTATTTTACTGGCTTCAACAAATCACACAACAGCGTATCACCACCATAGGGGTCTGGGATGGCAAATAGCAGATTCCAGCCCGGCATCGAAACAATTGTTTTCCGATTCGGCTTTTGGCCATAACGGATTTACCGGAACCAGCTTGTGGATAGATGCGCAGAAAAGAATCGCCGTCGTGTTTTTAACCAACCGTGTTTACTTTGACGGAAGCGCCAAAGATTTCAATTCTACGCGAGCTGCACTTCACGAATTGATATTTAAGAATTTGACGATGTGGCGCTGATGTTTTCACTATGAAGCACACGAAAGATTGTGACTGTGTCGTTATCAATGATCGGTGTCAGAGGTAGCATGTAGTCCAGAATGCCGACTCTTTTTTCATTGGGTCCATACCAAATATATTGGATTTGATAGCGCCCAATGAAATCCCGGCGCCAGGCGTTGCTGGTCCGGCTATCGAAAAACCGATTGAATTCCCGCTCTTTTTCTCTCCTGGCAGGCGTCGTTCCCCAGTGGCCAAGAAACGAAGGTTTAAGGGCCAGCCACCCGATTTTATTACCCGAATCACGTGATGCCAGCACGTTACCTCGGGGATAGCCACGCAATTCTTCAGCAGCTTCGATTTCTCCTTCCGACCAATACAACGAGGTCGGCCAGACATCTTTTTCGGTTTGATCGATGACTTTCACTATCACCCATGTGTTCTGTATAAAAAAGCTCAGCCCTAAAACTCCAGGAACGACCCATTTCATACAAGTATTGCTGCGCACAATTTTTATCAGTGGAATAGAGGCGAACAGAGCCATTGGAAGATGAATCATATGTTGAAAAAGCAGTCCTGACATGCCGGAAACGTGCGCAAACATCTCCGAACCGATCCACCATCCCGCCATCAGCGTAGAAAGGATTGTCCTTTCCCTCATGGATATCAGACATCCGACAACGCCAAAAGGAAACATAAGGCCATACCTCAAAGGATAATAGCGGAACGGCTCAACCAAATTTCGAATATTATATTGTTTGATGATACCTGCGGTGGTGGAATCACTTTGCATCCACATGATGTAAATTCCGATCATCCCAAAAGGTATCAGCAATGGCAGATAAGTTTTAATAATTTTCCTGAGTGAGGATCGGATGGAAAACGGTAAGAAAGCTTTTGAAAAGATGGTTGAAACGAGCGCTAGATAGCCTGGGATTGCACTGTTTGGATGAATTGACCAGGAAAAAAGAATGATTAGGAAGGTAGTTGCCAGGAACTTTGTTTTTCCGGTTTCCAAATAGGCTTTCCATGTTAAAAGCAACCATAGAACAGATGCGATGCCGGCAATTTTCAATGGATTGTGAAATGAACAGAAGGTAGAAAAGCCGTCCATCCAGAAGTTTTTTTCTCGAGGAAAAGAGATGCCGGCTTTAACGGCAAAAAATTCTAATCCTCCTGAGAACAGGATTAGAAACAGGGCCATATACTGCAGACTGATATCGGAAGTCCATGCCTTTAACGCTCTTAGCAGGGTGATCATGAACAGCGAAGTCACTACGAACAGAGATATCAGCCACAGAGACTGAGCCGACAGAGGAAAAATTTTTCCCGACAAACCCAGAATAAAAAAGTAAACAGCGATCATTCTAGGTGATTGGGGTTCGACAGCGGAATTGTCCAAATAAAGAATTCGGTTTTCGTATCGAGTCTGATCTATGAACGATCCGTAACGGTGAAAATCATCAGAACGTATCCAGCCAAGAAATTTTGTCGGAGTGACCGAGTTCGGCGGCGTGGTAAGATAACCGAACAAAATCGGAAGGCTCCAAGCAGTCGATATAAGCAAAACAAGACCTATCACATAGAAGCGATTCATGGCTCTATTTTATGGACTTTCATCACTTTGCACAACTTCAATCCGTGAATCCTTTGATTTCCAAAGATGGTTTATTTTAGTATAGTTAGATGCAATGCCGATCAGTGAACGACTAAGGCCGTTCCGCGAAGGCATTTGAAAGAAACACTCGTAAAATTGATTATTCAATACGAGTAAAGGGCAACAATGATTTTTAACAATCGGAACAGGATCACAGGTTTAATTGTTATGGATAGTGAGCTTTCGCTGACATGATAACACTTTTACAGATAGGCGATTAAAAAAATGGCATCAAAACAAACATCGATATTCGGACCATTCATTGTTACTGCTTTAGGTGGAATAACGCTGGGATTGATCGTGATGTATTTCGGTCATTATCAAGGGCGAATCTCTTCATATGAGCGCTATATAGCTGAACTGCAAAATAAACCCACCCCAGAAATATCTTTCACTTTCACGGTAAAAGAACCCTCGCAGGCTCAAAAGCTGATTAATAAAGACTTGGGTTCAGATCCTGAGCCACCTTCACAAGCTTCTGAAACCTTTGAAAACAATTCGGTGGCGGAAAGCCGCCCTGAAGGAGTGGCCCGTTCGGCGAAACAACCAAACTCTGCCGGTACGGCATCCAGCCGTCCTGCTCGTGGCAAAAAAGCCCAACCCAATATGTCCTCCGATACTGCACAAGCGCGTGCTCCGGCCAGAGGTCCGGCTTTCCCGAAAACGCGTCAGGCTAATCAGCAGGCAGATAGCTACGATAGCAGCGAAGAGAGTTACTCAAAATCATCTCAGCAGGTTCCGGATATCGACGATCCTGAACTGGATGACAATCCACTGATCAAGGCAATTCGTGAAGCGAGCCGTAGGCAAGCGCAAAACCCTCAAGATTTTGAATACGATGAAGATTCGCCCCGTCCGAACCCCTTCGAAACCATTCTGAACATTCGTACCGATTGACGGAGTCCATAAATGGATGATGTACTTTTTGATCTTCGTATAGGAGATCTCATAAGCGTACCTGATGTTCAAACGGTTATCGATCTTTCCGAAGCTCGGGATCTCGATCCTGAGGATCCGGAAAGCAGAGTGCATTTGGAAGCTCTAAACCATGACTTTGTCTTGACAGACGATACACAGAAAATTTTCCGCATTATTTTGGAGCATATCAACCACGAAGACGGTCGCGGTTTTTTTATTATCGGGAATTATGGAACGGGAAAAAGCCACCTTTTAAGCGTTCTCGGTTTGATTGCAAGATATTCATGGGCCCGCAAAGCACTATTCAATCGCCAAAACACTCCCGGCGACTTGAAACAATCAATCGGCAATAAACGGCTTCTGCCCGTTATGATACCTCTGACAGAATATGCGGCGGACATCCAACTCGAAAAAATTTTTTGGCATTCGGCTGAAAAAGCCGCTTCAATTGCAGGAATCCCTCTTGCTCTTTCTTATACGCAGCTTTATATCTCTTTTTTTAATAGATATATCTTAAACGTTCATGAAGCCGAATTTCGCAAGTATATACAATCTCGTTTTGATTCCGTTTCATGGGAACAAATCTGTAGAGATGATCCGGCGTCCGCCCACACGATTATCTCACAATTCCTGGAGAAAACCGGTCTGATCATGGCTTTTGATCCAATGCCGGATCGAAAAGAACGATTCTCTGAGCTTCTGACCACCATCCGGGCAAACGGTTGGGATGGACTTTTATTTTTAATTGACGAACTGTCGGAGTTTCTGCAATCCAAACCGGCTCTGAATCACTTGCACGAGGACACCCGTTTTTTACAATTTCTTGGAGAAGCATCATTGGGGCAGCCGCTCTGGATTGTGGCAGCCATCCAGGAATCCCTGGAAATGAATCGAAATATTACCCAGGACGTCTTCAATAAAATTAAAGCTCGTTACCTGCATCTCAGATTGTCGACCAGCCATTTACAACAGTTTATTTCTGAACGTCTGCTATTGAAAAATCGGGATGACGCTACAGATTTAATAGGTGGTATTTTCGATCACCTGTTTGCTGCTTTCAAACACCTTCCGATAACTAAAGAGACATTTATTCAATTGTACCCTATACATCCTGAAACGCTAAAACTCTTAGATCAGAATATCGATCTTTTCAGCAGGCACCGGGGTCTGGTGGATTTTCTAACCACTCAAATTCGTGGGAAACCTGAAATATTGGTCAAAGGCATTTTAGAAGAGCCTTGCCAAAATCTTCTTACCCCGGACACGATTTTTGATCATTTTCAGACCCACTTGGCTGATTCGGTAAAGCATTCTGCCCATTTACACCTATTCAACCAAAACATTCTGCCTAGAATACTGCATCGATTCAAAGATGAAAACAATCGCCAAACCGCTGTAAAAACAATGAAAACCATGTTCTTACTGGCGATCTCTCCTTTCAAAGAACATCAAACCGTTAGAAATATCGCCAACATGGTTTTATATCGGGTCTTTGAGACGCCTTTTGACGCCGAAGATACCAATTATTGGTTTTTCGAAGAGCATATCATCAGGGTTTTATTCCAGGATGTCGGTTATCTAAAACGGATAGCCGGCAACACGAGGCTCGATGACATCTACTATTTTACGCTCGAGCTGGATCCGTTTCTGACAATCGAAGAACAAATCAAGCAAGCCAAAAGTCGTCTTGTTGTCAGTTATCCAATGATATTTTCGGAAATCATCTACTCTATGGGGTATGGTCTTTTTCCATTGGCTTCATTTTTTCAGAAAACAGTCATTCGTGAATCGATCTTCTGGCAAAACACTCGACGTAGAGTTGCCATACGATTAGTGCATAAGAATGAGATCGACAGCCAAGTTCTGGATTCTATCAGGCAACCGCTGCTGAACAACAAAATTGATCTTGCTCTAATTCTGCTTTTTCCAGATGACGTGAATGACGCCGAATTTCATGTCCAGAAGTTTCTGGCTCAGGAACCGCCCGAAACCTCCAATGCCTGGGCGTTCGTTGTGCCGGCTCTTCAAGACTTGTGCGGCGTAGAAAACATGCTTTTGGATATACAGGCATGCAGAACCCTGGAAGAAGAAATTTCTTCTCAGCCGAATGCCGATGACCATTCCGATATTCTTGAAATACTTCATGAACGCAAAGAAAAAGCTCTCTCCGAAGGATCTGAATATCTTCGAAAAGCATATATGTCCGGCCGACTTTATCTCAACAAGGAAGTGACAACGCTTGCGATACAACATCCTTACGATCACTTTGAAAAGTGGCTTGAACCAACCCTGGCTTCAGGCTTCAATAATCGATATCCTGATCACTATAGAATTGCTCCCGGTATGGATTGCCATAGCAAAATTATCCAGGAATTGCTCTTGGACAAGTTTATTCGACCTGGAAACAGTTCTGAGTTAAACCCTGAAAAAGATGCTATCTGTCTGAATGCCATAGAAAAAATAGCCGTTCCCCTCGGACTGGCACAAAAAAAATCCGGGATTTACCACCTGACTGGATCACCCGCTAAATCATTCGTGACGAAATCCATTATGGCTCAATTCCCACCACCCGGCGCAACGGAATTGCCACATCAGGCGACCGATCCGCTTCTTTCCGCCGGCCGTATTTTACTCCATTGTATCAAACCACCTTTAGGAATGAGTCGACCTGTTTTCGATCTGGGTTTAGCCACACTTATTCGCAAGGGATATGTCGCCGTCTATAAATCAGGGAAACAACTTTCATTGGATAACCTTCATCTGCCTTTGACCGGACAGATCGATAAAATCCGCCGCGGATCCCTTTTATCAGACGCGTATCGCCCAGCTTTCTTTTTATTGCATAAGCTTCTTTTTAACCGCCACTTAAGTGAGCTCGATCTGGATTCTCAAGAAGCAGTGTGGAAAAAATTAGTTACTCAAATCGAAACTTGGAAAGGTGCGGTTTATCATGTCAAAGATGCAGTTAAGGACTGGATTGGCCGATATCCTGTCCGAGAAGCCGATCTGAAAGAGACACGTTTTGTGCTGGACAGATTTGATGAGTTGATCTCGACAATTGAACCGTCAAGTCCAGACTCGGTGCAAAAATGGCAGAGTTTTTTATCTAAATTTGAGACGATTGAAAAACCTGATCAGCTTTTTACCTCGATAAAAAAAATTCATTCATTTAGTGAAAATGATCTTAAAGCCTTCTCATTTGCGGTGTATTATCTAGCCGAGCTTAAAGAAAAAGTACCTGACAAGCCTGAATATGAACCTATTAAATCTCTGCTTTATCCGTTGATACGAAAGGCTTTTCTTTCGGATGATCTCATTCTTGCAGATGGTATGAAAGTTTTTCAAAGAGAGTGGGAGACATTCCGAAAGCTCTATCGTCAACAGTACTGTGAAGAGCACCGGCATGAATACAGTAAATTCCTGAACAATCCCTACCACATTATCGTTCAATCTCAACTTTTTCGACTATTCAATCGATTGATTTCGATCGAATTCATCGGCGCGCTCCAGGAAAACCGAAGCCTGATCGACACGATACATCGACTGAAAATCGCTGGATGTAAAAATGATCCATACTCAACGTTGGAAATGCATCCTCTTTGCAATTGTGGATTTACACTTGGAAAAAAGATTGAAGCTTTGGACCCGGACACCATTTTAAAAATGCTGTTGGAACAAATAACCACGAGCTTTATCGTTTTGCGCAGCCAAGTTTTTTTATCCGAGTTGGAAAAAATGGAAGGTATTGCGAAAAATGGTGTAGTTCAGTCAATGCAAAAGATACAACAGCTCAAACCTGAGCAACCGTCCTTTTTAAATTCTCTGGAAGACCTTCTTAAAGATGACGCCATCGCGTTTATCAACCGCCTGTATTCAATAAAAAAACCTGCTGCTATACTCTCTTGTAAAGATTTCTTTTGTTCGATAAAAGGCTGCACACTCAACGCCGGTCAGGCGCGAGAGAAGTTGATGGAATTATTGAAACTTCTGGAAAAGTATGATGATACCGATTGGATTCGGTTTGATGACTAGCTATTTTCTTGTAATCGATTTTATTGTTATTGTATTCAATGGAACATCATGATAAAGACCGCGTTTGTTTTCCGGGTCCATAAATCTTTCACCTGTCTCCATTGAGCCGATTTGGTCGACGACTTCCATACCTTTTATCACCTGTCCGAAAACGGCATATCCATACCCGTTGGCAGATTCATCTTTATGATCAAGCATGGAATTATCTTTCAAATTGATGAAAAACTGACTGGTTGCTGAATCGATTATGCCGGTTCTGGCCATGGCAATTCTACCTCGTTTGTTTTTCAGCCCATTTTTTGCTTCGTTTTTAATAGCTTCTTTTGTTTTTTTCAATGAAAAATCCGGGGTGAATCCACCACCTTGCACAATGAAATCTTTTACTACTCTATGGAAAATTGTCCCGTCGTAAAAGCCGTCATCGACATATTGAAGAAAATTAGAAACAGTTAATGGAGATTTATCCTGAAACAAGGCTATTTCTATCGTTCCTAAACTTGTTTCCATAACGATGACACTGACTGAACCCATTTCTTTTTCAAGCTGATCGATGGTATTTTCAGCCATGCATAAAGGCGGGAGCCATATAGTGATAAACCCTAAAAGTGAAAGAAATAATTTCATAAGTCCTCCGGCGAGTTATCGACAGTCCGACGTGATCTGTCTTTAGAGCAAAGTATAGCTTTGCCGGTAAAATTTTTCCAGAAATGATTTGACTTGGTATTGATTATCTGGAAAATTACGGTTTACTATAGGTTATGGCCAATGATGGCCGCAATGTTATTATTCAAGGAGGATGAATGAAGGGTTTCAGAGTGATAATCTCCAGAACAGCAGGAGTCGGTAATGGCCAAAGATGACCTTATTCCGGCTCAGGGACATGTAACCAAAGTACTTGCAGGTGGATTTTACGAGGTTGAAACAAAGTCAGGACACATCATTATGGCTCGTATTTCCGGTCGTATGCGATCAAACAATATAAGAATCGTTCTTGGGGATTGCGTTACTGTAGGGGTATCAAAACATGATCCGACCAAAGGTCTGATCACTTACAGAGAAAAATAGATACAGTGAATAAAAAATCAAACGACAAATTGAAATCCGTTACTGTAATTTTGGAGTTTGCTCCATCTCTTCAATCGATTATAGGTGTTACAAGAACCTCGGTTGAAGTGACTGAAGGCACACCTTTTATCATGTTGCTTCATGCTGTCTTAGACAGCTATCCGGATTTAATTCAAAAATTTGGCATCAAAGCTCTAGGCTTTGAAGTAAACGGTCGTGTTCCCAATCCTCAGTCATTACTGGGCGCTCACGATGTGATCTCCATAGGTCTTCAACATTATGATAATGATTTTGATAACGGCTATGACTTTTATCACTGAAACGAAATTAAACCATGCAAAAAAAAATACTTCCTCCTCCTGATCGCTTCGGAGCCTACAATTGTTTTGCTTGTGGGCCGGAGCATCCCTTTGGTTTGCATATGGATTTTTATTATGACAGCGATACTCTGGAAGTTTACAGCCAGCTTGATTCCGATGAACTTTTTGCGGGGTTTCCAGGAGTCCTTCATGGTGGTATTCAGACGACCATACTCGATGAGATCGCTTTTTGGGGCATCTGGGCCCGCTATAAAAAAATCGGTTTGACCTATGATTTAGAGATCCGGTTCAAAAAGAAATGCCCGACAGAAAAAACCATTGAAGCAATTGGTATAATCGGTGATCTCGAACGAAAAATCGTGCCGGTTTCTGTAACATTGAGATGTCATCAGACACAAACCATTTTCACCAGAGGGATGATACGTTATTTCATACCGGATTCGTAAGTTTTACTTCCGAAACCGAGTGAACTCTACTCATCTATTACGAAAGATAACTATATATGGAAGGGAACTCCAATGGTTAACGAAAAAAACAAACAGGCTGTTGTTATGATGAAAGCAAAGGATATTGAGTTGATAATATCCAGATTTGCTTGCGAGATACTGGAAAGATTTCCAGATCGTGAAAACCTGGCTGTTGTCGGCATACAGACCGGGGGGGCACATTTGGCTCGAAGGCTGGTTAGAGCGTTGGAAGCGCTTGAAAAGCGAGATTTTGCTCTTGGAATATTGGATATAACACTATACCGGGATGATTTGGCGCTTGAGAAGAACCAGCCGATCGTCAGAAAAACCGATATTCCTTTCCAGGTAAACAACAAGGAAATTATTCTGATTGATGACGTACTATACACAGGCCGTACGGTTCGAGCAGCTTTGGATGCGCTGGTGGATTTTGGGCGCCCTAAAAGAATAGCTCTTGCTGTTCTTGTCGACCGAGGACTGCGTGAATATCCCATTCGTCCGGACTTTATCGGGAAAGAAATTCCGACAACGACCGGCGATAAAATTGTTGTTAAACTAACCGAAGAGGGTGAACCTGTTGACCAGGTTCTTTTAGTAAAGGAGGAATAATCATTGCAACTGCTAAATAAAGATTTGCTAGGCCTCGAGGGAATGAAACGACAAGAAATCGACTTGATTCTCGATACGGCTGAATCTTTCCGGGAAGTTTCAGAACGATCGATAAAAAAAGTCCCGACTCTTCGAGGCCGAACGATTATCAATTTTTTTCATGAACCCAGTACACGCACAAGAATTTCTTTCGAAATAGCTGCAAAACGGCTTTCTGCTGACGGCGTAAATTTTTCTACATCCGGATCGAGTTTTTCCAAAGGTGAAACCCTTGTCGATACGGTAAAAAATTTGGAAGCCATGCAGGCTGACATCATCGTCATCCGCCACAGTATCCCTGGAGCACCTCATCTCATAGCAAGACATCTAAAAGCAGCGGTTATCAATGCCGGAGACGGCGCTCACGAACACCCCACCCAGGCTCTTCTCGATATGTTTACTATACGCCGGCATCTAGGAAAATTGGAAGGTTTAACCGTGTTGATAGTCGGTGATATAGCGTACAGTAGAGTTGTTCGATCCAATATTTACGGTTTGGTGACGATGGGCGCAAAAGTCCTCCTTGTCGGTCCTCCGACCCTTATCCCAATGGATATTGAAAAACTGGGAGTAGAGGTGAGTTATAGACTCGATGATGTAATCGGCAGGGCGGATGTCATCATGATACTGCGCATTCAAAAAGAACGACAAGAAAAAGTCTGTATTCCATCTTTTCGAGAATATGCAAACCTTTATCAACTCACTCCTGAACGATTAAAGAAAACATCGGATAACGTTCTGGTTATGCATCCCGGCCCTATTAATCGTGGGATTGAGATCGATCCTAGAGTTGCTGATGGAAACAGATCGGTGATTTTGGAGCAAGTTTCGAATGGTGTTGCGGTTAGAATGGCTCTTTTATTTCTTTTAGCCGGCAGAAAAGAAACCAATTCCTTTGTATAAATTCATGAAAGGCGGCTGTAATGAATAATTTGATTTTGAAGAACGGCAGAGTGATCGATCCGGTTCAAAATATCGACGCACAAACTGACATACTGATTCATGATGGTAAAATAGAGCGTATCGGCCAAATTCAAGACGATATGCCTAAGGATGTTCAGGTAATAGACGTAACCGGTAAATGGTGTATCCCGGGTTTGGTGGATATGCATGTGCATTTACGGGAGCCGGGGCGCGAAGATAAAGAAACGATCGAGACGGGATGTATGGCGGCGGTAGCCGGCGGATTCACTGCTGTAGCGGCCATGCCGAACACCTTGCCGGTGAATGACACCGCTGCAGTAACCCGATTTATTCTTGAGAAGGCAGCCAACGCCCCGGCAAAAGTATATCCAATCGCTGCAATCACGCATAATCTTGAGGGCAAACAATTGACGGACATGGCTGAACTGGTTGAAGCCGGCGCTGTGGGTTTTTCAGACGATGGATATTGTGTCACAAATGGTGAAGTACTCAGAAAAGCGTTGGATTATAGTAAAATATTCGACCGCATCATCATCGAACACTGTGAAGACCCGCAGTTGTCAAAAGGCGGTGTAATGCGAGAAGGCTTCGTTTGCACAACCCTCGGC
This sequence comes from bacterium, assembly GCA_049652745.1. GTDB lineage: Bacteria > CSSED10-310 > CSSED10-310 > CSSED10-310 > CSSED10-310 > JBASEY01. Next base: position 252,485 of record JBASEY010000029.1, on the reverse strand, counting down.
TTTCCGCCTATCCCATCTTTGGCCGAGGAAATCATGGTTGCCCGTGATATCAGAATCGCGGAATATACCGGCACACGAATACACATCGCACACGTTTCTTCCAAAGAAAGCGTCCGATTGATTCGGGAAGCTAAAGATCGCGGCGTCAATGTTACCGCTGAAGTTACACCACACCATTTGTTTCTGAACGATGAAGAAGTGAAATCTTTCAATACAAACACAAAAATGAATCCACCCCTCGGCACTGAAGAGGATCGTAAATTTTTGGAAGCAGCTCTATTGTCCGGTGTCATCGATTGTATTGCCACAGACCATGCTCCCCATACTGAAACCGAAAAAAATGTGGAATACAGCTATGCGCCAAATGGTGTTATCGGCCTGGAAACAGCTCTGCCTCTAGTTATGACCCACCTGGTGCACACCAAAAAAATGACTCCTCAACAATTGATTCGTGTTTTGAGCATCAACCCTTGCCGAATATTGGGTGTGAAAGGCGGATCCTTGAAACCCGGTGACCCCGCCGATATAACCGTCATAGACCCGGATTTCTTTTGGCGGGTCGATCCCAACGCTTTTTTCTCAAAATCTCGCAATACGCCTTTCGGCGGTTTAAGTTTAAGAGGAACGAGTGTAATGACAATCGTTGACGGGCGAGTTGTATTTAGATTGACGGAATAATCTCACGTCGCTTGGAAAACTTGTCCTGATTTATTATAAGTAATTGGGTTCACAATCTGTTACCTTATGCCACATTTTTTCGGCCATCATTTTTTTTCTTCCCTAATTTTCTGATAATTCAATTTTGGTATACTTTTTGCTGTTAGAATCAGTGTGGATGTTACTCTCTTCATTAACTGCCATTTGATGATTGGAGGAGATTTTGGATATTTACAAAGAAAACGGTTTTTCATTAGTTGAACTATTGGCTGTGATCGGGATTTTTCTGGTTCTGGCAACTATTTCCCTGATTTCTTGGAATGCTTATGGTCCGATGATGTCACTTAATGGATCCGCTCAAGCGCTTGGCGATGCGATGGACTTGTGTATGATGAAAGCACATGCTCAGAAAAATGACTTTTTTGTATTGCTGAATTACGACAATCGGATGTATCGGACCCAAGACAATGTAACATTGATGTTTCCTTTCAATTCATTTGTTTTGGTAAATGACGATGGATGGGATCCAGTTTATGGCAATCGTTCCCGGGCTTATAATTTACACACCCGCTTCGATGGCGACAAAAAGGAGTTTCGTCAGGACTGGGAACCCAACGATCCCGACTATGGGATAAAATGGCGTAACAATAACTTGATAGAATCCAGGGAAGTATTCAGAGGACCTTTAAAGCTAAACCGTGCAGTCAACTTTCTACAATCCAGCAATCCTCAAAACACGCCGGTAAGAATTGTATTCAGTTACAAAGAACCGTATATGTACTGGCATGGCAAAAATGTTTCAGTAAATTTACCGATTGCAGATTTTCAAAGGCGGGAAGAAACCGTCAACATTTATTTGGCTGATCGACATTTTAAACCAGGAGTCAACACTCCGGATAACCGGGCCCATTTAAGGGCTGTTCGCGTGATGAGTCGAAGTGTAGAAGTTCTGAATAGACCTGAGCTTCCTGCGTAGAACAATTCTATGGAAAGGGGTTTTTGATGACGGCTTTTTTTAAAATCAGAAAAGATAACAAAGGCTTTTCATTGATTGAAATGCTGATATCCATGATCATTTTCAGCATTGTTATGGGAATTATCTACTCATTTTTATTACAAACAAAGAAAGAGTTGACTGAAGCGGAAATTGAACTTACTTTGACATCCGACGCTCAGTCGGCAATTAATTCTCTTCGAAAAGACCTTTATCAAATAGGCGTGGGTCGCGATGTCGTAAAAAAACAGCCGATGATATTAAGAGCCGGCATGTATGATTTGATCTTTTGTGCCGATCTGGATCGCGAAATACGTAATCCTGAAAAGCGGTATGGTTCTACCGATCCAAATTTGTTCCCACCCTCTGGGATCAGCGCAGCTTTCAGACCGCTTTACACCATTCTTGATACATCGATTCCAGAGACTTATCGCTTTACTGGATGGGATAACGATGTGGAATACGGATACAAGAATTTAGGAGCGGAAATTGTTCGGTACTCGCTGGATTCGAATCAAGATAACAAGATTAACCATCTTGATTTGGAAGACAATATCACCGTCGGAGAAGCTCGCCTTCGAACAACAAATCCCAATGATTTTTGGTTGTTCAAAGAATGGTGGGGCTGCATAAAAGATGGCGGTGGATACAGAAACGCTCATTCAGGAGTCCATCCGGTCGCGTTGAATGTCAGAGGTCTTTTCTATGACCCCGAGAACGGTGTCACCGCCGAACAAAACAAAAACCTCAAATATCCCAACGGAGATTATCCATCAGTGATGTTTACCTATTGGGGACATTTTTGGGACTCGTTGACCACACCGAATGAGCCGAGTCATCCGGACTGGCCCGGTGAACCTCTTGATTTGTGGGGCGATTGGGGCAACATGGACCCGATACCTTTGGTTCAGTCCGTTATGCCCGGGCCGTTTGGAGCCAGAAATGGTGTACTCGATCCAAATGAAATTGAAAAAATGTTGGAAAATCCGATGTGGTCGGAAGTCAATCTTAATTACATGAGATATATAACCGGAAGGGCTGGTGAAACTCCGGACGGGGATCAAAATGGAAATGGAATTCCTGGCGAGAATCGACTTGATCAGTTTATTCGACGTATCGGCGTCAACATCGTCGTTGAATCAAGCTCCCCCTACCAAAAAGCTCCGAATTTGAGACGCTCAGACCTCCATAATCCAAACAAGCCCGTTTACTATTATTATAAAGACTATGAAGTCAATATCGATATCAATCCCAAGAACTTGGCGTACTCCGGCTCAGCTTTGGTCGATATAGAACAGATGACACCTACACCCGTTCCTACCAACCCACCGACAGAGACTCCTACGAACACACCGGGTCCGGGAACACCAACCGCCACCCCGGATACTCCCACCGCTGAACCATCTCCGACTCCTACCCCCACAACTGAACCCGGATCACCTTTTGATCCATCCGATGGAGAAATTTTTCTTGGAGGGAGATCTTTGATCTATGCTCGATCTTTACCTCACGATTTCAATGATTTTGAAGAGATTTGCCAATACATTGGTTCCACTAGATATTTCGTATCAAATGGCTATGATATCACATACGCTAAACCCGCTAATCTCACCACTCCGCCTTTTAATCAAGATCCCTGGAATGACTTAGTTTTTGCCAACAATAAGTCCTGGGGCGAAGGTGACAATCTCTTCTGCCTGAAACATTATGCCAACAAAGGAATTGAAGGGCTTTTTGGTTTGCAGAAAGCCATGGCCGGGAAAGCTCCTCTGGACCGAATAACAAGTATTGCAGCCGGTAATCTCGGCGACTTCGGTTATATCCCGCCTGTATACGATAAAATTGTTGTCGCAACCCACCGATATGACGCTGACATTTTAGGTAAAAATAACCTTCAGATTTTCGGAATTGAAGGTGCATTCGGCTCTCTCGTTTTATTGGAAACGCCCGGCACTTTAACTATTGAGGGCCCAAAAGACCGATTTATCAAAGATATGGCCATTGCTGACTTTATGGGAAAAGGAACGGAGCAATTAGCTGTCATGAACAACACCAATGACGGCACACCACAGATAACGATATATGATCTTTCCGGCGGCAATTGGACAAATTTTGTTACGCTGCCTCCCGTGAACTTTACACAAGGCGTACAATGCGCAAAACTCGTTGTTGCTCCGGTGTTAGACAATGTTAACATCTACTCAGAACCTGACCTCATCGTGGTCGCTGAAAATGGTGAATTCGCGGTGTTCAGAAATAAGCGGAATGCTTCCCTTGACTTTGAAGGCCCACTTTATCCACCAGACCAAAGCGTTGTTTTCAAGGACTTTGACAATGTCACCGGAGCTGTTGTTTATGATTCCACAAATTTATCTGGAACTTCTTATTTACCGGTTCTGGCCATCGCGGGAAACAGCAGCGAAGACATGAATCTGGTTCACTACACTATGCCATCTATTGATGATATTCAAAGACCGGATTATGCCAGCGGACCTCTCTGGGATGGAGCCCGACCATCGAACTTCGTCATAAAAGGGATGGTATATGTTCCGATTAGAAAACCCGTGAATACAGTCACAACTTTCCTCGCCTTCAATGCTAAAATCGGCCAAGATGATTTCCTCATTATAAGCAAAAATCCTTTCGGTTATCCCGGTGTTTCTGTATCTTTCTGTTACTCCCAATTAATAGGTACAGTTGGTGGTGTCAACTGCATTACTTCAATCCGAAATGAATTGTCACAAGCAATGCAAACACCGACTCCGAACCCCACTTTCAGCCCGACTCCCCTCCCGACCGCTATCTACACGATAAGTCCTCCTTGAAATACCATTGAACCAAGCCAAAAAAAGACCTGACGATATCAGGTCTTTTTTTTATCACCAAGAATCAGCCTTATCGACTGAAAAACGAACCGGACTTATCCGATTTTATAGCCGATCTTTCGCAGGAAATCGATTCGATCACGAGCATCTTGTTCTGTTTCAACTCCCAAAGGTCGATAACCATCCAAGACTCCCATAACACCCCTTTGGTCCGTTTCGTTAACCGCAACAATTACACTGCAAGGATTTGCGGTTGCACAAAATATTCTACAAACCTCCGGCACTGACTTGATCGTATTGAGAATGTTTATCGGAAATCCATCTTTGATAAAAATGAAAAAAGTATGCCCGGCTCCAACCGCTTGCGCATTCCAAACGGCGAGGTTTTGTAATTCTTTGTCATTACCGGAAACTCGAATTAGCCGCGGACCGCTCGCTTCACAAAAAGCAATGCCAAATTTCATCGATGGTTGTGTTTGAACAATCACTTCGTGAAGGTCTTCAATCGTTTTTATAAAATGAGACATACCGAAAATAAAGTTCAGACCTTCAGGATTTTTAATGTCGACTGTATCAAATTTCATCAGTGTTTTTCCTTATATGTGAATAAATCATGGTTTAGGATTGAAATACATTACCGATCCCCTGTTACCATCTCCAACCTGTATTCTATCCCCTCCAGTATGCGTAATAAACACCACATCGCCTTTACCGGTGTCGCCGATATCGATTCCACCAAGAGCATTGGCGCCTAAGCCGGTATCAAATGTGTTTTTCAACACTCCATCCAGGGTAATTTCCAATACAAATCCATTTTCTCGGCATGCAATGAACAGCGTGTCATATTGACGTGAATAGGCTATCCCAACCGGATTTTTGAGCGAGGGATATGTAAAGAAAACAAATGAATTTGGTTCGCTTGTATCCATTATGGATCGAGTGGTTGGATGCCCGATAGGTCCGGATGGAGTCAGACGGATTCGTGCAATATTTCCAGATTCTGGATCGGTAACAAAAAGAAATCCTTTTCCAGGAACGATCGTGCCGTTTTCACGTATAGGCACGTATTCAATACCCATGGGTTTATTCAATCCAGCGGCAACGACATAAGGGCCGTTATCTAGATCGATTCCGAATATTGCGCCTAAAGCCGTATGCGTGACGAATGCCAGATGGCTCATATAATCAGGAAGGTCTGGCGCTATCCCGGCAGCAGCAATTCCGCTTACACCTACCAATCCCACATTGGCGCCCCAAAAACCCGTGGACAGCCCAAACCCTGATAAACCTCCGTTGTCAAATCCGATGGTTGCCAGTTGCCTGATGAAATCAGTCGTGCTGTCTCCGGAACAGGCGCCGTTTGGAATTCGTGCCAGGCTCTCTAAAAGTATGCTTTCCGATAAATCAGAAAAGGCGTCGGCCAATGGGGATTTTGAGAACGACAACGGAGATTTCGTCAGTTTTCCTATGTCAACGCTGTCGACGAGTGTTCCTGATTCATCACGAAGTTCCAGAATAGTCGACAGACTGAATGAATCTGGTAGATTCGCGACCACCAGGTATGATTCGGGTAAAAAATTGGAAATGGTTGCAAAGGGGGGTGTGATGACTTCAACGGCTTCATCGCACCCAATGACATAAGGCTTGCTCGAGTTCTTCATTTGCAATACCCATCCGGCCAAGTCAACCGTTTGATCTGATGCGTTGAACAATTCTATCCAGCGATCCGCCATTGTCACAGGCGCTGTCCCGGGAATCGTATTAAATGGTATCCTATCGCCGCTTTCCTGATCGTTCCAATTCTGCCTTGGATTCAGAACGATTTCGTTGATAATGACAGTTCCTTGCTTTGTCTTGAAAGAAAAGGAAAGCGCATGATTATGAACATCAAGGGCTTCATTTCCTACCAAATGGCGGCCCATAGGGTTTTTAACGTCAGCGCTCAAAGTGACGGTGTACATCTCTTCCGGCAACAGTTTTTCATTCGGTAAAAAAGCTAAAATGGTATTTCCGGAGCGAAATACAATGGTCCCCGGAACATCTCCAGCCGGCCCGGTCAATGTAAAAGATTTTGTTGTAACAGTCGATGGATCGACGGGAGATGTCAATCGAACAACGATGTCGGTATAAACCGAGACGTCAAAACTGTTGTGAGCTGGTCGTGTATTGTATACGCCTGCATTCGTTGCATAGGTGGACGCGGTCCGAAATGTAGCCATATAAGGATCAAGAGGTAATCCTGGTTCTTGGTCAAGAGAATTTCCCGCTAAATCCGTGACATCGGTTGTGACAATCAACACATAATCGGTATCTGTATTTAGATCGGTGAGACAATTCATCGTCAGGCTTATATTTCCAGGATTTAAAGCGATGGACGTCGGCAGACGATTTTCGGGTTCGGTGGCCGGAGCGATGAAAACGGAGCTGCCGGTGATGGTTGACGGGTTGACCTGTTTTGAAAAGTTGATGAAAATTTGAGTGTCAACGCTGATGTTCAGATCGCCTTCTTTAGGGTAAGAAGAAGTCACATAAAGACGTTCCGCGCCTGAAGGAATTTTAGCGCAGAAACGACCCCCGGGGTTTCCATCATCATCACCGTCCAGATGGAGTCCTTGCATATCCGTCAGAACATCTTCGATGCATACTTCATAGTATCCTTCTCCAAACCCATTCGTCGGCACGAACATAAGATGGCTATTTGACGGCCAGTCAATTGTACCGGGAACAACATGTTGTTCCGGATCGGTTATTGTTAGATATGACCCAGTCCTGCTGGCTGGATCAATTTCCTTTGTAAATAGAACGGTTAAATAACCGTTAATTATTTCCGCTTTGTGCACACGGGGTGGTTTTATCGATAATTCTCCCGTACTGAAATAACTTATAAACGGATCCGGATACCCTCCAGGGATCTGGTCAAGAGGGTTACCGGCCAAGTCTCGCACCCGATAATTCACCTCGACCATAAATGTATCCTCTTCATCCAGATGATCACGAGGAATAAAAGTGGCTATCGTCTGTGTTTCGTTGACAAAGATATCGCCGGCGATTTTTGAACCGTTGAGATTGGAAAGGATAAAAGCCGTCGATGTCACGGTAGTCGGTCTTATTGGTTCAGAAAAACCGACCTCGACAACGGTATTTACTGGTACCTGCACTGCGCCGTTGGCGGGCCGTACCCAGACGACTCTGGGACACGAATATCCTACCGTAAAATAACTGATGAAATCATTGGGACCAGGGCTTCTGAGATCGCCATGAAGCGGAATTCCGTCGTGACTGGTAACTTTTTTATCGATAACGATTCTATATCGAGTATATTCCGCCAAGTCTTCTTCATAAACAAATTCGACTCTTTTGAAATCATTTGAATACTTATATGATCCCGTCGGATGTGGTGGGTTCGGAGAAATGGGGCTGTAGTCGACCCTGATCTGAAATGTCGATGATGTAACGGTTGCTGGATTAACTGGAGCTGAAAATTCAACGGCAATAACAGGAAAGTGAGACACATTCTCGGCCCTGTTTGAAGGAGTGACAGAAACCACAACAAAACCATAGTCGCTCATGTTGAAAACACCTGATCCTGCAGGACCCGGAACCGGTTCGCCGGCCTTTCCGGTATGACCGGAAGGCTCTTTTGTCGGGTTGGGATCCGTTGCAGCCACCGAGCCCAATCCTAAAGCGTCATTAGCTATCCAAACAAAAGGCCCAAGAAAAGCAACATCATAAGGATTGGATACAGCCGGCGTCCCTTTGTTGTCAGTCAAACCTGAATGACTATAGATATCGACACGACCGCTGCCAGGATCTATTTGGGTCACTGAATCAGCATAATCACCATATGTTCCTCTATTAGCAACCAATAGATTTCCATGATGAACAACACTTCCGTCACCTACTCCGTCAGGGTCTGTATTTGATATAAATTGAATTCCCCAAGGAAAATTCAAGTTTGAAGCCAGAACTTGCGGCAAAACATTGGTTGGCAATTTGTCTCGTTGAAAACTATTCTCAATATCCTTTGTACAGCCGAAAAAGAACACTGACAGCAGAACACCTGATAATATAACTGCTCCTGAAATCCCTTTTTTATTCATGATTCAACCCCTTTGCCTTTAATGGGTTTTATTTAAAGCTTCAGAAAAGTAACCCCCAGTAAGCCCATCGATTGCCGCCGTCAATTCTTCAAGTTGCAGTTCCTGTCGAATCTTCACCGATGTCTGAACATCCGGTTGCAAAATCATATCAACTTGCAACCTCCTTCGATCATAATACAGCTTGGTTACATCCTCGATAATACTCTGCCGAAATTTTACTTGTCTCTCTGTTTCGGAACTCACACGCAACATGTCACTGTTAAAACAATAATCCTGTATTTTCCACCGTAACCTAAACTGATAATCAAAATCGGAATCCGTACTGTTTTTCCAGGTTTCTTTATCAGGACCGACATACGCAGTACCTCCGGAAATCCCTATAGTTGATGCACGGGTGTAATCATAATCGTCATCAGTTTTGTGAGCTACTGAAACCTGTAAAACATCAGGCCATAACCCTTTTTCTTTTACCTTCCGCCGCCACATTTCAAACCGATAAGCATCGATTTCTGCAAACTTTATCGCCGCTCGTTGCACATCTTGTATTGACGGCTCCCATTCAAACATCGCCATCACTTCTTCGACAGATGGCAACGGCGTTGGAGTCGGTCCCTCAACTGCTTTGAATTCCAATTCTTTCGAATCTTGGCCTTCAACTTTATTGGGTGGTGGTGAATCTACAGTGATGTGATTTTTCAGCACATCGAACGTTTTCTGACCCATTCGGGGCACTTTCAAGAGGTCTTCTATAGTTTTAAATGGTCCATTTGATTGACGAAAATCCAGTATCAATTGCGCCATGCCGGGGCCGATTCCCGGCAAGGTTTGCAGTTCCAAAGCCGTCGCCGTGTTTATATTTACACGCGTCTCAGCCAAACATATATTCGTCATGGCCCATACCGTAAACACCAGCATAACCACTGCCACTTTGTTCATCTCAATTCTCCTCATAACTTAGGGTAAACCTTGTCTAACAATTGATCAAAAGAGTATCCTGTCAATGCGTTCAGTTGCGCCTGAACCTGTTGTATTTTAATGTAATTATCTATTTCTTCCTGCATATTTTCCGCTAGCTGCCTGTCTCGATACAATTGCGCCAGCAAAATATAAAGTTTTCTAATATTCTTCATTTGTCGATTTTTACGCACGTTTTCACTTCTTATTCTCTGCTGAATCGAAAGCTCAAATTGATTGAACGCCATCAGATTCGGCTTCCAGGACAGTTCAACATGAACTCTGAACAAGTCCCGATCCCATTGATCATATCGCTCGCTTATCGGCCCAGTAAAGACGGTGCCTTTCGTAACAGCGATAACCGTATTACTGGTCATTTTTTCATGCACACGAGGAGCAATTCTGCACGTAAAATCTATCTCCGGTAACCAGACTCCTCTCTGCTTTCTTTCAAACCAAATACGGTCCCGGAATAAATCTATCTCAGCATGGTGAAGAGATACTTTGATCAGTTCTTCCAAAGCCGGTAATTTTTCCGGTAAAAATTTCATACTTGGAATTTCTGATTCCACGATGCCGGGAAATGATAATAGATAAACACCCGATGCTGTCGCTATCCAAATTTCTTCCGGGTTCTGAAAATTAACTGCGATATCCCGAACATCATAATCCGTTAAGCCGACGTTGTGATATCGACCGCTTTGAGTGGAAATATTCCAGATAAAAACCCCCCGATTCGTGGCAGCTAAGATAAAACCCGGAACATGGTCAATCTGTTGAACACCTCCCCTTAAAAGTCCTGGAATTTCATACGCTCTCCAATGGCCGGTCTCCGTCATCACACCTAAATAATTATCACCCCCTATAACAATCAAGCCGACATCGGTGACGGTGATAAAATGGGGAGCCGTGATAAACATCGATCTATCGATAGTCTCCGTCTGAAATATTTCTCCTATTTTCCCCCAATAAATAGAGTTTTCAGACAAAACAACAAGCGAATTATCGAAATATTGATCCGTTTCAATATCGATAAACACTTGGTTTGGCATGACTCCATTTAATTCGGAGAAGGATGTTCCTTGGGGTTCAGACACAAAAATTCCTTCTCTCAAGACAGCGATGACAAGGCCATCGGGAGATGCCACGGTTACAGAAAGAATATCTTCCACAAAATCACTATTGGTTACCGATATTTTCAACCAATTTCTTCCTGCATTTGACGAGATATACAATCCTTGATTTGTTGCGGCATAGGCGTATTGAGAGAAAACGGGGTTCCAGCATACCTGACGGATGATGATGTTGTCGGTCTCAAAGAACGACTCTGCATCTTCTTCATGCCCAGCATCGTCATCATCATCCAGCTCTTTAATACCCTCCGGCGCTTCAAAAATACCCGCCTTTTCCAGACGCTCTTTCAATTCGTCATCAGAAATTGAGTCTAATTCTTCTTCAAAATCCAAGATTTCCAATTCATATAGTTCTTCTTCATCGTATTCAGAGCGATCGAATTCTTTTTCAACATCGATTTCCGTCTCTTCGTCCTCTTTGTCTACTTTAGCCGTTTCTTCATCTTTTATTTCATCCCAGCGATATGCTTGTCGCGGTTTTAAAACCATCTGCCAAGACTGTCCCTTGTTTTCCGAAAGATAAACACGTGTATTCGATGCACATAAAATTCGTCGTCCGGACACATCGATATCGATCGAGACAAGACTCAAGTCCAGAATACCTGAAGATTTATCTTTCCATACTCTGGACAGAAGATCCGGGCTGGAAGCTCTTGTGGTAATTGCTCCAGTCAATAGCCCTAAAATAATAATAAAAGCTTTTTTCATCGCAGTATTCACATTTTTATAGGTCAATTTTGATAAAGCAACCCCACTGAACGTATCAAACTCCTTCTATCCGGTCAATCATGCAGCAATGTATTTGGCCGAAGATCATCTGGACAGTCTGTCCGGATAAGAAAAAAAATAACAACTGTTATATCATCACAAAAAACCAAATAATCGGTCTTTGTAGAACCTCGATACCCAAGCTGTTTCAACAAACTACAGCGCTGTAGATTTTGCCATAAAGAAGCTATTCTTTACCTATATTACTCAACAGATATTTGCCAATTTTTTGAATCACCGTCCTGGAACGATACAGGCGATCTTTATATCTGCGAATCAATTGTGATGTAGAACGGCTAAATTCTCCGGAATCCGCTGTTTTTATTCCCATTTTCTGTGAAATATATAGTAAACGATCGAAAATTATATTGTCATCTGCTGAAGAACTAAAATAATAAAGGTCTTTAAAAGTTCGAAAAAATCTATAATTTCGCTCAAGAGTTTTGAATTCCGATTCGAGCTTGGGGATTTTTGAAATTAACATTTCGAAAGTCTTCCAAACATCGGACTCTCGTCTGCCAAGAAACGCCAATGCAGCTTGAAGGATTAATTGGATATCTCTTAATCCACCCGGATTTTCTTTGACATTAATAGGTTGATTTTTTATTTGTCTGTGGTCTTTTTGTCTATCGTCGATTTCTGCCAGAAGGCTTTCAATAAAACGGGCAGGGTTGGAAAACAATTTTCTTTCCAATAGGTTGTCGATAAATCGATCAAAGGACTGGCTGCCTACGAGTAACCGTGCATTTAAAAGTTGTGACCATTCGATAAAGTCGGTTTCATAAGGTTCGTCAAATCTCGATTCAAGCTGCTGAATCGGAATGACAAAGGAGTTGAAATACTCTGCAAACCGATGTTGGGTTGAAACGCCTTGCCGATTGAGCTCTCGGTTGATTCCATTCACAATAGAAGAAGCATAGCGCAGGAAAACCTGATCTGATCTTTCACAGATCACAAATAAATCAATATCATTCTCAAAAGCCTCTTCCAAGGCATAGCCTCCGGCGCAAAAAATGGCTATCGGTTGATCATCTTCGTCCTGTGTTGCCAATTCAAATGGATAGAGATTTTTCGATTCAACCGTCCATTGTGACGCTCTATATAGCCAGCGAAAATAACGACGAAAAAAGGAATGATACATATGGTAGAACGATTCCAAATCATCCAAGCGGTTCAGGGCTTCCAACCCGCATCTACTGAACCCGAATTGGTAGAAGGTTGTCAGACGTTCACTAAGATCTTCCGGGGATTCTGCATCTGAGAGTTCCGCCCATAACAACTGTCGAACCCTGTCCAGATACCTCAAGTCGTCTATATGGGTAACAATTTCAGGGCGTTTGCCCACAATTTTGATAAAGAATCGGCGATAGTTATTCGATGAAAAAGTCAAGACTTTGCACAAAATCACAAACTTTTTTTGATGACTGATAAAATCCTCATCTTGATATTTGATATTTTCAACAATTCTTTCCAACTCGGAAAGCTGCTGATGTTCAAGTTGCGCCAAAAAACGAGTGACGGTTTCAGGATTGGTGAGTGTGAGTTTGATCAACGCATCCAGGCGCGTGGGATCATTTTTTATTAATTCCAAGAGCCATTGGTTCATTTCATGAGGATAATCGAGAGTTGAAGGGTGCCGAATATACTCACGAAACAATACCGCCATTTGGACCATCGAATCCATATCGAATGCGATCACATCAACCAGCCGTCGAAAAACGGGTAATCTTCGATGAGAAGACAACTGTTCGATTGAGTCCACCAATTGGTTGAGATAGCGGCCGTTATTTTCGCCCATTAAAATCAGGACGTCATCCCAATAGCGGATACCCCAAAATTGCTTGATGACGGAAAAAAGGTTCCTAATCAGGCTGTCTGTCCATTTGATATTCAATTCCGGAGGTTTATTCCCTTGGAACAGATCATTGAAAACCGTTATTTTCCGAAGGTGTTCAGAGACTTTCTCCATAACACGTCCGGCAAGAATGGACAACTGGGACAATTCTTCGTAATAATGCACCATTAAACGAGATCCCGGCCTGACAGGGCCTAGCGCTTGAAATCCCATAGTTTCAGCAACGATGTCCAAGTTTTCGATAGTGACCGGATCGCTCGTATCAAACTGGTCGTCAATGGAAATGAGTAACTGGTATACATGCTGGAACATTTCGCAGAAATTCAATGCATCTTGTAGTTTCAGGTAGAGTCCTTTACTGCCGGGGTCACGAATGATCAAGGTGTCCAAAGTATCCCGCGAACCATGTTCATGAACTCGATATATGGATTTCAACAGGCTGACCGAGTTGTGTATCAGCCGTAACGCATCATTTTTGGGGCTTGCCCACCGAAGATCTATTCTCTCTTGAATACGGCTTTGAACCTCTGCCATCAGACCACGAAGATAGGCTTCATGCCAGTATCTATCTTTTGGATCATAGAAGAATTTATTGATGATATTTTCTTCCATGCTTTTCATCGTTCGGGTATCACCAAACAAGTATTCACTGGCCATCAGCTCTGTTATTAAAACGAAGTTGCTGACATCTTTTGCCAGAAACTTTTGAAAATCCGAGACGTCGGCCAAATAAGACCGAGTTGCGACCAATTCGGCAAGATAAAAGTGCATTTTTGAGGAATATTTAAAGAACTCTGCAGCCATCTGCCCTATTACGGCATCCCATGCCGCTTTATCGACACCTGGTGAATAGAAAACCGCGATATCGAGGTCTTCTTGATCCATTATCATGCCGACATTGCTGATCGCTATTCCATCCAGCCTTGTATCTCCATAGAGAACATGAATCAGCATGCTTAAATAAGTGGAGATCAATGTGCGGCGTTGGATTCTCAGCCGATATAAAATTTGCCTGTAAACCTTGATGCGATCAGTATCGTTACCAAATTCACGTCGTAATGATTCTATACTGATAAAGTGCAGATGCAGCATCTGTAGGGCAAAGTATGTGCCGATATACCGTTGCATCTCCTCTTTGGATTCAGCAACGTTTGCGACAGCCAGCATCTGCCGCTTGTAATTGTGCGATTTTCGCCATAAATGTACTTTTCCGGCCATTCCTCTTTCGGCCAGGCGCTGCCGCAATTCAGGTATGTTCTGTTCAACCAGGTGCCTATATTTTTTGAAATGGTTGGAAAGCCGCTCCAATCCACCGGAGAGTTCATCGAATGACTCTAAAACACTTTTTCCTTCACCCCTGATCATGACCTCATACTTTTCTCAGATATTATTTACAATCCCAAACCGCCATCGACATATATAACCGAACCCGTAATGTAAGATGCCGCATCACTAAGAAGAAAAACTATTGTCTCTGCAACATCCAATGGTTGCCCGGCCCGGCCTGCCGGAATTTTTGTCAACCATTCCTCACGGGCTTTTTCTGGAAGAGTACGCGTCATTTCAGTCTCGATAAAACCTGGTGCAATGGCATTAACAGTGACATTATAGCGAGCCAACTCCAGGGCCAGCGTTTTTGTCAGCCCGATTACACCGGCTTTGGATGCGGAATAGTTGGCCTGACCAGGATTGCCGTATGCTACAACACTGGAAAGATTTACAATCCGGCCGAAAGAAGACTTTCTGATCAACCCTATACCATGCCGGGACATCAAATATGTGCCTGTCAAGTTCACATCTATTACCGATTGCCATTGATCGATAGACATACGCATGAACAAATTGTCGCGAGTTATCCCGGCATTGTTCACTAAAGCGTCCAAACCGCCTATTTCATTTTTGACAAAATCGAACAAAGCTTTGACTTGTGTTTCGTCGGCAACATTGCACTCTTTCAGATATATTTTATCTCTATACACAGCAAGCCGCTCGGCGGCGGATTCAAGATCTTTCATGCTTAAATCGACAAGAATGACCTCCGCGCCTTCTTCAAGACAACTATTTGAAATCGCAAAGCCTATACCTCTTGCCGCCCCACTGACCACTATTTTTCGTCCTATAAGTTTCGACATCGACTCACTCCTTTCATAAAAAAAATAGACTAATGAATTTTATCTCAATCCGCATTGTTTTACTAATTAGATTTTACTTATTCATTTTTTCGACGTGTCAAACGAATCTTGACAACCTGAATTTTCAGTTTTAACGTTAGCCTGCATTTCGGCTTCAGCAGGAAGCGAAAAACAAGGAGTAACGCATTGGATTATAAAAAAGTATTTTTAAACGAAATTCCGAATGAGGGCCTTGTTTTGGCATTTTCCCTTCCAGCTTCTGAAATCGATATTCAAATTGAGAACTCTAAACTGGCGGACGAGGTTTCTTTCAAAGGCTCCATTCAACGCTTTGGCGAGCGCTTCATTCTTTCCGGACGCTTGGAAAGCCGATGGATTTTTCAATGTGACCGATGTTTGAAATCTTATGAATGCCTAATGGAAACCCCTGTTTTGATGCACTATGTCGAGCAAAAAGATGATGGACGCATAGCATCTCATACATTCAAGGACACGGATGAGGAACCTGAGGAAATTGTGAAAGACGCTATCAATCTGCTCGACGCGCTTAAAGAACAGTTGATTTTACAACTTCCGATGAAAATGTTATGTTCAGATACGTGCAAAGGACTCTGTCCACAATGCGGACATAATCTGAACAAAGGTGATTGCAAGTGTCCGCCGCCTGTAACAGATTCACGGTTCTCAAAGCTCAAGGATCTTTTAGAAAAGTGAGGATTTTCAAGTGCCGGTACCAAAAAAACGAAAAACACATTCAAAAGTAAAAATGCAGCGGGCTAATAAACATATCGCCGTCTCTAATCGTTCAACCTGTTCAAACTGCCATGAGCCCAAACTTCCACACAGAGTCTGCCCTAATTGCGGGTACTATAAATCGAAACAGATACTCGAAATCAAAGAGGAATAACTGATTTGCTCGTTGAGTGCGGCTAGTGGAAATTATTTTTGATACCCTTGGAGCGGAACAGGGAATCGACGGCGTAATCGAAGCAGGATGGCGCCTGGCTGTCCAACACAAAATCAATATATCTTTTGTCGGCGATGAAGGTCTGATCGTTCCGTGTCTGAAATCCCGAGGAGTTGCACTGCAGTCCGGTATTCGTGTCATTCATTCAACATCTCAAATTTCAATGAACGAATCGGCAATCGAAGCAATCGCATCCAAACAGGATGCCTCTATTTGCGTTACAATGAGACAAATAGATCGCTCCACGCGTTCTGCCGTCATCAGCCCAGGCCATTCAGGCGCTACTGTTCTGGCCGCGAAAAAAAATTGGGGCCTGCTGCCGAATATCACTCGGGCATGTCTTTGCCAAATTCTACCAGCAGAAAATGACAGCCATTTCCTTCTTACCGATGTCGGAGCTTCCGTCAATGCATCCCCAGACGATCTATTGGGATACGCAGCAATGGCAATCGCCACAGCCAAAACCCTTTTGAATGTTACTGAACCACGAATCGGCCTGTTAAATATCGGAACAGAATCATCCAAAGGCGATCAACGACTTATGGAGACCCACAAACTTTTGAGCAACATATTTCCTGAGTTCATCGGCAATGTCGAAGGTAACCAGATATGGAAGGGAGACTGTCATTGCGTGTTAACAGACGGTCTGACAGGAAATATTCTATTGAAATCCGTTGAAGGGTTTTCATCTTTTTTGGTGGAGAAAGCGCGTTCCAGCCTTCAGCCAAAGGCATATGGCGAATTTGAGCAGTTTATTCAAAACATTTTGGCATCGGAGTATCATGGCGCCATCCTGCTGGGGGTCAACGGCCTTTGCATTGTATGCCATGGGAGAGCGTCAACAAAAGACATGATAAGCGCAGGAAAACTGGCAATAACATGTTTACAGAACAATTTAATTGACTCTTTGAAGCATTTTCTCGTACGCTTTACTCCTGGAAATAACATTTCGAAAGCATAAGGAGGCTTTACATGAAGACGGCAATAATATTTCCCGGTCAAGGTTCACAAGTTGCAGGTATGGGTCAAGACGTTTTCGATCAATATGATTCAGCTAAAGAAGTCTTTCTCAACGCAGATAAAGCTCTTGGACAATCCTTGTCATCCCTATGTTTTAACGGCCCTCAAGAAGAACTCAATTTAACGGCAAATACACAACCGGCACTGCTGGCCACGTCGGCTGCCATAGCGTCGGTTGTTAGAAGTCTAGTCCCTCTCGACATCATCTGCCTGGCTGGCCACAGTTTGGGTGAATACACCGCTCTTTGGTTCGCCGACGCCTTTGAGCTACCCCTAGCGCTTAAACTTGTACGCCTGCGAGGTGAAGCCATGCAAGCGGCAACACCCAGCGGCGTCGGCGCTATGGCAGCCGTTATAGGGCTGGACGACACTGCAATCGAACAAATTTGTCGACAAGCGGCTCAAGGCGAAGTGCTGGCTGCTGCGAATTTTAATGCCGACGGACAAACGGTTATCTCCGGCCACAAATCCGCGGTTGAACGTGCAATTATTTTAGCAAAAGAAAAAGGTGCAAGAAAAAGCTTGTTACTCCCAGTCAGTGCACCATTTCACTGCCCTCTGATGGAGCCGGCCGCTAAAATTATGAGTGACGCTTTGAAGAACTCCGACATCAATCCAATGAAATATCCCGTGATATGCAACGTCACAGCTTTGCCCATGACCAATTCATCCCAAAAAATTCGTGAAGCCCTAGTCGATCAAATAACTGCGCCCGTACAATGGACATCATCCGTTAAAAAAATGGCGGACATGGGTGTCGAGTTGTTTTTAGAAATCGGGCCGGGAAGTGTACTGACGAATCTGGTTAAAAGGATAACACCGGATATTAAACGATTTACAATTTCAAACATTAATGATATAAAGAATTTCATTGATTTTTATTCGCTTGAAAATTAAACTGCAAACAGCTTGCGCGGAAAATTTTTAGGAGATACAAGAAAATGTCAATTAGAGAAAGAGTTATTAAAGTCGTTGCTGAACAATTGGGTGTCGAGTTATCTGAAGTAACTCCCGAAGCTTCATTTACAGATGATCTGGGAGCGGATTCATTGGACACGGTTGAACTGGTGATGGCCTTGGAAGAAGAGTTCGATGTTGAAATACCGGACGAAGACGCTGAAAAAATGAATGTGGTAAAGGATGCTATCAACTACCTTATTGAAAAACTGGAAGAATAAGACTTCTACCCTTTATTGACTTTTTACAGCCCTTTACTTTTTTCTAACATATACGCCCGGTTGATATTTTATCTTAGGATAAGTACCGGGCATGTTTGTACTCATGAAACGAAAAACTGTATTATCTCTCTCACCGGAACAAACCCGTTCGATCGGTGAGCGATGTAGTTTTTATCTACAGGCAGGAGACTGTATTCCACTAATCGGTGAGCTGGGCAGCGGAAAAACGTGCTTTGCGCAAGGTGTTGCGAAAGGTCTTGGCGTTCCACCCCACACTCCTGTCAACAGCCCCTCGTTTACACTTGTCAATCATTATGATGCCCGCATTCCTCTCTATCACGTCGACTTATATAGATTGGAATCGGAACGGGAACTCGATGACCTGGAAATGAACGATATTATCTTTGGAGATGGCATCACACTGATTGAATGGCCTCAATTGATCCTGCCCAAATTACATTCAGTTCCGCTTACTGTAGATTTTTTTTGGGATATGACCGCTGAGACGACTCGAATATTGACATTTTCGAGTGTTGAGAAACGGTTCAATAGCTTCTTTTTAGAACTGCCATGACCAAAATTCTGGGAATTGAAACATCTTGTGATGACACCAGTGCCGCCGTTGTTGAAAATGGCATCACTATCTTGTCAAACGTTGTAGCCGGCCAAGAACAATACCATCGAAAATTTGGCGGTGTTGTGCCGGAGATCGCCGCCAGAAAACATTTGGAACACGTACTTCCAACCGTTCAACTTTGCCTGGCTGACGCCCAAATATCCATGTCCGAGCTCGATGCTATCGCCGTAACTCATAGACCGGGTCTCGTCGGCTCTCTCGTTGTCGGCCTTACCGTTGCAAAAAGCCTGGCCTTTCTGTATCGAAAACCTCTGATCGGTATCCATCATATCGAGGCTCATGCCTATTCCGCATGCTTAAGCGGGCTGCCTTACGGCACTCCCCAGGTTGCACTCGTGGCTTCCGGCGGCCATACATCTTTACTTCAAATTGCCGGTGAAAACTCGATGAATCTTATCGGCCAAACTGTAGACGATGCAGCGGGCGAAGCGTTTGACAAGGTAGCCAAAATGCTCGGTTTCGGATATCCCGGCGGACCAATCATCGATAAGCTTGCCCAGGAATGCCCGGACCATGATATTCAATTCCCTCGACCTATGATCGATTCTGAAAATTTCGATTTCAGTTTTTCAGGGCTTAAAACTGCCGTTATGTACTTTGCGAAAAACAACCCTCTTGTCCCAGCTCAAACCATTGCAGCCGCCTTTCAACAAGCCGTTGTCGACGTTCTTATCGGTAAAACCATCAAAGCGGCTCAACACCTAAAGCTTAACACGGTTTCCGTTGTCGGAGGCGTCGCTGCCAATCGAGAACTGCGAAGTCGATTTCATGAAACCTGTAATGAATACGGTTACAACCTGACTATCCCTCCCCCCCAGCTTTGCACCGATAATGCTGCTATGGTTGCCGGTCTGGGTTACCAAAAATATATAAGAAATAAAGAAAATTCTCTGGATTTAGATACCTATTCCCACTCAGGATTGCATCCGATACAAATCTGATATTTAACAGGGTAAAATCTTGCTTTTTGTCTGATTATTATCAAAAAAATCAAGGTGTTGTAATTTTTCGCAAAGAACTGCGCCACATTAGTAATCCCACCCAAATAAGCTCATATTTATTCCTATCTGCTCTCGTTAAAAAAACCATTTATCAAGTTTTTTCATTAATAATCAGTTAGTTATAGAAACAGTGTCGATATTGGCATAACACTTGCCCCAACAGGTTATGCCCGTGGAGGTTAGCCTTTGAAAAAAGCATTGAAAATACAACTCATCCTTTTTACCGTTCTAGCTTCTGCACTTTTATCATTCATGAACGTACGACCGACTATTGATTTGAACAAAGCCACACGTGCAGAACTGGTAACCATACCAGGAATCGGCCCGTCATTGGCCTCACGAATCATCATTGAGAGAACTCGTCGAGGTAGGTTTCGTTCAATGGAGGATTTGCTGAAAATCTCCGGAATAGGTCGTAACACATTAAAAACTTTAGAGAATTACTTTTATATAACTGACAGTGACCACACTGGGCTGAGTGAAGACAACGAAAATTTGCCTGGTGCGCACTGTTACCAACTCAAAACAGAAGACATGGAGGATAATATGATTAATTCTGTAACACTTATCGGAAGGCTCGGCCAAGACCCAGAACTCCGCACAACTGAAAATGGTATGAGCATCGCCAATTTCAGCCTTGCACATAACGAAGTTCGCCTGGTCAATGGCAATCGTGAAACGGTTCCTCATTGGTTCAGATGTGTGGCATTCGGATCATTGGCTCAATTATGTGTTGAATACCTTCGAAAAGGCAGCAGAGTCGGAGTCTCGGGAAGTTTAAAGCAACGCAGTTGGGAAACGGATGAAGGAGCAAAACGAAATTCTGTTGAAATTCTTGTCAAGGACATCGAGTTTCTTTCAACGAACCCCAGCCGTGACATAAACGAAGAGCCGTCGGAATAACACACCTCGTGTTCGGTGAAGCTCCCGATAATCGTTCACTCTCCTCATCATTCGGGAGCTTCCATTTTTAGCCTCCGAAAAAGGCTTAATCGATTACAATGAAAAATAATTTAGTGTAAGCGTATTAGATTGGCCAGGCTGACTATCAATTTCTTACGGCCTACGCGGTCAAAGTCAATGGTTATTCTAGCCTTCGGCCCACTTCCTGAACAATCGACGACAGTGCCGGAACCCAGAGATGGATGGCGAATACGTTCTCCAGGGTTAAAAGTATTCGATGGACTTGGCCCTCCAAGTCTTTTTACAAAGGGTGTTTTACTTGTGTTTGAAATCGCTGTTTTATATTCATTCGGAATTTCTTCCAGAAACCGCGATGGGGTTTGCCGTCGAATTTTGCCATAAAGACCCCTTTGTGCGGCACAGAAAAGATACAGTTTTTGCTTTGCGCGCGTCATACCGACATAAAGAAGCCGCCTTTCTTCCTCAAGTGCTGCAGGGTCTATATCCACCTCATCCCTTACCAGCGGAAACAAGTCCTCTTCCAGCCCCGAAATAAATACGATGGGAAATTCAAGACCTTTTGCGCTATGCAATGTCATCAATTGGACATAATCTTTTTCCATAGGTTTTGTATCTTCATCATCGCTATATAAAGATAGGAAATCCGCAAAGCCGGCCAATTTCCCGTCGCTTCGATGAAGATAATCTGCAACGGTATTTTTGAATCCTTCGATGATTTCCAAGGATGCTACCGCTTCTGCAGATATGTCCTGGTCAAATTGAGCGGAATAGGATGATTCTTGTAGAAGATAATCAACAAATTCTACGGCGTTGTGTTGTGCGGCATAACGAATCAGCTTTTCGATCAGTTCTTTAAAGGTTTCCAATATCTGAGTCTTGGCATTACTCAACAACTTCTGTGTAATTACATGGTCTATTGCTAAATAAAAGCTGCATTCCTTTTCTAAAGCGGTTTTTTCAAGCAGGTCAACGGTTATTTTCCCAATTCCACGACGTGGCACATTCAAAATTCGACGACACGCTCCTGAATCGTGAGGGTTCAAAACCAATCTTATGTAGGCGAGCAAATCTTTGACTTCTTTTCTACTGAAAAAACTGGTGTTACCAACCAATTTATACGGTATTCGATTTTTTCTGAAGGCTTCTTCCAGAATCCTTGCCTGCATATTTATACGAAAAAAAATGGCGAAGTCATTGTATGAAGTGGCATTTTTTGCAATAGTGTGTTTGATTAGATCGCATATAGCTTCCGCTTCCGCGCGATCGTCAAGCCAAATACCACATGTAATTAATTCTCCATGCGATTTATCTGTCCATAAAACCTTGGGTGTTCTGAGTTTATTGTGGGTTAACAAAGCAGAAGCTGCAGATAAAATTGTTTGAGTAGATCGGTAGTTTTGTTCCAACTTGATAATTTTTGTGCCTGGAAAGTCATTGGGGAAATTCAATATATTTGATATTTCCGCTCCTCGCCATCTATAAATGGATTGATCGTCGTCTCCAACTGCCATGATATTTCGATATCTGCTGCCCAATAAACGTACTAGTTCATATTGAGCATTGTTGGTGTCCTGGTATTCATCTATCAAGATATATCTGAATTTGTTTTGGTATTTTTCTAGAACATCAGGTTCATCTTTGAAAAGCCGCACAGTTCTGACAATCAGGTCATCGAAATCCAGGGATTGATCTGTTTGGAGCCCTTTTTGATATATTTTATAGATATCGGATACTCCCTGATAAAACGGGTTAACACCATGTTTTTCCAGCATCGAATCAGGGGTTTCAAACCTGTTTTTGGCTTGGCTGATCAAAGATATCAGTACTTTTACAGTAAACACATTTGAATTGTATCCCGACTGCTGAATTGCTTTTTTAAGTCGTGAAACCTGCTCGGCTTCGTCTACGATTGAAAAATTCGCATTAAACAGAAGTCTTCTGTGTTCGACGCGAAGAATTCGGGCGCAAATTGAATGAAATGTGCCGATAGTCAGCTTACCTGGCTCGATGATGTCAGGCATGGCGGCAATCCTTTCCCGCATCTCGTTTGCTGCCTTGTTTGTAAATGTAATAGCCAATATCTGCCACTCGGGAACTCGTGACAATGTGACCAAGCTGTGAATTCGATTGACGATTATTCTTGTTTTTCCACTTCCGGCTCCCGCCAGAACCAGAATCGGTCCTCCTGAATGCCGAACAGCCATTTCCTGTTGCCGATTGAGCTTCATACTATATACCGCAGTCTTTTTCGATATTATTCCACGAATTCGTGCCCTAGCATTTCCTTGAGTATGTGTAGATTTCTTTGCTCATCTTCAAACTGCAAAGATTCATGCTCATCTGCGGGTCCGACGATCAAAACAGTGACATTGTCAGGCGCGCCTCGTTCAAGGGTCGTTTCAATATAGCCCTTAACAGCTTCTTCTAGATCATTCTCATACATGCCCAGTTCTTCACCAATCTCCCAATTCTCCATGACACCAGTCAATCCGTCGGTACAAAGTAAAAAAATATCATTTTCATAAATCGGCACAACAAGCGTATCCACCTCGATGTCTTCATTTCCCCCTAAAGCTCTGGTAATCACATTTTTCAGCGATGAAAATTCAGCTTCTTTTGCGGATATCTGGTGGTTATCAATTAACTCCTGAATTTGACTGTGATCTTTTGTAAGCTGTTGTATCACGCCATTTGATATTTTGTATACTCTGGAATCTCCAACATGACAAATAATCCCATAACCTTTGATGATTTTTATCATGTCGATTGTCGTGCCCATTCCCTGTAATTCAGGACGGCTTTCCGCCATCTGAAACACTTGGTTGTTTGCATATATAACCGCTGAGCGACAAAGCTCTTTTTCAATCATAATGATTTCTTCAATTTTCTGGTTTTCATGATCCGGTGGCACTTGATTGCTGATAAAATTGATAATAGATCGAATCGCCAGGCGGCTGGCGAGATCACCGGCTCTATGTCCCCCCATCCCATCGGCAACCATGAAAATAGACAAGCTTTTATCTATATAAAACGCATCTTGATTTACTGACCTTTTACATCCAACATCTGTTTTCCCGAACGCGTCCATTTCTTCTCCAATCTACTCATTCCTTTCAAAACCCTGAGTAATAGACTTCTGTAAATCTATACTTTTTAGCTTTTTATTCAAAGTCTGTCTAGTGACACCCAGTTTTTTAGCTGATAGGGTTACACTGCCATCACAAGAATCCAACACTTTTCTTATTAGTTCAACTTGGTATTTTTCAATGGCATCCGCCAGCGTGACGTTCGGATACTCTACTGTCGATTTTGCCCATTTTTTCAAATCGGCCACATCAATAGTTCCATTGGTATCGACAAAATTTGCAGCAGCTTCGATCAGATTTTGTAATTCGCGTACGTTTCCGGGCCAATACCTCGACGAGAGCCATTTTATGGCATCGTGAGTAAAATTAACGTTTGCCGGCCCTATTTTAGCTATTGCATCCTTCAAAAAATATGCTGCTAGAACCGGTACATCCTCAGGCCGTTCACGCAACGAAGGAGCTTGTAAATGCAAAACAACCAATCTGTAAAACAAATCGCTCCTGAAGCGGCCTTTTTTAACCTCTTCATCAAGGTGTTTGTGGGTAGCCGATATGATCCTTACATCGACGGAAAGATCTTCATCACTGCCTAAAGGCCTGATTTTTTTCTCTTGCAATACTCGAAGCAATTTCGCCTGAACCGATAAAGGAAGATCAGCTATTTCATCCAAAAAGACCGTACCTCCTTGTGCCATCTGAAAAATACCTTTACGTGCTTCTACAGCTCCAGTAAAAGCGCCTCGTTTATGGCCAAATAATTCACTCTCGATCAGGGCTTCCGGGCCAGTGGAACAATTAAAGGGAATAAAAGGACGATCTTTTCTTGAACCGCAATAGTGTATAGCCTCGGCAATCAACTCTTTACCTGTCCCTGTTTCACCGGAAATATGAACAGTTGTCGGGCTGTTCGCTATGCGTCTGATTTTATTTCTAAGCTCCTGTATTTGTGGCGACTTTCCAATCAATTTGTCGGCATGGTCTTTTCCCGGCAAGAAAACACTCTCTGCCCGATGAACCTGATCTAAAATTATCTGTCTCATGATTGCAATGGGTTTGACCAAAATGTTTAACAGCTTCTCCTTTTCCGATGTCCAATTAACATGATCGGTTTTCAACAGTAAATAACCGCCGTATCGTATAAGAGGAGGTAAACTCACACAGACCCAGGAATTGGCGAATGCTATCTTGCTTCCCTTTATTCGATCCATTCTTTCAATCGCACGAATAATTGCCCTCTGATCTTTCAATCCGGGTTTTTTCCCCCAACCTTCGTGCCATTCAAATCTGGTCTTTTGAATCAAAAGAAAAACTCCGGACTCAACCCCAAAATTATCAGAAAAAAATAATTGGACAGCGTTTTGATATTGCTCATAAGTTTGGGTGTTCAGAAGGGTTAAGACAAACGAACCATACTGGCTCTCTATGGATTCCTCAGATTTATTTTGCTGCTGGATTAATACCTGTTTAAACTCTGAATCTCTTTTTTGATCACCAATTTTCTGAGCCAGCCATGCAGCCTGTTCAAGCGCTTTATAATTCTGTCCATCAGATTGTCGATATTCCTGCATCAGAAGATCGGATGTCAATTGACTTTGCCTAAGAAATGCCGCTATTGAATAGGTAATATCAAAGTTGAATCCTTCCGATAAACATGGCTGGAATACTCGACAATTTTGCATGACTGTTTGTCTGATAATTACCTGTAGATGGGAACACTGATCAGGAAAAAAGGCAGTCAAATCATCCAGAACATGATAGATTCTCAAGAATAATTCTGATGGTACCTTTTTAAAATGAACCATAAGCTCGTTGAGATACGAAGCTGAATGCCTGGTAAGATTCAGTCTGCCTGCCAAAACTAAACCGCCATAAAGTGCAACTGCAAAATGATATTGCCCGAATTCTCCAGGACAATTTTGCAAAATTTTATAGATGATATCGCCGGCTTCCTTCAGACTCCCTGCTTCCAATGCTTTCTCAAGAATATAAAGACTCATTTTTCCGTGCAGATATTCTCGCTTGCCTCTGTGAATCAAGTGTGCAACCAATCTCAAACAATTATGTTCTCTAGTAGTATTTCCTGAAATTCCATGTACACGAGCAACATCCATCATGATACGTGCCGCAAGAGAACGATCGATGTGCTTTTCTGTTGTAATCAAAGCTTTCTGAAAGTATTGAATTGCTTTTTCCAAATCTCCGTTTAACAGTGATTGTCTGCCTTTCAGCCAATAAAACTCCGCTTCGATCATTTTGTTTGGAAATTCCTTGAAATAAGAAGATTCCAGCAGGGTTTCGGCAACCGCTCCGCAGCCCGATTCCTGGTAATTTTCAACAGTCTGAACCAACAATTCATGAATGGCGGATGGATCGGCATTCAGTTCCAGCAATTGTTTTAATTGGTTTGCTCCTGAATACTCGGAATCTTCTTGAACACAAATACGTATTTTTAAAATTTCCGCTTGGGTTTTTATATTCGGTGGAGTGCCGCTATCATTTAAAAGTCTGTTTATGAGAATTTGTGCTTCATATGAATTGCCTTTTAAAAACGCATACTCCGCTTTTCTTAGAAAGATTGGTTTTGGCAGCTCCTCAGGCCATTTTTCTTCGCTAAGCAGAAAAATGGAATCAGCCAGGATGTCATCCACCAGTTTGAATGCATATCTCAAAGCATCGGAGATAAGTTCAACAGCGTCAGGCGCATCTGCTTTCGATGCAGCCCATGCCTTTTGGAAATAGGCCATCGTGGACGATTTGTGAGTTGGGGTAGCTTGTATTGCATTCCATAAACTGTTGTAAATGGATTTTTTCTTTTCGTCAGGTATGCCTGTTTCAATTTTCTCCAGAGACATATTGTCCGAAAACTGATACAACTCTCCTGTCCGGCATGGTCTCAGCACACCAAGCTTACACAGACGCCCCACCTGGTTGATAACACCTCTACGGGGTTTTCTGATCGCTTTTGCCAACCAGTTCACATCGAAAGGTTGGATCATCAATGCGGCGGTATCAAGAATATCCTTTTGAAAATCTGTTGTAACAACCTCTTTCATTTTATCAGAAAGAGTCAAGTCAACGGGATTTTGATATCAGGATGTGATATAATTCGTCATAAAACTGCTGAAAATCCTTGAATTTTCTATACACTGACGCAAAGCGAACGTAAGCGATTTCGTCCATTGATTTTATCCGCTCAATCACATATTCGCCAATTTGTTCCGTTGAAATTTCCCTGTCGACTTGAGCATGTAACAATTGTTCAACTTCATCTACCAAGCGTTCAATATCAACCTGTTTGACTGGTCGTTTTTCAAACGCTTTGTTTAAACCTCTTAAAATTTTACTCCTATCAAATCGTTCGCGTCGACCATCTTTTTTTATGACCATATAATGCAGTTCTTCGATTTGCTCATAAGAAGTGAACCGCCTGAGACATTTAAGGCATTCCCGTCGTCGTCGGATAGTTTCACCATCTTTTGATGGTCTTGAATCTACAACCTTATCTTCATAGTTACCACAAAATGGACATTTCATCGTCTTTCACCTCTACTTATTTTGTCGGCGCTTTCAGTGGAAAAAGGCGCAGAAGAATACCTGCCTGTTCCATCATTTCCTGCGACAGTTCATCTTGATAGCCTTCAGAATATATTATTTCCTCCATGCCGGCATTAATAATCATTTTCGTGCAGACAATACAGGGCATTGTAGTACAATAGATTTTCGCGCCTCTAATCGATAAACCATGAACTGCGGCTTGAATGATGGCATTTTGTTCAGCGTGTAAACCTCGACAAAGTTCATGCCGTTGCCCACTAGGAACACATAATTTTTCACGCAGACAACCGCCCTGTTCATTGCAATGCTTGATCCCGGAAGGCACTCCATTATAGCCGGTTGCCAGAATTTGATTTTGCTTGACAATGACAGCTCCAACTTGCCTACGTAAACAGGTAGAACGCCTGCTGATCAGATAGGCAATCTCCATAAAATACTCATCCCAAGTGGGGCGCTCAATCACAACTGTTCATCCCCGGTTCTGTCACGGGATTCAAGTAAAGAAATTTTATCAAGCCTTTTACTATGGCGTCCACCTTCGAATAGGGTGGATATAAAAACCTCGGTAATCCGTATGGCCAAATCAGTACCAATCACCCTGCTGCCCATAGTCAAAACATTCGCATCATTATGTGCTCGAGCCATTTCTGCCGAAAAAGGTTCTGTTACCGTGACAGCCCTGACACCAGGAACTTTATTCGCAGATATTGCCATGCCTAAGCCTGTTCCACAAATGAGAATTCCATAGTCCGCTAATCCATCGGCGACGGCGACAGCTACTTTTTCTGCATAATCAGGATAATCGACTGATTCCAGTGAGTCTGTCCCTTGATCGAGCACCTCAACATTTTTCGAAATCAAATAGCGAACAATCATTGGTTTTAAAATATAACCTGCATGATCACAACCTATAGCAACTCTCATAAAACTTTCCTTTCAACGTCTTCAAAGATAAATGGTAACACATGCTTTGCATGAATCAAGTCCTGCTTCATCTGTTCGATTAGATCCTCCTTGGAATCAAAGACGATTTCATTCCGTAACCATTTGACAATATCAACGGTTATAACCTGGCCGTAGAGGGGACCCATCGGTTCCATTATATGTGTTTCCAAGAAATATGTTTCACCTTTAAATGTCGGTGCTTTTCCAAAATAAGATAGTGATGGAAACCATTTGTCCAACAGATTGGTTTTTGATGCATAGACACCGGAAGGTGGCAAAACTCGATTCGGCAATTGAAGATTAGCTGTGGCCATCCCCAATGATGAACCTCTTCCTGAGCCGCGTACAACCGGGCCGGTAAAAAGCAAGCCATGACCTAAAAGCTTTCGTGCCTGATCGAGATCTCCATTCAGGATCATTTGGCGAATACGTGTGCTGGAAACAGGAGTTCCATCAATTTCGTATTGCTTTTCGATATCGACATCTATTCCTTTTCGAGCGGCTAGTTTTTTTAACGTATGAGGCGTTCCTTTTCGGCCCTTTCCAAATAAATGATCCTCGCCGACAATGATATAAGCGGCATTGAATTGATTGACCAGAATAGACTCAAAGAAAAGTTCCGGTGAAAGCGTTGACATCTCATCCGTAAATTTCAATTGAACAAGAAAATCGACTCCTCTGCATTTCAGTAACTGTTCCATTTCTGCCAGGCATGTGATACGCAAGAATTTTTTTTCTTGAAAAAAATACTCCATTGGATGTGGTTCGAATGTGATCATGACACTGGTCAGCTTTTTCTCTTTCGCCCTGCTGACAAGATGCTCGATCAATTTCTGGTGACCCAGATGAACGCCGTCAAAGTTACCGACAGTAATAGCCGTTTTCGTGTGAAACAATGGAATTTCGGATAGCACCCGCATAAACCGTACCTCTCCTGATAAACCAGTCGAAATCCTAACCGGCACATCCTGCTCTGTCAATCAGCTATTTATAACGCCTTTTATTGTATTGCTTTTATTTTCGACAGAATCAAGAGATTAGTACACTGTTAAGCATCGGTCCCTTTACCGAGCTTTATCGAAGCTATGGTAGAGGCTGTCTAGAGACTGTGATTACAGACTTTAGCAATGACTGAACGTGTTTTATTCGGCTTCTGAGGAAGGTCTCGAAAAGCTTTTTAAAGAAGACGGTTTTATCCGTTGTTTGAATAATAAAAGAGATTTGACGCGGCTTCGACTGACAGATTATCCTGTTGCCGGTTATGGAGGAATCAGAGATGAGGAAAAAATACTTGGCAACGGCTTTTTTCATTTTATGCACCGTCTCCATATATGGAATGTCCAGATATGAAAAAGATGATATTGCTATTCCTGACGAAAACTACCCTGTAGAAATCACTGACATAGATGGCGTAATTACCAACGGTGTCAACGTAACCTTCAACGATATGACAGTTGTTTCCGCCAAAAAAGGTTCGACCGATGTTTTTATTCCTTTTTCCAAGATCACCAAAATAGAACTTAAGGATAATGAAAATGTGATCACCAATAAATTGGAAGATATTGAGATGCACATTTTCATGAAAGATGGAACCTTGTTTACATCCAATGGAATGTCTCATTACGAGGTCACGGGCGAATCGTCTTTTGGTCGTTTCCGTATCCGCCTCGATCGAATCAGAAAAATGATGTTTCTTGAAACGCCACCCGGCAAAACCGATTAAACTGCTCTATATAAAATCCAGGATTACAGAAATAACCCTATCGAGTTCGACCCGGGTCAATTCAGGGAAAATGGGAATTGCCAAAGAATGAGCTGCCAGATATTCAGCGTGAGGGAAATCGCCTTTCTTATATTCCAACGATTTGAAACATGGTTGATAAGGTAGCGGAATGGGATAATAAATCATCGATCCAATGTGGTTCTTCTTCAGCCAATCCTGTAATTCGTCTCGATTGTCAACGACAATGACAAATTGATTGAAAACGGAGAATGCTTGAGGACATATTTTTTGGATGCCAAGCTTAGAATTTTCGAACGCCTCAGTATAATATGCAGCATTTTCCCGGCGTTTTTGTGTCCATTGGTTCAGATAGCGGAACTTCACTTGCAATGCCGCCGCCTGAATCGTATCCAGTCTGGAATTGTATCCCACTATCCGATGTTCATAAGTTTTCAATGCGCCATGAGCTCTGAGTTCACGACTCTTCAAAGCAACATCGGGGTCATCGGTGACAATCATGCCGCCATCACCCAATCCTCCCAGATTTTTCGATGGATAAAAGCTCAAACATGCCGCATGGCTCTTGCAACCGATAGGCACATTATCCCATTTTGCTCCTAAAGCCTGGGCGGCATCTTCCACGATGGGGATAGAGCCGGCAAATTTGCGGATAGAATCCATATCCGCCATCTGGCCGAAAAGATGAACGGGGAGAATTGCTTTGGTTCGAGGTGAAATTAAATCGGATATTTGATTGACATCGATATTGAAGGTTGTGGGGTCAATATCAGCAAATACTGGTTTGGCGCCAATATGCCAAATCGATCCGGCGGTTGAATAGAATGAATATGCTGTGGTTATGACTTCGTCACCAGGCTGCACACCGACTGCTCTTAAAGCTATCGTGATTGCATCACTACCCGAAGCACAGCCAATCCCATGTTGAACCGAACAATAGGCCGCTATTTCAGACTCCAAATCCATCACTTCTGGGCCCATAATGAATTTCGATGAATCGACAACAGCTTCGATCGCCTGAATAATTTCAGAACGAATCAGCTTCATTTGACGGTTTAAATCCAGCATGGGTATGTCCATAATCTATCTCCCCCCCTCCTGATATGCAAATCTGCAACAGCATAATTCAAGATTTTTTCGATCGCAACAGTTTCCGCTAAGCGCCGTTTTTCTAGTTTTAGCAGGTTACTTCTTGATTAATTCGTTATATATTTTTTCCGGAGGATATCATGATACGCAAACCTGACCTTCTATTACATATCTGCTGTGCTCCCTGCTGTACACATGCTATCGAAGTCTTATCAGAAACCTATCATATTCACGCTTTTTTCTTTAATCCCAATATATTTCCCCCTGATGAATATTATTTCAGACTTGAGGAAACGCGTCATTATGTAGAAAAGCTCGGTCTTCCTTTCATTGCTCCGAAATACTCACGCAAAGAATGGCTATCCGCCGTTCAACACTATGCGGATGAGCCGGAAGGAGGAAGACGGTGTGAAAAATGCTTTGATTTTAGGTTGCTTGAAACAGCAAAGACGGCTGTTACTTTGAATGTGCATTATTTCACCACAACTTTGACTACTGGGCCGAATAAACCTGCATCAGCAATTTTTCCACTAGCCGAAAATATCGCTTTGAAGTTTGGGTTGACATTTGTGTCACAAGATTTCAAGAAACACGATGGATTTAAAAAATCCTGCGAATTATCCAAACGCCTGGGTATGTATCGACAGAATTACTGCGGCTGTGAATACTCGCTTCGGGATAGAAACAGACGGATCAGGTCGCCGAAACAGGCATATCGTCAAACACGATCCACGGAACCGTATAGCGCCCAAAGAGCGTGTCTTCCGAATAAACCTCCGCAGACATCTCTTTAAGATTGTTCAACAAAATATCGTAAACATTGCCGGCGACCATGACGTCTTTTACCCTACCGACAATTTCACCATTCTCCACTTTGTATCCTAGGGCAACGCTCATAGAAAACTCACCGTTCAAGTTGTTGCCTTGTCCTGCGCCCATCAGATCATCTATTATGATACCCTCTTTAATGCCAGCTATCAGTTTATCTCTGGGAATACTTCCCGGGTTCAATACAAAATTCGATGGCCATGGATTCGGCTGAGCGTCGATACTGAATCCGGTATAGAGCGAACTCTTTTTGAATCCATTGCCCGTCGATTCTTTCCCCGCTTTGTAGGCTGTTTGAAGGTCATAAAGAAATCCTTTCAAAACACCTTTTTCAATCAACACTTTTCTATATGTCGGAAACCCCTCGTCATCGACTGGACATGATCCAGGCAGACCCGAAATAGTGGGGTCATCCGCCAGAACGATCCTTCTATCAGCAATTTTTTCATCTAATCGTTTGGAAATAATGGATAGATTCCGGCTGGCAAGCTCACCATTCAATCCATAAAAAAGAGGAACGAATAGACCTCGAAAAGCCAAGCTTGTAAACATGACCGTCATTTTTTTCGTTTGAACCGGTTGCACCTTCCGACAGTTTTTAAATCTCCATACTGCCATCTCAGCCATTTCTTGCGGCGCGTTCGACAGGTGTGTCGTCGTTCTGGTGTCTTCCAATTCTGCTCGATCTGACGGCAACATTAAAAGCACATTTAGAAATGATTGATAGATCGTTTTTTCAAAGCTGACATCTCCACCATCTGAATTCATTATCGAAACCTTATGGATTTCCCTTGACACTTCCGCTTCGATATTCACATCCGGAAACTCTCTCTTAACGATGTCAATCATCTCCTCGCCTGTATGAATCAGTTTTGGAAGTGATAGAGACTCCACCTTGGAATCAAAAAAATCTCCTCTGCCAAAATTATGAGACAAAACCGGGAAAGACATATCTGACGGAGGGCCGAACGAGGCTGAATCAATTGCACGTTGAACCAGTCCTTCAACTTCATTTGGATGCGTGGTGGAAGAAAACCCTAAACGGCCGTCGACAATAACTCTCAATCCCGTCGATATGGACTGCTCACCTTCCAATGCGCTCAACTTTCCCCCTAGAAAACAAGCAGGTGATGCATTTTTCTCAATGCGATATACTTCCGCCTTCTGTGCATGTTTTCTTGCCAGTTCAATAATTCTTTCCATTTTAACGACCTCCGATAAGAACATTTTGAATACGGATATGCGGACTTCCCATTGATACGCTCAGCGGATACTGCATTCTTGCGCCAACACTTTTACCACACCCTCCTGAACGTGATCGCTGCAAATCATCTCCAACCATATCAATATTTTTCAGAGTCTCGAAAACATTGCCGGAAAGCGTCAAATCCCGAATCCAGCCTCCCAGCTTGCCGTTCTTTATTACTCTGGCTCTTTCAGCAGAAAAAGTAAAAAGTCCTTTTGATGTGTTGCCGCTTCCGCCGCCGACAACGTAAAGGCCATCTTTGACACCTTCCAACATCTGATCGAATGTATGTGGTCCTGGAGCTATAAAAGTATTCGACATTCTGCAGATTGGGGAAAACCGATAGTTTATCGTTCTGGCATTACCGGTCGGCGCTTCACCCATGGCTGCAGCCGTATCCCGTGTATGCAGCCTGCCGGCCAGTAGTCCATCCTTAATCAAATAGGTCATCGTGGAAATGACTCCTTCATCATCATACTTGTATGAACCTCGTTCATCCGGTAAGCAGCCGGCATCGATCACGCTGAAATGATCCTGCCCAAAACGGGTGCCAAGCCTCATCTGATTGAACAAGCCTGGATTATCGGTGACATTGTCAGCTTCGGATAAATGGCCAAAAGCCTCATGGATAAAAACGCCGGATAACCTTGGGTCAAGAATGACAGTATATCGACCTCCTTCTACCGGCTCTGCACGAACCAAATCCATCACATCTCGGCTGACATCATCCACTGCTGATTCAGCCTGAGTGATATCCTTCCACGATTTTCGGGTGCCAAAACCGGAATAAACCGACTGAACAACGTTATTATGCTTACCTATTGCACTCAGCCCGCCGGCACCCCAAAATCCCTGCATATCTAAAGCCGTTCCCTCACTGTTGCAATAATATATGCGGCGATGTTCTTCAATATAATTGACTCCCGAAGAAATTATCGTCGGGCTCGATTCAAGTATTGCGGAGGAAATCCGGCGAAACAGACCTACCTTCTCCTCAAGAGAAACTTCCCTGGGATCGCTGTCCGGGTCCATTTTCAGCGGAATCACATCCTCAACCGGCTTGACCTTGGCCAGTTTCGTCGTTCCAGGACCGGCTGCCAAAGCCCTTTCTTCAGCCGCCCGCACCAACTCTGTCAATGCATCCGGATCGTTAAAACTGACAAATCCCCACGATCCGTCAATCAAAACTCTGATATATCCGCCATAGTCTCGTGTACACTGTGCTTTCTTCAGATCTTTTCCTGAGTAACTTATACCAGTCTTCGACGTATCCTCCAAACGGACTTCGATGAAATCCGCTTTCGAACCGGTTATCGCTTGTTGAAGAAATGATTTCATTGTCGTTTCCCCTTTCATATTCTCTGTCGCCATCATCCAGGTCGGGCTCACATCCCCGGATTTAGACATCAACCAGCGTCATAAGTAACCACAAATCCGATTATTTTTCAATTAACCGATAAAAAAAGCAGGCTCCCCTTTTCATTTGAGACCCGATGTTGTCGACAGCGCATTCATCTATCCAATTTGCCAGCCCCAAGGCGTGGCTGAATTCGGCTACGGCGCCACTGATATTGATATGAGGCGTTGTCAATATTCGTTTGATTTTTGCCGTGGTTGACATACCTGTCAATTTATGAAGCGACCTAGCCAAATCCGGCTGAAGATCGGGTGGATCGAGACCCATCTCTCCGTTCGATATTTTTAATCGATACCGCTGCTCAAGATAAGGATCTGAAATATCCATATTCTCTCGATCCTGATTACCCCGAGCTTTAATATTTACCAAGCCCTTCACCCCCAATTGGCGTAATCGCTCCTCTTCAAAATGCCGTATTTGTTGTCGCCGCCGTTCAAGAAATCCTGATGGAAGCTCCCAATTATACGACCCAATAGGCTCGCTTTGATAAAATGCAGAAAAGCCCCAGGCAAGAGGCTCATCAAGAGTAATGACTATCGAAAATGTATGTAACGAATGAGCGAGATGCGCTGTTAAATCATATGGGGACTTTAGATTTTCTCGAATCGATGTCCATTCTGGAACAAGAGCATAGATACCTAGGTTTTGGCCAGACCAGTCTGGAGAAAATTCAACACGAGGTTCAACCTTTTTATTGTGCCATGAAAAAAAATCTACAGTCGATTCCACAATTTCTTTTGGAGTTCGATTTAATACATGGATACAACGCATTGATTTTTTACTCCATTAACTCAGTTTTGAACTTGAGCATTTGGTTATTTTACTATTAAAATAGATTCATGTCCTGCCCTGAACGAATTTTCAAGACATTCATCGTGCTCCTGCTCTTCAGTTTGGCTTTTTCGAAAGGTTTTATCAACCTTATTTCAAATCCGCCTTTTCAAACAGCAGATGAGCCTATGTATCTTGAAGCTGCGATGGTAGAAGGAAGATTTTTCCCCAATGTTTTTTCTCTGGACGAAAATACGTGCAAAATCTTTCAAAAACCAATTTTAACCGTCATGTCCAATCACTTTTTTTTTGATCGTATCGGCATTCCTGAGCCCTATCCGATGCCTGATTTATTCAGAAATGTCCCTCTCATCCGAGATGCCCCTTCAAAAATCGGCAGACAACCTCTTTTCTTTCTTTTAATCGGTCTTCCGATCCGCCTGTTTACAAATGGAATATTAGAAGCTCTCTACCTTGCCCGCAGCATCAATTTAGCTTTTGCCATACTTGCCCTGTTTCTTTTTTATCGACTACTTAAAATCCGCTACAACAATGATAACGACTGTCTCATTTTTGCCCTTTCATGCTTTGTTCTCCACCCGGCTTTTTGGCATCTAGGATCATCGATGACCTCGGAATCGCTAAAAATTCTGCTGGTCTGCATCGGGCTTTTTTTATCGGTCGATACCAACCGAAAAGGGCTGACAATATGGAGAGCCGTTCTTGTCATCATCTGGTTTTTTTTAGTTGTCGCGACCACATGGACCCTTGCTCCATTGGCTTTAACACTTGTCGGCCTTATCTTATTCAACTTTTCCGCAAAACTATTTACTTATGACAAATCGTTCGGACGCGCCACTCTAGTTATCCTGACAATGGCCAGTATATTATTTGTTTTATCAGTCTCAGACAAAAAACTACTCTATCATGAAATAGTGAATTTTTATTCCGGCTGGAGCAATCTGATATCAGGAAAAACACTTTGTGCTCATTCGCTTAGACAACTAAGTATGTCCTTTTGGGCTGGATTCAACTGGCTGACTGTTCCTGTTCCTTCTATAGCCCGGCTGATTTTTACCGGTATTTCCATAGCCTGGTGTCTTGCGTTTTTCAGTTATATAGTCACATCACCAGTAAAAAGACGCAACGACCTGTTATATTATATCGTTGTTTTTACAGTTCTTCTCTGGTTTGTATTGATAGCGATCCGTGCTTCAGCAAATGAACCATCCATCCAAGGTCGATATTTTTTCCCAATACTGCCTATTATAATTTTAGGCGTTACAGAAGGTATTAGGTTGATTAAAAAGCCGATTCTACGCTTTTATATTTTCCTGTCGCTTATCGGCCTAAATATCACTGGAGACTTCGCGGCTAATATTTTAGGGTGGATTCACTATCAGCATATCGATTACGCCGGACTGAAAGAACCTGTTGCTTCTTGGTCATCATTTTCGTGGTTGGAATCCACCGGCACATACCATGTTCTGGATATTCGTCATCCATACGCTTCAGCTTTTTTACGCTCAGGTTGGTATCCTCCAGAATCGGAAAATTCACATCGATGGATGATGAATAAAGCTAAAATTTGCCTTCCTTTTATATTTTCTCAAGATACCTTGTTGCATCTGGATATCTCGCCTTTTTTACCCTCCGACAATTCGATTTGTGATTTGTTGCTTGAATGGAATGATATCCCTATTGGGTCGAAACGCCTTATAAGTGGATGGCATACCTACACTTTTGGAATTCGCAAAGAATGGATCGATTCGAAAATCAACATGCTGACGCTGACTTGTAAAGAAGCGTTCAGCCCAAAAGATTTCGGTCAGAGTGATGATAGCAGGATGCTCTCGATTGCTTTTCGCCGCCTTGAAATCGAGCCGTTACATAAATACGGCGTAAATCAGTATGGAAAGTCTGGGTGGTTTTTGACTCCAGAGAGAGCAACTTTACTACGTTTTGTTCCGGGAGATAAAATCCGCATAAATCGATGCGAACCAGAGGGCTGTTTATTGACTGTGCATTCGGATGGAACCATCGAACGGTTATGGTGGGCCGACAGTCAGGAGATTGCTATTGGTGAGATTCGGGATATTCAATCAATTGAATTGAAAAAAGCGAAACAGAGCCGGGTTCTCGAGAATTATGCAGCATATGAATTGTCTGTTAAAAATTTGCCGAACATTTTCTCAGATATTTATTATCACTTTGTCATTCAATTTATCTGGGTTTTTATAGCAATTAGTGTCTTTGTCTTGTTTTACTGTGTCTTTTTGCCTGTTTCGGGCACTTGACCCTTTTTTCTCTTGATGCTAGTTTATGCTCCCAGCATTCGGACCGACTTGTTTCTATATAGCGTGTCTGACTGTAGAAGGATTAATTTTTTCACCAGGAGAAGTAGTTGTGAAAAAAACATATTTTATCTGGCTTGTTATGTTTGTTTTATTAATTACTGGTTGTTCCCGCGATAAAGGTCCGAGAGAATTTAAAGTAAAAATAATCAGTGAGAAACTTGAATCAGGTGGATTTGAGTTTTCGGCGATAGTGCCTAATGATCTAATTGGTGAATTGCGATATGATTGGGACTTCGGGGATGATACACATAACTCTCCTCATGAAAAACCACGCCATGAATTTGCTGAATCCGGACAATATTCCGTCAAGGTCGATATCAAAGACACCGTTGGAAATTATGGCAGTGCTCAAGTTTATATAAGACAAGGTTTATCCATCATTTACTGGATTCCTTGGACAGCTTTGTTGGGGCTGTTAATTGCTTTAGCGTTCTTTTTCTGGATTAAGACAATGCCTGCCGGCACTGAAAAAATGCGTCAGTTAGCCGGCTACATTCATAAAGGCTCCATGGTCTTTTTAAGACGAGAAAATTCGTATTTAGTTCGTTTTATTCTGGTTGTTTTTATTCTTTTATTATTTTTTGTGAGTTATCGAACTGCTTTGGCCTTTTTAGCAGGTGCAATCAGTTCCATGCTTTCCGGATATTTTGGTATGGTCGCCGCGACACATGCCAATGTCAGAACGACAGAGGCAGCGCGTTCCGAAGGGCAAGCCAGAGCCTTACTAGTAGCCTTTTTAGGTGGGGAAGTGATGGGGTTGTCCGTAGCATCCTTGGGGCTCTTTGGGGTCAGCCTGATATTTTTTATTTTTGGAGATCCCGGTAACGCTCAACACATCACAGGCTTTGCTATCGGAGCCAGTTCGATAGCGTTATTCGCCCGAGTTGGGGGTGGCATTTATACAAAGACCGCCGATGTCGGAGCTGATTTAGTTGGAAAAATCGAAGCGGGAATACCCGAAGACGATCCTCGAAATCCTGGGGTGATAGCGGATAATGTTGGGGACAATGTCGGCGATGTTGCCGGTATGGGAGCAGACATCTTTGAATCTTACGTCGGCTCAATAATTGCAACTATCATTCTTGGCACAACCATGAGTTACGAATACATGTTGTTTCCTCTTGTAGTGTCAATGCTTGGTTTAATTGCGTCGATTATTGGGTTTGCCTCAACGAAATTTCTGCAAAAACAAGGTCCGGCGGCTGTTTTAAGATTGTCGACATATATAGCGGCAGCCATTATGGCCATGTCAACGTTTGTAACCGCTATAAGCCTTCTGGGTGGCATCGAGGGTTTTAAAATCTGGCTTGCTATGATGTTTGGTTCCGTTTGCGGGATAGCGATCGGATTGATTACTGAATATTATACTTCAGGAAAGCCGATTCGTATTATAGCAAAAAATTCTGAGACAGGAGCTGCAACAAATGTAATAACCGGCCTGGCTGTTGGAATGGAATCGGTGGCCTTGCCGGTTATCACTATCTCCATAGCAATTATTTTGGCCTATTGGCTTGGTGGTCTTTACGGAATAGGAATTGCAGCAGTCGGTATGCTTGCGACGACAGGGATAACCATGAGTGTCGACGCTTACGGGCCAATCGCAGACAATGCCGGAGGGTTATCTGAGATGGCCGGGCTCGGCCCTGAGGTGCGTAAAATCACTGATGGTCTCGATGCATTGGGCAACACAACAGCAGCAATTGGAAAAGGGTTCGCTATCGGTTCTGCAGCCTTGACGGCCTTGGCTTTGTTCTCAGCATATTCTCAAGCGATTCCTGTTGCTTCTTTTCAAATCAATATAATGGATCCAATCGTTATCGTCGGTATATTCTTAGGTGGGATTCTTCCCTTCTTCTTAGCCTCGCGAACAATGACTTCCGTCGGCAAAGCGGCTAACAAGATGATTAGTGAAATCAGAAGACAGTTCAAAGAGATACCTGGGCTGATGGAAGGCTCTGTTGAACCGGATTTTGAACGTTGCATCGATATATCGACTCAAAGCGCTTTACATGAAATGATACTTCCCGGCATAACAGCCGTATTGGCTCCAGTTGTAATTGGCATTGTTTTTGGCGCGGCTGCACTAGGCGGCGCACTTGCCGGCGCAACCTTGACCGGTGTTTTATTGGCCCTGATGATGGCCAATGGTGGTGGAGCCTGGGATAATGCTAAAAAATGGATTGAAGAAGGGAATTTCGGAGGTAAGGGTTCCGATGCACATAAAGCAGCGGTTGTCGGGGATACAGTCGGAGATCCTTTCAAAGATACATCAGGCCCGGCAATGAATATTCTGATCAAACTTATGGGCGTGATCGCTTTGATGATCGCTCCATTCCTAGCTTGATAAACAACAACCGATTACTTCATATCAGCAGGAGAAAACAGACTGTACCAATGGTTCGAACGATAGCCTATATCACACCATCCGTTGAACTCTTAGGAGCCCGTATCAGCCTTGTCGAATTGCTTCGCCACCTGGATCGCTCCCGTTTCAGACCTGTCGTCATCGGCCATCGACACGGTCCATTGATGACCAAATTGAAAGAAATCGACGTCGATACCCATATTGTACGCTTCGGTAACTGGCGTAAACCTAAACATTGGCCACTGATTCCATTTGCTATTCGAGAAATGGTCACTCTTAGCAAATTTCATCAGGTTTGCCTTTGGCATAGCAATGAGTTTTGGTCTTTTCCGTATGCCAGACTTGCGGCAAATCGTCTCAAAGTACCCGCGTTCTCGCACTTTCGTTGTTCCAGAACCCCTCAACAGATACCACCAAGAAAGATAAAAAATTATCTGCTGCCGAAAGCCGATATGTTGATAGCGGTATCTGAAGCACAAAAACGCCTGTTTAAGGATTTTCCAGAACTGTCAGATCGTATAACCGTTATTCACAACGGTGTGGATATCAAACTGTTTGAACATGCCGACGGCTCACGTTTTCGCCGGGAACTAGGAGTCAGTCCAGAATGTTTGTTGCTTGGAATTGTCGGCCCGATCAGTCCTCACAAAGGCGTGGAAGAATTTATTCGAGCTGCAAAAATTATCAGCCAACAGGTTTCAGATGTCGTTTTTCTTATTGTCGGGCCGGAACGACCTCATGACTTTGCAATGGAAATGCGACACCTGGCAGAGGAGCTTGATTTGCAAAACCAGATTATTTTTACCGGCTTTCGAACCGATATACCCGAGGTCATGGCTGGGCTGGATATCTTGATAACACCCTCTCGCGTGGAAGCATTCGGCCGCGTAATTCTTGAGGCTATGGCAGCAGGGACACCGGTAATCGCTTCCCAGGTTGGTGGAATACCAGAAATTATCGACAATCCTTCTATCGGTATTTTAGTTCCACCAGAATCAACTGAAAAGCTGGCGGCGGCCGTGTTGAATCTGCATACCGATAAAGAAAGAAAACAGAATCTTGTTCGCCGGGCCCGTGAGCATGTCAGGCAAAACTTCTCGATCGCCCGACATACACGCTGCGTTGAGGAAATATACGACAGGTTCCTACACTAACTCGTTTAAAAGAAATCTCAGAATTCTACATTGATTTGATTTAGCATTGGCATTACCTTAATACTCAGGTGAGGTGATAAATGGCAAGTATCGAAACAATCATTCAGGGTTATCGATGCTACTCGACCGACGAGGAAGCTGTTGAAAGAATCCGGCTGGCGCACGAAATAGCCTGGAAAGCTCATGCAGGCCAGTTCAGGCGTTCCGGTGAGCCTTACATTGTTCATCCATTATCCGTCGCTCAAATTCTTGTCGATTTTAAAATGGATTCCTCATGTATCTGTGCTGCACTTTTACATGACACTATTGAGGATACTGATATCACATATGATTTTATTAAAGAACAGCTTAATGATGAAATAGCAGGCATGGTTGACGCCTTGACAAGTATTAAAACATCAGCTTTGGCAAAAAAAACACCCAAAGAACAAGAGCGTGCTGATACAATGCGGAAAATTGTATTGAGTACTGCCAAAGACCCCAGAGTCATCGTCATCAAATTGGCTGATCGATGGAATAATATGCAAACACTTCAGTACATGAGCCTTGAGAAGAGAAAACAAATCGCTCTCGAAACCATGTCCATTTATGCTCCTTTTGCCGACAGGCTTGGTCTATATATAATTCGCAGGGAAATGGAAAATCTCTCTTTCAGCTTTATTGACCCAAAAAACTATCAGCTTTATCAAGACAAACAGGAACAAAGCAAAATCTTGCTTCAAAAGGATATTGGAGAACTTAAGAAAAAAATAACTGAATCTTTAGAAAAACATGGATTGGAAGTGACTGTATATGAACGTTTTACTACTCCCTATTTACTGTATTTACGAGAACAACAAAAGTTATTAGCCAACTACGTTTATATCATTATAATCACCAACTCGTATTTATCTTGCTATCCAACTTTAGGTTTGATTCATGATATATTCACACCATTACCTGGAACAACGATCAGGGATTATATCGCCATCCCCAGATCCAATGGCTACCAGTCGCTTCATACTACCATTTTATTTAAAGAAAATGTTTATCCTATTCAAATCCGCACGGCAAAAATGGAGAGGATTGCGATGTATGGCATTCTTCAAAGCAGCCAAGAAAGCAGCCGATCACGTTATGATGATTGGATAAAGGTGCTTGGTGAGTTCGTACAGGATGAGAAAGATTCTACGTATCTAATTAAAGGAATTGAGAATTTGGCTGCCCAGGATAAAATTTATGTGTTCACTCCACGTGGTGATTATCTGGGGTTTCCTCGTGATGCCACCGTTCTGGATTTTGCTTATCGAATCCATACCGATATCGGCCATCGCTGCA
The DNA here is from genome assembly GCA_049652745.1 of bacterium. Lineage (GTDB taxonomy): Bacteria > CSSED10-310 > CSSED10-310 > CSSED10-310 > CSSED10-310 > JBASEY01. The sequence goes on along the minus strand of JBASEY010000029.1, from coordinate 209,469 downwards.
GAGGGGCACTGGTAGATGGACAACCCGCTTCTATACGCGACAAGCTTGTCGATGGAGCCATGGTCGAAATCATTGTTGCCGATGATTACCAAATCCGCCACGAGTGGTTGCAGTATGCTAATACACAAAAAAGCCGGAGCGCAATACGGGCATGGAGCGAGACACAAAAACATCGACAGGGATTGGAATTCGTGAAAAACGCCCTTCGTATGGGATTAGAAAAACACAATCTTATTTTGGATAATTTACTGAGTGAAGCCTGCTTTACAACCGTTTTGGAAAATCTTGGGGCAATAGATCAAAATGATCTCTTTGAAAAAATAGGAAACGGTATCCTCTCCCTTGAAACTGTAATTAAAAAGATCCTCGATGAAGACGGATATGCGCCTTCTACGTCAAGCGGGAAATCACAACTGTCGCGATTGTTAGGAAATCCATTTTCCAGAAAAAAAACTGATGCTGTTTACATAATTACAAATATTCACGATCCTTTTATAAATGTTTCAACATGCTGTAATCCTGTTCCAGGGGACTCTATTGTCGGACTTTTACCTTTCGAGCATGGACAGGTCGTTGTTCATCGCCAGGATTGCCAGTTGTTAAAACAGCAAAATCATCAAGAACAGCAGATATTCAAACTGAAATGGGGTACTGAAATTGCTGAGTCTTATCCAGAAGTATACAAGATAGTAACCAGCAACCAAAAAGGATTGTTCTCCACAATATTGAATAGACTCGAATCCCATTCTTTTCAGATAAACGATTGTCATGTAAGTCTTGTCGACAATAGCTATCATATTCATTTGGAAATAATGCTCCAGCCGTCACATAATTCCCAAAACATAACCCGTATATTGGAATCGATATCCGGTGTCATCAAAGTAAACCAAATCCATAAAAGGCCCAAAGGATAAAAATCCGAATGAAATCTATTTCTCCCGACCAGTATTCAGCTTTATTGGACGAGCTGCGGCACGCCGTTAAAAAAACAGGTGGATTAATAGCAAGTTCTTTCAATAAAGCACAACGTATTCAATTTAAAAGCCGTTATGATATGGTCACCGAAACCGATTTGGCCTCTGAAGAAGCCATGATCAGTCACCTAAAAACCATTACACCCGAAATTGATATACTTGCAGAAGAATCCTCAACCAACCTCACCAGTTACCATCTACCTGAAGGCTATCTTTGGGTTTTAGACCCACTGGACGGAACAACAAATTTTGCTCATGGTTTTCCGCATTTCGCAATTTCAATTGCCCTTGTTTTGAATGGAAAGCCCGTTTTGGGCATCGTTTTTGATCCGATAAAAAACGAAATGTTCACTGCTATACATGGTTCAGGAGCATTTCTCAATAGCAACCGCCTTACCGTCTCAACAGCAGCCAGCCTTGATAAAAGCCTTTTGGCAACAGGGTTTCCTTATAAAGTCAGAGAAATCAAACAGAATAACCTTGTTGAGTTTTGCGTTTTTCGCTTAGCATGCCAAGGTATTCGGCGCACAGGTGCGGCCGCTTTGGACCTGGCATATGTTGCGGCCAACCGACTGGATGGATTCTGGGAACGACAATTGAAACCGTGGGATACCGCAGCGGGAATTTTACTGGTCACTGAAGCAGGAGGAATGGTCAGTCGTTTCAATGGAAACGATTTTTCCATTTTGCACCAAGAAATTGTTGCCTCCAATGGCAAAATCCATCCTGCAATGATTCATGTGCTGACCCAGGACTTGCCTGAGCTGCCTGATCTTCTTCAGTTTTCATCATGAAAATAAAAAAATTTCATTACCTGCACTTTTCCGCTATTGCATTGCTGCTTTTCGCAGGCTATCTGGTCATCGCATTTTTGCCGGCCGCAACTCGTTTTTCAAGCTCGACATCCTCCCTTTTTATAAACGCTTTTTCAGTTGCATTGCTGTTACAAGGCGCCTGCATCAGTTATCTGGCTCCAAAGCAAAAAAAAACTGATTTTTGGATTGCTATCGACATAGCGATCATCTCAGTTCTGCTTTTGGCGATAATAGCCATTACGACATTGTCCGGCAAAGTATACCATCAGCCATTAACAGGATTGTTTTGTGCCGTTTCATTCATCCTCCGAAGCATTTTCCTGGTTGCTCTGTTGTCTTCGGCATCCAAACATCTATCGGAAAATACAATTTATGGCGTGATGGCGATCGTTCTGATTAGCTTGATGATACCCACCACTTCATGGCGAATAATCAATCGTCCTCTTCAAGGTGATGAACCATTTTATCTGTTGATAACTTATAGCCTTATTTATGATCAGGATATCAATCTTGAAAATAATTATCTCGATGGCGATTCATTGGCTTTTTCCCAAACAAGATTATCTCCTCAACTGTTTGATAATTTTAAAGGAGATAAACTTATTTCCCGCCATCCACCTTTTCTTCCATTATTATTGATACCCTCCTTTCTGGCCGGTAAGGCTATCGGTGCTTTATATTTCATGATGCTGTTCGCGATAGTTCTTGCTTATGGTTTGTCTCGAACGATGGCTCATATTGAAATTCCTGCGCCGCTTCGAGTTTGTATTTCTTGCTTGGTGGTTTTAAGTGCTCCCATAGTGTTTTATACACAAGCAATATTTACGGAATTACCGGCAGCAGCTTTGGGGGCTATCATTCTCTCATTGTGTATAGACCCAAATAAAATTCGACCGAAAACTCTGTTTTTAATAGTGATTTTGTTCTTCGCCGGCCTTCTTTTAAAAACCAGGCTTGTTTTTCTTTACTTGCCGCCCATTGTTTTCTCTTTACTGGCTCATTGCAGACTCAAGAAAAACACATGGATCTGGATTGGCGGATTAATGGTGGTTCTCCTGATTATCGGTTTTTTCAATCTTGTTTTATTCGGCTCTATGATGGGTAGATATTCCTTCCAAGATTTGACGAAGCTATCCACCATTCGAGCTTTTCGAGGAATGATCGGCTTATTCTGGGATCAACAATATGGTTTGTTTCCAATGAATTTTTTATATCTTCTATCGTTTCCAGGAATTTATTATCTTTATCGTAAGTATAACAGGTCACATTTTTTAATATGGGCTTCTGCTATAGCACCTTATTTCATGCTGATTGCATTGTATGCAGAACTATCCGGTGGACACTGCCCGAAAGGCAGATTTCTTATTGCGTGGACGCCTCTATTAGCCCTTCCTTTGGCAGCTTTTATTCAGTCTTTAAACCGAAACAGAGCAATTCTTCTGACTACGGCATTTTCAACACTTTCTTTGCCTATTACTACACTACTTTTGGCTTTTCCGGATTGGCAGATAGTCAATCCTGGAGAGACTGATCAGCTTTTAACGATATTCAGTCAAAGCTTTCATGTCGATATTTTAAACATAATCCCTTCTTTTGACCGCATTGAAGAAGGCTTTGCTCAAAATATGCTGCTTTTTCCCATTTTCACCATGGTTTTTTCTGTTTTTATTATCGTTACAAACCGGCGGAAACCTTTCATATCATGCCGTAACCCCATTGTATTGGGCTTATGTTTGAGCCTTTTGATTTTGACCACCGGTTTTCTTTGCCTGAAACGCGTTCAATTGTCATTGATGCATGTGGAGGATGCGACTTTTGAACATATGGGAAATTCCACGCTTTTTTGGGAAGAGCCCTATTACTGGGATCAGTTACAGCCACCACCAGTATCTCCTTATATTAGTGGAATCCGACTGTTTCCAGGAGGGTCGATTCTGAGGAAACTACCGTTGCGAAAACCATTATCTACTCCCGAAAAGTCAATTGCATTGGAAATTGTCGCTCGTGCCAATTACCCTAAACATACAATTCCCTCTCTGGAAATTTTTATTGGTCGGGATTTTTACAAACGGATTCCTATCAGGTCCACCGATTTTCAAAGCTATTTTGTACCTTGGTTATTCGGCCTACCTCCCAATACTCCACAAGTGCTATTTAAATACTCTGAAAACAATCACTCAGAAACATTTATCGATATTGACAAAATTCAGTTAGTTGGCTTGGATACACTTCAGCCCCCGATCCATTCGGAAGAGCAAAACCCTTTCCCGGTATATTTTAAGGATTTAGTTTTAAATTCAATAAGATTACCAGATAATCTTTTATATCAAGGTCAATCATTCGAAATTCATCCGGATTTTTCAACGGATAGAGCCTTGGATGACTTTCATATTGAATTGTTATTTCTCGCCGATACACGTTCCTACAGTCTCACTATCGATGTTTCGGATTTCCAAGAAAACCGAGTAATACAAACGGCAATTCCAGCGGAAGCAGGGGCGGGAGTCTTTAATGTTCTGATGTCCGTTAGTGAAAAAAATGAGCCTGATGATTATTTTTTTCCTGAAGGGGAGTCAGCCTTTCTATCAGGAAACAGAGCTTGGGTTGGAAATATCGAGATATTGGCTGTGCCGGTCGAGATGGATGAGAAATGGAATAGCATTGCTTTGGATACCCTGTCTGTGGATCATGCATCGGTAACATTTATGCCGAAAGTATGCCATTTAGCAAAAAACAGCCAAGTTGAACTTGCTTTGGAGAAACCGGTACTTTCGAAAGAATTGATCATCATCAGCCACTTGTCTCATATATTTGAACAAATGCCTTGGGAAACCCATATAGGTAACATTGTTATCAATCCTGGTCCGTCTGAAGAAGTGCTGCCGATAATTTTAGGTCGTCATACTGCTGAAGCCATGTATGAGTTCGGGGGAAAAGCCGTTCGTCTACCTCATCGCGAAGCCCCGGTTGCTGCAAGATTACCAGAAACTCTGTTATGGCCCAGAGAATTTAAGGGAATGGTCTATAATGCTGTCTACTATAAATATAAATTTACCTTGAATACTCCAGTCAACGTTAATAGTTTGGCTATCAGTACAGGTGAGATTCCTGGAGTATGGAATATTTTTTCCATAGGATTGATCTCAGATTCATGAAACGTCACTTTTTTCAACATTGGAAAATCATCGGATTGTCTACTTTAAACTGCCTTTTCGCCGCTATTCTTTTTTTAACCTTGAAAACCTTGGATCCTCAACTCTCGGGACCAAACCCATGGACATCATTTCTTGTTTGGCGTCTACCTTTATTGCTTGCATCTTCATCAATTCTTCTTCGATTTATTTGTAAAAATCTATCCTCCAAAACATCCGAAAAGATTGCTGCGATCGATGGATTTTTCTGGGTTTCCGCACCTGTGGGGATATTGATCCAAATGTTCTCACCTTTTTCAACCAACCCGCAACTCTGGTTTGGATTCTTTTTTCTAACGCTTTGGGCAGCAAAATCCGTTCTACTGGCCACTTCTCTGCTGACATTACAAAAACATGAAACACTCGGTGGAAGGATGTTATTTTTTGTTTTCTTTTGGTTCTTTGGCACCCATGCGATGTGGCAAGCTCCTATTCATTCAATCCAAGGCGATGAACCTCATTATTTGTTAATGGCTCACAGCGTGGTCCATGACGGAGATTTAAATCTATTCAATGAGTATAGTGAAAAGGCATATCAAATTTTCCATCCTGATTTATTGGAGCCGAAACCATCCGATTATGTTGCACCGGGACAGATTTTTTCTAGAGGGTTGGGAGCGACTTTTTCAGTCGTTTTTGCCCCTTTTTATGCTATAGGCGGTCATAGTGGCGCTCAAATCTTTATCATTCTCTGTGCAGCCTTTCTGATTGCCCAGCTTTACCAATTGATTTCAAACTCTTGCTCCAATCCGACAACGGCTTTGATTTCGGTTATGCTCGTTGCCTCAACCAGTCCGATATTAATTTATTCATCTCTGGTTTATCCGGATATTTTTGCGGCTCTTTTGATTGTCATCGCATTGCGGATATTGAAAATACCTCAATCCTCCAAAGCCGGAAAATCAATTCCAGCCTATATCGTAATCATTACAACAGTTCTGTTGTTTACAAAATTCAGATATTTTGTTCCAGTATCATTGTTGCTGGCACCGGTTTTCTTCCGGGAACTAAAAAAACGGTATAATTGGATAATTTTTCTGACAACTCTGGGCATTTTTGGCGTCAGCTACATTATTATCGATCACTTTATTTTAAGCGGCGATTTGTTTTTGAACCGATTTGGGGGGATTTCTCGTATTTCCGTATATTTACCAACTTTTCAAGATCTACGTGTTCTCCCCGGTCTACTCTTGGATCAAGAAAGCGGCCTGCTGGTTCAATCTCCAATATATTTTCTTGTTTTAGCAGGAATTCCCATGTATCGCGGAAAAAAAGACGCTCTTTATTGGTTTTCCATTTTAGGCACTCCTCTAACGGCTCTTTCTCTTTTAGGGCATTTTGCCTGGCATTCGCTGCCGACACCCCCTCTTCGATATTTACTTCCACTTCTCCCTCCAACTGCTATGTTCATTGCCCATTCTTTGAGTGACTGGAAAAATCGTTCGGTTCATTATCGCACTCTTGCTGTTTTTTGTGTTTCCATTTCATGGGTCCACGCATGGCTGATAACACTTAAACCTGCTTGGCAAATAAATCTGGCCACTGGAACTGCGGCAATTTTTGAAAGCCTTGCAGAAGCCATTAAGAGCCCTGTTCCTTCTTTTTTTCCTTCGATAATTCGTCCGAACTCTGCCGTGATCCCTTGGAGCATTATCTTCTGTTGTATTCTCCTTGTTTTTTACTATCCTCCTCTTCGAGATCGTAAAAAACGCTCCGTACGGCTGGTCCCAACCAGCTTGCTGTTGGTAATGCTTTTCGGAATTTTGTTGAGCCGTTATGTCATTGGTATTTTTTATTCTCCAATCTATCATCTCGAAGACCATTACCAAGCAAACCCGGACGGCGGCCATTACTATCCGGAAAACAGAGACCCTTTTCATCACCGGGAACTATCCTATGGTTGGACTTTTCCAAAGGGCACTTCAGCATCGATACCTCTGGTGGATAAAGAAGATAATTTTGTTTGTATAGCTCGATGCAAACTGGTCGATTCTTGGCTACCCCAAAGGCTTGTTATCAATGGTAAAGATACACTTGAGGCGTCAACTCAAGTGACATCAAAACACTGGAAACTTTATGCTTTCAAACTCGATCCGCCTACGGCGGTAAATGCCATAAACGTGAAAGCCCCGGAATCAAACTCAGGTGCAATTGCTGTCGACTATATAAAAATTATAAGAAAATCTTCGTTCAAATCAAATATATGGATTAAATTGGCAGATATAACGCGATCAGCGGGGTTCAAAGCACTTCCACTTTACTGCGATAGAAATGCGCTTCTGACATTTCCTGGTGATAGTTTATATGAATTGAGGATTTATTTCGTTCCTGGAGCTCAACCACTCAAACCGCCAATCGCTCAAGAATACCCTTTATCTCAAAAAGTTCTGGAGAACGTATTTAATGATGCCTTGACTGCAGGCTGGACGCGAGCTCACGAATTTGAATCACTTTTCAGATTCTCTTTTGCAAACATGATACCCAAATCTCAACTGTTGGATTATGCAGTGGAAGGAGTACTACAAGGACATCAACCGTCAGCCCAAGTGATGACTCGATTGGACATCACCTCTGAAGCAGACGAGAACTTACTCTTTTTAAGATCTATCGCTTGTTACCTTCAGAGAAGAATCACCTTGTCTGTAAATATTCTCGATGACATTTTAATACAGGGCAGAACCTATCCAATGTGTCTTACCCAGCCTTCTAAACATTTCTCTGTAGAAAGCCCGTTATACACATTTTTCGACGACATGGAAAACAATGTTGTTTTCTCCGAACATGCTCAGAGTTTGTGTAATCAGCATCTTGCCCAAAGCATTAAAGCCTTCGATGACGGCGACGTTCAAGCGGCAGCACTCTTTTTCAACCAATTTTATTCATCTGACCATGACGTATTCATAAAAAAAATACCGCTTCTGAAAAAAGATTATTTGATTTATATGTTTAATATGGCAACGCGAATTCATTTGAGTGATATCAAACCAGTTGTTGAACTGTTGATCAAACAGAACAAGCCTGAAGCCGCACATGCTGCCGTACAATATGCCCTTCGAACAAGCCCTCAGCATATTGACTTCAGATGGTTAAATGCTCGCACATTGTTTCAAATGAAAAAATTTAATCAAGCAAAGCAAGCCTGTCTGGAAAACATGGCTCTGTTTCATAATAATGATAGCTCTCGATGGCTATTGGAAAGAATAAAAAAAGAAATTGTTTTTGCCAAATACATCGTTGACAATGACGATCTCAATCCGGCTTTTCACTGATAGGCTCTTTTATGGATTATCCGGAACTTAAATACACTGTTGCTTGTTTGCAATTTATCCTGCCAGGCGCAACGATTCGCAGGTTTTATCAATTTGACCATCGGTCTATTGGGTTCTCTATACAGCCCAAAAACAAAGAGCCCGCCCCGGGTTATCTTTTGATTTTCGATGGCAAAACTCCATATCAGGGATTGTATCTGAGTAGCCAAGCACCGGGAAAAGAATTTTTCTCTCAACTATCCAGATCTTTCGAAAAGAAGCTGGGAGGTTCGGAAATACTTTCAATTCAGGTGCCATATCCTGATCGAATTCTAGTTTTGGAAACCAGTCTTCCCGAGTGGCCGGCGCACAGATATATTTGGCTTGAGTTTTTCGGCTCTAAAAGCAACGTCGTTATTGTGGATGGGAAGGACGGAAAAATCCTTGATTGCCTTCTGAAAATCCCTGAGAGTTCTCCAACCCATCCATTACGCATGCCAGGAAGAGCTTTTAAAAATTCATTTGAGCATTCTCGATTGAAAACCAATCCATTGTCAACGCTGATCGATTCACCTGAAAAATGGCCTGAAACTGGAGGCATCGATGAACTGTCAACACTTTTATTGAATAATTGGGTGCCGATGACCCCTCGATTCAGTAAAGAGCTTGCAACCACAAAAATGACCGGCGGTATTTTGGCTGCCTCTGAAAAAATTCATGATTTTCTGTCCAACCGTTCTCCGGAATCCCCGGAACAGGCCATAACCCATCTGACACGTCTATCTGAAGCACGGGAAAACCGGATTTATAAAGACACTTTTCATCAAACTAAACAACATATTAAAAAGACTGTAATGCGGGCTTTAAAACGAGTCGAGAAACTGAAAGATGATCTGAAAGCGGATTATCAGAAACTTGAGAACTATAAAGAGCTTCAGAAAAAAGCCGACCTTTTGGCTATAAACTATCATCACATACACAAAGGCATGGCTGAAATTCGTGTGCCCGATGTTGTAGATCCGGATTCAGCGGAGATCACTATTGAACTCAATAGTGAGAAAAGTCCAAAAGAAAACTTGGATATCTTGTATCGAAAGGCAGCTAAAACGAAACGAGCCGAGCCGGTGATCTCCGCCAGGCTTGCTATTTTACAAACTGAAATTCAAGACCTGAAAAATCTACTTGATAAAATCGAAAGAGCGGAGAATCTGGAACATATCAGCCATCTTACGGACATTCTTGAAAAAGCCGGCTTTTTAAGTGAACTCCCGTTTTCTGTTCCTCAAAAAGCGATGCTTACCAGCCGGCCTTACCATCGTTTTATCTCCATAGAAGGCTTCGATATCTGGGTCGGCCGAAACGCTTTGGAAAATTCCATGTTGAGCTTTAAAGATGCCGCTCCCCATGACTTCTGGTTACATGCGAAGGATTATCACGGAGCACATGTCATTTTGAAAAATCCGAGGAAAAGCTCTGACCCGCCGTCCTCCTCTCTGGAATATGCAGCACAGTTGGCTGTATTTTATTCCAAAGCCAGAGGTGAAAAGAGAGTTTCGGTGATATACACGAAGCGAAAATACATTCGTCCCGCCGGGGGCAATGTGCCTGGACGGGTTATCGTCAAACATCACAAAACAATCCAAGTCGATTCACCAATCAAATCATCATGAGAGGAATTGATTGTTTTTAAAAGAGCAGAGATTGGATTTTTCAATGTGCGATGACGGTAACACATTGATTATAAGCAGAACTACTATTTGCATAATTACATGATTTCTGTAATTATTATGTTCTTTACCGAGGTTGGCTTTTTTTTTGTAAGGCTAATTTAACTAACAAGCGAGGTGAATATGAAAATTGCAGTTATTGGGACCGGATATGTCGGACTGGTTTCCGGGGTGTGTTTTGCTGAGTGTGGTCACGATGTAATTTGCGTTGATAACAATTTGCAAAAAATCGATAACCTGAAAAAGGGAATCATCCCGATATATGAACCAGGGTTAGATTGTTTGGTCAAGAAGAATATGAAAGAAAAAAGACTTACATTCACCCACCTCATTAAAGAAGCTGTTCCGGTTTCAGATGTAATTTTTATCGCCGTTGGAACACCTCCGTTACCTACCGGTGAAGCGGATCTTTCTTATATAGAAAACGTTGCACGACAAGTTGCAACATCGATGAACCGATACAAGGTCATTGTCGAAAAAAGCACTGTTCCCGTAAAGACCGGTGAATGGGTGAAACGCACAATACGCTTTAATTATAAATCAGGCGAAGACTTCGATGTCGCTTCAAATCCTGAATTTCTAAGAGAAGGCTCGGCAATTTCTGATTTTTTGAAGCCGGATCGAATCGTGATCGGTGTTGAAAGCGAAAAGGCTGCCAACTATTTACGGGAATGTTATTTACCAATCATAAACCAATCCGTATCATTTGACCTCGAGAAACAGGAAGTCATTCACCAAACTCCCAGAAAGAAGCATATTCCTTTTCTGGTTACCAATGTCAGTTCATCAGAATTGATTAAACACGCTTCAAATTCATTTCTTGCGCTAAAAATTTCCTATATCAATGCCGTAGCAAATTTTTGTGAGCTTGCAGGAGCCGATGTTGAACAGGTGGCGCGAGGCATGGGTTTGGACAGCAGGATTGGACCACAATTCTTGAAGGCCGGCGTGGGTTATGGGGGTTCGTGTTTTCCCAAAGATGTCAGCGCGTTTTTGGAGATTTCCCGAGAGCTTGGGTATGATTTTGATTTATTGGAAGAAGTTATAAAAATTAACAAGGCACAACGAGAACATTTTATTCGCAAAATCAAGAAGGCCATGTGGATTGTCAAGGATAAAACATTTGGAATTCTGGGATTGTCTTTCAAGCCCAATACCGATGATATGCGTGAAGCGCCCAGCATCGATATCATCAACGCGTTGCTTAGCGAAGGGGCGACACTTAAAGTTTATGATCCGGTTGCCATGAATGTGGCCAAAAGCATTTTCAAGGACAAAATCCATTACTGTAAAAACGCCTATGAGACTGCTGAAAATGCGGATGCATTGATCTTGATGACTGAATGGGATGAGTTTGTCAATTTGGATCTCAAAAAAATACATAGTCTTCTGAACTACCCGATATTCATCGATGGAAGAAATTGTTATGATCCTCGAAAAATGGAGGATTTAGGTTTTGATTACCACTGCATCGGCCGCTAGACGCATCAAACAATTTTTCGGGATGATGCCGAATGCTTCCAAGCCAAAGGGTATGAAAGCCTTTGGAGATATTTTTCGATCAATTTCATGAATAATCCATCGCTTTTACGTCTGGAAGCGGCATACAAATTTTTCCGGGTACCTTTATGAGCGCACAACCGAGAAGATGTCCAAATTGCATGAAAATAATGCCTTTGGCACGGCGAAAGTGTCCGCACTGTTTTCAAGAGCACCCGGTAAATGAGGAAACGCAGTCATTAGAAGTATTATTTTTGCAAGAAGCGCTTACTGGAAAATTTGAAATCCTCGTCGAGCTCAACCGAAGAGCCAGTGGAACTTTATTTCTTGCTCAAGATTTAATTCTGGATAGGAAAGTTGCTGTAAAAGCGATCAAATTCCCTAAAAGCGCATCTGAGGCATTGGTTGAAAAATGGAAGCAAAATCTTAGACGCTGCCTACGTCTTGAAGAACCTCATTTGGCTAGAATTTATACGTTTGGAATTACCGGATCTCTTCATTACATCATTTTGGAATATATACCGGCTGAAACATTGGAAGATATTTTGCTTCAAGAGCGGTCCTCCTTGCCTATATGGAAAAGCCTGCGAATAGGCAGAGACATTGCGTTGGGTTTACATGCAGCTCACAATCAGGGAATTACACACCATCGACTGAAACCATCCAATATCGCCGTTACTCAAAATGTCTTCAGCAGAATTCTCGACCTTGGGGCAGCTCAAGGAACCATAGAAGCTTTAGAGAACAAACCTTGGTCGATAATCTCGGATACATCGCTTTATTTCGCTCCAGAACAGATTGAAAGCGGCTATTCCGATCCACAGTCGGATCAGTATAGGTTAGCTGTCTGTCTTTATCATGCTTTGACAGGGAAACCGCCTTTCATAGACCCCGGGGAAAAAGGCGCTTTCCAAAGAATGCATTCTGAACCAGAACCGCTGACTGCCAAAAACCCTTCTGTTCCAGAAGAGTTGAACAAGGTAATTCTAAAAGCTTTGTCACGAAACCCCGACGATCGATTCAGCAGTTGCCTTGAGTTTGCGCGCCAATTGGAGGCTCTGGAACCAGATTACTGGCTCCCTGAAATCGAACCCGGGTTCCGCGGTGCGACCAAAGAAACAACCGTTGCGTTGATATTGGAGGAGTTGCATCGAATCGAGCAAAGCCGGGATTTCCAGCGGGCGCTTTTTCTTTTAGAACAAGCCCTGGCTTTGGCGCCCTATAATAGTGAAGTCATCGCTACAATGCTCAGAATTCAAAAGCTCAACGAAAAAGAGCATCTCCTGCATTCGATTGTCAATAAAGCCTTGATTGCATTTTATGCCGGTTCCCTCAATGATGCTCTGAATATTTTGAAATCAGGTAGACAGATTGATAAAGACCATCCGGAAATACTTCGCTTGACAAACGAAGTTATGCAGGAACAAGAGCGGATAAGGCTTTCAAATATTTTGCTCGATGCCGCTAAAATCGACCTTGCAAAACATGCTTTATCAGCAGCCATGGCAAATGTAATCAGAGTGCTGGATCTGAATCCCAAAAATGAACATGCATTGAAACTGAAACAGCGCATTGAATTTGAAATGGAAGATCGAGCGGCTCTTGGAATTCTTTTATCGCAAGCGGAAACAGCTTATGAAAAATCACAATTTGATGAAGCTGAAGCAATTGTTAAAAAGATACAAGAAACAGATCCTGACAATATCAGTGCTGGAAAAATACAAAAAAGAATAACTCAACAAAAACGCCATAAACTCATCATGCACCTTTGGGAAAGCATGGATAACGAGTTCCAAATCGGGCGTTATCGAAAAGCGATCGCCATCCTAAAACAAATCGCTCAGCTTGAACCATCATTGAAGGGCGATATCCGAAACCGCCTGATTCGAGTAAAAGAAAAAATCCAGGAGCAAGCGAACAAGAGTGATACAGATGACACGCGGCAGCTGAGGTCGGTTCGGCCATCCGATCTCACAGCCGCAAGCTCTTCAGCGGGAAATATCACTCCGGCTTATGATTCACATCAAGAAACATCAGAAGAGTTTGATGACGATTTTCGGGACATCGATACTGACGCACCAGTCGAATCACCTGAAGATGCCTTATCGGATAATATCGAAAACGAACCATTTGAATCAGATATTCTCCAAGACCCTGAATCACTGGTTTTCAAAATTACGAACAGGCTCAAACTCAATTTTTCTGATATCCGTTTATGGACGGTTGTATCGATAATACTTATTGGAAGCCTAATTACAGCTCCTTTTCTTTTCAAAAAAACAGCTCAACCCATTCAAAACATCGTCGACCATGAATTATCGATACAAAATACGCCGCTCCCAATCGTTGAACCAACTTCAGAAATAGTTGTAGCAGACGATAATGAAAATGATTCTTTGGCTGTGCTTTCCACTGTTGAATCTTCTTCCAGTGAAGCGGATATCCCTGTATCGGATGACAAGAAACCGGAGCTGCCGGAAACTATCAGCCATCTACTCTTGTCCGCGAAAGAAAACGAACGGATTGGAAACATGAATTTTGCGGCTGTTTTATACAGGGAAGTACTCAAAACTGTTCCGGAAAATACTGATGCCTTGAAAGGCTTGGAGCGTTGTAAGCTGTCGTTGGGAAAGTAAAAGACGGTTTTTTTAACAAACAAGACGATTTTTCTGAAATAATCTTGTCTGTGAGTGTCATCTAAATCAGCTTTACGGCACAGAACCTTGTGGAAAATTCAAATCATCTAAATGCGCTTTTATGATGGCTTCAAGTCGTGAGCGGCACGTGGCCGCTCACCCAATTTCATCACTATCAAAAAACAGTTCTTACCATACGGAAGCCTACGTTATAATGTACATTACTCGGCGAACCACCATGTCGAAAAGCTGATCGACAGAGACTTGGAGAATTGTTAAACGCACCGCCTCGAATAACTCTAGCTACGCCGGTAGTGGGCCCTGCGGGATCTGTCGTTGGCTCAGTTGGGTAGTCATCAAACCAATCCCAACACCATTCCAACATATTGCCATGCATATCATACACCCCGGCAGGGTTGGGTTCTTTACTTCGTACCTTTTGGTCTGCAAGCGACTGATTTCCGCAATACCAGCAATAGAGCTCGAGGGTCGGAAGAGTCCCCGGAACGCATGAATGGCAATTTACGGAATCATAGAGTGGTTCATCGCATGAAAAAGCGCCTATTGTTCCCGCTCGACAGGCATATTCCCATTCCGCTTCCGTCGGTAGCCGCCAACCATCCGCCGCCCGATTCCAGAAAACCTTTCCTGCTGTATAATTAGTTGCATCCACTGGTATCGTATATTCCGAATCTTTATAGTAACATTGTGTTTTTCCAACCTCAATCGATGACAGATTTGCGAACAACACGGCATGATACCATGACATCTTTTGTGCTGCATGGTTCCCTGTCGGGCTGATGGCCACATCGCTGGGATCGTCTGGCAGTGTCGGCTGTTGGCTTTTCAAATAAGACCACATCAGCCGCGTCACTTCAGAATCCATCATATAAAACCCTTTGGTCAGTGTGACCTGGTGTTGTATTTCATCGACATTTCTGCAAGCTTCGTCCTCCGGTGAGCCCATTGTATAGATTCCAGGGGCAAAATAGACAAGAAGAGGTATATCCGGAGGTGATGTCGGAGTCGGGGTAGGTGTTGGGGCGCCGGGGTTATAGGTTGACACCAGGCGGAAGCCAAGCACGTTGCCTCTGGAGTTTGGCAAAAGATAGTTGCGTCTTGCTGAGCGAGTACGCTCCGCTGTATTACCGAAACCACCACTGCGAACCACTCGAATCATGCCGGACGCAGCACCTGTTGGATCCGTAATGGTCCCCATTGGATAGTCATCCCACAAATCCCAGCACCACTCAAACACATTTCCATGCATATCATACAGTCCCCAGGGGTTTGGATTTTTGGAGCCGCCAATACCGCTGGTTCCTGTACTATTCGCACAATACCGACAATAAAGCTCGAGAGTCGGATGTGTTCCCGGTGCGCATGAGCCGCAATTTCCTGCATAATAGAGTGGTTCATTGCATGAAAAAGCGCCCGTTGTTCCCGCTCGACAGGCATATTCCCATTCAGCCTCTGTCGGCAGCCGCCACCCGTTCGCATCAAAATTACAATAAAAGTCTCCGACCGTGTAATTCGTTACATCCACTGGTATCGTAAAATTTATGTCTTTGTAATAACATTGTGTCACCCCAAAGTAAATCGATGTCAGGTTTGCGAACAAGATCGTTTCATTCCAGGTACAGTTTTGGACAGGGTGTAGATCTGTCGGGCTGACAACAGTGTCTGAGGGATCATCGGGTAAAATCGTCGGGTAATAAAACTTCAAACTCTTCCAGAGATATCGATTTGTTTCTTTTTTCCATATGTAAAAACCACGTGTCAAACGGACATGGTGCAGAGTTTCATCAGGTTGTCTACAGGGCTCGGTATCCGGTGAACCTCTGTCATACTCACCCGGAGGAATAAATTCGGCCCCATCAAACGGCGGTGGAGTAGGTGTATTTGCCGGTGTATTTGTGGGAGCCGGGGTCCATTTGTGAGCAGAATCCAGCCAAAACTCCCGGGAATCATACTTCCATGTCGTCATGTCTAGATACCAGGCGCCCCAAAACCGCATCGGACCAAACGGGATAAATGCATCGATATTCTCGAAATCAAACTCCAGAAAAACCACGATAGTTTCACCGGGAGGTATATCCATCACATCGAAATCCACCTCGCTCGAGAACGACGGCCAAAAGAAAAACTCCCCCAACACTTCCAGAATTCCGAATATGGTTGCTCCCGGCGCCATTGAACCCAAGTTGTTCATGTACAATTCGGCTTTGAAATGGTCGTACGAGACAAACCCACCATCATTCAACCGCATCTCAACGTCGATATTGACCGCGGCCAAGGCCGTCGGCAGCCAACACCCCAACAAGATACTTGAGACAACGAATGCTTTCACCCACCAATAGTTATTTTTCATAGTGTACTCCTCCTCTTTAATGGTTAACGATGAAGCCTGTTTAACGTCCCCAAAAAACTATTGTTGTCATGGATTATATTTTATCATGGCCATAAAATTTGTCAAGAGCTGTTAGATATTTTGACAAAATAATTTTATATGGGCATATCCTGCCGAAATGGTTGAAACAAACAAGCATCCTGCTTCCCGATGCCTAATTCATCCTAATGATTCTGGCATCTGCATAATTGTTTTCTCAGTGATTTACACCTTAAAAAGAGAATCTCATTCACGCACTTTAAAAAGTATAATTCACTTGCTATAATTTTTTTGATGAACCAGGAGCTTTTAAATATGCTATTTTTTCATGGTTTATGAGGTTTTTACCTATGCTGAAAGATAAGGCTTTTCTGATCCTCTCATTATTGTTTTTGTTGTTTTTAGTTTCCGGGTGCACTGAAGACGATACGTATCACAAACTTACAGGACTCTGGGAAGGACAAAATACGAACAATACCACGGGTAAAACCTGGAAATTCAGATTGATTATTGAACATAGAGGAAGCGATATTTCAGCGTATTACTCCGATTACAGGGGTTCTAGAACATTGCGAAATATATCTTATGATGGCGACCGAATAGGGTTTCTTATCGACCTCTGGCCGGAAACCGTAACATATTACGGCGCTGTCAACACAAAAAATTCCATGTCCGGAACCTGGAGCTATTCCGGCGATGGAAATAATGGAACCTGGTATCTGCTGAAAAATAAAGACCCTGATGACAGCGATGACGAAGACGGAGAAGATACAGGATATTTTTATTAATATACTCTTTAAAAACTAGTTATCGTAAAGCAAGTCCGTGGACAATCCATTCACCATTCGGTAATTCATTCTCACTCGGAAGATATTCAATCGAGATTTCGATGGGAAAAAATTCTTTATCAAATACTCGTCGACTGCGATAAACATGAGCTAAATAGTTGATTGAATGATGAGATCTTCTTTCTGAATATGCTATAGTCGGCAGATCATGCCTAACTTTTCCGGCAATATCGGGTCTATCGGCCGACCACTCAGCCGTATCGATACCAGCTTTTATAATCCATGAAAGCTCCGACTTATCCTTATTTTTGATGGTTATGCTGCCGACAGGGGCGCCTGTGGGCACAATCATGGCATTTGCCAAAGCGCTATCGAGGGATATCTGCTTATACGATGAATCCCCCTGCAATTTAAATGATTGAATATTCGTGTCTTCAGACATTATCAGCGGAACCTCGATCAGTTGTTGTGCTTCGCGCCATGTGTTCCTGTCCGACCGAACCATCAAAGCAAGCCCTCTGATCGTCAGCACATGGCCTTTTTCTTTCGTTTCTATATTTTGGGCAATTATATGAGAAATTTTTTGAGGTTTATCCAAATAAAAGATACTTTCATACGTCATTCCGGAAAATTTCGATCCGTCAATCTCTTCAACATCCCAGGACCAAGCAGGTTTAGGCCTGCGATGCTGAATATCTCGTCGAACATCCGGACGGTTAAAAGCCCATTCAGCCGTATGAATCCCTGCTTGCAACTCCTGTTTTTGAGTAACACCTTCCGGGGTTTCCAAGATCAATTCAGCCACAGCATAGCGTTGAGGAAGATGTGTTGAGTGGCTGAGATCAGAGATAATTTTTACGGCATAAACGTTTCCTTTGAATTTATTTTCGATTTGGACGGTTTGACCCGGGCCTAGATGAATATCTTTTTCTAACGGAACAATACGCCAGATTTGGCTAGTTTGAAAACAAAGGCCCATCAAGCCGATCGTTCCAGCAATGAATACGGTGTCCATCAACCCAGGTTTGATATTTTGAGAAGCCTTGCGGGGAATATGAACAATGCTCACCAACAGAAGAATAAAAACAACGCTTGATCCGATCCAAATCCAGTGAATTTTCGAATATCCGGGAAGAGCATGATCAAAAACAGGCACCAGCCTGGACAGCTCAATTCCTGTCCGCTGAGAAAAATCAGCGAGCGTTTCGGTCAAATTCACACTATCCAATCCAGAAAAGCGTGAATAAACGAACAGAATAGATGATATGAAAATACCAATGGAATTCACTACCCGAATAATAGATCCTGTGAGAGAATTGATGGGTTTGGACCAAAGAGCACCGTAATACGGGAAAACCACCGGAACCATCATCAACCAATGATTCCATCCGGGAGGTTTTCCATGATTCATCCATTCAAAAACCATAAAACCTGCCAGGATAAACGGAAAGCCAAGCCATTGAACCCATTGATCCAATTTTCGTTCAGGATACGCCAGCAGCCAGCCGGCAATAACCGTCAATACCCATGGCGCTACAGGAATCAGGCCTTTTGAACGATCAAACAGAAACCCAAACCAATCGGTGACTGCAGGAAATGAGTAGACTATATCTCCTGTCAAAACTTGGCCTTTCATCCTGACGACGGCAATAAAAAACCCGATAAGGAAAAAAATGATAGCGCCTCCGGGGACCAAAATACCTTCAAATTTTTCATTCTTTCGATTTTTTAATATAGCAAGAATGCAGATCCACAGAGTTATGATAACTCCTTCAGGAAATATCATTGGGGTCAGAATAAAAATCAACGACGCCAGCAAATGGCTGACAATCAATAACTTTTTATTTGTCGAGTCAGAAAAAAACAACCAACAGGATATGGCCAGGGCTAAAATTTGAGCACTGGTTATTTTGCTGAAAACCATGGATACAGGGACCGAAAATGAAACCAAAATAAGAAATGCTCGTTGCCAGGCCGTGCCCGAAAAGTTATTGTTTGAATAAGTTTCAGCCAATAAGGCACAGATGATCGTTATTAAAGCCATGCATAAAGCATTGGCAAAAGTTGCTATTAAACCGGCCGAAGAAATGGCTTTTAATTGCCAGATTGTTAAAGCGGATAGTCCTATGAACAGCACAAGAAAATCTTCTATTCCCAACGGAACGGGCTTTTCAGAGGATTGCCGACCCAATAGAAGTGACGCCATGTGTATAAAGATATAGGGCCAATAAAACAACGAAAATACTAGTGTCCAAGAGCCGAAAAAGCGCCAAGAAACCCCCAATAGAAGGAAAGGTATAACCCACAAGGCATTCCATTGATTCAAACGACAGGATTTAAAAAAACGCCGGGCATCAGAAGCGATACAAAGAGAGACTGTACTCAAAAAGAAAAAAGTGATCGGGAACAACCAGGTAATGATAAACACCTGTTTGCTTTCAGTATTCGGTTCAGTACGGTTCAGTATTGAAGCCATAATGAAACCTGTCAGCAATGCCAAAATCAAATTTGAGATCGTATAAAAAATTTTAAGGTGTTTCTTCTGTGTCATCTATCCCCAATTCATGAATAGCTTTGGCTAAAGGTTGCACAATATACGGATGCTGAGCAAAATCCCCCCACTGAATCAGCTTTTGTACGATTGAATCTTCGACGGCTTCGACCCTGATATGCTTGAGAACGCATCGTGATGACAAAGGCGATAGAGTGGGCAATTTCGTCGTTTTTTCCAGCGCTTCCGTCATAGACTCGATCCATTTCTCCAAAGAATGATTCTCCAGAATGTAATTTCGTGCATTTTTTCCAATCAAATCTTTTTCATTCGGATTGTCGACCAATTCCCGTAATGCCGCCAAAACCGAATAGGCCTCATTGGGCCACAACGGAATATGAACACAACAATCAGGCGGAACCTCAAGAAACTGACGGTATGCAGGTGTAATAACCGGCTTGCCGGCCCCCATTATACGAATCAGCACATCAGAACTCTCACCCTGAGTCGGGTACCGTAACGAGATGCAAATATCACAAGCAGCCAACCATTTTTTAAAAGTTTTATCATCGACATATCCTGTAATATGAGTATTAGGGATAGCCGAAACATATTCTTGCAATTGCTTTCCGTATTGATCGTCAAGACAGCCGCCCACTAAAACATATTGACTCTGTGGATACTCCTGTTGAAAAAATTCAAAAGCCTTTAAGCTCTGATGTAATCTCTTTTCATAAGTAACAAATCCAAAGGAAGCGATGACTAACTGATTTTGTTCGATTCCCAATTCATTTCTTGCCTTTTGATAATCAGGGATACCCTCGTCAACATACGGTAAATGAATCCTGAAAATCCTATTTTCACCAATATATTGTTGAATTCTTTGTTCCGCAAACTGATTGTGAACCAAAACGCTTGCAGCGCTTTCGCCAATTATTTTTAGCATTGGGTACATGTCGTAAAGAACCGGACTTTGATAACCGTGTGCTATTGCCGGCCCAATCCGGCGACCTTCATCTCCATGGTTCCATGTGATTTCGTTTAGATAATATTTCAAGTTTTGCTCATAAAGATGAGTATAGGCTCTTGAATGATGAATATTCGCATCATGAAGGATAACTGCTCCTGGATAACGCACCATTACCGGATAGATAAAACGATGAAAATAACTGTTACCTATTTGATAAACGTTTAAATCATAAGGTGTTTTTCGACGTTGAAGCTCATAGTCCCGCCTGTAAAACACATTGAAATCCGGAAAAACCTCCTGAGTCACTGATAAAGACTTTTCAACATACAAATCTATATCAAAATGCTGAGCCAAATGGGGTAATAATTTTTCAGCATAATCCGCAACACCAGTGCGGTCTGGTTTTAATGGTGAGAAAAAAGCAAGTCGTTTAGGTTTCACAAGAGTCGTTCTTTTTAAAATTCGCAATTTTTCTGTTTGTTTTCAATGACGCAGTCAATTTTTTTATTACATTATCCCATGTTATCTGTTCCGCTTTCAATTTTCCTGCTCGCCCCATCGCCAACGAATCCTGTCTGTTATCATACCAACGATCCAACTGTAACGCCATTTGTTGGGGATCAGGTTCTCCTATATAGCCCGTTAGACCGTCTTCGACAAATTCCAATACTCCTCCAGCATCTTTCGAAGTAACTACAGGCTTTTCAGATAAAAACGCTTCAAGAGTCACATAACCATAATCTTCATCAACTGGCGCATACCACACTACGCCGCATCTGCCATAGTGATCGATTATTTCTTGATCGGAAATATACCCGACAAATTTAACTCGTTCTTCAATTTCAAGATCGTCGGCCATTTTTTTCAGACTAGCCGCCAAGGGGCCTTTTCCAGCGATTACAGCGTGAATTTTGTTTTTTGTCAAAGACAGTGCCTTCAAGAGCAAGTCGATTCGTTTGTTCAATTCCAGCCGACTCGCAGTGAACACATAATTTCCATATTCCAGATTCCTATAGCGCCCTGTAAGAGGTGGTGGATGGTAAAGAGGATCACTTTTGATATTGAGATAACGTTCCAAACGATTCGCTACATTTCTAGAATTGGCAAATATATTTGTACACTCCTTTAAAGAACGACTATCGATTTCGTAAAGCAGTTTTCTTACTTCATCATCGTCAGGAGCATCTTTGAAATCGGTATAAACGGTATTTAAAAAATCATAGGCCTGTCTGTGCTGGTGCAAAACCCATGCAACTTTCTTAGGATGCTTAACACAGTAAGTCGGAAATCGAGTACAAATGACAAGATCTACAGGCAAACCGCAAAACATCGTCAAATCTAACAACCTCCACGTTACCGCTCCGTTAATCAATTGGCGGACCGGGTGCCACTGAAAAGGAAGTTTGACGATATCGACCATATAGTCACGGTTTTCCAGCTCTCTTCTCAAAGATTCTATATGCTTTTCAGCGCCACCGGTAATAAATGGCACTTGCACAGCACAGATGATGATCTGAAGCTGACGATCATTGACCAAGGAAGAACTCATTTTTAAACTCCAGTTTACCCTTTGAATTTAGCGATCATTACCCTTATTTGCGTAAACCGCGATATCACAAGGCGCAAAGATCAAGTTATTCAATTGATCTATCACACTTTTTATACCTGAAATCAATGAGTTAAGGTCGTCAGACAATGGCTCCGGCAACTCAGGAAGCAAAAGCTGAGCATCTTTGGGTACCGGGGATCGATAATGAACGGTCACATTTTTAAAACCGGCAATTTCAGTTAAAAATTTATATGTGTCTGGATGCCGCGGCAATTGATGAGTCGGATCTTTGAAATAATGAGAAACGAGTGCAAATAAAGAGGAAGTATTCACAGTTTCAAAAACCAGAACACCTCCCGGTTTCAGTGCATTATGGGCTGCAGCCAGCCACCGTAACACCTTTTCAGATGGAATATGTTCGATCAATTGCCCGGCAAAAATTCCGCCCAGACTGCCCGGTTCATATGATTCAAGTGCGTTCAAGGCATCCTGGCGTGTCACATCCAGATTTTTTTGTCTACAAATTTCCACCATGTCCGAGTTGGTATCTATACCCAGCGCCTGAATGCCCGCATCTCGAAGCAACTCCAAAAATTCACCTCGGCCACATCCGATATCCAACACAGGGGACGCATCCAAAAAAAACGGAATATAATCTTGCTGGATCATCTTAACAAATTTCTCTGGCCCCCTGCCTCCGGTTTCAAAAAGGTAATATCCATAATCGCCCAGGCCGGAAGTATTATCCTCTCTGTGATTTGTTCCCGCAGTTTCCCCTGGAGCCGCTCCGGCAATTTTCGGTGTGTTTTGAAGAAATTGTTCAAGCTTTCGGTGTTGCAGGGCAATGCCTCTTTTAAGTTCATTGTCAAAAAGACCTAGTCTATCCTCAAAAGAATCAAGCCTTTTCACTAAATTATGTAGCCAATTGGAAATTTCGGTTTGTCGCTTATCTGTATTTTCATGAAAAACATCCATTCTATCTTTCAGAAAGGTGGCATGTTCTAATAAAAAGGCACTATGTTCTTGTAATAGTTTAAGATATTTTTGCTGGCTATAACGGTTTTTTTCGTCTATCACCGGCACTATTCTTTGACCGAAAATTGCCAATTCTGAATTGAAGGATTCCTGTTTTCCTGAAAAAATCCTGGTTTTATGGTTTAATATATTTAAAACATGTGTCGTTTCAGCCAACGCCTGTTTGAATGAATCCATTTCTGAACCAATCCCCAAAGAAACTATTTTCGCCATAATTTTGCGCACGAATCCCCTTTTGGGTTTCCAGGGCAATGTTGCCATAAGATTGTTCAACGATTGAAGTGTGTGATCGAGGTCAATGGTATCAGCAAATTCTTCGGCTGTTTTCAGCGAGTCATTGATAGTGTCTAAAGACGTTTCGTAATCACGTCTGACTTCAGAAAAATAATCTTTATCCGTATCGGGGTCCGGTTCGAAATCAGGTTCTAGCAATGCTTCTTCGTTCTTTTCTTCAGGCAATAGATTTGTATACTCCTCAGTTTTGTCTGTGGCAGCATTCTCAATTTTTTTTCTGATTCTGTCTGAAAGTGAATCACTCATTCATTGCTCCTTTGTCAAAGTTCTCACACGGATCTTCACATGTATCATCCCCCTTTATTTGAACTGCAGCAGCCACACAATCCATATTGCCGCTAAATTCCCAGAAATGTTCCGGCCGAAAAATACCGGAATCTGTCTGAAGCGATCTGAAAGCGATTTGATACATTCTGCTATGATAATCGAAAGGTGAAGCATCTTCAGCATGTACAGCCACATCTATCAGAAATGTGTTATGAATGAGATCGAGTTTCGGGAAGACTACTCTGACACACCCTTCTCCAGGGTCGACTGAAATTTTGTATTTTTCGATAAACGTATTGCTTCCATAACACCAAGTGCCATCTTGCATAAAAAAGCCAATACCGAAAACGACATTTTCGACTTTTTCTTTGGCGCGATATTGTATTTCGAAAACAACCTTTTCACCGGTTTGAAAAAGATACCTTTCTAAATTGTTATCATCCAGGATTCTAAACCGGATAATTTCGACCTGGCGATTTCCCCATCGTTTTCCCGTGCCTTCCACTTCACCCAGTTGAGCGCCCGGGATATCCGTAACATCATTTTGCAATTCCGATTGTTCCTTCTCAGAATCAGTTTTTTCCTCTTCCAAGGCTTTCTGTATCAACTCATGTTCCTGAGCATATCGCTCTTCTTCTTTTTTAGCCACAGCCAACAGGTAGGATCCGACTATCTCCCGTGAATCCCCTTCAAGTTTCTGAACGCCTTGAGATAGCCAGACCGCTCTTGAACACAGCCGTTCCACAGCTCCCAGATCATGGCTGACGACCACAATCGTTTTTCCTCTGCGCTTGAAATCAAATATTCTTTCAAGGCATTTATGGACAAACGTCTGATCTCCAACCGCAAGAACTTCATCTATCAACAAAATATCCGGATTCACATGTACGGCGACGGCAAACCCCAATCGCATAAACATCCCGGAAGAATAGGTTCGAACCGGATTATCAATAAAATCCCGAAGCTCAGCAAAATCGACGATTTGGTCAAATTTGTCTCGTATTTGAGCTTTGGTCAGCCCCAACATTATTCCATTGATAAAAATATTTTCACGTCCGGATATTTCAGGATGGAAACCCGCTCCAAGTTCAATCAACGCAGATAAACGTCCTCGAACATTCACACAGCCGGAAGTGGGTTTCAAGATGCCCGCAATCAGTTTCAACACCGTTGATTTACCCGATCCATTCGAACCTATGAAACCAATTGTCTCTCCTTTACAAATCTTTACGTTTATACCTTTCAAAGCCCAAAAGAGCTCATCATCAACTTCATCTTTATTTCCGCTTTTTCCCAGTTTCCACAAATCCTTGATCAAGGTACTTTTCAAAGTCAGAAATTGACGTCGACGACTATGTTTTTTAAACGCCTTTGTAACATCGTCCAGTTCTATGACATATCCGCTCATCAGATTTCCTCCGAAAAGCCGGCCTTGAACCGATTGAAAATTCTCCAGGAAACCACCAGTATTAAAACCGCCAAAATGAAAACCGCACCTAAACCTTTCCAGGGCAAAGGAAGATTGAAAATCTCCACCCCATGGCTCGGCATTTTCTGCAAAAACATCCGTTGATAAGAAACCATTAAATGTTTCATCGGGTTAATATTCATGACGAAAGACAGTATCGGCGGCTTGGTGTCAAGCCCTAAATCCGCCAGGTTGTACACGATAGGTGTCATGAAAAACCATAATGTCACAAGGTTTGCAAGTATCTGCTGAATATCTCTAAGATGAACCGACAATGCCGACAAAGCTAAAACGACACCATATGTAAAGAGGAATTGTATCAATACGACAAAAGGAAATATCACCAGATTTGCTCCTGGAGGAATACGGTAAATAAAAAGAAATACCACCAGTATCGGCAACGCGAAAAAAAAGTGTATCAGATTGGAAATAACGACGACCAAAGGAAGTATTTCTGCCGGAAACAGCACTTTTTTGACCAGGTTGGCGCCGGAAATTATTGAGCTACAGCCTTCCAATAAACTCGCTGAGAACCATAACCAGGGAAGCAAGCCACAAAAAAGATAGACATGATAGTTTTCCATCGCATTGCGAAGATAAATCGAAAATACCAACCAGTACACCAACATCATCAGAAACGGATTCAACATGGACCACATAAATCCCAATACCGAACCCCTATATCTCGCTTTTAAATCACGAGACACAAGAACAGCTATCAAAGCTCTGTAGCGATATAATTCACGCATTGATTCCAGCACGATGTTTCCTCCGGGTCGATCCCCATGGAATGTAATAATCTACAGCGAATAGGAGAAGGATTCAAGGCAACAGCCACCGTCACTGAACTTAGTTGCGAGAAGCCTCTTTTATAAATAATAAAGGAAGATACTTACGCAATTATAGCAAGTTAGCAATTGTATTTATTCTTATTACTAACTCGGCAAATTCAATAAATTTGACTTAAGAACCTTTTTTTGATATACTTTTTTTTTAATGAGCAGGGCGAAAGATGATTACAGAAACATCATTTTTGACAACTAGTCCAGCTTGGAAATTATTTGGTATCTTTACAATCATTTTTTCGCCTTTAGGAAGCCATGTATTTAAAAGGAGTGATTATATGAGATATATTGGGATTATCATAACGATTTGTCTTCTTTCATTTTCTACTTTCGCTGATTGGAGTCTTATGACATCTCCTGTAGTGACCAATCTTCGAAGCATTTCCTACGTAAGCCCGAATGCTGTTTTTGTTGCCGGGTCCGAAGGAACTATACTTAAATATAACGGGGTAGAGTGGTTGACACTCGAGTCCGGCACGGAAAAAAACCTCAACTCCATTTCGATGGTCAGCGATACTGAAGGCTGGGCTGGTGGAGATGATAATATTCTTCTGCAATGCTCCGACGGGGAATGGTCAATTGTGCCGCCAATAGATTCCAACATGAGAAAGTTTAATGCGATATTGGCATTTGCGGCTGATGATGTCTATTTTCTCAGCTATGACTTGCTCAACGGCGCTTTTCTGCACCATTGGGATGGAAATGACATGACGGTCAAACACACTTTTTCAGAAAATTTGACCATCCTGGTTGGCGACAGCGCTGATAACCTTTGGGTCGCGGGAGCCTCGAACCAAATTTTTCATTTTAACGGCACATCTTGGGATCAGTCTCTTTCACTGTCGTTGCCTGAAACCTTAAAAATTTTCAACCTGACTTTGAACGAATCTGGAAACCCGCTACTGACCGGTGTGCGGCTTCCGAGCTGGGATTTAGACCTGGTCTATGAGTATTCACCTGACACTGGATGGATAGAACTCTGGCGCGGATACGAAAAGCGTGTCATGTGCGCCGCCGTGAATAAAACCCGTGGATTCGCAATGGGCTCAGGTGGCCGAATTGTTGAATATTCCATTTTCGGCTGGAATGAGCTTGCTTCTCTTCCGACAAAGCAAATCAATGATATCGTTCTTCCTTCAATGGCCGAAGGATTTGCAGTGGCTGATCAGGGAAAAATTCTTCGTTATCAGCAACCTTCCATTAGAGTTGATCTCAATACAAAAGCTTTAAAGGGATCAGATTTCTTCGATTTTGGGATAACTCTTCTCAATCCCGGCCAAGCCGTAAATTCCGTTATGGAAATCGTCATGCTGGAAGCCTATGGCGCCTTTTTCTTCTGGCCGTCTTGGTCGGAAGAGTTCGACAGCAGAATGCTGAATTTACCGGAAAAAATGGATCAGACGGAGTCGATATTCGCATTTACCTGGCCTGATGGTGTCGGTTCAGGTCAAGCGGCATTTTGGGGAGCATTATTGGGGTCGGACAATACTATTTTAGGATATGATATCGAAGCCTTCAAATGGTCCGATTAAGCGCCAAACTGCCGGATCAGAATCACCAATATCGATATAATCCAGATGGGTGCATCTATCTGGATTATATCGACAACATCGCACCACCTCGGGTTCTTTTGTTTTTGATGAAGAAAACCAGCGAACCCCATAGGTATAAATACAAACAATCCTATCAGCGAAGCTCTGACTATCAGCATCAGCAGCAAAATACTTGTTATTGACAATCCAATGGTTATAGAAAAAACAATCTGCAGCTTTTCCTCATTTATAATAGCCGGAATGGTTGGTTGACCGGATATTCTATCGGCTTGTACATGTAAGGCATCAAAAAGTAAAAGTCTGTGGAGACAGGTGATTCCTAGGAAGAATAACCCCGGCGCCAGCGCCCATTTTGAAACTTGACCATGCATCGGGATCGTCGAAACGACCGCGACGAAAGCGGAAAACCCCACGTCTAAACCCGGGTTCGTTCGTTTACCCCAAAATTTCCAAATCCAGATCATGGCCCCGACAAATATGGCGATAAACCAAGGAATTTTTCCTGTCAATGTATAAGAAAGAGAGCTGCTAAGTAATGCAAAGCCAATAGCCCATGAGAATGGAAGGCGGGTAAAACAGATAAGGCTTTTATAAAATAAGAATGGCAGTGTTCCTGCTTGTTTCCAACCGATCAATCGAATTTCTTCGACAACGTCACGTATCAGACTCGCAGGGGTTGACGCACCGGCGGTTACACCGACTTTTCGAACGTTTTGGAAAGCGTCTGCATCGAGATTCTCAGCACATTGAACCATCATGGTTTTACAATACTTTTCTGCTATATCGACCAATCTTCGAGTATTGGCGCTGTTTTTTCCGCCGACAATCACCATTATATCCGATTCTTTGGCAAGGTCGCGGGTCTCAGTTTGACGTTCAGATGTGGCATCACAAATCGTATTGAATTCATAGCAGGTCGTAAATTTCTGTTTGATAATTTCTAAAGTCTGCTGAAAAACTAGCAGATCTTGGGTCGTTTGAGCGACAACACAAACCTCGTGTCCACCTTGTAATTCAAGTGCTTCTTGCGGGCCTGTAACCACAATTCCAAGGCCGGCGGAATATCCCAGCAGCCCTTCAACCTCCGCATGACCTCGATCACCAATGATAATTACAGGGCAGTTTTTCCGGGCATACTTTTTGACGATAGCTTGTATCTGGCCGACTTTTGGACAAGTGGCATCACAAACCAGGGCCCGCTGTTCCAGGAGCTGCTTTCGTTTATCAGGCGAGACTCCATGCGCCCGAATAATCACATGTTTTCCGGCAACTGATTCATTTTCTTGAAGTTCATGAACCTCGCGTTTTTTAAGCGCTTCCAACACCTGCTCATTATGAATCAACTGTCCAAGCGTTCTAATGGGTGTCTTGGTTTTATTTCTGATTTCAAGCAGTCGGTCCAGAGCTTTTCGAACCCCAAAACAAAAACCTGCACTTTTAGCGACCTTTATTTTAAAGGCCATAGCATCTCAATCAGTATTCCTCTACTTTTTTGGAGGCGGGTTGGGAATAATTGGCTCCGGCCGTTTTGGTTCCGTATCCGGCGATTTTCCTGTATTTTCTACCTTTGTTTCGACAGGTTGAGTTTTAGAGCTTTTTTCTGCCGGAACGGGTTGGTGTTTTTTCGAAGCCGCTTCCATATCTATGCGTCCTTTGTATACTGCTCCCGACGCGACTACGACACGAGGTGCAATAATATCGCCCAGCATAGTGCCCGTCACATTGATGGTGATTTTCTGACGCGCTTCGACATTCCCTTTCAGTTCACCTTCAACGGTGACAATATCTGCACGAATATCACCCTTGACAACACCACCTTTTCCAATAATAACCTCATTTTGCACTTCCAAAGTTCCTTGGAAAACACCTTCGACCCTGATTGAACCAGACCCTTTCACTGATCCCTCAAATACAAGGTCTTTACCAATGGTTGTCGAGCCCGATGTTGAAGAATTTTTTGGAAAATCAGCGGCAGTCTGGTCCGGAACTACTTGTTTAGGTGGCAATATCGAGGGAGTCTGAGCCGGCGGCGGTCGGTATGTCGTATCCGGCTGCTGGGCTCCATCCTTATGCTCAGAATCACCGCGGTCTTTTTGTTGAGTTCGAAAAATGGTCAACATAACGCTATCTCCCCTGGTTGTTTAACCTGACACCCTTCACATACCATCTGCAAGGACGCAATAAGCGGGAAACGGGATTCGAACCCGCGACTTGCAGCTTGGGAAGCTGCCACTCTACCAACTGAGTTACTCCCGCAAAACTCAAACAAGCCTGCCTTTGAAATTAGCAAAGATCAGCTTTGCCCGTCAAGCTCTTTTCCTATATATCTGAACGACCTCATCTATCAAGAATAATCGGATAAAATCTCGTCTACATCACGATAACCGGGAGTTTCTTCCTGAATTTCTTTCAACACAGTTATAGCACTTGTCTGATGCCCGGCTAATTTCATCGTCTTTGCCAAATCATATTTCAAACTGATGAGCTCCTGTTGAGTGGCATCGGAGCTTTTAATCGCTCGAGTCAATACTGCCAGGGCTTTGTCGAAAGCTCCCATTTGAACATAACAACTTGCAAGAATACCCGCTGTTCGTATGAGATATTCGGGGTAATCCATCGTTATCTGAAGTTCTGCGATGGCTTCCTCCGTCAACCCCATCTCCATATAAGCGATACCAAGATTATAATGCGTCTCGGGTTCTTTTTCCTGGTCTCTGGAAATTAAATCTTCGCGAAATTCCCTCACAACTTCGGCAAGTCCTGAGGAGAGAGTGCCATTGTCCAAGGCCATGGCAGATGAATCACCTCTACCAACAGTGCTACCAAGAGGAATCTCCATGGAATCTGGAGGTTTTGTGTCCAGTCCGACAACAAATTCCGACATGGCTTCTTCCGCATCCAAGGTATATAATGGAGCCATGTCTCCACTGAAAAAAGTCTCTTTTGAGACCCCCTTTTCCTCCAGCATTTTCATTCGTTCAACAATTTTGCTATTTCCAGGGACAATCGACAAGGCATTTTTTACAATCATATAAGCATGCTCAACCATGTTATTTTCACATAAAATGGCAGCTCGTCGATCGATAATATCCGCCATGGCATCCAGCTTTTCCAGGCGTTCGTATACTTCTGAAAGCCTTTCCAAAGACTCATCGTCATTAGGAATTGTCTCCAATATGGCTTCCAACCGTTCAGCAGCTTTTTCCAACAGACCATATTTCAGATAGACACCCGCTTCAATTCGAAACTCCCGTAACTGATCTTCTGAAATCTGCTCTGGTACCTTCGCTTCATGCTTTTTTTCAGCAACGATTTCATCTTCCAGACTAAATATTTCTACTGAAAGATCTTCCTTTTCAAGCGATATACTATCTTCTAAAGCTACAGAGTCTTTAAAAAGCGGCAATTCATGCTTTGCCAACTCACTCGTATCAAATAGGATATCAAGCTCGGCATCATCCGCATCCAGAGCGAGAATGCCTGCATCCTTCTCCATTTCCTCTTTGTCTTTCTCGGCTTTGTCGTCTTTCATATCGGTAAAAGACGGCGTCTCGATAAGACGGCCTGTATCAACAGGCCTACCTTTGAACTCAATCGATATCTGATTGAACCTTTGCTTCACTCTGTGGTCCTGCGGATCCATCAGAAAAAGACGTTCATATATATTGTAGCTTTCCTCCAGCCGCCCTTGGTTATAAAAAATTTCAGCCATTTCTTCGAATAACTTTTTAACTTCATCATGCTCATTGATTTTCTGGTAAATTTCTATTTTTCTTTCCCGAATCACTATATTTTCCGGATCGAGACTTTGAAGCTTTTCCAGAAGCTCCAGCGCTTGTTGAAAATGTTCGCGTTCAACAGCAAGATCCACTACTTCCTTCAACAAACGAAAAGCTTCAGGGAAGTCCCCTTTGGCAACATAAAGCTTACCCAGCGTTTCACAAACGCTGTTTTGCGAAGGATCGATCTTACAAATTTGCATGTACACTTTTATAGCATCATCAATCCGTTCACTATCGGCATAGATCTGGCCGATTTTCTCCAACGCACCGATATTTTCAGGGTCTTTCTCAAGCAACTGATCAAGAATATTTCTTGCCTCATCCGTTCTACCTTCAGCTAAATACGCATTGACTACACCTTTCACTGCAGCATCGTAATCCGGAATTTCTGTAAGCGCATTCTCATAACTTTTTATAGCAGCAAGATAGTCACCCCGTTTGATAAAAGCATCGCCGATTTTGACCCGCTCATCTGCCGCTTTCTCGGCAAAGCCTTTTTGAGAATACAACATGGCTAAACGCTCACGAATCGAGATATTGGCGGGATCAAGATCGGCAATTTGCCGATAAGAATCCAAAGCCGCCTCGATATCACCATTATGCTCATAAATTCTGGCAAGGATTTCATATTGGCTGATAGCGTCCTGAATCAGCCCCTGATCAGCATAAAGATGTGCCAGTTTCTGGTAAATATTCGCACGACTAGAATCATACCTTAGGATCTTTTTATAAATAGCCAAAACCCTGGGAACAAACCCTCTGCGTTCGTAATACTCTCCAGCTTTCTCAAATTCCAATACCGCTTCCGAAAATTCATTGGCACGAAGCAAAAGATCTCCAATGGTGTTGTTTAGGCTGTTGTCTCCATATTCGTCCTGAGTCAACTTGCGATACTCATTCACAGCCTTCAAATATTGACCTTTTTTTGTAAATTTTTCAGCATTTTTTAACACTCTATTTTTATTTACAGCCATTTTAAAACCTCTTTTTTTATCGGGTTTCTAAACGCTTAATTATAGGCTTTAGCCAGCCTCACTGTCAAGAATACCCGCCAGATCAAAATATGTTCGCTCAGCTTTCTCATGTGCCAGGGAAAGTTCTGATCTTGTTAAACTCGTCAACCGAAAAGTAATACCGAAATATTTCGAAAAACCTTCACAAACAGACTCTATCAATGCATCCATGGAAAAAGCTTTTCCGGTTTCAGTTTCAATATCCGTCACCCTGTCCTCTAAAGTGGAGTTATGTCTCAAAAAAACTGCTCTCCACTTCTCGGAATCGTATTCCATCAATAGCGAACCATGCTGCAAAACTCGGTTTCGAATCCTTTTTTGTGCCGAACCCAACAACTTTTTTCCAGAAGCTAAGATCTCATAAGAAGATGCATTTGCAAAGCAGGATGATATAGTGCTTTGCGGCTGCTTTTGCCTTCGGGAAGCAAGCTCCGCTTTTATATCCAAGCGCTTTAAAGCCTCACAAAAAGCATTCCCTATCTCACGGTAGGTATCAAGCAAGCTGAGACAAAACGGCGGCACGTTCACAGGGCCGCATAAACAATAGGTCAACTCCCTATCATGCAATACCGCTTTGCCCCCAGTTATTCTTCTGACAGCAGGGATACCGTTCTTACGACAAAAATCCAGGTTTACATGCTTGATAAGCTGTTGAGCCATTCCCAGGCTCACTGTCGGCTTTGACCACTGATAAAGTCTTAAAACAGGCGTATCGTCACATCGATGCAGAAGAACTTCATCAATCGCCATGTTCATCGATCCCGGTAATGGATCATCGATTATCAAATTCCACACCGATTTAGGCTTGACCCCCATCTTTTAACGTTTCTGATACTCCTTCAACGCTCTTCCCAATACTTCAACAGCCATGGCAAGATCGTCTTTTTTCAGAACATACGCAACGCGGGCCTGGTTCCGACCAAGACCCTCAGTTGCATAAAAACCTGCCCCCGGAGCAACCATAACCGTTCTTCCTCGATCGCTGAAATCTTCCAGAAGAAAGCGTGCAAACTTATCTGAATCATCTATCGGTAGATTAGCCATCATATAAAAGGCGCCATATGGTTTTTCGCAATAAACACCGTCAATACTGTTCAATCCGGCATGAAGAATATCTCGTCTTTCCTTATATTCTCCTATTATGGATTCCATAACATGATCCGGAACACCAAGTGACGCCATTGCTCCGATTTGCTCAAGCGTGGGGGGACACAATCTGGCCTGCCCCATTCTTAACACTCCATCCAGAACCTTTTCATTTCGAGTGATCAAACAACCGATTCTGGCTCCACATGCCGAATAGCGTTTCGATACCGAATCCACAAGAATGGCATAGTCGTCAACGCCTTCCATTTCCATTATCGAGACTTGTTTGTATCCATCATAGGTAAATTCCCTGTAGACTTCGTCAGAAATAATATAAAGACCGTTTTTAACGGCGAAATCCGCCAGTTTTTGTAACGATTCTTTTGAATAAACAGCTCCTGTCGGATTATTGGGGTTACACAAGATTATCGCTTTAGTTCTTGGCGTGAGGCGTTTTTGGAACTCTTCAATCGGTGGAATTTGAAAGCCGTCTTCAGGTCGAGTTGGAATACCTGTTATGGACACCTCAGCCATTGCGCAAAAGCCGTTGTAATTCGTATAAAACGGCTCCATGCTCAGCACGTTATCACCTGTATCTGTCACTGCCATCAGCGCAAATAAAATTGCCTCTGAACCTGCAACCGAAATAAAAATCTGTTTATCGACGACATCGATATTGTATTTTTTATAATACTGAACCAAAGCTGATCGGTATTCCGGCAATCCATTTGAAGGGCCATAACTCAGTACCGGCTTGTTGTATTTCCGCACGGCATCCAGAAACAATTCAGGGGTATTAATATCGGGTTGGCCGATATTCAGATGATAGACATGAATCCCTCTTTTCTTAGCTGCATCCGCCAGTGGCGCCAACTTTCGAATAGGGCTATAAGGCATATTGGAAGCTCTTTTAGAAATCATTTTATTACACTCCTTTAAAACATGTTGATTCCACAAGTTCAAACCCACCTATCATGTATCGGGGACAGGTGAATAAGTCAATATCAATTAATCGATTATAGATAGGAAAAGGGTTTGAAATACAGATTGGTTATGGTCTGTTCTTTTTAAAATTTTTTGAAAGAAAACCACCGTAATAGCGGTACAGGCGCCACATTTCCCCCATGGCTCTTAGAATGACTCGTATGTTCGCTCCGCTCGGCACTCCTGCTTTACGAGGCAAATGACGCACGCCACGCTGAACAATACGAAAGCCCGCTCTTTGAGCCTGCAATAGCATTTCAACATCTATCATTGCCCCTTCGGAGGTCATGGTCACACTGTTCAACACTTCACGACGATAGATTTTAAAAGCGCAATCGGGATCTTTAATACGTAAACCAAAAACCAGAAAAACCGCCTTTTCAAATAACCAAGTATTAAGACTTCTATACCAAGGATCTTGCCGATCTTCACGAAAACAGGTCACGACATCAGCCTCATCGATCAACGGCAGTATGTGCTTTAACGCCGACAACTCAAATTGCCGATCTGCATCCGTGTAAAATACCAAATCCTTTGTCGCCCCGCGAAAACCACTCTGCAAAGCGCCACCATAGCCCCTGTTTACGGCATGGTGAATCACTTTGACATTCGCATACGACAATGCCAGACGATCAGCCAATTCCGCCGTTCCATCAGTACTCCCGTCATCAATAATCAAAATTTCATAATCCTGAAATAACTCAAGACACACTTTTTCAGCATCGTCAATCAAGATTTCAAGATTTTCAATCTCGTTATGCGCCGGAAAAAAAAGACTTATACTTTTTTCTGAAAAAGCTCTCATTGCCGGCGGCAAGTTAGCAAAGAACTCGAACGAAAGCAAGAAAGACGCGAAACCATTTCATTTTTTTACCGATAGAAAAAGAAGGCCTACATCATACCGATTGAACGCGACACGCTTGCAATGTATAACCCTGGCTCGGGTCTTCACCAACTTCCCATCACTCATTTCAATATTCAAATCGATTTCACATAATGGAGACAAATAGGTCTCGATCCGAATCATTGCTCCAGCCTGCGACAAATTCAAAGTGAAGCCCGTGCCAGTCAAGGTTCTATTCAATCGTGGATTGATATACTGATAACTAACATTGGCACGAATCGGCTTGCGCGGATACTTGCGCTTGTTAATTTCCTGTTGCGTGGGATCCGCTGTCATGGCAATCGCACCCCCTTTTTTACGCATTAAAATCAAATATATTCTACATCTTTACCATGCGAGAAGCAACTTATCTGTTGCATAAAGATTCCCTGGCGGTCCGGCTCCCTAATTGTCTTCAGTTTAATAACTTTTTTTATTGACATTTCCGGTGTTTTCCAAGATAATCCCAAAAGAACCCAATGGTTCCCAGTTTTTCCCAGCGAGGTTTGGAGTAATAAACTTACGATATTTCAATGGGTTAAGCTGTGAAATGAGGAGAGGTCGGGAATGTCCGGTTCATTGTATGGAAAACACCAAAAACAGGTCGATGCCAAAGGGCGGCTGAGCATTCCAAAAAGTTATCGTGATGCATTGGAAACCAACGACCAACCGTTTGCCTTCCTAGTAATGTTGGATGGGATATTGTCCATTTTCACCGAATCTGCTTTCAACGCTATTGACCAACAAATCCAAAACCAATCTCCTCTAAATCGAAAAGCACGCGAATTACAAAGACTGTGGGGATCAATGGTCACCCCGGTTGCATGGGATTCTACAGGCCGTATCACGTTGACGGATTTGCAAAAAGACTATGCTGGAATAGATCATGACGTTGTTTTGATCGGTGCCAGAAATCGTTTGGAAATTTGGTCACGAAAAAAATATGAACAAGATTTCAGGCAGGAAGATCAAAGGTTTTCTGAAATAGCTGATGAGCTGAACAGCCTGTCGTAACTGGTTGAGCCTGTGAAGGGAGTTTTGGTGGAACACCTGCCGGTGATGCTGGAAAAGGTTAAATCTTATCTTGGTGGTTTCGACAACGGTATTGTCATCGATGGAACACTGGGGGGAGGCGGTCATACAGAAGCCTTATTAAAGAATACGCCGGATTCTTTGATTATTGTTGGTCTTGATCGTGATCACTCCGCTGTACAGGCGGCATCTTCACGATTAAGCTCATATAAATCTCGTTTTATGGCCATTCATGGAAATTTTGGAGAACCAACTGCTTGGATAGACAAACTCCCTAAAAAACCGATTTTTGGTTTCCTATTGGACCTCGGCCTTTCTTCAATGCAGTTGGATTCTATTGACCGCGGTTTTTCTTTCAAAGATCCAACTTCTTTGGACATGAGGTTTGACAGGACAGAACCCATTCCTACCGCGGCAGATCTGGTCAACACTTTAACAGAAAAAGAAATCTCAACAATTCTTTATCGCTATGGCGAAGAAAAAGCCTCAAAAAAAATCGCTCGGGCAATTATCGATAAGCGCAAATCGAAGCTATTTACTACCGGCCTGGAGTTATGGAAAGTAATATCAAGTGTGGCGACAACCTCAGGTTCGATCGATCCGGCAACCCGCACTTTTCAGGCATTGCGCATCGCTGTCAACAAAGAACTGGATTACCTCGAAAAGGGTCTTGCCGCGGCAGAATCTCTTCTGGCAAACAATGGCCGTCTCGTAGTGATTTCCTATCACTCCCTTGAAGACCGAATCGTAAAAACTTTTTTGCGTGAACGTTCTGGAATATGTTCCTGTCCGCCAGGTTTGCCTGAATGCCGTTGTGGAAAGCCCAAGGTATTCAAATTGATCACCCGAAAACCGGTAGTTCCTGATGAGGATGAGATTCAAAACAACCCTCGTTCGCGCTCAGCCAAGCTGAGATGTGCTGAGCGTATAAGTGGAGAAAAACAATGAAGTGGCAGCGTTTAGTCTGGGTTGCAACAATAATTATGCTGTGGCTGATTTCCCTTATGATTGTTGATTCTGCAGCCAGGAATACTCGAATGGGCTATCAGCAACAAGAGCTGCGCCTTGACCTTCAAGAACAGGAAGAAAGCAATCTTAGGTTGCAGTGTGAAGCGTCTATTTTACATGATCTCGAAAAAACGAAAGATTATGCAGATTCCCATAACATGATCACATCTGATCGCAATACCATCGAGTATTTTTCTGTGGAAATTACCAAGTGATTGAGCGTCGTATCCACATTGTCTATATTTCGTGCTTCACCTTACTTGGTGTTTTATCGATATGGATTGCCCATTTACAAATATTTAAAGGGTTCGATTATGCCCGAAAGGCATTTCGAGCTCATTACCGGCGCGTTGAAATACCTTCTCGCCGCGGCGTCATTTGGGATCGCAACCAGAGAATTTTAGCAGTCAGTCTGGCATGCGACTCACTCTGTGCAGACCCTTATCTGGTTGCCGATCCTGAGCGCGTAGCGAAAGAGTTAGCCGCAATTCTTCCCGGACGATATACAGATTTTTTGGACAAGCTCACCCTTGCCGGACGCCGCTTTGTCTGGTTGCACAGAGGGCTTTCCCCTGAGCAAGCTGACAAAGTCAATGCATTAAAAACTGAAGGCTTGTACTTCAGGAAGGAGAGCAGGAGACTTTATCCATCCGGAAATTATACCGCCCCTGTTTTAGGCATCACCGGAGTTGATGGTTTGGGGCTCGAAGGTTTGGAAGCATCGTTCAATCAGCGTCTTGCAGGGCTCCCTGGGGAAGAATTGATAGCGTTTGACGCATTGGCTCGACCTTATAGTTCGGAGCGCATAGTGCTTTCAGAACCTGAGCCCGGGCAGGATCTCCACCTGACCCTTGACGAGTCTATTCAATACTTTGCAGCTTCTGAATTGAAGCACACGCTGCTTCAGGAATCGGCACGATGGGGCGCTGTGGTCATATTGGATATCAAAACGGGTGAAATTCTGGCCATGGCCTCAGAACCTGCATTCAACCCTCACAATTTTGCTAAAACTCTTCCTGAAAATCGGCGAAATCGTTGCTTATCCCAATTGATCGAGCCGGGCTCGACATTCAAAGCGATACCTTTGGTTTCTGTAATCGAATCGGGTGAATTTGAGCCGCATGATATAATCGATTGCGAAAATGGACAGATCACCATCGGTAAACACACATATAATGACTGGAAAAAATTTAATAAACTCTCGGTTGAAGATGTGATCGTTTTTTCTTCCAATGTCGGCACAATAAAAATGTCTCAGCGCGTAGGTGGAGAATCACTTTACAAGCTGGCACGTGATTTTGGGGTCGGTTCGGAATTATTGCAGGATTTTCCCGGCAGCGAAGCCGGGTATATCCGAAAGCCGGCCAAGTGGACATCATCAGCTACGGCATCGTTATCAATCGGCTATGGAGCTGCTGTGACACCTCTGCATTTAGCGGTCATCTATGCTG
The DNA here is from genome assembly GCA_049652745.1 of bacterium. GTDB lineage: Bacteria > CSSED10-310 > CSSED10-310 > CSSED10-310 > CSSED10-310 > JBASEY01. Next base: position 170,490 of record JBASEY010000029.1, on the reverse strand, counting down.
CTTGTGCCAATGGAGGATATCGAATACACCCTCACCTCGTCAAAGATATGCCTTTAAAACCCCCTGTCAGAATCATGAGCCCTCGAACAGCTTCTATCGTTTCTGAAATTTTTCAACAGGCGGTAAAACGGGGTACAGCGGCAAAAGCTTCGCCCAAAGCTTGGAGCGCTGCCGGTAAAACGGGAACGGCCAGGCGTTACGATCATGATAAAGGAGGATATGATCCCAATAGCGTAACATGCGTTTTTGCTGGTTTTGCGCCGGCCGAGAATCCCATTATCAGCCTTTGTGTTGTGATCGACGATCCGCGGGAACACAAATGGGCCAGCCAGGTAACGGCGGAATTATTCGCACGCGTCGTGGACCTTACCTTGAACTATCTCGGGAACACGTCGTGAGGAAGACAGCATCATGAGACTTGATGATTTGGTCAGCATGAGCCCCGATATTACGCTCGACGGCAACCTGGAATGTGAAATTTCCTCTTTGGCCATGGATTCCAGAAAAGTTGAACCCGGCGCACTATTTGTCGCTCTTCGCGGTGTCGCTTCCGATGGTCATCAGTTTATATCTCAGGCAATTCAAAAAGGAGCCGCAGCCATATTGATCAATGAGGACTTCCAAGGCTCATTTCCTACAGATATTGCAGTAATCCGCGCCATCGATCCCAGACAGACGATCGCACTTTTAGCTTCCCGCTTTTACGGCAACCCTTCCGACAAACTGCATACTATTGGAGTCACAGGCACAAATGGAAAGACAACCGTAACGTATATGTTACAAAACATATTGAAACCTTTGGGAGTCCCTTGTGGTGTTATCGGAACCATCGGCGCTCACTTTTTTGACACTCATTTTCCTACTGCTGCGACAACTCCGGAATCGATCGAATTACACCAAATCTTCTCCAAAATGGTAACTGCCGGGATAAAGGTCGTTGCCATGGAAGTATCCAGCCATGCTTTGATGTGGCATCGGGTCGACGGCATGAGATTCGACATTGCGATATTTACCAACCTATCTCAAGATCATCTTGATTTTCATGAATCTATGGAGCGTTACATGGCTGCGAAAAGCCGCCTCTTCAGAATGCCCGGCCACACAGATCGACCTGCAGCAGCCATTTTGAACATCGATGATCCGGCGTCGGAATATTTCCGGCCGATGATTCCGGAATACAGAACAGTGCGAACATATGGTTTAAATCGCCCGGCCGACGTTACTGCGAAAAACGTACAAGAATACCCTGATTCCAACACATTCGATATTGTATGTTCGGAAGGTGAGTTTCCAACGCGAGTACCGATACCGGGCCGCCACAATATTTTAAATGTTTTGGCATCAACTGCAGCTTTGATTGCTCTTGGGTATGACGTTGCATCCATAGCGTCCGTTTTAAAAGAACTCCCGTCAATCCCTGGAAGAATGGAGCCAATCAAACAAGGCCAGCCTTTTCAAGTATTGGTCGACTATGCTCATACGCCGGATGCCTTGATTAATGTACTCGAGGCAATTCGTCCAATTACTCAGGGTAGGATAATTACAGTTTTCGGCTGTGGAGGAGACAGAGATAAAAGCAAGCGGCCTTTAATGGGCAGTGCGGCATCGACCAGGTCTGACTTGACCATTGTCACCTCGGATAACCCTCGGACAGAGAACCCGACGTCCATCATCGACGACATTGTTCCCGGATTGAGCAAGAAAAACGAGTACCGGATCATCCCTGATCGTCGAACGGCCATTCAAATGGCTATTCGGATAGCTAAAGAGGGAGATACGGTTTTAATTGCGGGTAAAGGCCATGAAAACTATCAGATAATCGGGGATGAGAAATTGGTATTTGACGATCGTGAAGAATCTAGAAAAGCTTTAGAATTAATTGGTTATAAATGAGCCGATATGTAATGAAAAGAGAAAGTGGAGTTGATGGAGCTATCATGTGGGCAACTGTGTTGACAGGAGCCTTCGGTGTATTGATGGTGTACGATTCCAGCGCCGTCTCCGCCGCTTTGAGAAACCGTTTTGACAGCGCCACCTTCTTTTTCGAGCGTCAACTGATCTGGTTTATTGTGGGAACTGTCTGCATGGTTTTAGCTTCCCGTATTTCCCAGAATAGACTGCAACGTTTTATCGTGCCGGGGATGATTGCGGCAACTGGATTGTTGGGTTTGGTACTGATACCGGGCATTGGGCATTCGGCCGGCGGCGCAAGACGCTGGGTTCGTATCGGGTGGTTTTCTGTTCAGCCGGGTGAATTCATGCGACTTATGTTGGTTTTATATCTAGCCCACCTTTTCAGTGTTAAAAAAGATAAAATTAAAAACTTCACAGAGGCATTCTTGCCTGCAGTGACGGTTACCGCCATCGTCATTGCCCTATTAATCGCCCAACCCAAAATAGGAACTGCTCTTTTGCTGATGCTTATGACGGCAGTCATGCTTTTTATAGCCGGCATACCCTTTTATCAATTGTTTCTCGCTCTGACTGCTTCAACCCCGTTTGTATATTTCGCTTTTTCCAATGTCGATTATGTTCAAAAACGTATCGATGCCTGGCTTTATCCTTCAGAGCATATGCAGACACTGGGATTTCAAGTCGTCCAGTCAATGATAGCCATCGGTTCGGGAGGCATATTTGGTGCCGGGCTGGGGCAAGGCAGACAAAAGATGTTTTATCTTCCTGAAGCACATACCGACATGATCTTCCCGGTCATAGCCGAAGAACTCGGTCTTGTCGGAGTATATTGCTTTTTATTCTGCCTGGGATTTCTTTTATATCGTGGTTTTCATGTATCCGCCCAAGCTCAGTCAACCTTCGGCAGACTTCTGGCGGCCGGATTGACAGTCAGCATTGTTACACCGGCGTTTTTGAATATTATGGTCGCTTCAGGTCTCTTTCCCGTCACTGGTATCGCTCTGCCATTGATCAGTTATGGCGGCACAGCCCTGGTTACAGACATGACATCACTTGGACTCCTCTCGGGCATTGGAAGATGGTCTTCTACCAACTTTACAGGTATACGTAATGAAATTTGTTGATTTTCATGGATCCGTTCATACCGATATTTCTCTTGCCAGATTTACCACCTGGCGGATTGGGGGGCCGTCAGACTGGATGATCATGCCTTCCAACATGGATGATTTAGACATGGTGTTGGCTGAAATCAGAAGAATCAGGACACCATGGTTTATTTTGGGAAACGGATCCAATGTTCTGTTCAGCGATAATGGTTTTCGAGGGGTCATCATCACCTTGGGAACTGGTTTCAAGAGGTTGTCCATTTCTGGTGAGATGGTTCAAGCCGGGGCGGGAGTTATGTTGAATCATTTAGCTCAGCAGACTGCTTCGGCAGGTTTGTCCGGTCTTGAACCGCTCGCGGGAATTCCCGGCACTCTGGGAGGAGCCGCCGCTGTAAATGCCGGCGCTTTTGGAAGCTCGCTGCTGGACCGCTGCACAGTAATTAAAGGCATAGATTCTTCGGGAATTAAAAGGACTTATACGAATATACTTTCTGATTATCGATCCAGAAAATTTCCCGCCGATTTCATCATTACTGAGCTTCAATTAAAACTTACCCCGGATGATCCCTCACGAATTCATGAGCAAATATTCAACTACCTTGAGAAAAGGCGCTCAACTCAACCGTTATCCGAGGCTTCGGCAGGCTGCACTTTCAAAAACCCGGACAGCCGAGGAGCCGGCAGGCTAATCGATGAATTGGGACTCAAAGGTTTTCAAAACGGCCGAGCCATGATTTCAACGAAACACGCCAACTTCATTATCAATACCGGTGAAGCATCCTCTGCTGATGTCATAGGGCTGATTGAAATAGTGAGAAGGCGTGTTTGGGAAGCATTCAAAGTGAAATTGGAGCTGGAGGTTATTGTTCTTGATGAATATGGACATTTTCTAGATCCTGGGAGAGACCTCGAATGACATCTCGCCCGATAAACAGATTGATTTTAGGACTTCTGTTCCTCCTGTCCTTCGGAACGTCAGGAATCGCAATCACACTTTTTCCTTTCCTGAAAATCAATTCTTGTTTGATAACCGTTGATTGCGATTCCTTTCGCGCCGAGCATGCTGCAAAGCTTGCTGAAGCTTTGCACAATAATTATTTTTTCAAGTTTTCAAATAAAGACATTTATGACCTAATCGCTGCATCGCAGCCCATTGAGCACGTCGTTGTCAAATATCGTCTGTTCAAACCTCTGCAAATCGATATTACAGCGACAAAGCCTGTTGTAATGGTTTCAAACCAAAAGCAGTTGATAAGCTTGTCCACATTGGGAACACCTCTTCAATATTGGCCGGAACACGGTCACTTGCCTTGCTATGGCGTTCCTTCTGATTTTGACATTGAAACATTGTTGCATCCAAGTAGTCTTTTGGAGGAATTCTATCGACTGATCGTAGATATCGAAGCAGGAAATTTTCCTCAACTCACCCGATTTTCCAATTTCGTTTCAGGTGACGAAAACAGCATTACTTTACTTGATTTAGAAACCGGAGATCAGTTAAAGCTCCCGCGAGAGCACATTCGGAACCGGACAGAGCATCTTCACAACATCGATGTCTGGCTTTCATCTCATATCGCAACTGACGATCCGATGGAATTCGATGCGCGTTTTCCAAGGGTTGTCATTCTGCGCTCACTTCTAAAAGGTGTTCATCATGGCTGAACCAATCCGAAAATCAGTCGGCCTCTCGCTTGGAAGCACATCGATATCTATAGCTGTGGTGCATCAGCGACCGGGTGAACAACCGGAAATTGTTGCATTTGATCGTATTTCTTGTCGTTTTTTACGCGATGGCATGATCGTCAATCTTGAAGCTTTACAGGATGCTGTAAGCGAATGCAGAAAAAATATTTCGTTTTTGGTTAAGGCATCATTTTACGATGTGTCAATCAATCTTTGCGGTGTGCCGTTAAAGACGATAACAAGCAGTTTGACGCATGAAATGAAGAAAAAAACAGAGGTAAAAAAGAAGCATTTATCCACTTCTTTTCTTTCACAACCTTTCCTGGAAGATGATGCATGGCAATTAATCCACTACCGTCCAATCAGCTATGATTTGGATAGTCAAACAAATCTCTCCTCACCGATCGGTATGGCTGGAAAAACTTTATCTGTGCAAATGCAGCAGCTTTTTGCTCCTAAAACAACCGTCGAAAATATTGTTCATGCCATAAATCGATGTGGCTTTAGAATTTCCCATATTGTGACCGATCCGTTGAGCAGCTCTGAGGCCCTCGTTACCAAAGACGAATTGGAAATGGGTATATGGTTGCTGGATATCGGCGGCAATGTCATACAAACCGCTTTCTTGACCGGCAAAGAAGTGCATGTGCTTCCTCCGCTTCAATTGGGGGGTGATACGGTAACCAACGATATCGCCGTTGGTTTAAAGACTACGATCAAAGATGCCGAACGGATAAAAATTGAATATGGTTATGCTTTGCCCGAACTGGTCACGAATGAAATGCAGATACAGATACCGCCGCTTGGAGGAGGTCGAGCCGACAACCCTATATCTCAGCATAGGCTTTCGGAAATAATAAAGTCTCGAATGGAAGAGCTTTTAGAAATGGTAGCTGTCACAATGAATAGTTTTGATCCGCCGGCAAACCAGATATCTTCAGGTGTCGTTCTTACCGGTGGAGGATCTTTGTTGTCCGGCACTCTCGAGCTGGCGAGCAAACACCTTAGAATGCCGATAATTAAAGGGCATTTACGCGATGTAACCGGTTTGACGGATATCGCTCCGATTCCATTGAGCGCATCCGCTATCGGCTTGGCTTTATATGCACTACGACATGAAGCGGATATCGATTGGGATATTTCTGGTACATCAACTTACAAAAAGTTCATGCAAAACGTCATCAGATGGTTGGGAGGAGTTTAATGACTGTTTATAGTTATATCGAAGAAGCAGCCGGCTGTCAGGCGAATATCAAAGTCATCGGTGTCGGTGGCGGAGGTTGCAATGCTGTCGAGCGGATGTTGCAATACCGAATGAATGGCATCGAATTCATTGCATGTAATACAGATTCTCTTGCATTACAACAATACCACGCTCCAACCTGCTTGCAGCTCGGACGCAACTTGACGCGTGGTCTTGGAGCGGGAGGAAACCCCAAGATAGGGCGTTCGGCAGCTCTCGAAGATGAAAGCATGATATGTCAACACCTTACAGGTTCCGATATGCTGTTTATCACTGCCGGGATGGGAGGTGGAACAGGGACGGGAGCATCCCCGGTAATTGCACGAATTGCTCGTGAACTGGGAATTTTGACAGTTGCAGTCGTAACATTGCCGTTTCTTTTCGAAGGTGTCAGACGACAAAGAATTGCAGAAGCCGGCATAAAAGAACTTGAACACTTTGTCGACACATTGATTGTCGTGCCGAACCACAAGCTACTCTCAGCCGTTGAACCGAATACGACAATTCAAGATGCTTTTTTAAAAGCAGATGAAGTTTTGAGCAACGCCGTACAAGGAATATCTGATTTAATTACTGAGCCAGGCAATATCAATGTCGATTTCGCCGATGTTCGAACGATCATGTCAGGGATGGGAAAGGCCATATTGGGAACAGGTATCGGCTCGGGCGAAAACCGAGCGGAAACCGCAATAAACGCCGCCGTTTCGTCTCCTTTGCTGGACGATTTCTCCATCGACGGTGCACGTGGGGTTTTAATCAATATCACAGGGGGAAGCGATCTGGGAATAATTGAAATGAATGCAGCATGTGAAAAAATTAGACAGAATGTTGATAAAGAAGCCTTGATCATCGTTGGGCATGTTTGCAATCCTGATTTCTACGGCAAGATGAAAATCACAATTATCGCAACCGGTTTCGAACAAAACCGTACAACTGAGCCGTTGCCGATTTCATCACTTGAAAATGTGGGGCCGATCATGGATCGCAGCCAAACCCCAATTACCGTCGGAGCAAGGCAGGAAATTGATTGTGAGCAGGGTTCTTCTCAGGTATATGCCACATCCAGCTCTATTTTTCCACCTACGGATAAGCATAAATCAAATCCACCGAACGCTGAATACGGCGTTGTTTCAAATGCTATCCAGGACGACGGCACGATTGCTAAAACAGAACCCTCAAAGCGCGCCGATACGGAGCAAGTCATCATTTTACCATTGAAGGAACCGACTGATAACCAGACTTCAAGAACTAACTTTAAACCCGTTCGTCCTGAATTGGATCCACCTAATTTAAAAACTAAGAGTGATGACTTTCACGCCATCCCGGATTACAATAAACGAGACATGGCATCTGATGCCTTTAAGAAGGACTCGAAATTAGAACGTATCGCTCAACGGATTTATTTTGGAGACATCAATACTCCTGCATTCTTGCGTCGGAAAGCTGATTGATCGTTACTTGATTTTCCAACCATGTCATCACCTAGATGAAATATCCAGATGTAAATGAAGTACGACGAATAACGCCATATGATGGTTGGAAACTTCGAGTGGCTTTAGTGAGTCCGGCGCCTTACTCTATCGGTATGGCCAACTTGGGTATCCACCTGGTATATGCCGCATTCAACAGGATCCCAGGAGTCGCTTGTCATAGATTTTTTGCTCAAACTCTTTCCCTGACGCATCGTCACTCTCCGACACCGAATCCCCCTTTGTCCATCGAAACTACCGAGCCTTTATCACGTTATCACGTTATAGCTTTCTCTTTCTCATACGAAAACGACCTGTTCAATCTACCCAACATGCTGCGTTCGGCCGGCATTCCTCTTCTGTCTTGGGAACGCGGACCGGCGTTTCCTTTAGTTATAGCCGGCGGCGTAGTTGCGACCATCAACCCGGAACCATTCGCCAACTTGGTTGATGCTTGTGTTTTAGGGGAATCAGAGGAGATCATACCACAGTTGACTCAGCAGCTTGTCGATCACTGGGTTCTTAGCCGTGATAAAGACGAGACACTTGAAGCTATTGGTTCTATTCCCGGAGTGTACATTCCCTCGTGGTTCCAGCCGATTTATAATGACAAGGGGGCGTTTACAAACATGAGCTTTGCTCATCAGGAACGCGCGCCCAACCTTGCAAGGCGTTATATACCTGATTTGAATGCAATACCTGGTTCCATGGTTATTCATACGCCGAACACGGAATTGAAGGAGCTTCATCTTGTAGAAATTTCACGAGGGTGCCCAAATAGATGCCGTTTTTGCCTGATTCCTCAATGTTACGGTCCATTCAGATATAGATCTGCCCTGTCTGTAATCCAGGAAGCTGAACTATCCCCTCCAAAATGGCGAATTGGATTGTTAGGTGCAGGGTGTTCACTGCATCCCTTTTTGAAGGACATCTGCCACGAATTAGTATTCCGTGAAAAACCCTTCTCTTTATCTTCACTTCACGTATCAGGATTTCGCAATAATGAAGCTGACTGTATCCTGGCTTCCGGCACCAGAACCTTGACCCTTGCCCCGGAGGTAGGAGATGACGGAAAAAGGCGTTTTATTGGAAAAAACTTTACAAATGAGCAGCTCATTAGTGTTGTCGGTAAACTGGCGCTTCATCCTATTAAAACCATCAAGCTGTATTTTATGGTTGGGTTGCCGGAGGAAACTTTGAACGATCTCGATCACATTATCGCCTTATGTGTGCAGATTCAAAAAGTTATTCGCGAAGTCAATATGCACTCCTCCACTATCCCCCGACTTTTAGCTTCCGTATCTTGCTTTGTCCCTAAAGCTCTGTCAGCCTTTGAACGTGCTCTCATGAACACTGAAAAAGATCTCAAGGCAAAAATACAATATATTCAAGCCGGATTGAAATTCGATCGTGAAATTCGATTTACCAGCAACACTCCACGTCATGCGGTTATTCAAGAACTTTTTGCCAGGGGCGACCGCCAGGTGTCTGATTATTTAATTCAAGCTTCTTCACCAGGCATAGACTGGTATCAGAAATTTACATCGATGCAAAAAACTAAAAAAGTAAATTCGAACCGTTACTTTTCCGACAAACCACTGCCCTGGGACCATCTGAAGGCTCCTCTTTTTTGTAATGATTTCGAATCAAGGCAAGAAAAACGCCATGTCGGCAATCGATCAAAAGATTAAATCATTCCAATCGGTTCTGCTTTCTTTGGAATCAGGATTAATCGCTTTATCCGGCGGAGTTGATTCAAGCGTTCTTCTTGCATTAGCTGCTGAAACAGAAGGGTTTTCAGCCCAAGCTGCGACCGTGCATTCCGCTGCTCATCCTATGTCTGAGCTCAATGCCGCAGCATATCTTGCAGAACGATATGATATACCTCACCACATCATCAAGATAAATGAATTAGATGATCCGCTCATTCGAAAAAACGATGCCCTTCGCTGTTACCATTGCAAATTCTTGCGTTATTCGAAATTGCTTGACCTGGCTCGATCACTTGGGTTGAAAACGGTTTTAGATGGGAGTCATGCTGATGATATGGCATCAGATCGTCCGGGAATTAATGCAATTCGGGAACTGAGTATACAGACGCCGTTGCAGGATGCCGGTTTCACAAAAGATGAAATCAGAAAAATCGCTCTGGCAAAGGCGATTCCTGTCTGGAACAATCCTGCAACTGCATGCTTTTATACCCGGATCCCTCAAAATGAACCCCTGGAGCTTGATCGAATTCGTCGGGTTAGTTTAGGTGAAAAAATATTGATTGACTCCGGCTTTAAAAATGTCAGACTTCGAGATCATGGATCGATTGCTCGAATTGAACTTCCGCCCGAAATGATTGAAAAATTTATAACACATCCAACTCAACATAAGCTGCTTAAAGAGTTAAAGAACCTTGGATATCGGCATATTTGTGTTGATCTTGATGGTTATCGTTCAAAGTAATGTTGCCAAATTAACTCGACTGTCAAATCGTCTGTCGATTATGATATAATATGATTGTATTTTAAAAAGCCCCCTTAATTTCTGGAGGGATTGTGCCGAAAACTCCTTTTAAAAAGCATGTTACAGTCAGCATCTGGATACCGTTGTTTTTGGCGCTGAATCTTTATTGTTATTTTAAGTTTCAAAATGATCGTAAAAACGTTTTAACCGATATCTCGCAACGGGTTGTATCACAAAGGGATTTGTTAATAGCCAATCTCAGTGAACGGCTCAATGCACAGTTTGAATTGGCCGGCTTTTTATCTCATTCACTTTCTTTACGACGAAAAATTATCAAGCATAACCAAGTATTACTCGAGAAAATCGATAAAAACCGTACCGAACTTATCGAATCTGAAATTAACTCTTTATGGAATAATGGCAAGGATTCGGATGAAAAATCCAACATCTCGACATCTTTAGAAGCAGTTTTCCTCAGGGATTTCATTAAAGCCACAAACTCAGTAGTTGACAGGGTCTTTGTGACGGATGCTTTTGGTTTTGTCAGAGTTTCATCGCATCCGCCTGAAAATATCAATTGTTTTTTTGATGACTGGTGGCAGCGGGCATTAATGGTCAAAGTAGATCATTTTTATCGGTATTATGAATTGGATGGGGATCAAAGTTTATATCTGGCCTGTCCATTATATAACGATGAAGGCCTTGACCCTGTTGGAGTCATCAATCTTCGGATAAATTTAGAAACCTTGTTTATAGGTTTTGAGAATTTTCAGGAAAATCTTTCTGTCCGTACAACTGTTTTCACAGATCAAAATTATACATGGGAATCAAGTCCTGCAAGAGCATCGGATTCTTTGCCCAAACCTCCGACGCTTTCAACGTCATTTTCTCCTTATGTGATAGATAAAGACCTTCAACTCATAATGAGCGCGTCATTTTACCCGGACCGCTATTTCCCTATCTCCCCTGCACTGAGTTGGTCTGTTATGGCGTCCGAAAGCCTGCCGAATTTTTATTCATACAAAAGCCCTGCTTTTCGAACTTTCTTAATCACCTGGATATTCCTTGTAATAATTAGTTTCATTTTGAGTTGGGGTATCTCTTCTTGGATCAGCAATCCAATTATTTCGTTTATGGCGGGCATTCTTTCCATCGTGAAAAAGAGGGAGGGAGTAACGAAAGCTGACGATCCGATCGTTTTGGATCCGTCTGATATTCTCGATCGGTTACACCGTACAATCGAGGATACTGCAGCGCATAAAGAAAAGCAGCTTCGGGAATCCACAACCTCCATCAAAGCCATCTCGGAATACATAAAAACTGCCGCTCTTGAATTTGACCGAAAACTGATTGCGGAATCACTGTTGAATATTTCTGCAGAAAAATTTCATGCCGATGCCGGAATTCTTTTTATTCAGAACGCTGAATATCACTCTCCAATGATACTGTTCAACAAACTGACTCCTGATAAACTCGCCTTGTACACATCACTCAAATTACATGACTACGACAGCAAACGGCTTTACTTTTCCTGGCACCATCACCAGCATCAGGCGATTTGGGACGATGGGTTTCAAGTTCTGATATCCGTTCCAATTCAAACCAAACAGATGCATTTCGGAACGTTATATCTGTTTTTTAAGCAGGCAATTGAATTGGATATTGAAAATGATCAAACCCTGGATTTACTTGCACAACAATGTGCTGTTTATTCATCTCGAAGCAGTTTCTTTTATAAATTAGAGCGAGAAGTAAGCTTTATCGAAGGTATCTTATCCGGAGTTCCATGGTTTATATGCACCATCGATCGCAACATGAGGATTACCTGGCATAATAACAACAGCGATATTCCTTTTAATAGACCTGTCGAACAACTCGCTGGAACATACTGTTATTCAAGTTTTAAAAATCGAAATACACCGTGCCCGAATTGTCCTGTGAAAAGGACATTTCAGGAAGGTTTACCAAATGAACTTTCGCAAACGTGGAATCTCGCCACAAATGAAGTCAGACAAATAAAGTTGAACACTTATCCTTTTAAAGAAGAAAATGTGGAAAAACTTTCAACTATTCTTTTTATTCGTGATATAACAACGGAAATTGAAACTCAATCAGAAATCAGAAGACTATCTATGGCCATAGACAATATGGGTGAAGCCGTTATCATCACCGACATGGATGGTAAAATTATTTTTATAAACAAAGCATTTACACGAATATTCGATTATTCGGCGAAAGACATGGTCGGCCGTCATCTTGAGTTGATTTTTGCGGGAAAAGAATCCGGTATATTTAAAAAAATTGTTGCGGCTATTAACCACGACAAGATTTGGACGTGCGAAAAAAATTTGCTGCATCGCAATGAAAAAAGGATTCCGACTTCCATGACGGCAACGCCCGCTTTGGACGAAATAGGCACTCCGATTGGGCTTATCATCACATGTTTCGATCTGACCACACATGTAATACGCGAGAAACAAATTATAGAAAACTACAAAGAACTGGAAATTCTACATAAAATCAACAAAACTCTTGGATGGACAACAAATCTTGAAGACCTTCTCCAATCAGTCTTGATGCATGTGGCGACATTTACAGGGTGCGATTCCGGTGCTGTCATTTTGTATCAGAAACAGGAATCAACCGAACCGTTCTCGAACGGTATAATAACAGACCCGAATAAACCTTATATTTCAAATGAAATCGAGCTTCCTGGATACTTTTCAAACTATATCGATGAATATAGGGATGGCCGAAAATCCGCCTTGCTTGACAGCTTTCAACTTTCAAATAACCCTACTATCCTGGATAATTTAAGATCACAAGATTCTATCGAAAGCAAACTGATCACCCGGATGGGGTTTAAATCGGTGCTTGCTATACCGTTTCAAGCTCACAACTATCCACTAGGTCTTATCTTGTTATTTTCAAAAAATTCCTATCATTTTTCCAAAGATAATTTCCAAATCTATCAGTCCATTTCAGCACTCACAGGAATCGAAGTTTACGGCCGTTACCTTCAAGAAAAATTATTGGCGGAAACCAGACAATCAACAGAAGAAAAAATCGTTAATCGTATCGGAACGGATATTCAAGAGGTTTTAGGCACTTTCAATATTTCTGATCTCCCTGCTGAAAATGCTTTACGGTCACAATCCTGGCCGAATTTTCAAAAAAGCATCGCTATTATTAACTGGAAACACTGGATTTTAAATCAGATAGCGCAAAACTTACTGGCATATGATTCTAACGATGACAAATTATTTTTTCCGGAAGATATAAACAGTCTTGTCGCAGACTGGTTGAAACAGGTCGAAAATTCGTCATATCTGGAGAATATTTCTTATTCATTCAAAGCTTGTGAAGACCTTGAGGAGGTCTATATTCACAAAGTATCCATTCGACACGCTTTTATAAATTTATTGATTTTTGCTATCGATTCTTGTCGGCATAAACCTCATTCCATAATCTCCGTGAACATCCGTAACTCATACGATTACTATGCTATTGAAATCAAGCATGATGGACCGGTTAATGAGAAACTGATGGAACAAATCTACAAGAGTAATGAAAACGCTATTCGAACGATAGATATGCCTGTGTTATTGTCTTCAACAATCCGAATTCTCGAAAACCATAAAGCGTTATTGACGACAGCTCAAACCGACGCCGGTGAAACCGTTTTTCGGATGGTTTTGCCAAGGTATCCAAAAATTATTTAATAATGACTGTATTTCAGATAAATGAGTTTAATCGTTTCAGACAGTAATCCAAGATTACGTTTGCCATTTCCTGTTTTGTGCATAGCGGTATATCGATTGTATTCCCAATATTGTCAAGAATAATTGCTTGGTTAAAATCCGAATCAAACCCACTATCGGATAAGCTGACATCATTGGCTACGATTGCGTCAAGATTTTTTTCCAGAAGCTTTCTTTCGGCTTCTTTGATCAAATTTCCAGTTTCTGCAGCGAAACCCAGCAGTATTTGGCGGCTGTTTTTTATTTTGGAAAGGCTTTTTACGATATCTATAGTCTGCTCTAGCTGCAAAGTGGTTTTTTTATTGTCTTTTTTCTTCCATTTTGCCGAAAATGTTCGTTGTGGCTTCCAGTCAGCAACAGCCGCCGTCATAATGATGATATCCGCCGGCGGCGCTTTTTCCATCATAACCGAGTGCATTTCCTTGGAGTCAACAACCTTATGACAGGTGACAGCGGGATGAGGTTTCAGGTTGACCGGGCCGGAAACAAGCGTGACATCCGCTCCGCGTTCAACTGCAGCCGAAGCGATAGCATAGCCCATTTTCCCCGAAGATCGATTTGAGATAAACCTCACAGGGTCAATCCATTCTCGTGTAGGTCCCGCCGATACAAGAATTTTTTTACCTTGTAAATCCCCATTTTTTCCCAATATCGACAAAGCTGCAGCCGCAATCAACTCCGGTTCCGTCATTTTTCCAGGCCCTTGATGCCCACAAGCAACTTTTCCCGTTTCAGGCCCAATGAATAACACTCCTCTTTCGGATAAAGCACGGATATTGTCCTGAACGGCGGAATTGGCGAACATTGTTGGATTCATGGCAGGAGCTATCAACACTTTTTTTTTGTAAGCCAATAAATATGTGGACAGAAAATCGTCAGCCAGTCCATTTGCATATTTCCCGATACAATTAGCTGTTGCAGGAGCCACAATGGTAATATCAGCCCAGTCAGCCAAAGCAATATGTTGTATTTCTTCAGGTAGACGCATCTCTGAAAACATCGAAGTAATCACCGTATGGCCTGTCAAAGCTTGAAATGTCAAAGGCTGGATAAAATGGCAGGCATTGGCCGTCATAATCACTTTCACTTCGCACTGTTGTTTTTGCAACAATCTGACCAATTCAACCGATTTATAAGCGGCAATACCCCCCGTGACACCGACAACGACTTTTCGCACCATAAACAATCCTTAATTTCTCAATTTTGAAATAGACTATTCTTGATCAAAATCAATCAAATCGTCATCAAAATCTTCGTCGTCCAAATCCTCTTCAGAATCATCATCGATGTCCAATTCCGGCTGAAAAGACCCCTCAAAAGATGCCGCCCTGGAATTATCGAAATCCTCTGTCGATTCTTCCGCTTCCTGAATCTCAGCAGCCGCCTGCCTGATGGCTTCCATTTCTTCCGGGCTGAGTTCATACCAATCTATCTTGCCTTGTATAAACTCTTCCAACGCCATAATGGTTACCTTAGTTGACTTGCTGTCAAAATAGGGCCGCAAACCTTTTTGAATTTGCCTTGCTCGTTTCGAGACTAACAATACCGCCCTGTGGCGACTGTCAACGCCGCTTAACCATTTTTCAAGTTTCTTGTCATTCATTGTGATTCACCTCTAGCCATTTCATCATCATTGCTTGAACATTATCACGACATGCCTTCAATTGCTCAGCAATAATAATTGCTTTCAAGTCAGCAATCGCTTTTTCCAAAGCATCATTTATCACAATATAATCATAATGAAAATATTCAGTTACTTCTTTTAAAGCGTTATTAAGTCTTCGTGATAAAATGTCATCCGATTCAGATCGCCTTTGTCGAAGCCGCTTTTCAAGAACCTGGATCGAAGGTGGAATGACGAAAATAAAAACCGCTTCCTTAAATTCCTGCATGAGTTTCAAAGAGCCCTTCACATCTATATCCAACAAAACATTATGGCCGGCATCGAGCAGCTTTGTAAGGTCCCGTCGGGAAGTCCCATAATGAAAACCATGTACAACAGCCCATTCAAGAAATTCATTTGCTTCTATCATAGATACAAAAGATTCTTCACTGATAAAGTGATAATCCTTGTGGTCACGCACATCACTTCGGCGGGGCCTGGTGGTATATGATATCGAATGACGCATATCGGGAAAATGCTTCAACATTTCACGAATCAGAGTCGTTTTTCCTCCACCGGATGGTGCCGATAAAATAAAGCATATTCCTTTATGAATCACGTGTCGGAATCTCCAGCAGCAGCCAATCGCTGAACAAGTGTTACTTCTTGAATACCGGAAAGAACCACTGTCCCGTTATCCATCAAAATTATCGATCGGGTTCGCCGTCCCTGTGTAGCATCTATTAAGGCATGAGATTGACGGGCTTCTTCTCGAAGCCGTTTCATTGGGGCTGATTCCGGATTCAGCACTGCCAAAACTCTGTTCGAAGCCAAAAAATTATTGTATCCAATATTCAACATCTGCATATCGATTCACTCCAAATTCTGAGCCTGTTCGCGCAGTTTTTCTATTTCCATTTTTATAGGCACGATTAATGAGTTAATCTCCTTAACTACAGACTTGCTCCCTATAGTGGTTATTTCCCGATGTAACTCCTGAGCAAGAAATTCCAGCTCTTTCCCAACGTTCCGGCCAACCTCGAACAAGTCTCTCAGTCTTTTCAAATGGCTTTCAATTCGAGTTATTTCTTCCGTTATATCACTTCGTATCGCCCACATCAGCACTTCCTCTTCCAACCGTTCTTCAGTTACATGTTTTTCCGCATCCAGTCTCTGAATAGCATCCTGAAGCCTTTCCCTGACGATCTTCGGTTGGTTTTCTGCATGTAGACGAATCTTTTTAGTGCTTCTATCTATTTCATCTATTCTATATAGAACATCTTTGGACAATTGAATCCCTTCAACATGCCTAGATTCCAGTAATTCCCTTATAGCCTGTTCACACGCCTTTTGAATGATCGACACTAGGAAATCATCGAGACTAGATGGAGGAAGAGTTGAAAACATGTCTCCAAAATGCAACAGCTTTTCCGCCGTCAACCCACTTGGAATATCAAGATTATCAGCTAGTCGCTCGATAAAATCGGCAACTTTTTCGGCGTGCCCATAATGAGCCACAAATTCGTCTCCACCTTCCGGCAGCGAGTAAAACTCGACCATAATATCCAGCTTACCCCTGCCTATCTTTTGTACAACCATATCTCTCACAATGGTTTCATAACGTTGATACCCTCGAGGCATTCGTATTTGGAGATTAAAAAACCGATGATTGATTGATTTTATAAATATGCTGACGTCAAATCCATTTTCGGATACCCGCCCTTCTCCCGTTCCTGTCATGCTATAAACCATTGAAAACTCCTCAACAAACAACTTTGCTTCCCGTATGTATGTTATGCAGGAGAATTTCAGAGTCAAGCTGGTCTTGCAGAATGGTTCACTTTCTTCCATAATAGGCTCGCCTTGACGTGAGACGTTTACATGGAGGTTTTTTATTATGAAATATCGTTTTTTTATTATTCACCTGTTGATGGTCGTTGTTTTAGGCTTAGCCGTATCTACCACCGCCGTCAAAGCAGATTATGACGCTGCATTGAATTTGTATAAAGAAAAGAAATATACCGAAGCAATTTCTTTACTTGAGCAATGGTGTGAAAAATACCCCAAAGATCCGAGGGGGGCCTATCTTCTGGCGCAATGTTACAGAAACACCAAACAGAATCAAAAAGCTATCGACAGACTTGAAATTATTCTGCAACACCATCCAGATGCCGACAATTGTCGATTCTTATTGGGCTCACTTTTGCTGCCGACATCTCCGGTCGAAGCAACAAAACATTTTCAAAAAGCAGTACAAGTTGATCCAGAAAACGCCCAATACAATTACTATCTGGGAAGCGCATTGATGGCACAAAAAAAATACTCGGAAGCTGAAACACCCTTACGGAAAGCCGTATCGGTTACACCAGGCAATGTCCGGGCACAATTGGATTTGGGAAAAGTATTGTTACTAAACAACAAAGCTGAAGAAGCGGTAAAACACTTAAAGGTAGCCATTAAGGGGGAAAACAAGGCAAGTGCTCTGTATTTCCTTGGCTTAGCCCAAATTCAATCAAAAGATTTTAACGGCGCTGTTTCAACCTTAACAGATGCCGTAAATCAAACCCCAAACGATGCCAGATTGTATTATAATCTGGGACTAGCCAGAGAAAGTCTGCTGGGGGATCAAACGGCAGACCTTGAAAAATATCAACCAATTATCGATGCATACGAAAAGGCCGTTTCTTTAAATAATGATGTGGAAGATTACAAATTCAGACTTGGGAATGCCTATGAAACTGCCGTGAGAAATATTTACGATAAAATAACAGGAAATGACACCTTGAAGGATAAGGCTTTGGATTATTTGGCAAAAGCCCGAAAAGCTTTTGAATCTGTCAACTCGGATAGTGCCCGACAGAGAATTGCTGAAGTTGACCAAATAATAGACAGCGTTAAAAATCCAATCGTTATTGAAGAAGAAGTACCGTTATAATAGATGGAAGGAGTTATGAGTCATGACAATTAAAAACATGATACTTCTGGGCATCGCTTTTATATTTTTATGCCCGGTTATCAATGCTGGATACTACCGAGACGCTCTCAGCGAATATCAAAATAACAATTTTGATGAAGCGATCAAAATTCTTCAAGAAGGCTTGAAAGCAGCGCCCAACGATGAGGGCATGGCACGATTATTGGGACAAGTCTATTTTCGTATTAAAAACTATGAAGAAGCTCAAAAAGCTTTTCAACTGGCTATTTCATTGGATCCTGATGACGATGTGTCCTATTACCACCTTGGCCTATCTTTTTTACAACAGCGAGATGCGCAAGGAAAACCAAAGCCTGCATGGTTTGAAGCATCTCAGGCTTTCGCCAAAGCCGTAGAGCTTCAACCCGATGATTGGCGTTATAACTCATATCTCGGTAACTCCCTGGTTATGCAGAGAAATTTTCAACAAGCTCTGCAACCTCTTGAGAAGGCTTATGCTTCAGAAGAAGGCAAGAATGATTATCGAGTTGCCACGGATTTGGGTACTGTTTATCAAACCCTAAATGACAATGAAAAAGCGATCACTCTCTTTGAAAAAGCCATCTCCATAGATGCCGAAAAGCAGGCCCCTTATGTTTATCTGGGCAGTTTGTATATTGCGGAAAGCTTGTTTGATAAAGCCGTGGCTGTCGCTGAAAAATTGATCAGCATTTTGCCTAATGAAAGCAAAGGGTATTCAGTTAAAGGCCAAGCTGAACTCCGTAAAAAATCTTTTGTCGATGCTGAATCTTCTTTCTCAAAAGCTATTCAACTCGATCCCACAGATCCATCCCTGTTTTATTATCGGGGACTGGCAAAAGAAGGCCAGGTTTCAGCTAATGCCTCAACTTACCAATCACTTATCGACGATTATGCTAAAGCTGTAACCCTTAGCGGAGCCTCTGCATCCACAGAATGGCGCTATCGACTTGGCAACGCTTATGATATGGAGGCCGCGCTGTATTGGGATAGGGCAGTGCGCCATGCCGAGTCACGATCGAATTGCCTGCGCTATCTACGTAAAGCAAAGCAAGAATTCGAAGCGGCAAAAGAGCATCCAAACGTTCAACAACAATTGAGCATTGTGAATGAACGAATACGCCAACTGGAAGCATTGAGTTGACAGTCGATTGACGGCTCCGGAGATATCAGATTGTGAACAATGATTTATTTACTCGTGTTTTTGAGGAAAATATCAAGTATCACAAAGATTTCATTTCTCGCTATAACCATGTGCTGGCGGATGTCGCCGAGCTAATATCAACTCAATTTAAAAAAGGAAACAAGCTTTTACTGTTCGGCAACGGAGGCTCTGCAGCCGATGCACAGCATCTTGCTGCAGAGTTCGTCAACCGATTGCTTTTTGATCGACCGGCTTTACCTGCCTTGGCGCTTACTACGGATACATCGATATTGACCAGCATTGCAAATGATGACACTTACTTGCATGTTTTTTCCCGACAGATAGAAGCGATAGGGACACCAGGCGATGTCGCATGGGGCATCAGCACCAGTGGAAATTCGCCCAACGTAGTCGAGGCTTTTCATACGGCTAAACGTAAGGGACTGTTCACTGTCGCTTCTTTAGGCCATTCGGGAGGTATTATAAAAAGCATGGTTGATCATGCCATTATCGTTCCCGCTTCATCAACACAACGTATTCAGGAAGTACATATCACTGCAGGCCATGCTATTTGTGAATGGGTTGAAAAGAGACTTTTTTCCAACTCTTAAATGGATAATGAATGATTATAGCAGGTGAATTTCAATTTCTGCATTTAATAAATTATGCCTGGATAGTGAAAGCGAAAGAATATGCGAAAAAGCGGAAGGAAACTTTAACTCTCAAACTTCACAACAGCTACTTGTATTCATTTGAGGAATTATCGAATTTTTTGCAGGCTTTCCATATTGCCGATTCGATAGAACCCCTTTCAGATGGTGGTTTCATTCCGACAATGACACCGTCAATTCCCTGTGAAGAAGAAGCGGTCGAAATACTTGCAAGGCTATTCAAACCCAAAATTGGCTCAACCATTTTTGAAAACATACAATCGTTTTTACCGATTCTTAGACGCTTTCAGAATGATAACCAAGTTTTAATTACAACGAACGGCTGCTTTGACATTTTACATCCCGGCCACCTGAAAACTCTTCAATCCAGCAAAAAATTCGATGGCGTCATGATTGTTTTGATAAATAGCGATGCTTCCATTTCGCGATTGAAGGGCAATGATCGTCCTATCAACAACTGGATTTTCCGATCATTATTGTTGTCAGAAATCGATATCGTTCACTATGTCGTTGTATTCGATAAAGATACTCCGCTCGAGGCGCTTCAGTGCATAAAACCGGCTTGGCATATCAAAGGTGGTTCTTATGACCCCGTGCGAGTTCAGGTTGAAGCTGATTTGCTCGAGGAATGGGGTGGTAAAATACACTTTGAACCAATGTTAAAAAATTACAGCACCACCGGGCTGTTGGATCAATTCAAACACGGCCCGTTTCCGATTTAGCCGCTTGTGTTTTCATTGTTTGATTAATCCGCTAGAAAAGCCATCAAGGTCTGGGCATTCTGAACAGCCTGACCGCGATAGTGGTTGTTGAAAAATAAAAACACTTTCTCATGCCTTTCAATCCAATCTCTTAATTCAGGCATTAAACTATTGAGTGTTTTATTTGAATATAAATAATCATATCTTTGCCAAGCCTCTGTGTGGTTCCACCATTTTCCGGTATTGCGTCCATGAAACCGCATGTAGCCGATCGGATGAGTCACCGGCAATTGCTTACCGGGAAGGCCTTGAATATCCGGCATGTCCAATGCACATACTGACAGATTCATCTCAGCGACACGCCGAAGATTCTTTTCTTGAAACCATGAGATGTGGCGAAATTCTATGACTCCAACTACTCCCCAATGCTGCATAGCGATTTGTTCCAGAAGCTTCCATGAATTTTCCCCCGGTTGAAATGAATAAGGAAACTGGAAAAGCACTGCTGCAAGCTTATTTGCATGAACCAATGGTTGAATAGATTTCAAAAAGGCTGAAATCGCCGTCTCCGGGTTCTGACTATGTGTAATGCCTTGAAACGCCTTGATGCTTAATACGGGTATTTTGATTTGCGGTCGCTGAAATC
Organism: bacterium; assembly: GCA_049652745.1. Lineage (GTDB taxonomy): Bacteria > CSSED10-310 > CSSED10-310 > CSSED10-310 > CSSED10-310 > JBASEY01. Next base: position 149,142 of record JBASEY010000029.1, on the reverse strand, counting down.
TGGATAGCATCCGCTCTGTCGGCCTTTGATAGAAAGAAAAGTTTAATTCCAAAGCTGAAAAAAACTGGCTGTAATAATCCAAGTAGTTTTTTGGCGGCAATGCAGCCGGGTAAAAGATGCTTTTCCAATCGGTGTATGAATAGCCGGATGTGCCGATGAAAATCTTTTTTTCGCTTAATTCCGCAGAATTTTGTGTTTTCATTTTACCCAGGTGATATGAGGAGAATTTTTTTCAATCTTCTTGGAAAACCTGTGCTTCGAACACTTTGAAGCTTGCACCCTTTTTCCAGGCATCGAAGGGCAAACCAGCCTTTTGCGCAAGATGGTTCAAAGTGGTTTCCAAGTCCCAACCTTGTTCAGTGGCCACCTGTGGCAGAAAAACAGATCTATTCCAGCCTTTTTCCAACAGTACTCCGTGTTTGCCTATCTGGATGTCTTTCCAGGAATCAACTTTTTCCAGTGGCGTTAAAATAGAAATCTCTATCGTAATCTCGTCCAGTTCGGACTTTTTCACCGGAGTAAACCTGGGGTCTTTTGCCGCAGCACTGATCGTGTTTTCTCGAATAGCGTCAGCACAAGTTTTTATCGGTTCAATATACCCTATACAACCTCGCAAGGACTCACCTTTACGTAACGTGACGAACGCCCCTCTTTTTATTTCCTCCAAACGGTTATTCAGATGTATTTTCGGAGCATCTCCAGTTGTTACAAAATTCGTCAACACACTGCGAGCCATCTTCAGCAACATATCAGCTTCGCTGTCAGTCAGTTTTTCAGAATTATTTTGAGCTGCTTCGATTTCTTTTTCGGCTTCAGTGTTTTTTTTAACAAATACAACCGCTCCATAACCAACCACTCGCTGCCGATCCCCTATCGCGACATCGCCGGAATTCGCGTATTTCAATACCCTGCCGGAATCTACCCCCTGTCGTCTGCTGATTGATATTACCACTCCAGTTGCCGTCAACCCACACAATACGCACGACAGATTTTCCGTTTCTTGCATCTTAACGGTTTTGTCATATGCTTTTAACTTTTCCACATCCATCGAAGCGATAAGCTCCAATGTTTTTGTGTCGATTCGTTTCGCATCGGACCAGGATGGATAATGAGTTAAATCAGTGCTGGCTACCACCAAAATGCTTTTGGTTCGCATAGCATCCACAAGGGCTTCAACCAACTGCCTATCAGCGCCATTCGGCTCATATCCAAACAAGATCGGAAGAATTTTAAATCCTTCTTTTAAAGTTCGTTGAAGGAAAGGAATCTGTATTTCAAGTGAATGCTCTTGCATATGTGGGCGATTGTTGATTGCAACAGATTGGCATCGGGCAGTAATCCATTCGGCAAATTTCTGGTCGATATCAACGCGGCCCAGAGGATTTGTATATGCTTGAGCACTGTCTATAGCAGCGCCTATAAAACCTTCTCGATGAGCATTTCCTATCAGCACCACTGTTTCAAAACTCTTTCCGATTAGAGGTTTATAGGCATGTGCTGCGACCGGCGCTGAATATATGAAGCCGGCATGCGGGGCAACGAGGCCGACGATGGTTCCGTCCAAATCAGCATGTTCCGCCTGAGACAGATAGGAATCGACCGCCGAAGACAGTTCTTCTTTTGTGCCAGGATACCAACTACCGGAATAAACTGCACGCCTCACAAAAGGTTCATCTTGGCCAGAGGCTCGAAGAAAAGAAAATCCTGCAGTATTCATGAGCAATCCCCCCATTATTAAACTCAATATGGTTGTTTTCACCATCAATCTCCTTCACAATGGTACCGGCTCAACGGGAGCGGTTATTATTATAACAAAATTGCTCACTATCGGCTAATGAGCAAAATTGACAAACACCGCCCTTGAGGATTTAATCGGATCAGGTGTTTTTTCCAGGAGGATTTATGAAAAAACAAGTAATCACAGCTTTTGCACTTGTGGGAATCCCCATGGCTTTGATGTCTATTCAAGCAAAAGAAAACCGGATTGAACAAGTCAACATCATGTTTCTGTTGGATGCGTCTACATATTCTGCAGCACCGTGGCATGGCAATTCAAAATTCGAGCATATCCGAACAGCTCTTCAACACGTTTACGAGGAAATGAATAAAACCCCTATATGGGGCTTGAATGTGGGTTTGCGTGTTTTCGGTGATTCTTCAGTACCGGAAAAAAACAACTGTCTTGATTATAGACTGGCTGTAAAATTAGACTGGTTTGAACCGGGATTGTTGAACCGTTCTATTGAAGCAGTGGTGCCTAAGGGAAAAAATTGTTTTGCTTACGGAATAGTCAGTGTAGTGGAAGATTTTCCGACAAATAGACCCCTGCCGCGAAATATACTGATTAGTTTCATAACCGCACGAGATGATTGCACAAAAGATGAGTTCATCACTTTGAAAAATGTTATCGACATGGCACAAATCGAAGCTGTTTACATCATTGGTGTTGACCTTGAAAAAGCTGATCAGGACTATTTCCAGCCGTTTTTCAGCGAACTTCCCGGACTTTTTATCAACGCGACATCACCGGAATCGTTGAAGGAAACAGCAGTGGATATCGTCATCCAAAAAAGCCTTAAAAAAATCGAACCTCAAGAACTAGTCGGCCAAGAAACAGAAACCCGTCAGAACACGCAAGAGTAGATATTTTATATCAGAATTGGATAGTCAATTATTATAAAAAACAGAATGATTAAAACGTGGGTATTCCGAATTACCTCCATTTGTTTGGCCTGTTGCATCATATTGAGTATTGAATTTGTATTGCGGATAGCCAAGCCTGATCTGGCTCGATCAATCGAGTGTTTTAGAATGAATACGGAGCGAAACGATGCCCGCTGTTTTTCGGCAATAAAAAAACAGGACCCGGATCTATTGTGGAAATTGCGGCCGAACAGCCCATTGTCAGAAAACGAAAGATTGAACTCACACGGGTTCAGAGGCCCGGAGTTTTCAATTGTCAAACCACCGGATACTTATCGAGTTTTGATTCTTGGAGATTCCAGAAGCTTCGGTTTCGGCCTGGTCAATTACGAAGACATATATTCAGCACGAATACAGCATTATTTCGACCAAACTTTTGGTCAAGGAAAAACGGAAATACTCAATCTTTCCGTTATCGGCTATTCCTCATACCAAGGTAAGGTATTGCTGAAAAAATTTGGAAATATTTTAAAACCCGACATGGTCATAATCTGGTTCGGTTTTAATGATCTACTTTATTATTTTGTTTCTGATCAAGCGGCTGCATCACAACCGCAAATACAAAAGTGTATGTACCGCTTTCTGAACCGCTCATATCTTTATCAATGGCTTTCACAAATTTGGAGCAAACGATTAAATCCGACAAGCCGTAATCTTGAATTTGACGAGCCCATCACAGAGCGAGTTCCACCCGATAATTACAGACAAAACCTTTCAGAAATGATTCTCTATATCCAACAAATGGGAGCTCGAGCATTATTATTATCGACTCCGGTCAGGGACGCACCGCCTTTAGTGTTAAACTCCCTCATCCGAAAAACACCGTCAGACTCGGGAAAATTATTAATTTCATCGGTTGTTCAATATGATATCGATGGATACTGGCTTATGGATAAATTGGAGTTTCCAGGAACAGAGGATGAGCTTGACCGTTTAATGGAAAAAAATCCTGATATGGCGATTCTTCACTACTTCAAAGCATTAAAACTTTTAGAAAAAGGAGAGTTTGATGCGGCGCAATCCGCTTTTCGCGTAGCGGAAAAATTGGATTATACCCGTAAAGTGGTTGCTGAATATAATGAGATTGCTCAAAAAGTTGCGGATGAAAAACATGTGATTTTTATCGATCTCGCATCAACTTTCGAAAAGTTCAGTAACTATCCTCTTTTTTTGGATGATTGCCACCCTAATATTAACGGCCATAATTTAATTGCAGCTAGAATTATAGAAACATTAACAGGTATTCCCTCCCGGCAACAGAATTCTTATGCTATAGTCGAGGATTGATTAGGCAGCTTCATGTATGAAAGCCATTTCCGGGGTCGTAATAACTTTTAATGAAGAAGACAGGATTCGAGACTGTCTCGAATCCCTGAGCTTTGTGGATGAAATCATTGTTGTTGACAGTAACAGCACGGATCGTACCGTCAAGATAGCTCGAGAATACACCGATCAAGTGTTCTGCGTTGATTGGAAAGGATATGCAATATCAAAAAATTATGGAATCGATAAAGCTCGTAACAATTGGATTTTATCCTTGGATGCCGATGAGAGAATCAGCCCGGATTTAAGACAATCCATTATCGATCAAAATCTGGATTTGTTTGCAGGGTATTGGATGTCAAGAAAGACTTTTTATATCGATCGATGGATAAAAGGCGGCGGTTGGTATCCTGACAACCAACTTCGCTTGTTCAACAAGCTGAATGGACGATTTCAAATTACACCGGTCCATGAACATGTGGTCATCGACGGTAAAATCGGTAAGCTCCAAGGGGATATTCTGCATTATTCATATCGAGATATCAGCGATCATATTAAAAGAATAGATAAATATACCAGCCTGATCGCCGAAAAATGGACTGCGGAAAATCGCAAAGTGTCTTCTTGCAAAATGGTTTTACGAACAAGCTGGGAGTTTTTCAGAACCCTCTTTTTCAGAAAAGGTTTTCTCGATGGGCGGACTGGGGTTGTGATGGCGGGTATGCATGCGTTTTACACGTTTTTAAAATTTGCCAAAACACTAGAAAAACACATTGATTCATCATCCGAATCAAAGGATTGAAGTGAGATTAAATGAAAATCGCGCCAGGTGATATCGTTGAATTATTTGAACAAAAACGAATGATGACAGGGTTATGTCTTGAGACAAAAAACCACAAATTGACCGTGCTGACTGAAATAGGTAAAACGATGTTGCTACCTCAATCGCGTATCCTTCATCGATCTCGGATACCCATTGATGCAGCGCTTTCTAAAGAAGAAATTATAACTAAATTAAAAGAATTAAGCGCTCTCAGAAATCAAATCTCCGAAGTTTATGACCTAGAAAACATCTGGAAAAAAATTGATCTTAAACAACAAACGCTGATACCTGCACAGCTTACACATCTCTTCCCCAATTCCGCAATCGAACAAGCTGATCGCGAAGCCGGATTTTTACGAGCTGTTTTTTTTGATAAACGATATTTCAAAATTGTCGATGGCTTCGTTTATGTATTTTCGGAAGCGGAAGCACAAGAGAATATCGCGCAGATCAAAGCTCAACAAAAAGAATTGGATATTGCCGACAAACTTGTACGCTGGCTTGAAAAAAAAATCCAATATCCAGAGATCCATGACCCCTTTCCTGAAGGATATGACCGCCTGATAGAAGTATTAAAAGCTGATGTCGTCAACGCTTCTGTTGAACCTGCCGATAAAAATTTGATCTCATCGGTAATGAGACGGATTCCAACAGAAATGCGGATGCCGCCTTTTGATATTCTCGTTCTTCTAGGGGAATTCGAGCCGGATGAAAACCTCGATTTAATAAAATTTCGTTATCCAAAAGAGTTTTCAAAAGAATCGTATGATGAAATTCAATACTTATTAACCAACCCTTTCACGATCAGCCGTGAAAGGACCAACTTCGAAGACCTTCCATGTATAACTATTGACAACCAGGATACTCTGGATTGTGACGACGCTCTTTCATTTGAAATACTCCCTGAAAACAGGTTCGAAATAGGCATCCATATCTCCGACGTCTGTCACTGGATTCACCCAGGTTCCTTCTTGGATGAAGAGGCCAGGGAAAGAGGCCAGACGTTATACCTGCCGACAAAAACCTGGCACATGTTTCCACCAATATTCGCCGAAACTATCGCCGGTCTGAAAACTGAAACACCACAGCCGGCAATCAGTATTTTTGCAGTGATAGCCGAGAATGGCGCCATAGAAAGCTCCCGGTTTTACAGGTCTACCATTCGCGTTTGTAAACGTTTGACCCATGATGATGTCGACAATGAGATCGAAAAGGAACCCTATGTTTCGTTATTGAAAATTGTGAACAATCTACAGAGGAACCGATTGGATAACGGCGCGGTTATCATGCCTCGCCCTGAAATCACGATCGACGCGAAAAATCCGGACAAACTGGTGATTCATCGCAGAAACCGCCAAACGGCTTCGCAATTGATTGTTTCGGAGCTGATGATTCTTGCCAACAGCCTTATCGCCGGCTATGCAGCACAATCAGATATTGCCTTCCCTTATCGTCATCAGAAAAAAGCCGAAGAAGCCTTTCCAAAAAGCGGCGCAGAATTTGACCCATATATTTCATATTGCCAAAAAAAAGTGATTCCACGCGCCGATTATTCTTTGAAAGCAAAACCTCATGCTACTCTAGGTTTACAATACTACACGAATATGACATCTCCTATCAGGCGGTATTTTGACGTACTGGCTCAACGCCAATTCCTGAGCCTTCTGGGTTTTGACGACCCTTATCCACGTCATGAACTGGCCGATTTATTGAAAGACCTGGAAATATCGATCGCTCGCGCAACAACCATCTCGATGCACCAGCACCGGTATTGGTTGCTCAAATACTTGGCGGCCTTTACGGGCAAAACCGTCAATGCAACCGTGTTGGACCGAATCACCAATGGCTATCAAATCTGGCTTGAAGAACTCTGCTTCGATACATTTTTACCATTATCATTCTCGCATAAACTTTTACCCGGACAAGCCATCTCCGTTGTCATCGAACGTGTAGTTCCTCGTGATAACTATTTAAAACTCAGATTAAGAGAAACATAGTACAATCGCTCGACCTGTTTTAGATATAAAGATCCTTTCCTATAAACGTACCGGCCGGTATCGTTTTCACTGTCCCGGAAGAATTGATTATCCGCGGTGACCCATGTACGACAACACCTTTTTCGAATATAACATCTCCTTCAACCGACCAACTCTTACAATGTTTCAAAGAAGGAGCGCCATGTGGAAACCGAGATCGTAACTGGTCGATCATACCGTAATAATTTCTGTCAAGTTTGCTGATTGGAGCTGATTTGCTCTCCGGCACCAAACGGATGTGATACTTTTCGGTAACATAATAAGCATCGGACCATAATCCGATTAAATCATCCGTGGTTTTTATAGGTAAAAAGCGAGTTCGAGGCACGCAAATCGCCTCAGCGTTTTCGAATTTGCTGATTGCAGATCCCATGGCCGTTTCCAGTTGAATTATTTTCTCCGATTCCGGATCACGGGGATTAACAGTTTTTACATTACGTATAAGAGGAAGATCCAGAAACTCATCATTGTGTATAAGAAGATCGCGAAGCTTTTCCAGGTGAACCCATATGCTGTTCGTATTAAAAAAGAAATATTTTTCTATATTTGAAAAATGAATCCGATCTTTTTCGGAGCATTGGGCTATTTCTCGTAAAATTAAATAACCATCTTTATGTCTTGCCAGATGGCCTCCTTTTCGATCCGCATCGGTACGTCGGGCGACTTCCATTAAGAAAGAGCAGTTATGTGAAATGAAGTAGCCAAGAATTGCCGGATCGAGCTCAGCGCCTAAATTATCTGCATTTGAAATAAATGCATATCGATAACCACTGCTCAAAAGGGTGTCCAGGCACTTTGACAAGTAGAGTGAATAATAAATATCGCCATGGCCTGGAGGATTCCATTCAAGTTCAGGGTCGGGAAGATATGTCACCGGAGCAAAATCCTTTTCCCTGATTTTAGGGACTCGACTTTGGATGAAATCGAGCGGAATATCTTTGTGAACAAGAGAAGGATATTTCTGTAAAACAGGCAGAGTATCCCTTCTTGTGCGTTCGCTGTTCATGAAAAGTAGGGGAACCATCGCATTATATTCTGACCTTACACGTAAAATCTGTTTCGATATAATATCCAGAAACGTCAAACCTTGCTTTACTTCGAGCAATGATTTGGCACAATCGAGCCCCATGCTGGTGCCCAAACCCCCATTCAATTTAATGACAATCGCCGAAGCGATTCCATCAGCGCCGATTTTGGTAAACTCTGCTAAATCTTCGCTGTTTGGCAGTGATTCCAAAGGAAAAATCTCATTTTCGTCGATTATTCCCATTTCACCAGAAACCAATCGGTTATAATGTCTTTCAAACAAAGAAATCGTCAGAGGATGAACTTCAGCCTGAAGCATCTTTTCTCGGAATTCCTTCATTTTATTTTCACGATACGTCATAAATCAGATCTCCCCTCACATTGGATTTCCTGATTCTGTTAATCACCAATTTTTTCCGGCTTCCCAATCAGACAATAGAACCGAGTTCCAACATCTGGGCACTCAAATTACCGTATTGCAAAGAAATCCTCAACTCGTTCACAATTGACGAATCTCATCGAAAACTTTATCGTAACGCTTATGGCACGCTTGAGCGATACACATTTTCATTTCACCGATCGACCTTATATCTCGTGCCCGGAACGTGTTTTTCATCTCATGGCCAATCACCGAATTCATACTGCTTTGGTACCTGCCTATAATCTTGAATCATGTCAACGAATCATCGCTCTTAAAACAACATACCCATCGCTTCCTGTCGCCATAGGAATTCATCCGCTTCACCTTCCTCAAAATACTCCAATCACGCGTGAACTGATCGACATTTACAACAAAATTCCCGTTTCGGCTATTGGGGAGATCGGGCTTGATAAAAGGCCGGGAGCTCCAGCCCTGGATGCACAGGAAAAAGCGTTTCACGAGCAGCTTATTCTTGCAGCAAATTGGGAACTCCCCGTAATCATTCATTGTGTCAGAGCTCATGATCGATGTTTACAAATTTTGAAATCTTTTTTTAAAACCAAACCGCTCAAAGGAGTTATCCATAGAATTTCTTGCTCCATAGAAATCGCACAAGAATATCTTGATTTAGGCCTCTATGTCGGTCTCGGACCCGACCTGTTCGATCAGCGACGACATCGTCTTCAGACTCTGGCTTCCGGGGTTCCAACAGACCGTATTGTTCTGGAAACGGATGCCCCATACGGGAAAAACCGAGACGGAACCATTTGTAATCCTTGGGAGATTTACGATGTTTTAGACATCCTCGCATCTCTTCGAAAGATATCCGAGGCAGATTTAGAGCAAATCATCATTCAGAATACGTTTAATCTATTAGGAATCTGATCATGAAACAAAATGAACGATTTGCAAGATTGAAACTCGTATTGGGGGAAGAGGTTGTTTCCAGGCTTTCTCGCTCGTACGTAACCGTTGTTGGACTTGGCGGTGTTGGAGGTATTGCAGCGGAAGCTCTTGTCAGATCAGGAATCGGTCATCTTCGTATAATCGATACAGATACCGTTCGCATAACGGACATCAACCGCCAAATAATCGCTCTGGACTCCACCCTTGGAAGAAATAAAGTCGACGCAGCAAAAGAGCGTTTTCTTGAGATAAATCCCTTTCTGGACATATCGGCAATCAAGGCTTTCTTTCACGTGGAAACCGCCCAAGAATTGCTGCATCCCAAACCGGACTATGTCATTGACGCTATCGATGCGGTTCTTCCTAAGATAGAGCTTTTAACCTACTGCCACAGCCATGCCATACCAGTGGTTTCCGCCATGGGAGCAGCTTATAAAACAAGTTTTAATCATATTTCAGTTGCGGACATAAGCGCTACGACAGTCTGTCGGTTGGCTCGAATTGTGCGCAGAAGATTGGGCCGTCGCGGCATCAAACAGGGCATAACCTGTGTTTTTTCGACTGAAATGAACAGGCGTGTTTCAGAGTTGCAGACCAATTCGAACAGTGACATTTCACGAGGCAGGCCAAGGCCGCCATTAGGCAGCTATAGTCCGATAATTCAGATTTTCGGCCTTCTTGCAGCAGATTGTGTTATCAAGTCTATTGCGGAAAAATAAACTTGACTCATACCTATCGAGGGTTTACTATCGCTTCGCTTGGATGGGTAACTGAACCGCAATAATGCTCCCACCGGCCGAATATGATGAAAGCGAGGTGATTCAGTGATATTCGTAAGAGTAGTCGATAACAAGCTCGACAAAGCCATTCGGGTTTTAAAGAAAAAAATGGACAAGGAGGGTATTACATCCGACCTGAAAAAGAAGCGCCATTTTGAAAAACCCAGTGCGCAGAAACGTCGCAAACGAGCTGCTGCCTTGCGCCGCCGACGGCGTGAGCAAACAAGTCACTGATTACCGCTTTATACTGAGTGATATTGAAGCCGACCACCAACAGGTCGGCTTTAATTATATGATCTCGATCGACTCAGCAGGAACCCAAGCTGTGTATCCATTCGATAAAACCACTTCAGCCCATCCTTCTTGCTGCCTTTTGACAGTCATCTCAAAACCGGGAATCTGATCAAATATCGGAGAAAAATGCTCCCCGGGACCACTGCGAGCGGTTGTTGGCTCGCCGATCGCAACAGCATAAACGACATATTCATTGTCATAAACCAAGCTCCCTAGAAATAAGGCTGCAATGAGAGTGATCATCAATGTGACCAGGGCTGACCGATAGGCACGTTTTTTATGACGACGAATCCTGATTACAAACCCGGCAACGAACAAAGTCGATGACAAAAACCAAAACACAATAGTGATTACGGCTAAATTTCCGACTCCTACCTGCCTGGCAAAATCTATGAATCCAGAATAAAAACCCTGTGTTTTTTCCACATTCGACTCTGAACTGACCAACTTGCGCACCAAATCCAGATTTGTCAGGACGTCTTTGTCACGATAGTCTATTTTCAACGCTCGACGATAAAAAAGAATAGATTGCCCGATATCCCCTAAGCTGATGTAACAATTACCAAGGTTATAGTATACTTTGGCGTTGCGAATTCCCTGCTGGACAATTGAATTATAAGCATCTCGGGCCTGTTCAAAATCACCTGCCTGAAAATGTTGATTACCCCTTTGAAACAGGGCATCAAAGCTTGTTTCAGCATATCCCAAAGGTATAAAAAGCAGCGTTATCAAAGATGCTGCAAAAACAGTCCGCCGCATATCAATTTACCTCCACAGAAATGGCAGACGACTTTTTCTTTTTCAGTTTAACCTTTTCAAGCCTTTCAATAATTTTCCGACCGTCCTCAATAACCCTTTCAACACTCCCGGCCGATAGTTCGACAGGGCTGTATCTGACAGCATCCAAATTGTTCCAATACTGGCTTATCTGATTTATTTCCGCTTTTTCCAGGCACGTATTCAATAGTATTTCTTCAACCCTTTTTAAGGTAATACCGCCACGAGGCAGGCCCATTCGATCAGCCAAATACTGAGAAAAAGCCCTGGCTGTAGCATCCAAGGCAATGTGAAAATCCCCGTTTTTCCAGGCTTTTTTCGCTTCCGAAAGCCTTTTCTCCGAAACTGAACGTGCTCTCACTTCACGGGCAAAAATTTCATCGCCTTCCAATCGGCGCTTTCGTGCACTGACAGCCAAAATCAAAGGCACTACCAGGAATGGAGCTGCCAAACAACAAAAAAACCAGCTCCTCTTATAAGGATCCACATAATGGACGATTGGCAAGGCCGTTTTGATATACCTGGTATCGACATTCAGCAGAGTGATTTCTTTGCCTTCCACACGTGTTGAACTCGAATATAATCCGCCGGGCGCTGATGTGACGGATACAGGAAAAGAATCTGTCATCAATGTTTTATAAGCTTCCGCATCTGCATCGAAATAAGAAAAAGAAAAACCCGGGATGGTATAATCGCCGGCCTGATAAGGGACAAAAATGTAATCGAATGAACGTGTTTGCCATCCGGGTATTTCAGGATCAGGTGAAATATCACTCGATTTTGGATCGAATACTTTGAAATCCGACAATGTTGGAGCTTTGGGTGGAGCGATCGTTTTCATCCCATGGTTCCCTGATAGCGTTAAAGTTATAATTATGGCCTCACCGACCTTGACCGTTTTATCTTTGATGGAGGATTCGAGCTTGAATTGTCCCACTGCGCCATTGAAGTCAACCGGCTTACCCGCATTGGGAAGCGGGCGCACTTTTATTACAGCCGTTTTAGAGCTTCTTGTGATGGTGCGAAAGCCAAAGAAGCTCGATTGAAAAGGCGAATTGAAAAATTGATCGAAAGGATCTCTTTGCCTGTCCTGCACCTGAAAAGCAACTATCAGTGGAGGAATCACCAACTCTCCGCTGACGGTGGGGTACAATACAATTTCATAAATATTGGCTTCTCCATATTCAACATTATTGATATATCTGGTCGTAAGCTGCTGTTGAACAGGCCTGTCTACCGGTTCAGTCCAAAACCCCTGGTATTCGGGCTCTTCCTGTATACCATAATCTCGAATAGTCAGCCTGGTGAATACATGCAGGGATGCACGAATGGGTTCAGCCACATAAGGCTCTGTATTATCGATATACAACTCGACAAATAGATTATCCATCGACTGAGGAGCAATCTGTTTGACGATTTGATCATCTTCTTTTATAGGCTCTCTTTGAACGCCCGGCTTGACCACTGTTATGACAACCGGATTTGACAAGAACTCTTTACCGTCGGCATTTATTTTAGCCGGAGACAATGTATAACGACCTTCAGTACGCGCTTCGAGCAGATAAGACAGGGTTCGTGAATTTTGGACTCGGCCGTTTACCCAACTGAACTGGCTTGAAGTTCTGGGTGACCCGAGAGTTCGAAAGCCATTGAAGTCTGGTAAACTAGGATCCGGAATATTTCTGGAATCGGATTCAATCGTCAGAGTGTAGGTGATTCGCTCATAGAGAGTCACTTGATCACGGTCCACTCGAGCCGTCAACGTATAATTCCCGGCAGCCAAGGTTGGGAATGCAAGCGTGGCCAATATCGTCAACTTTACAACCGATAGAATGAAGCGTTGCACACAATTCATTGATCACCAGTCCTTTTCGATATTTCGATCATCTGGAGATGGCAGTTGATGCAACTTTTTCAAGATACTCATTTCATCTTCTTCCTGAGCATCCAGTAGACGCTCAGCTTCACTCTGGCTCATGATCCCATCCTGATGGGATTCTTCAGGCGTCGGAGTGGCTTGTTCCGGCAGGTGTTCTTGAGCTTCCGGCGACTCGGTCGGCGTAGGCGTCAGTTCACTCTCCGAGTCAACGACCGGTTGAACTTCCGGCGTCGGCGTGGTTTCCTCATCACTATCATTATCATCTTGCGTCTGATCAGTATCTGACGTCTGCTCTTGATCGGCATCCGGTGTCTGTTCCATATCCGGTGTCGGTGTTGAATCCGGCGACTTCGATTCATCATCTCCTTCCGACATTTCCGGCGTTGGTGTCGGCATTTCAGCCAATACATCCAATACCATCTCGAGGTTCACCTTTGCATCCTCGTCATCCGGATCGATCTTCAAGGCTCCAATAAATGATTCAGCCGCTTTGTCCAACTCGCCGGACTGCATATAAGCACATCCTCGATTATACAAAGAACTGCTCTTCAGTTCAGGATTCTCGCTTTTTGAAGCCTGATCGAACAAATCAACGGCTTCGTCAAATTTTTCCTCTGCATAGGCTAAAAGGCCTTGGTTATGTTGAATACGTTGATCCCCAGGAGACTTTTCGGCAGCCTTCTTATATGCTTTCTCCGCCACTTCATATTCGTTCGCACCTAAGGCTTTATTACCCTTTTCCACCCATTTGGCGACAGGATCCCACCAGTGGAACCCACACAATCCAAATAGTAAAAGACTGAATATTAGGAGTTGAACAGGTTTATTTCGTTTTTTAAACAACTCCATCATTCTCCTCCCATCGAATCAATCCCATACGATTCAAAACAGCATCGATACTTAAAAAGAATGCCGCTATGAGTAGGAATATTCCGAATTGATCCTCTCGGTGCGTTGTTACTGTTTGAGAGAATTCAGTCTTTTCGAGATTTTTTATTTCATTCGCCAAGCTTATTATTTCCATTTCCGCCGGTGTCGAGCGATAATAACGCCCACCAGTGCTTTCAGCAATGCGAATCAAAGTTTCTTCCTCGAGCTTTGACCAGACCAGTTCACCTTTATATCGCTTATATCCTCCATCATTGCCGTCGCCTTCAGGAATAGGCGCGCCTTCCAAAGTGCCTAATCCCAGCGTATATATTTTCACTCCCGCCTTATTAGCGTTTCTTATCGCTTTGTCAATGTTGCCGCCATGATCTTCGCCGTCACTGATCACAACAATCGCTTTGCTTCTAACTTCTGATCCTTGCAGCACTTTCAAACATGCTTCAATAGCCGCTTCGATATCTGTGCCGGGACCCATATTCAGACTATAATCCATTATGCTGCGAATCACTCGGTAATCCAGTGTCAATGGGCTGTGAACGCGCGTTGTCGTCGCAAAACTCACTAATCCGACTCTGTGACCATCCAACTCGGATAACAGAGATGCTATCATACTGGCGGCTTTTTCGATTCGATCAGGAGCAATATCTTGGGCTTTCATCGATTCCGATGTATCCACGCATAAAACCAAATCGATGCCTGACTGATGAAGCAGTTCTTGTCTTGTCCCCCATTGCGGCCTGCCAAGAGCCATCAACATGAATATCGATGCCGCCGTAACAAGTAAGGCTTTTATTGTTTCACGATTCTGAAATCCTTTTTTAATCAGCCTCATACGATGTTCAGGACTTTCGGAACGAGCACGTTCTGCATGATCCGAATTCCTCCAAAGTTCATCCGACATCGTGGTATAGAGCAGGCGAGGATCACCAAATCGTTTGATTCGGCTCTTGCGATATTTATGATTTACAATAAACAACAGTATCAGAGCCGGAAGCGCCAGCCAGGACAACTGCCATATAGTTTTTGCTATTCCAGTTACCCCCCATTCCATTACGGAATCCTCCGAAACAGCGTTAGCTTCAGAATAAGCTCCCCAGCGAAAAGCAGAAAAGCTGGAATTAAAAACAGATAAAAACGCTCTGAATAACGGATAAAAGTGTAACTTTCTATCTTTGTTTTTTCCATTTTATCGATAATGCCGAAAATTGTTTCAAGACTGTTTTTGTTTTCGGCCCTGAAATATTCGCCTTTGGTAATCGATGCGATTTCCCGCAACGTCTCTTCATCTAGATCCGCAGGAATCTGGATATATCTGCCGGGATAACGGGGATGAGGGTACGGCGCCATGCCCTGGCTGCCGATTCCGATTGTATAGATGCGAATATTCAACGCTTGAGCTGCCCGGGCCGCCGTTAAAGGGTCCATTCCAGTAAATACATTGTTCACTCCATCCGTTGCGAGGATAATCACCTTATTATCTTTTACGTTTTCATCTGAAGCATGCTGGAGAAGGGGGTTTCTTTGGGACTCCGGGCGAATTCTCAGTCGATTGAGGGATGTGGCAATCGCTTTACCGATTGCAGTCCGTTCTTCAACCATACCTATCTGGGCCTGGTCTAAAAAGGTCGTCAATAATTGATGATCCAGTGTAAGAGGACATGCTGTGAATGCTTCACCACCGAATAAAACCAATCCAATGCGATCATGTTTTCTTGCTTCAATAAATGAAGCCATCACATTTTTGGCGACCTCCAAACGGTTCAATGGTTGAAAATCCAATGCTTTCATCGAGCCGGAAATATCCAGAGCCAAAACGATGTCGATGCCTTCTGAATAAATGATTTCTTTGACTTCACCGCTTTGAGGGCGAGCAGCGGCCAATATCACTAGAACAATCGCCGCTCCCCGCATAAAGCGGAGAATAAAGAGAGGGTAACGAGAAATCGCCCCAGGTATGTTTGCCAATGTTTCAGTAACAGGATAGGCCAGATTGATTTGTTTGTCTTTGGCGAATTTCCAGATAAATACAATGACAGGAATAACCGATAAAAGCAGTAATGCAACCGGATCAGCAAATCTGAATGTCATACAGAAGCCGCCTTTTTCGATTTCAATTCAAATTCGACACTCCTGGAGCCAATCACATCCTGTGTTCGATGGATGATTTTCTCGGTATCATCCATGGCTTGTCGACATTGTTCATCTGTCGGTAAAAACTTCGCAAATTTCACCATATCGGCCAAATCGAGTATCTGCAGGGTATCCGTCTGAATCCCGGGATCGATACTCAACCCCCTCATATCGATACGGATTTCTCCCGTCGTGTGCTCGATTGCATTGAAAGCAAATCGTCGTCCGATATATGTTTTTAATATCTCCGTCAGCCGAATGAAATACTTCTTTATTTCCCCTTTTGCCAGATATTGACTTGTGCGAAGCTCTTCCAGAGCTTCCAATGCTTCCTGATCAGCCGGTTTTAATGGCTCAGGTTGAAAGCTATCGATTATTTCACGTCTTTTCCACTTGCCAATCTGTCTGACCGCCAAATAAATCAATAAAATAGACAGTATTATGCCGGTCAACGCCGCAATTACAAAGCGACCCCTCGCTTTGACATCGACAACGGGTTTAGTAGCTCGAGGTTGCGCATCGTCCTTATTCAGAATGGATTCAATAACGATATATTGCTTTTGTGTCAAGGCGCTGTGCTTGGTGCCGTCTTTTGAAACCCAGACGACCTCGATAGCAGGAATTTCAAACTCACCTGTCCGATAAATGCTGAGCGTCAATTCCAATGTTTCCCGGAGCCCGTCCAATGTGCGTTCCGGTGCGAGAATTTGGTAGTTCAGCAGTGTAAAAGGAGATACATCGACCGTCTCGCCCGGAAATAGAACCCGCATTTCATCAGAAGTTTCGGCTCGAATCAGCAGCGTTATCCTGTCTCCAATTCGGTAACGAACTTTTTCGGTTTCAGCCGTCGCCGCGAATTCAAATGCCAGCGAAAGGGTTGAATGAAAAAGACAAATGAAAATGAAGCTGCAAAACAAGGTCACAGAGATTTTGCTTTTCATGCCCTGACCCTTTTTGCCCTATTACGAAGAAAGAAATACAGATTGGATTCGTAGGATTTATCGGTCGATACAAACAAGGTGTCGACTCGAGCGGATTTAAGCAAATGATCGCGTTCGGCACGCTGCTGGGTAATTGCATGCTGAAACGTTTCTCTGACTGAAGCTTTTGACGTGTTGACCATATACTCCTTGTTGGATTCAGGATTCCTCAGCATCATCCAACCGACATCCGGGAGTTTTTGTTCAGCAGGATCTTCTACGACAACCGCGACAAGGTCATGTTTTCGAGCAGTCAATCGAAGATTTTTATCAAATTGCGTATCCAGAAAATCTGAAACAAGAAACACCACTGCACGTCGTTTTTGTACTCGATTCAAATAATCCAAAACTCCATCGATATTGGTTCGTGAGGTTTTTGGTCGGGTATAAAGAATATCCCTGATCACTCTGAGAACATGCTGTGTTCCTTTTTGCGGCGGTATAAAAGATTCCACAACATCTGAAAACAGGATGCAGCCGACACGATCATTGCTCCTGATAGCAGAAAAAGCCAGCACTGCAGACAACTCCGCCGCCAACTCACTTTTCAGCATACGGGTGGTGCCAAAATTTTGTGAGCCGGAAACATCCACCAGAAAAAGAACAGTCAATTCTCTTTCTTCGACATACTGTTTGACAAACGGTTTTTGATAGCGCGCCGTGACATTCCAATCGATGGTTCGGACATCATCTCCCGGTGAGTATTCACGGACTTCAGTGAATTCCATGCCTCGACCCCTGAATGCGCTCTGGTACTGACCAGCCATCACCTGGTTGACGATTCGATTGGTCGTTATTTGTATCCGACGGATTTTTTTTGCTAATTCACGTGTAATCACTGTTTATGGCACTTCAATACGATCAAAGACCATTCGAATCAAGTCGTCCGAGGTCAATTCTTCCGCTTCTGCTTCATAGCTCAATATAATTCGGTGCCGAAGCACATCGGGGCCAATGGTTTTGATATCGTCTGGAGTTACATAGCCTCTGCCACATTGAAACGCATAAGCACGCGCAGCTTGGATAAAGGCGATGGTCGCTCTAGGAGATGCTCCATATTGAATCAGGCCTTTCATTTCACTCAGCCCGAAATCTTCAGGATATCGCGTCGCGAACACCAAATTGACGACATAGTTCCTCGCTCTTTCATCGACGTGAATTTCTCTGCAAATCTTGCGAGCTTCAAGAATATCCGATGGTTCGATGATCGGTTTGATTTCGATGGGCTCCAATCCGGTCATTCTATCCAAAATTCGGCGCTCTTCTTCACGATTGGGATAGCCGATTTTCAATTTGAGCATGAACCGGTCGACTTGCGCTTCAGGCAACGGATAGGTGCCTTCCTGTTCAATAGGATTTTGTGTTGCCAGAACAAGGTAAGGATGTGGAAGTTTGTATGTTTGATCGCCGATCGTTATCTGCCGTTCCTGCATGGCTTCCAACAGAGCGCTTTGAACCTTTGCAGGCGCTCGGTTAACTTCATCCGCCAAAACAAGATTGGTGAACAATGGACCTTTTTTAGGCTCAAACTCATTTTTCTGAGGATTGAACACCATCGTTCCGGTAAGGTCTGCCGGGAGCAAATCTGGAGTGAATTGAATTCGCTTGAAATCCAAGCGAATTGCATCAGACAATGTTTTAACGGCCAGCGTTTTGGCCAAACCCGGCACGCCTTCAATCAAAAGATGACCATCTGCCAACAGACCCACTAGAAGACGTTCGAGCAAATATGTTTGGCCGACAATGACTTTGCTCAATTCATCTTTTAAGCCGATGACAAATGCCCCAGCCTGGCGTACGCGTTCATTCATTTGTTGCACATCAGCATACATGAAAGACTACCCCCCTTGAGACATGAACTATTTATCTTGAATCCGATCATCAAAAATTTTAATTTTAAATCGTTTACTCAATTCGTCAAACTTATCTTCCTGATACTGTTCAAGTTTTTTTTCTGTGAGTTCTTGTCGGATTTTCTCTTCCACTTCTACAAACGGTTTGACGGCAGATTCCTCTTTTTCATCAACCCTCACAATATGCCAACCTTTTTTGGATTCAATTGGCCGGGATATATCCCCTTCCTTCAAAGCAAACACCGCTTTTTCAAACTCGATATCCTGCCCAACCCCTCGAATGTAGCCACCTCTATACAAATATCCAAGATTTCCGTCCTGCTTCACTGTATGGAGATCAATCGAATACTGCTGAACCAAGGATGAAAAGTCTTTTCCTTTTTTTAATTCTGAAAGAACATTCTCAGCGTCTTCTCGTGTTTTCAATAAAATGTGACTGATCTTGCAGCGTTCGCGAGCAGAATACGCGTCTGGGTTTTCTTCATATTCCTTTCGAATTTCCTCATCTGTCACCAACATGCGTTTGGCGATATCCTGTTTAACCAGTTCAAAAGGCTGATAACCCTCATTTTGCAGACGAATCAAATTGACTAAATGCCAACCTTTTCGTGTTTCAAAAGGCTCAGAAACTTCATTCGATTTCAAGCTAAAAACCATGTCAATGAACGGCTTTGATCGTCCTATGCCGCGAATGAAACTATTGCTGGTCAGAACACCAAGATTTCCCTTGTTTTCCCGGGTTTCATCGATTGAGTAAATTTCCACTGCTTTTTCAAATGTAAGATGCCCTTCGTCGATCATCCTTTTTACATTTTCTGCTGCTTCTTTAGTATCCAATACTATCTGTCGGGCCTCAGCCATAGCCTCAACTTTGAACATCTCATCTTTATTTAGTTCATAAAACTTAAGCAATTCCGCATCCGACGGTATAGGGCCGGGAGAAATATGATCATTGAAATACTCAGACGCAAGAATTCTCTCACGCTGGTTCTCGAGCTGGTACTGCACATCCTCTCGATCCAAATATCCTGCTTCTTCAGCAGCCTTCATCATGGCTTTGGTTCGAACGATTCGCTCAAGCAAAGACAATTGTCCTTCTTTGGTTTCAAATTTCGCTCGGGCAATCACCGGCACCTCTTGAATTTTTTTATCCAATTCAGATTGACGGATTTGAATGTCACCGATCTCTGCGATAACCGGATCTTCGTTATCGGCTTGAACAACCCCGGTAAAGTGCCAGCATAAAACAACACTCCAAACACCCACTATGATAAGCCTTCTCACAACCCTGACTCCTTTCTTCCATAATTTTTCAACAAGCTGAAACTCTGTCGAGTGTTTTGTATTATCAACTATGCCGACAGATTACCAGCATGGAAATAAAACGAACCCGACTCCATCCAGGTTCCGAAAAAAACGGTCACAACATGGTGAAGATGTATTAAAAGATCACGTATTTTCGAGCTTTGCCAAAGATTCACGAATGGAATGCGTAGCTTCTTTTTCCGAAATCCCTTTAGCTGCAGCTATTTCCGAGACCAACAACTGCATGGCATTATCCATCATTCGCGATTCTTTAATGGCGAGGTTTTTCTTTTGTTTAATAAGATACAAATCCCGTAATACTTCGGCTGTCATGAAGATCGAGCCTGATTTAAGTTTTTCGGAGTTATCCGTATATCTATGGTGCCATTGTGAATAACGATTTTCAGAAGGATGACTCAATATTTCTTTGACCTTCTGTATCTGCTCTTTGTCAACGACTTTTCTAAGGCCTATTTTGGCCTCATTGGCTGTTGGAACCATTATGGCCAAACCTTTTGAAACAATTTCTAAAATATAAAAGTCCACCTGTGTGCCATTAATCGATTTTTTCTCGATTCCCTGCACCTCGGCCAATCCTTGAGTTGGATAGATCAGTAGATCCCCAACCTTGAACATACGAACCTCCCGCTTTTCTCCAAAGGCTAATGGAACCTCTCTGAAAAGCAGTTATATTCTATCTTCTTAAGCAAAATAATCAAGTATTTATTTTACTTTACCAATGCTACCTCTTCTGCATGATCCTCCGGAGGATGGAAATTTATGTCCTTATTGAACAATCGACATCCTATTTATATCTTGCCAGAAAAAAATGCACATCCCGATCAAAATTGCACATTTTTCACGCTTCAAAAGAGGATTTCCACCGATTTTGACCCTTTCAACGAAAATAATTCAGGGTACAAATTTTGCAGTCAATCTGTTCGAGGAGGGGGTGACGATTCATCAATGCCCAATAAAGTAAAATCTGGAAAAAACGAGCGAATACTTTTAGTCGATACTGAGCATTGTGTGCTGGAAAGCCTGCAAGAACTGCTCACCCTTGAAGGATACTGCGTTGATATAGCCGATTCAGGCGCAGAAGGTATACGAAAGCTGGACGCTACCGTTGATAACCATGATAAATTTGATCTAGTCATATCAGATTTGGTCATGCCTCAAATAAATGGATTACAGGTTTTGGAAAAAGCTCACTCTCTGGATCCAAATACCATTGTGATACTGATGACCGGTTATGCCACCTTGGAATCCGCTGTTGAATCCATTCGCAAAGGCGCCTATGAATACCTGCTTAAACCATTCTTGATTCCTGATTTGATGATAATAATCGAAAGAGGACTTGAAAAAAGACGCTTGCATCTTGAAAACAAACGTTTAATAACCAATTTAAAAGAAAAAAACAACGCTCTGGAACTTGCCCTGGCACAACTGAAAACCGCGCAAACACAATTAATTGAAATAGCTCAAAAACAAGCTGTCAACGAAACGATCGCCAATTTAAAACACGAAATAATCAACCCTCTCACAACCATATTGGCAAGAGTTCAGTTGATAATGGAGCAAAGTAACCAGGATAACAATAACGAATTCTTTAAATATCTCAAAATCATTCAGGACCAAAGTGTTCGCATCTCAACAATTCTCTCCGATCTGGATGAATCATCAAAGCATTCTTACGCTTTATTTGAATAAGTAATCTGTCAATCTGTTATTATGAACAAAATCACCCTGGGTATCAGCTCCTGCTTATTGGGAAATCTCGTCAGATACGATGGTCGACACAAATTGAACGAATATATTACGACCTTTTTCGGCCGGTATTTTGATCTGCTCCCAGTCTGCCCGGAAGTCGAATCCGGCTTGAGTATTCCACGTGAACCGATGGTTCTGGAAGGCGATATCGATAACCCGATTTTAATCACCCAAACAACCAGAATAGATCTCACTCAGCATATGCTGACCTGGTCGAAGACCCGCTGTGATCAATTGGTGGAATCAAAATTGAGAGGCTTCATTTTTAAAAGTAAATCGCCTAGCTGCGGCCTCTTCGGAGTGGAAATATTCAATCAAACTGGAGATCCATTATTTGAAGGAAGAGGACTTTTCGCTGAAACCTTCATAAGACGATTTTACATGTTGCCGGTTATCGATGAGGTATCAATTGAAGATGCCGATTCTCGAAAGACATTTATCGAACACGTTTTTGTTATCGATCACTGGCTTTCAGAATGCTCGACTGCGCATCCTCGAAGCCTGCAAAAATTTCATGAACGATTTGCCGGCCTGCTAATGAGCCATAATATCGAGCTTTTCCAAAAATGCTGTCAATTGATCAGTCAGATCGATTCCTATCCATTTGATCATATCATTGAAAATTACCAGCAAACCTTGCTAAAAATTCTATCGTCTCAAACAACTGTCAGGAGCGACTTTTAAGCTCAAATAATTATTTACAGCAACAGCGGAATCGCGATCAATTCTTTTAAAAGCCTGTTCATAATTCCGCTTTCAAGGTTGAAGCTCAGCGATTATC
This sequence comes from bacterium, assembly GCA_049652745.1. GTDB lineage: Bacteria > CSSED10-310 > CSSED10-310 > CSSED10-310 > CSSED10-310 > JBASEY01. Next base: position 126,528 of record JBASEY010000029.1, on the reverse strand, counting down.
AGACAAAGATCAAATAGATGTTCTCCAACCAAGCGCCTCAATGCCATACCTGGTACATTTTTCGTGCCCATAATTGGATCATTTTTACATGCCGTCGACAAAAACATGCCTGATCTCAAGCAGATGTTTGATTTTGTGTATCATCACCTCGATTTCCGGCTTTGATGTGATCAACCTCTATTGAGCGGGAGATAACGAGCAAGATAGAAATGAATTCGTTCCTGTCAAAACACTATTAAACGAACCCATGTGACATTTGAGCCACCTCTTTCAAACCAATCAATTCCTTCCGATACCATATCCAGTTTAAGCCAATATAGACCGGAGGTTTCCAATGGAGGAAGCTGGAGGGTAATATCGACTTCCTCGTTTTGATGAAGCGACTTGGGCAAGAAGGCTCTGGCATAATCCCGGTTTAACAATCGCTTTTTTCTGTCGTGCAGTTGCGCTCCTAAACGAACCAGTCGTCTTCCGGAAAAAGTCCTATCCTTCCAAGAAACACGTGCAATATTTTTAACCGATACCCGGATATTCGATTCTTTATTTCGCCGCATTACGATCGGCAGACTTCGTAGAAGTTGAATATCCGCGCGATACAAATTTGACTCAATCGCATTGCTCAAATGACTTGTATCCCAGATTTCATGGTATACGGTCCGCCAATCTTTCGTCCCGGGTTGATACCGATCTGAAACGGCATCTTCCGGATGATCCGTTATCTCCCATGTCAACCTGTCCACACCTATCGAATGAGCTAAATCTCGAGCTTTCTGCATCTGTGAATCGGAATCATTCCATGAAAATAAAATATATCGCCAGTTAATAAAAGGGACTTCTCTTCCTCTTTCATTGCGCAATCGTACCATCAGGGTCATCAAGTCTTTGACCCGTTCAAAGTCGCCGCCAATGCGATATTTTTGATAGGTTTCCTGATCAGCGCCATCAACTGAAAACGTTATTTCATCGATACCGGCTTGTACAAGGCGGGAAATTTTTTGTTCATTCAGCATCAAGCCGTTGGTACTGATGTATACATATGGTTGAGGGTATTTAGATTTAAAATACTCCAGCATATCGACAGCCTGCGGATGAACAAACGATTCCCCGTAATTAAAAAAATCCAGCCGACTGAGGTTCGATCCAACTTCATCCACAATTGTTTTGTACAATTCAAAATCCATCATCGGAGTTTTTCGCGTATTCACAATACCCGAAGCTTTGTTGCAAACAGATTTATAGCAATCAAGATTACACAATACGGTTGGTTCAATAAACAGTCTGGAGATCGTTTCGGGATGAACGGATTTACTAGGAGGATTTTCGCCATCTTTCAATCTGCATTTCAATCCACACGGTTCACAAAAAGCCGCATATCCGTGATTTAACCCTTCCCTTATTTTGCACGCGGTTTCAGAATGCCATATCTCGTAAAGCGTTTGTCGATTGACATCCCCCAAAGGACGTAAACCATATGGATCCGCGCAACCACATACCACTTTCCCATCACACAAAACCACCAATGTAGAAAAAATCCAGTCACATGTGAATCGTTCCATTACCACTCAACTCGAAGTAATTCGTGCCAATCAGCAACCAAAATCTGATTCTCATAGGGGAGAAATGCCACGCCATATGACTTTCCAGGCGTGTCTAGTTCTCCCGTCAAAACCGGTCTGAGCGGCTGGGAGATATCAAACCATTTCACACCGTGTATATAATTGGAAACAATTAAAAGATTACGCTGTATCTCGAGATTTTTACACACATCCAACCTATAGCAACCCGATGGTTTAGGCTTAGCGGGATCTTTCAGATCAAAAACAATCAATCCAAAATTAAAATCCGCGACATAAAGCGCCTGCTCTGTTAGAGCGACGGCTTCGGGGGCTTGTGATGAAGGATCTATGCCGATTGTGCGTGGATTTGACGGGTCACTGATATCCACTGTCAACAAGCCTTCCGTTACACTGCAAACATAGGCATAATTAGATGTCACTGCGACATCTATCGCCCAGCCCTTTGTCGAAACATTTGACCGAATAACCGGTTCCGATATGTTTTGAATATCAACAATTTGCACTCCCTCAAACCAGTCTGCGACAAACGCATATTTCCCTTTCATACAGACATTTACAGCTCGACCCGGTGTCCTGATCTTGGAAATTTTTTTAATAACTCTTTCATCGCTCAGATCAAGAAACAATACTCCCTCATAGTCTGCAATCGCTGCAACCGATTCTTGAGCGTCTGCAGCAACAGGATAAACCGTATCCCGCCAGCGCGAGACGACGGTGAGTTCGTGATCAATTTCCGCATGGAGCAATGAGAGTCCTTGACCGGTATTGGTCACGAGAAAATGAGTTGAATCCATTGGAACCACATCTGTTACCAGCCCGTTATGTTCAAATATGACGACATCCTTGATTTGGTCTGAGCTGAGCTTCATCAGGCGGACACCATATTCGCTCTCGGTAACAATCAGATGATCCTCTCCAAACTGCGCCACCCCTCGAATATCCAATTTTGCCGGAACTTGCTGGACAATCCGCGGCTTACCCGGTCGCGCGATATCGACAAGATATATACTTTTTTCATTAGCCAGTACAATCTTGTCATCGTCGACAAAACAGGCATGGCGTGTTTGGCCATGTAGAAGTAAATTGCTGAGAAAACGGGGAATTTGATCTGCCTGGTCTTCTAAAATTATAAGACCCTTATCTTGATCTATGATGTAATGAAAGCCCTCTCGATAAGCACACCATACTATTCTGTCACAATCGGTATATGTCCATTTATAATCAGCGGAGTCTGGATCGATATCATATGCTATATATCCGGCGCCTACAGTTCCGATGAACAATCTATCAACATCGGATGTTACAAAATTCACCCGCTCACCGGCATCAACATGGATTCGCTGCGTGATTTTTGTTCCGTTTGAATTTACCGAAAGAATATCGAGACCTTGTCTATGTCGACAAACAACGAGTCTGCCGTCATGCAATGCATGAAACGCCCTCGCCTGCTCCAAATCCGGCCATTGAGCCAAAGCCTTCCCAGTACTCATATCCCAGGCGGACACCCCTGCATAGCCATCTGCAACCCAAAGAGACGATCCGACTTTTTCCAGGCACCACGCGTCACCGAGCGTATCAATTTGTAAACTTGGAAGAAGCTCACGCTGTTCTGAGCCGTCATATTCAAAAAAATCCACTCCACGTAAAGATGCTACAGCAAATCTGTTATTCTCAAGAACCAGCGGAAAAGCATAGCGGCCACCTTTCAAAATTCTATTTGTTATGACCGGGTAATTCGCAATCCGGCGGTCAGAGATTTCCGCAAGAGCCGGCGAAAGCTCAGGCGGTGACAAAAGCCCATGCGAAAAAGGCGCCTCGGGCATATTCTTCTGTATTAACTCTGATTGATTGATCGGGCTTACATTCTCCTGAACGATTTCTTGAGGTTGGTTTTTAATAGCCGGCACATCATTACAAGCCGAAAAAAACAGGCAAGCCAATACCACCATAACCATCAATATACGTAATAACTGACAATTCATGGCCGGTTACCTCCTTCTCGATCTAGCGACAGCCATATTACCGTTTTGTGCTTTTTTTTGCGAGCAAGAGGCCAAATAAAATATTCGCTTTACGATTACCATAATTATCTTCGTGCCTTATTCATTAAAAAGATTAAGAACTTGCAATTCTCTGTTTTAAAAGGCTATTCTTGAGATCCGGAGATTGAATGGATACGTTTTATTCATTACTCGATCAATATGGGTTGTGGGCAATCGCTTTGGGTTCTTTTTTCCAGAGCTTTGTTTTTGTAATCCTTGCAGGGATTCTTGCCGCCGACGGCATTCTGAATATTTCGGTAGTTATTGTTGTGGCTGCGGTGAGTTCTTGGGTCGGTCACTGTTTTTTTTACCTTCTGGGATATTGGCTCAGTAAGCAGCATCATCTATTATCTCGTTCACGCATAAAAACACTGATCGGTACTTTGGAAAACGTTATCATCCACCATCCTTGGGAATCGACTTTTATCACGCAATATGGGTATGGAATTCGTCTTGTTTCGGCGACCGCTTTCGGGTTTTTTAAAACTAATTGGTTCTGGTTTGCTTGGGCTCAATTTATAAATTGTACTCTTTGGGCTCTGCTTCTATCTTTTATCGGTTTTTTTACCAGCAGAGGATTTTTTTCATTACCTTACCCAACCAGACTTCCCTTCGGAATTACACTTGTTTCACTGTTGTTGCTGTTTTTCTTGTTTCGCACAAGCCGCCGGCAAGATACCTCTTCATCCGACCCTTCCAGCCGATTTCATCCGGAAGAACAGCGAAAAGTTGAATGAGCATTTTTATATGACATTGATTTTTACCGACGAATGACAATTATCAATGTTTGATCATCTGTTGCGGGTTCATCTTTGGCAAATTTGGCTAGGCTGCGAAAAACATTCTGCACTATCATCGCAGCCGATTGTTTTCTATTTGCCGTCACAGACTCACGCAATAATTCTTCAAAACGAGCAATCCCAAATCGCTCGCCAAGACTATTGCGTTGATCGATAATGCCGTCAGTATGTAGGCAGAGACAGTCACCTTTATTCAATACCAGTGTATGAGTCTCAAATTCAATACCGGCGAACAATCCCAGAACCATACCCCCATGAGACAGATGTGTCATCGTTCCATCGGCTTTGATCAGGACGATAGGTTCATGGCCGGCTGACAGTGTGGTAATTTCTTTTGACATTGAATTCCAAGTCAGAAAGGTCGCTGTAACAAATTTATTATCAGGTGTCGTTTTCACAAGAAGAGAATTTATTCTCGATGCCAGTTCGTCAAGATTGTCGACAAACTCAGTAAAAGCATGTAAGGCGCCATGAACGGTCGATACCATCATTGCAGCAGGAACACCTTTACCGGAAACATCGGCAATTATCATAGCTGGTTTTCCATCCGCCATTTCGAAAAAATCAAAAAAATCGCCCCCGACAATCTGACAAGGCAATGTCATCGCTGAGATATCCAAATCCGGAGTCTCTGGAAAAGCGTCCGGCAGAATAGATTCCTGAATTTCAGCAGCTACCCTAATTTCTTGATCCATTCTCTCTTTGGCTACAGCTTCCACATACAGCCGTGCATTTTCCAAGGCTACGGCTGCCTGATTTGCAAAAGTATTCAGAAGTTGATAATCGGATTCTGAAAAATCCATAAAACCACCCAAAGGGCTTTCTTTACCAGCGACGCTCAATACCCCGATAGTTGTGTTTCGAATACTCATGCTCGCTAACAGGCTCCCGGCAGAATCGGGATCAAATCGAAACGTTTTAGGACTCAGCTTACTTAAATCCACCATAATTTCCGGAATCGAATCGACATCACTAAAACCAAATGCCCCTGCTAAATAATAAGACTGATTAGTCATCAGCCATACTGCGCCATATCGTGCATCCAGGATTTTAGTGGCTCTTGACAGGATTTCACCCAGCAACTCTTCCGGATTTCGTAACCTGGTGACTGCGAGAGCAACTTCATACAATTGCTCCATTTCCAGAATTTTTCGTTTGAGTTCATAGTTTGCTTGTTGAAGCTGTTCCAGGCTTTTTTGGCCATGAAAATATAAACTGATATGCTGGGTCAAAAGAGCAAGTATTTCCAGATCGATTTTGCTGTATGGCTGATCTGCCTGTCGATGGCCTAAACACACCATCCCCAAAAGATCCCCTTTTACCGCCAAAGGAATCATTACCTGAATATCCTTTGTTTTCCAGAACTCGATCATTTCCATAAATTTTTTAGCAAGCTCTTCTGGAAGCTGGTCTGTCTTATGAGGAACCGGATTTTCAGCCAGATACCTGATCTGTTCACCGGAAATTTTCATCTCAGACAAATCACAATCCAGATTCTGAGTTTTTTCCTTCAGCTTCAAAACACTTCGCCTCGATACAAATGTAAAAATCGCGCCTTCAGAAATCCCGATCGATTCTAAAAGTGTTCGCAGAAGAAAACGGGCAGCTTTGTCAAACGATTCACCTCCCGTCAGTGTCCGTCCCATGTCTTCCAACGTTTTCAACAGAAACAACAATCGATCACGCTGTAATTCCCTTGGGCCCAAAGGATTCATGATTTCACCTCAACCAGGCATTCTATAAAATATTGGCTGCGTTCAAAAACAATTGCTGTATTATTCACCCCGGTTACTCCATTTTGAACGGTTTTTCCGAATCACGATTTGTATCACAGCCCACAATAAAGACAAGATTCGTTTTTCATCAGCCTGTCTTAGATAATCCATCTCTTCTTTCCTTTATGATATCCCGCTCTATCTGACCGGTGTCTGTAATACCTTCTTTTAAAAATACAAATCCGCTTTCATGAGACAAAACGAGATCGTAACACGTATTGACGCTTAAGAAAAGTTCTATTTTGAGAAAAATATATTATATTTCAAAATGTTAAACTAGTTTAAGAAGGAGTTGGATACCGATGCATCGGATTTCTCAAAACAACGATTCCAACCTTGATGCCACACCATCAAAAGCTTGATCATCATCTGTTTTTCAGCCAGAATACTATTGTCATGGTTCAATCATTGAACGCATACAATGAAGAATTTAAAGGTATTTCTGACCTATGAATCATCTGCTTTGGTTCTCATATCCTTATTTAAATTGGCTGAAACCATGGGTTTCGGGATTTGTTCCGTATTTAGTCGGCATCAGTATCGCCATTGTTTTCCTGGATTGGTATCTGCCGGCGACAAATCGAATAAAAGGACGCTTATCCATGATTCTCCTGGTCGTCAACGCTCTGCTTATTCACAATCAACTGCTTCCGGAAAAACATTGGGCGAATATACCCCTGATTCTCGCAGCCTGCATCACACTGCTAGTCTATGGAATAGTTTTCAGAAAACACCTGAAAGATGAGTGGACGACATCGCCTTCACACGCCTCCATGATTTCCGGGTTACTTGCCATACTGGTCATCACCTTGATTAAATTGATCGAGCTTGAAAGTTGGCCTCCATTTCTCAATGAATATGCTGCCAACACAGGTGTCTGGGGGATGGCTGCGGTAGAAGGCAGATGGCCGATCCATCCCTTTCAGGGAAGGGGATTTGATTTACGGGGTGGTGGTGAGTCTCCTCTGATGCTTCCTGTTTTATGGTCTGTTATGAAACTGTTCGGTGTTTCTGTTTGGTCCGTCCGATTTTCCGAAGTCATCGGATCCACTTTACTCTTATTGATATTCTGGTTTTGGGTTAGAAAAACTATTCCGGATCGATGGTCTATCATAGCTCTTGCAGTCTTCGGTCTTTCCCCATGGCACCTGGCCCAATCTCGAATGGGCACTTTTTTCAGCACAAGCGTCGCCGTCTCCCTCGGCCTCCTCTGGACGACAGATTCAATTTGGAGGAATAACGAATCAAGAATAGGAATTGTCAAATGGATCGGTTTCGGCTTCTTTGCCGGTTGTATAGGATGGTCCTATGCACCGCTTAAAGTGCTTTACTTGTTTGTCGGGTTCATAATCTTTATCGTACCCGCTTTAAAACGAAAAATATGGAAAAATTGGTGGCCAGGCCCGGTTTGCGCTTTAATCGTCTTTGCCGTTCTCCTAACCTTACAGCTCAATATTCTTCATGGCCCCATAAAAATGTTCCAATCTCAATTCGGCTCCCTCGCCACAGACACCCCTGTTTGGAAAAAAACAGTCGATGATCAGGTGCTATCAGATCTCCAACCAGCCAACGTGATCTTGAAAAATATACTTCGAAACAGCGTTGAATGGTTTCGTTCAACCTTTGCTGAACAAACAATTCATCGCTTTTATTCAGGGGCATTTGCATTGAGCTTTATTGTAGCGCTGCTTTGCCTGATTCTACGCTGGAATCCCATTCTGGCCATTTATTACTTTTGTGGAACACTTCCTCCGCTTTTGATTTTTCCACTGCATCGTAGAACTCTTATCATATGGCCGCTCATCTATCTGGTTGCAGTTGTTGTCTTTCGTGAGATAAGCGTCACCGGTTCAGCGCTTTTTCAAAAACCTCTCTTTCGTCGAGTCATTCCTACTCTTGTTATAGGATGCTTGATTGGCATAACCCTACATGGATTCAACCTTTGGATATCAACCTGGTCAATTGTCAAGGATCACTCATATTTCGGCCCGGCAAAACGTCTGGAAGCAATTCATTTTGCTGATAAAATCATGGATCAACAATATGTCGTTTTTATCAATCCCTGGGTACATGACGATATAATTACGATCACATTATATAATCGAAACAAGGGATTGGGCGGCGATGCATATAATTTTGTACATGTATCGGAAAAATCGCCTGTTTTGAGCCATCTTGTCAACCGTAAGCGCACAACTTCATTGATTTTTTTCGATCTGGCGAAACAAGAATGGCTGAAAAAAAGACTGCTGGAAGAGATACCTGGAGGTGTTTTACAGGAATTTCGCAATCCGGTAGGTCGTCAAGAGCTTTTATACTCTGTCTACACAGTGCCCGCCCTAAACTGACACGACAGCTTACCTATTGGGGGTCCAAATTATCTTTTTGACCATAATATCCTCACTATTAGAGTTTGATTCGTTATCGGCCTCACACTGTTATGTAAAATTTATATTCTTTTATTTCAATCAATTACATATAATTTCTTAACTGAGGAAAAATAAGGAGATAAAATTTTTTTAAAAAGCACTTGCCAAAACAATTTTTTTTCTTTTTAATTAGACAAGGTTCCAGAAAGAGGGGGGTTGGAACGCTTTTGCCAAACCGTTGCTGACAGGCGAGCAGCAAGTAGAGGCTGTCGAATTTTATCCCTTCAAATTTTAGCGCCAGGATTATTCGGTAAGTACCATAGCAGCCGCTTTTTTGGCAAATTTAACTCCATTGCTCATTTGGCGATCCTCTGGAAAAATCTGCGCCATCGTCGACAAATATAATCCTTTCAACGGCGTTTGGATATCCGGTACTCTAGTACGATATCCTGTTGTGACAACGGCTTGAGAATGAGGGTCACGCCACAGCATCAGATCGTCCAGCCAACTTTCGGAAAATTCCGGAAAAACCCTTTGCAACCAAGGACGATAAACAGCAAACAAGTCCTGGGGAGTCATCAGATATAGAGGGTCATCTACATCCATATATCTACTTATATACGCAAAATGGTGTCCACCATAATGCGTTTCGTCCAACAGGTTTGTCTGTTCAATAACTCCAACAAATGGACATTCCGGATCTGTGACATTAATCCAATATGTATCTGATAAACTGCGGTTCAATTTTAAAACCAGGGTGACATTCCCTAAATAGCCGATTTTACCCAGTTCATTCCGATATTGTTCCGGCGCCTCGCCAACAATTTCCAGGTAATCCGGCAATTGAACACAGGCAATTACGTGAGTGAATGGAATCATATCTCCACAAACTCTGAGCCCTGTAACCTTCCCATTTTCACAGACAATGGTTTCAACCGGAGATTGTTTATGGATGCGTACATTTCGTTCTGTCAGTTGCTTCTCCATCGTATTGAACAACAGTCCATATCCACCTTTCAAATAACCGAGTTCTTCTGCTCCTCCTTTGCTCCTGGAGCCCCCTCTCTGAACCAGCTTGCTCCATAACCACGCTGCCGAGATATCGTCAGCATACTTACCAAATTTTGACCGGAACAATGGTGACCAGACAATATCAAAGACCGCCTGACTTGAATTTTGGACAATCCAATCCCTGGCCGTCATATTATCAAGCTCTTTCCAATCCTTGACCTTTCTTGCTTTAAGCACCAGCATGCCCATTTTTAATCTATCCAGAAAAGGTAAGGGCTTATATTTTATCAAATCCAATGGACTGCTAAGCCGATATATTTTATTTACATAAAAGGCGCCAGTATTCGTTCGGCGGAATACCAGATTACTTCCAAGACCAACTTCCTGAATCAATCGAATTAAATCCTGATCCAGATTATATAAATGATGGTAAAATTTTTCCAATGTCGAACCGTTTACATCAAACCAGCCGGCTAAACCGCCCAAATGCACATCTCGTTCGAATAGATCGACTTGGATTCCTTTCCTGGATAATTCCCAGGCTGCACTCATTCCACTGATCCCACCGCCGATTATCCCAACCCGCTTATCACCCTTTTGAACCATTAGCCAATCCTCCCAAGCTGACTTGAATCGTCTCGCCAAACAACACTAACACGTCTATCGATCTCTGTCGATTCCGTGGTTTACAGAAATGAATGTATTACAGCACCTACAGAAAAATTATTTTTCAGATCCTTTCAACTTGTCGAACCAGATCAGTTTCTGATTTTCGCCTAGTTTGGGATTGACTATTCTAAAAGGCCCTTTCCCATTGAGTTCTATCAGATTTCCAAGCATTTCAGGCTCATTGGCAGTCGTGTAAACCAACCCGTACTGGGCGTTTCGCATTATTTGGCAATCAGAGATTTTATCCCGTCCAACTCCAAGATATTGTCCTTCTTGGCGACATCCCAGCAATACGATCCCATAGTGGTTTTTTGTTTGCATAAAACCTGTTTGGGTCAATCCATGATCTGGTGGTAGACCAATCCGACAAAGCTGTATCGTACTTGCCTGACCTAAATATGGTTTCGTATATGCCGTTAGTATACCTGTCGAGCAGTTGGTGATGGCAACCTGACGAATCAGAGCCGGGGCATCCAGACGCAATCCAATGGACTCTGCATAGCATAAAGCCTCATCTTCACAATCGGCCGGTTTTTGAAGATAGATTAGATTAAACCCTATCAGTTCGACTCCAGGAACCGTGATATGCACAATTTCATTCGATACGGACGCAATAACCGGATAATAATCATAGGATGTAATGTCTGCTGCAGCCGCATTTGAAATGATCCTGACAGGTTTATCGATAACCAAATGCTCCATATAGTACGGAAAAGCAGGTTCCCAGTATACAAGAATCGTGTCCTTGGGTTTAGCCTGGCGAAGCGCATCACCGATCGATGGGAAATCCCGTTCGGCGCACTCCATACAAACGTGCCAGACCCGGCCCGGCGCCTCATCGTCAGCCGAAGCAACCGAAAACATGACCGACAACCCTATCAGCAGGAAAGAGCATCTCAATAATATTGTATAAAAACAAGATTTTCCCATTCTTACACCTCCATCAAAGACATCTTACCACATTTCGTCGAACCGTGACGAACCACAAAAACGGTGGAACTATCTATTTTTCAGTTCAAGAACAAGCATCTGGTAATCTTCCTCAGACCATCCATCATGCGCATAAACTGAAAAAATCTTGTTCGTCAACAACAAATCATCGGTCTTAAATTTTTCCGTCAACTGCTGCAACCTTTTTTCACCTGCGGGAGTTCCCGGTATCGGGCTGAATTGTGCCAAATAGGGCTTGACACCAACATCGAGCAACTGGTCAGCGGCTTTTTTCAACCAGGACAGTTTTTGCCCGGGCAGTCCGGCTATAAGATAGGTGGAAAGACGACTTTGCTCGTAACCGGCTTCAACAAGACGCTTTGCGGCGGTTTCAAAAGCCTTGCGTGCTCTGGTGTCCAGGCCTTTTTCATCGAGATGTTTATCTAAATGGTGCAGGCTTAATCGCGGCTGTTCAAATCCTGCTTGGTACATAAGCCTAGCCACTTCGGGTGTGACGGCGTCGACGCCTAGAGCATTGGGAAGGTGCCAATTTATTGGAAATTCGTGCGAGACCAACATCTGAAGCAAGCCGGTTAAATGCTGCTGCCCCTCAAGTGTCGAGCATCCTAAATCATCGTCATAAAGAGCGATATCGGAAACTTGATATTGTGTAATAAGAGCTTCGATTTCATTGCGGATAACATTCGGCGGCCGCGCTTTCCACACAGGCCTTAAAAGCGACGCCGCACAATAAGAGCAGCGCCTGAGACACCCCCGGCTAGTCGTATAGATGATATATGATCGATTGGAAACAAGGTCCCATGCCGGCAAGATTGTAGCTTGGTCTGTCGGTGGATGAATATTGAATCCCAATATTTTGCTCATCCAGGAAAAAAACTGTTGTCCTGCCTGCCCAGGAAAAACCGTGGTTCGCTGTAGACATGCTCGAGCATGTTCGGGAACGATTCCGGCATAAATTCCGCCGATCGCTATCGGAGAAGCTGGATAGAGAGCTTGTAAAACCTGCACAAAACTCTGAACAGCTTGGTACCAATAGGTCATACCGGTTGTAATCAGAATGACCTGGGGGACAGGAAGGCTTTCCAACTCCTTTTTAAGAGTCTCCAATGACGTGCCAAAATGTTTGTAATACCTAGGTATACATCTGAAGACAATTGGTTTTTCGATTTGATGGCAAGGATATTTCCTTAGTTTCAGCGAAACTTTCTCAGCCGCTGTTTCGCCAGGGCTGTTTTCCGGTGGTTTATTCCCTGATAGCGCATCAATATAATAGACTCTACAGCCGTTTTGTCTCAGCCAAGCAGCAAGGGATAGAAGACCCACCGGCTGATCAAAATGATCAAATGCCGAGAAGTCCTCTATCCAAGGCCGGATCAGCCAAACAACAGGAGATTGTTCAGTGATCAAATCTCGTTACTGTCGACAGGAATCCAACATCGATTTGATTTTTTTCAACCTTGTCGGTCGGTCTTTCACAAACCGTTCTATGCCTTTCAACAACCATTCTGGAGTCAAATGCGCTTCATCGATGACATCATCCAAAGTGCCACCGGTTCTCCATCTGTCATCCCAGTCCGAAGTCATGGCATATTCTGCCGCGAGAGGGTTGAACATCCAATCCGAAGTCACACGTTTGGCGCGATTACAAATGATCGTAGAATCCATTTTATCAGCAGGAGTTATTACCTGTTCCCGATAAGCCATGGGCTGAAGTGCGAAAAGCTGAGGGCTGATTGCCGCCACAATTTTGATATTCAATTTTTCGCGGTCGAGCGTTTCGAATAGCTCGATGGTATTTGCAGTGACAGAGGTTCCTTGCACAAAAATACATCCCATTTGTGGTTGATCTGAACGATATTCCCGCATCACATAAGCGCCTTTAGCAGCTTCGAAATGGCAAGGAATATTCAATTTTTTTCGATCCGGGACCACGATTGGAGGCCGCGTCAGATGCAGTGCAATCAATGGAGCATCGGCACGCAAAGCGGCGGCGATGACAACGGGGACTTCGTTGTATTCCCAAGGGTGTAGATCGATTACATGGCCTTCCGGGAAAAGCTGAGTGATTCCCGGTGCGAATATCCCAAAGTGTGTTCGGCTGTCGTCAGCGGTTTCGGGTCCACTGTGCCCGGCAACCCACATCACCTTTCCCACCTTTATGTCAGGATCCTGAGCCATTTGGCTGAAAAGGCGGATCAGGCCGTATTTAAGATACATAAAAGAACCATAAGTGCTGCAGGCTCCCATGTATCCATCCCATTCTTCAAAAGGTTTATCGGAGAAGTTCACTCCGGCGGCACCGCATAAAAGCCCCGAATTGGCAAATTCAGTAATCTCTTGAGGTAAAAGGGTCCCGCCCAAGTTTTTGTTACGGTCATACCATCCCCAACCAGGTGTTCCGTCAAAGCCCAATCCAAAGCCTTCAATATTGGTAGATCCAGCCAAATCGGCGCTACAAGCGATAAAAACCGGGCGACCATATTTTTTTCTTGACCATGAATTGACCCAAGAACCCCAAGCTCCCAGGGCGGAACGGTTCGGGACATTGGCTCCAGGCTTGACCCATAAGCTTTCGGGATATTTCGTATAATCCGTCATTTCCGGGTCTTTAAACGGATTGGGGCCGCCCAGCTTGAACGTTTTGATGGTCTCCGGTACGCTGTCACCCAATTCCACCAATCGATCTGTAATATAATTCAAACACTCTTCGTCTTTTCGAATAACATCGAGCGCTATGTTGAGGTTTGCGTTAAGTTGCCGTCCCAACTCATCCTTCGCGCCTTCCGGAGCTCCGAAACTATCCCATTTCACGCCGTATTTATCGGCAAAGTCCTTTCTGCATTGCCAGAAAAGCTCCGAGTTGGTTTTATGCGGCGCTCCATGAGAAACGTTGTCAAATTTATGATAACCTCTGCCTTTCTTGTTTTTGGTCCAAGCAATGCAGGGCCGTTTATCGGGATTGTCGCCCCTTGAGGCTTCAAGGATCACCCGAGCGACTTCTTCCCAGTTTTCTCCCTCAAGACTGCCGGAAACTTTCCAGCCATGAGATTTAAACCAGTCATCAGGCGTTCCATACATGACAGTATCGATAGGCTGATGGTCGATTCCGAAGTTATTCCAGTCAATATAGAACACCAAGTTGCTCAGACCCAGGCCGTATGCAGTATTTTTCGATTCATGGGAGGCTCCTGGAGTCAATCCACCCTCGCCTTCGAACGCAAATACTTTGACCTCTTCAGCACCGGCATACTTCAGAGCGAAAGCTTCGCCTACGGCAAACGGAATACCATGGCCGGATGGGCCGGTGTTTGCTTTTAAAAACAAAGTTTTACCGGACATTTCTGCATGCCCTGGCAGTCCATCACGTCGTCGGAATGTAATGATATCTTCCCATAAAACAATTTTTTCAGGATTGATTTTAAAGCGTTCGTCACCTGTTTTCTCATAACGCGTACGCATGGCGTCCCCAAGTACGCACAAAAAACTATAGATCATTGGAACCGTGTGGCCTGCACTCAAGATAAAGCGGTCTGAGAAACGTTTTTCCGGATGGCGAATATCCCAACGCATTGCGCCCGACAACCCGGTAGCGACCAAAGCATGCACTTTCGATCGCGAGCCGCCCGGATGACCACTCTGGCGATAGTTCAACATCAAGTCGATCAATTGATCAATAACATCCTTGATTTTCTCCCAGTGTTTGAAATTAACCCTGGATTTGTTCAACAACGTGTCCACTTGTGACATGGCAATATCTCCTTTATTTGTTCAAGTTATATTTTATACGGCCCGCCATTCAGACCGTTCAACCATCTGATTCAAGTTTTTTTTGATCGGAAACGGATTTAAGCCACTCCTGCGGCACCAAACAGATAAATCGGAGTATTTCTGTCCCGGTATTTATAAATTGATGAATTTCTCCGCCGGGAACCAATATGGCATCTCCAGGCTTGATCGATTTTTCTTCGGTCTGGTTCCTGACCACACCGTTACCGGCTAGAATGAACACCTCATGCTCCCACCAATGCGAGTGGAATGGGGTCGAAGCTTCAGGCTGAACCTCAAAAATTCGAAGGTTGAAATGGGGCGCCCCTTGATCCGGGCCGATCACCAGTCGCATGGTCACGCCTTCAAGCATTTTCACAGGTTTGACGCTCATGGAATTGACAAGATTAATCATTATTGAGTCCTCGCAGAATTGCTCAACGAATACATCAGGAAGAAAAAACATCCGGGAAGGAGAATATAAAAAAACTCTTCAAATGTAAAGATTAAATTGGCACGTGTATAGCAGCGTTCAAGACCCGACTGATCGTCTGCGTGGTTATTTCAATGGACTGTACCGCGAACTGAAAAGGGCTGCTTATATCGAATAAATCATATGCCTTCGAATATCTTTTTGATATAGCCTTTGTTTCGAATACTCTCTTGAATATGAGCTTTTTCAATGTAACTCAGGCTTTTCTCCAATTCTTGTCTGGCATTCTGAAGAAGCTCGTCTGCCTGGTCATATTCCTCCTTTAGGCGTTTGATCTGTATCAAGTAATAAAAACTTCGCATAATCACAGATATATATGTGTATCGTCCCTCCAGGGACTTTTCAATCAACACCTCCGCTTCATTCAAAGCATCTCTGTCACTTGGAGCGCTCTTTTTAAATTTCAACAATCCTTTAATAAAAAGTATTTGGTTTCCAAGGCCTTTTTCTGGAATGTCGTCTGTTTTTTTCAATCCTGCCAAAAAAATTTCCTCTGCTTTCTCAATTTTATTGTTTCGAATCATAAGATGAGCCAACTCGAGGCGGCAAGATAAGGCCTCTTTTTCAACGCCTAATTTTTCGAACATGTCTACGGCTTTGCCAAAGGAAATCTCAGCCCTTTCGAAATCGCCTTCCTCTTCATACAGCATTCCTAAGCCCTGGTAATTGAATGCCTGGCCTATTTCGCCATTGATGTCTAGATCATAATCACTATATCGCTGAAAATATTCCTTCGCCAAAACCAGTTGGTTAATCTCAACATACAAAACCGCTGTATTGAACAATGCTATCGCTTCATTTACGACGTCACCTAATCGATTATTGATCTTTGCAGCTTTTTTCAGCGATTCCAACGCTTTTTCGTATTGACCCGCTCTTGAAAAGACTTCTGACAGGTTGTTGTAAATTATGGCTTGCTTCAAAAAATCTTCATATTTGATATAAACGTTCAGCGCTTTTTCGTATTCAGCAATAGCTTCAGGTCCAGGCATGATCGCCGTGGCTACTATTCCTCTGGACATAGCAAGAGACGCCATGTAGTACTCTCGAGTTCCTTGGTCGGTTTCGAGTTTATCTAAAAGACTTTCTGCTTGGCATATCATAGCCTGAGCATTTTTCAAATTCCCCAGCACATAATTAAGAAATGCCAGTGAATTCAGAGCATCGATTTTCTTTAATGCGGACACAGCGAAAGCAAAAGCTTGATCGTAACACTTCCGAGCTTCGTTGTACATACACATCGTCTGATACAACTGGCCTCGTCTCCATTTTACCGTTGATATATCGTCGCTTTTTACAGCCAATTTTTCTGCCGAATCCAAATTGTGAGCGGCATTTTCAAAATCGCCGAACATAGTGTACAGAACGCCTAATTTCAAAGATGCTTTGAAATGTTCATCTTTGTTGTGTTCGGATATTTTGCTGTTCTGGCAATAGGTTTCGAGCCATCGCGCCGTTTCACGATAAGCCTGCCGCTTTTCAAAAATCTGCGATGCCAGAAGCGCCGACCAAGCAGCTTTTTCTTTGCCGTCACCAGCCTGATAATGATGAGCCATATCGATCACTATCTCTTCGTTAGCCTCAGAACGGTATCTAACCTCAAGATACTCGGCAATTCGTTTGTGATAGATTTTTTTCATCCCATCGGATAATTCCCGGTGCAGAAATGAGCAAATCGTGTCATGAACGAATCTGTAAATAGTCCTGTTTTTTCCAACGATGCATTGAACCAAGTTTAAACGAACCGGTTCTTCAAGCCCTTCCATGACGTCGACTAAAGAATCACCTGTTACAGCAGCAATCATATCGACGGAAAAACTCCCGGAAGACAATGCCGCAATCCGCAGGTAATCTCGACTCTTGGAAGTTAGAGGATAAAGGCGATCAGCCATCAATTGGGCCAAGCTTTCTGGGAGTTTGATATTTCTGGATAAAAAATATGTCCAATCACCTGATGCCTTACGCGATATTGCACCGGTTTGGATCATCGAATTGATCAGTTCTTCAAGGAAAAATGGATTACCTCCGCTTTGTCGATAGATAGTTTCCAAAAACTTCGATGGCATATTGGGGTCTTTAAGGGCAAACATGATCAAGTTATATGTCTCCTGTCGCTCAAGATTGCCCAACTTGAGTTTTAACAACGGAATTGTCCGATTCAGCGAATGAAGGTGATTACGAATTTCTCCAGATGATTCCTCCATGTCCCGCATGGTCACCATGAACATGATATGATTATTTCCGGATGAGCGTACCAGAAACTTGAATAATTCCATGTCCGGAGCCGTCATCCAGTGTATATCATCTACAATGAACAAAACCGGAGTCCATTTTGAAATGGCGGACAAGATTTTTATAAAGTCTTCAAGCATTCGGAATTTTATTCTATCTTCACCAAAAAGCTGCATATCGGGAGATGCTTTTAATTCCAACTCGGAAAAGAGCTCGGCAGTCGCCGGATGAACAGGTTCCACCATGCGTTTAATCCTCTGGATGTCCCCTGGAACAAGACTCTTGAAAAACTCTCTAATCGGTTTCAAAAAGAAAGTATAAGGCTCAATATCACCAAATTGGAAACATCCGGAATGCATTATCGCACAATTGCGAAAATGAGCGTACTGGATCACTTCCGATGCAAGCCGACTTTTTCCAATACCCGGGTCACCTTCAATCAATGCCAAACGTGGTCCGGTTGAAACACTTTCTTCTAGAAGCTGATGAAGCATGCGCAGTTCCGTTTGGCGCCCGACGAAGTAACCAAGACGAATGGCTTCTGTTTTCACGAGATTCTGTTTTTCCGAAAATAATACCTTCCGTCCCCTACCCATTGTTTTGGCATCGTAAAGCGCTTTATCAGCCCTGTCTATGACAACCATAATATCGTTATCAGTGAAGTGTGATTCAGCCAAACCAACTGACAGAGAAAGACTTAGGTTGGCAAAAAAATCCAGCTTTCGGACATCATCCATTAGACTCTCGACCATCTTCAAGGCTTCTTGAACCGGTTTGTCTTTTAGAATCACTAAAAATTCATCACCGCCAAAACGAAGCGTATATCCTTTTTTTTCAAAAACTTTCTGAAGAGCCCCAGATATCTCAACTAAAATCCGGTCACCATTAAGATGGCCGTACAGATCATTTACTAATTTAAAATGATCAACATCTATCATGATGCAAACCCAGGTTTGGCCGGTTTCACGTTTGGTAAAATCACTTTTGATTTCATCAAGCAAAAACCGGTTTGCCAGCCCGGTCAGCGCGTCTCTCAACGATATTTTCAACTAAAATGTCTCCGTTCGGTTTTTCAGCTCCCCAACTTTTGCTATTTTACCACTTTCTTTTAACAATTCAAATACTTATGAACAGCTTGCGGTTTCAAAAAAAACATCCTGTTTTACAAACGTGGTTTTATGTCGTATGGTTTTTACAGGGGTTCTAGCAGAACTATGCCCGAAAAGACGAAGGGATAATTAAGGCTTTTGTCAAAAATAGAAAAAAAACTTTTCAAACAGATCGCCGATGCGTTTAGGTACCATGAGACCTTCATTGTGACGGCTCATATCCGAGCGGATGGTGATGCGATAGCTGCTGTCTGTTATGTGTCGGAAACGCTTCGCAAGCTGGGTAAACGTGTCTGGCCGGTTATCGCTGACCCTTTTCCTGATCCGCGGTATGATTTTCTCCCGGGATTCGGACAAATCTTGTCAACTCACGTGGATCTCCCCCCAGATTCGATACAGGTTGCCATTGTATTGGATTCACCTTCACTTGAACGCCTTGGCGATGCCGGCAAATGGGTTCAAATGTGTCCAACTATCATCTGTATCGATCACCATCCCAAAAATGAAAATTTCGCCTTGTTGAACCTCATCGACGTTCACGCCTCTTCAACATGCGAAATCCTCGCCCAACTCTCTGCTTTTATGCCAATTGAATTAGCGCCGGATTTAGCTAATACGCTTTATGCCGGTATCCTTTTCGACACCGGTAACTTTCGATTTTCAAATACTTCCGGTAACACATTGAGAATTGCCGCCGGATTGATAGATTCCGGTGCGAATCCAGAATATACAAGCCACCAGCTTTTCCATAAAACCAATATTCTTCGTGTCAGAACATTGGCTCAGGTGCTTCAAAGCATCGAGCTCCTCGATGGTGGAAAAATCGCTGTTTCACATCTGCCCTATGCCTTTTTCGCCAACCAGCTTGGAATCGACAGGGAGCTCGAAGGTTTCAGTAACCTCGCGCTTTCAATCGACGGAGTTCAAATTTCAATTTTCATGCGGGAATTGGAACCTATGAATTTCAAAATCAGCCTTCGCGCAATCGATAACTGGGATGTTGCATCCGTAGCGGAAAAATTCGGTGGAGGTGGTCACCGTAAAGCTTCAGGCTGCAAAATCCATGGAGAATACATGAATATCGTCACTCAATTGATTCAACATATCCACCAATTCAACCCAGCTTTTACTTAAGGACTAATATGAAGACTTTTTTATTGCTTAACCTGTTGCTGATTATCGGAACGCACCCAGCCGATTCCATTGCTTCTCCGGATAATGTTCAACAACCCGTTCATCAAAATGAGATATTGCAGCAACTCGAAGAAACTTATTCAATGGATGACGACCTCATTCAGCAACTTGAAGCACTCGGCTATTTAGGCGGTCATGAAATAGCGACTCAAACAGGTGGTGTGCTAAAATATCAGCCGGCCAATGCCCAAAGCGGATACAACCTGATTGTATCCGGGCATGGCCCCGAGGTTGATTTGATGGACATGGATGGAACCATTCTTCATACATGGCGCTGTCCAAGAAATGAAGCCTTCCTTTCAAATGACGACAAGTCGATTTCATCTGAAAAAGCCCGCAGTTTTCGACGAGCCAAAGTTTTGCCCAATGGGGATCTGATCGGAATTTACAACGGAACCGGTATGGTGCGGTTGAACTGGAATTCGGAAATTATCTGGACACAGCCTGCCAAATGTCATCATGATCTGACCATTTGTCCTGAAGGCTACCTTTATACATTTGTCCAAAAAAGAAGAAAGTATGAATCGTTTAACCCGAACGATTATATCTACGATGAAGAGATCGTTAAACTGGACGCCCAAACCGGAAAAATCATTTCGCGTCTGTCTTTAATCGAAGCGTTCACTTTTTCCCGTTATACCCCATATCTGAAAAAAATTCCTTCCTCAGGCGATATTTTCCACGCAAATACTATTAGCTACATCGATGATAAAACGGCTCAACTTTTACCGATATACCTGCCCGGAACTTTGCTGATATCCATTCGCAACATGGATGCAATAGCGATCGTGGATCCTAATGCAAAACGAGTTAAATGGGCTTTGACCGGCCTGTGGTCGTTCCAGCACGAACCATCCATTCTGCCAAACGGCCATATTCTTCTTTTCGATAATACCGGGCATGACGGCCGATCAAAAGTTATTGAATTTAATCCAACAACTCAGAAAACAATATGGACATATAGCGATAGTGTTAAAACACCTTTGTTTTCATCTACCTCTGGAGCCTGCTACCGATTGTCCAATGGCAATACCCTGATTGTCGAAAGCAACAGAGGGAGAGTAATTGAAACGAACTCTGATCTTGACAGCGTTTGGGAATATATCAATGTCCATCGTTGGGGCGAGGAAAATCAGCTTATTGCGACACTATTCGACGTTCAGCGCATCCCAAAGGATTTTTTCGATCCTGCCATCACCCGCATTCTGAATAACCGCAACTCCGACACGTTTCACATCCGTTGATGTGCTCGATAACACCTCCACAATCAGGACATGCACCACGTTCTCGATCGATGTGAAACTCGGTCTTTTGATTCTTCTCCAGCGCTAAATACCAATTCAGAGCTTTTGCAATGGCATCGGAGCAGGACAGGATTTTTTTTGAGCCGTACCCGCTGGGTTTGTGGCAACTGATTCCTATCAATTGTTTAATAATGCTTTTGGGTTCAATTCCGGAGCGGAGCGCCAACGAACAGAGGCGGGCTGTAGATTGTGTTTGAGAGGCGACACAGCCGCCGGCCTTGCCTATTTGTGCGAAAACCTCGAAAGGGTTACCCTTTTCATCTTCATTAATTGTCACATACAAGCTACCACAGCCCGTTTCCATTTCTATTGTCCGTCCGGTGACACATAGGGGTCTTGGACGCGGTTTAACCCCGACCCCTGAACTCATAGTCAGATTGTCTGCCAGGCTCTCAGTTTTCCCAGTGGATAACACTTGTGCTTCTCGGCTTCCATCACGGTAAACCGTAATACCTTTGCATCCAAGTTTATAAGCCAGCTCAAAAGCTTGTCGCACATCTTCGGCTAACGCGTGAAAAGGAAAATTGATCGTTTTCGACACGGCGTTATGGGTATGTTTTTGAAATGCCGCCTGCATTTTAACATGCCAATCCGGTGTGACATCGTGAGCTGTCACGAAAACCCTTCTTAATTCCGCAGGAACTTCCGAAATATTCTGAACAGATCCTTGAGTCGCTATTTTCTTCATCAGTTCCTGAGAATAAAATCCCCCGTCTTTAGCCATTTGAAGCAAGATAGGATGGACTTCCGTGAGCTCATCGCCATCCAAAATTCTACGTTTAAATGCCACAGCAAACAAAGGTTCAATTCCACTTGAGCATCCGGCGATAATTGATATTGTGCCCGTAGGCGCAATCGTCGTCACAGTTGCATTACGCATAGGACGCTCATCAGATTTGTCCCAAATCGATCCCGGATAATTGGGAAAAGCGCCTCGTTCTTCAGCCAAGTCCCGTGAAAATTCTATCGCACGCAGGTTGATATATTCCATGAGCTTCTCGCCCGTCCGAACGGCAGCATCCGAATTGTAAGGAATACCCATCTTGATCAATAAATCCGCAAAACCCATCACACCCAAACCGATTTTTCGATTGGCCAAGGTTTTTTCCTGGATAGCAACCAGGGGATAACGATTCATCTCAATTACGTCATCTAAAAAGCGAATCGCGGTTTTTATCGTTTCGTCCAGCCTTTTATAATCAATTGAAACGGTATTGTCGGTTTGCACAAACATTTTCGCGAGGTTGATGGAGCCGAGATTACACGACTCAAACGGTAACAGCGGCTGCTCTCCACATGGGTTGGTTGACTCAATTTCTCCAATATGTGGAGTTGGATTATCAGCGTTCACTCTGTCAATGAAAACAATTCCTGGTTCCCCGTTTTTCCACGCCTGTTGAACAATGAGATCGAAAATTTTCTGAGCGTCCTCGTGCTTTTGGACCTGCCCGGTTCGCGGATTGATCAGAGGGTATTCGCTTCCATTTTTTACAGCTTCCATAAAGGTGTCCGTCAATGCGACCGATATATTAAAATTATTCAGCTTCGCCTGCTCGTTTTTACAACCTATGAACTCGACAATATCCGGATGATCAACTCGCAAAATAGCCATGTTCGCGCCTCGTCGGGTTCCACCCTGTTTGATCGCTTCCGTTGCGGCATCGAATACCTGCATGAACGTAACCGGGCCGCTTGCCACACCGCTTGTACTTTGAACCCGATCATCTTTCGGACGAACACGAGAAAACCCAAAACCTGTTCCACCACCGGATTTGTGAATCAAAGCCGTGTCTCGAACAGTATTAAAAATGCTCTCGATTGAATCTTGAACAGGTAATACAAAACAAGCGGATAACTGCTGAAGATCCCTCCCCGCATTCATCAATGTCGGCGAATTCGGCAAAAACTCCATCGATGTCATCACCCGAAAAAACTTTTCTTCCATCTCTTTCGCAGTTTCTTCGCCGACAAACCGCCTCTCAGCTAGCGCAATATTCGCTGCGACACGCCTGAACATCTGTACCGGCGTTTCAACTACTTGTCCATCATCATCTTTTCGCAAATATCGGCGCTCAAGAACCACCCGAGCATTCTCAGATAAATCAAGCGTAAAATCGTCCGGCATCCTATTTCTCAAAGAGGATGAGACTGAAGTATTTCCAGATGCCCCGTGCTTTCGAGACTGATCCATCATGAATTCCTTTCAAACATGAATTTTTACAAACGCGGCGTTATCACATCAACGGCTTGTAGTTACAACCTTTTATAGCACAAGATGATGACTCTGATCAAGAGGATTCACTTAATAATTTCCAGTTTTACGCGTGCGACTCCTTCCTTTACCATGCCGATTTTTTGTGCTGCTTTATAAGACAAGTCGATGATTCGATCTTTTTTAAACGGGCCTCGATCATTGATTGTGACAATAACCGATTTTCCATTTTCCAGGTGGGTGACCTTCACTTTTGTCCCAAAAGGTAAAAAAGGATGAGCTGCCGTCAATTTCCGCATGTTGTATTTTTCACCACTCGCAGTAGTTTTCCTATGATACTTTTTTCCATACCAAGATGCCATTCCAATGTATGTTTCTTTTCGAGATGAATGTTTTCGAGCGGTAACGCACCCGGTAGTCTGAATCGCCACGATCATCAAGATCAGAAAACCTATCCAATGTGAGGTTATAAAACGCTTTGGATTCACCACTTATCACCCAGGCGTCGCGCATCAAAAACGGGGCCTTCAGTACATACTCTGACAGGCCCTTCATCTGTTTGAACAACACAACCCAAACATGCGCCAATACCGCACCCCATATGCTCTTCCAAGGATAAGAACGTCGGTATTTTTCGTTCAAGCCCTATTTTCATTACAGCCTTCAACATGGGCTTTGGACCGCAAGCATACAGAACCGGGTTTGAAGGCGACAGATTTAAAAACGAGATCAAAGGTTCTGTAACCAGGCCTTTGCTGCCTTTTTCGCCATTTTCTGTCGCAATATAAACAGTCGCTCCGTATTGCTCGAATTTATTTTCGCACACAATATCGTCCGCTGTGCGAGCTCCGAGAAACGCAAATGTCGCCCCACATTGCCGTGATGCCAGAATTCGAGCCAAATAGACCATAGGAGGCGTTCCGATGCCGCCGCAGACCAACAGTGACGTGTGGTGTCCGGGCTTTGGATTGAAGCCGTTTCCTAGGGGCCCCACGATATCCAAGCAATCACCGGCTTTCCAAGTTGACAGTAACCGTGTTCCTTTGCCGACAACGCTGTAGAGTAATTCCAGGATACCGGTCGATGGGTCGGCGTCCATAACGGAAATAGGTCTGCGGAGAAGAGGGTCTTGATGACAAGTAGTCACTTTGATCATCACGAACTGACCCGGGGCGGCGGTTTGTGCAATCTCAGGAGCTAAAAGACGCAGATGAAAATATTTTGAATTCAATGATTCATGGGTAAGAATACGGTACTTCATTTTTGATTTGAATTCCCCCACCAGAACTTGCCGAAAGTATCTGTATCTATCGTATCGATATTTTTAAAATGAAATGATAATCCGAATTTTATTTCAGGGTCGTTCTGATATGTTCCCTTCAGTAAATCGTACTCACGATTGTTTTTATAATAAGAATGTAATGTTATTCCCCAACATTGAGCTTGGTAGGTTATGTCCAAAAACAAGTACGGCGAATACTCCTTGGAAAAATCGTATTTTATCCATGACGCAATGCTCCAGGAATCGTTCAACGATATTCCGCCTTCCAAAGCTAACGCGTGGACATTATAGAAATCGTTTAGAAAATATTTCGTATAGTCCCAGCGCAGCCCAAATTCCCAATCTTTTTGCTTTAAAAATCCATAGATATATCCATTGGAAAAAGAATCATGCCAAGGGTCATATTCTATTTTTCCAGATAGGTATATATTGGCGAGAGGGTTGATCGTCAGGTTCACGGCAACATTGCTGAATGGATAGTAAATCCGTTCATCCTGTCCCGGTAAAACCTCACGTTCCTCCCAACGTCGTTTTTTAAGAAAATCGTATGTCTGGCTGATTGTCAAAAATCCAAACTCTCTGATCGATCCACTCTGCAATTGAAAAGTGTCCCCGTCAGGTGAACCTTTTTCATCAGAATCCGTCTCACCTGAGACATATTTGCCGTCTTTACCCAAATCGATGGCTTTCTGTTTTTGGTCTTTCTTGGATTTCATTTTCATCAACAGTCGTGTCGATACAGAATATGTCAACTTGGTACCGGGTTCCAACAAGTCTTCGGGGTCAAAATATAACAATCTTTCCTGACCGACCAATTCCGGGGTGTAATCCAGTGAAATTTTCGGTTCTATGATATGTTTCATTCGAGATAGGGTTTTATATCCTAAAAAATCAAAAATTCGGTATATTTTCGGGCCGGTCAAATCGATTCCCGTCCGAAACGAATGTCGATAATAACCATTTCCAACTTGGCCTAATCCGCCTTCCCACGAAGCTTCCGGCTCTTTGGGTATAACTTTATATGTCGCCCACGTATCACCGACAAATCTGGGATCATGTGTTTTAAATGCACTCCAAAAACGCTCATCGATGGAGACCCAGGGATAAACACTCATCCAAGGTATTTGGTTGTATTCATAACCCATAGAGGCAAAGAATGAATAGCGGAGAGACTCGCGTTTCAGTATCCGCCGTTCCGTCACCTGCCCGTGACCGGTATCTATTGAAGCCATTTCACTGGTCGCCTTTTGGATGTTTTCACCTTTGAGCTTCATTTGCCATCGGAAATCGTCAAAAAAATATTTCCATCCGGTGAAATATTCAACTCTGGGCATGTATTGAAGGTGGTCATCATAAAATTCGCGCATGTTTTTCTGATACGTTCCATCCATCATTATCCCGGCTGTTCCCCAATAACGCGTCAAACTCATTCGGCTGTCCAGATATTGGGTTATTCCCTGATTCCAATCACCGTAATCACTGGTAAAGGCTTCATCGCTTTGATAGATAAGATTGGCAGTTCCACGAATGTCATATGGCAACATCGCATTTTGCTCATATGTTCCCTTCCATCGATCAAGAGGTTCCCGATTGGCACTGGGAGAGTTTCTTTCTCGAATATGTTCAAAATTCATCTCACCTTTCGATAAATGACTGAACGCATTACGAAACTGTAACTCTTTTTGAAGCCCGATATTTGTGTAATATGTAATTCCGGCAGTAGCATCCATATAGTCGTTTATACACAAGAAAAAGTCCTGTGAGTACATCAAACCGCGAGTTGTGCTCCAGTTGACATTCGGGGTCAACAGTCCTGTCGTTCTTTCAGTTTTCGTTGGATAGAAGAAGTAGGGACTCCAAAAGACAGGCACTTTACGGATCCATGCGGAGACATTATTCATATGAACATAGTTTTCGAGCCTTAGAACGGCATACTTTGTTTTAAATTTCCATGCCGGTTTATAGCCGGAACAAGCGGTGATCGAGCCGTTGTAAATGACGTATTGACCTTGACCGTTTTTTTCATAATCCGATATTTTTTCCAAGACATCTGATTCCAGGTACAAATGCGGTTCAACTGCAGCCCTGGCATTGCTGATCCAGCCCGTGCCGGTATTAAAATTAAAAACGATTTCGTCACCGGTGATGATGTCTGTATCAAATTCCATCACGACATGACCTCGGGCTTCAATTTCACCAGACCACTGATAGATGCGAACCCAGTCGGCATTCAATTTGAACATATCCTTCTGGATTTCTACATCGCCGGATAGAATAAACGTTCTGGTCTCATCATCGATTTCTTGAAAATCCGCTTTGAACAGGATCGGCGTTTCCCTTGACATCAATGATTCATAGGCTGCTCTTTTCCTTTTAAACGCTTCCTGCATAAGTTCTCGATCAGTTTTTTCTTTGAACTGGGCGTCCTGAAATTTGCTGAACAAATCAGCATCATCTGCTGTTGTTTGCAGCAGCGTTTGCGCATCTATGCTCAAACACGCCATGGATAATGCAATAAAGACGATAAACAACCAGCGAAATGTATCCAATTCAAGGACTCCCGATAATGCATTCGGGACAGGTACTCTCAGGACATTGTAGGGGCATCTGACAGAATACCTATTATTCGACCTATTGTCTCTTTCATTTGATTTCGGTGAACAACCATATCGACAAGCCCGTGCTCCTGGCAAAACTCAGGGCGTTGGAAACCGGGCGGAAGCTCGCCTCCTATTGTCTGAGCGATGACTCGGGGACCGGCGAAACCTATCAGAGCTCCTTTTTCCGCCACGATCAGGTCACCCAAAGAGGCAAAGCTCGCCATCGCGCCGGCAGTTGAGGGATCTGTTAAAATTGAAATGAACGGAATTCCATTCTGCCTTAATTTTCCACAGGCATAAGAGGTTTTGACCAGTTGCATCAAAGAAAAAAATCCTTCCTGCATTCTGGCTCCTCCTGAACAAGATACTGTTATAAAAGGAATTCGTTCCTGAAGAGCTCGTTCTGCACCTCGAGTGATTTTTTCCCCAACAACCGCCCCCATACTTCCACCCATGAAGAAAAAGTCAAGAATCGACGATGAAACTCTTCGGCCATTGATATCTCCAACAATGTTCCTGCAGGCATCATCCATACCGCTTTTTTCCCAGGCTTCCTTCAAACGGTCTTTATATGCTTTGGAATCGACGAAATTTAACGGATCAGTTGCATAGAGCGGGCTGTCGACCTCCTCCCATTTACCTTCATCATAAAGCAAATCCGCCCACTCCGTTGCAGGCAGTCGGTGATGATGATCGCAATGCGGACACACTCTGAAATCCAATTTAAATTGAATATCGTCTATTTCTTTTGAACAGTTTTTACATACTGCCATTTTAACCTCCTGATACACCCACGCATATGAATCATACGCCACCAGATGGTTTTTGTCATCAATCAAAAAGCGTATGATCAACTATTCGATCTAATCAGGTTCACAATGTCGGCCTTAGACATCAATCCGACAATTTGTTTCACTATCTTGCCGTTTTTAAACAAGATAAATGTCGGTATGCCCGAAATGCCATACTTCATGGCGAGTTCTCCGTTACTGTCAACATTGACCTTATAAACGGTTACAGATTGCGACATTTCTTGGGCAATTTCGTCCAAAATAGGCGAAGCGAGACGGCACGGGCCACACCATGGAGCCCAAAAATCGATTAAAATCAACCCTTTTCCTTTGACAACTTTTTCATCGAATTGTTTTGTGTCTACGTCTTTGACATATTCCGACATGATTGTCTCCTCCGTTTCCTGATTGAATAATTCTCATTCCTATCTAGAACCCATTAAAAACAATATCACCAGGTTTGATGTTGCGCATTTTTTGTCGATATCGATCACGAATATCTTGAAAAACCCGGTAATAGGTATCCTGCTTAAAATCCGGTAATGACCAATCAAATGCCAGCCATTTGCCTTTCAGATAATATAAAGTGGGATCAGCATAAATTCCCTGCGATAGATAAATTTTTTGCGCTCGTGCTTTAACCGATGCCAATACAAATTTATAAAAATCCATATAACCTGGATCCAAGTTCACCCTTCTCTTGGCCTGTTCACAACAAAAAGTATTTTCAAGATGATTGGTAAAAATCTTGATTTCGGGCAGCAAACCTGGATCAATCAAATTTTCAAAACTCCAAAACCATCTTTGTAACTTTTTACCCATTTCCTTTTCATAATAATCAGTCAAGTCAAAAACAAACGCCTCACTCATGTAATCGACCGGCCCCAGCCGGTTTTCCATCGCTGTACAAACCTCTTGAAGTATCTGTGAGTCTGAAGCCAGAATTCCCGTAACAAGCTTAACAGGCTCGGGTTGAACCGCTTTTCCCATCTTGTCTCCGATTCTCCCTCAATGAGCGTTTATTTTCTGCAAGAATCTCTCTCGCACGAACAACTATCTCCTTGTTTATACCCGTATACGCAGCGACTGAATCATCGAAACCGTCCTTCAACTTTTCACACCGATGACTGGTGCGATCGAACCGACGAAAATGACGATCATGAAGATAAATCCTTCCTTTTGGAATGATTCGCGTTATCAACAAGGAATTCATCATATTCCATGAAAATGAATCTTTCCAATGTGTAAAAAAATTGTCCTCCGCACAGTCTTCGCCATGTAAATAATACCGGTATTTAACGCCGTTTGGATCCATAGTGGAAAGATGCGAGCCACCGGAAATAACGTCTTTTTCAAGTAAAACCGGGTGAAGTGAGGTCTCATGCACAACACTGCCGGTTTCAGGCATCGGCAACGGTTTGACAATCAGGTATCCAGGATCTATAAGCCACAATCTCTGATGCAAATATACCGTAAGGGCACAATGATTCGATTGTCTTTGCCCAAGGTCGGCCATTCGGTACCTGCAATCATATCCATATTCCGACAAGATGCTTTTTAAACAGAAGGTCAAAGAAAAACATGTTCCTCCAGTACCCCATCGGATAAAATCTTTTAAAACATCCTCCGGCCGTCGCAATTTTTTCTGTATATCCTCTTGCTCAAACGCTCGAATGATCTTCGTCAAATTCTCGTATGGTATCCGTGCAAAGCAAGAAACAGATTTTTCCAGATGGGCCAAACCAAGTTCAGCATCTTCTTTTAAACCAAAATGGCTTTCAAATAATTTTAGAAGATTTGATTTTTCACCATCCACTATCAACTCTCCCCAATGGGCACGCCAATCAAGTATAACATACTCAAGACGCCCGGCAACTTCCCAGTTATACAACCTCATTTGAAAACTGGTTGCAGAATTGGTCAGACTTGTCTATGTTGCGCTTAGCAGCAAGGAATTTTGAACCATCTTTGGAGGTTATAAGTGCGGTGATAAAAGTATTATTGGTTGAGTCCAGCGAGAAAATTCAAAACCAGCTTACTGCGGCATTGAAGAACGTCAAGTTTGAAGTCGTTGCGATAAATGAGGCATCTGATGCTTTGTCCAAATTAAACGAAACACATTTCGATATGGTTTTGTTTCGAGACAAGTTTGAGGATTCTACTGCTGTAGAACATGTGTCGGAAATTAGAAAAACACCGAAATTTATCGGCTTTCCAATCATCGTCATTTACGGAAAAATGAATTCAAAAGAAAAATTGGATGCCTGGAAATCTGGAGCGGACGATGTTGTATCGATGCCGTTCGTCTTGCCGGAGTTGTTGATGCAGCTTCACATTCGCCTAAAAAAAACCAATCTCTATCGTGAGTTACAGCCTCCTCCAGGGTTGGTGCCCGAAAAGACACCTTCGTTATCTGAAGCTGATGGAGATGAACGTCTGCCGTTTCATGGTCTGATCGAATCCTACCCTATACCTTATTGTTTTGCTTGGATTTATTTAAGACAAGCAAGCGGGGTTTTTCGTTTGATCGAAGGCAAACATATCCGCTCGTTTTATATAGAAAATGGCTTTGTCAGAGGAGCACATTCGACGAGGAAAGAAGAGTCTTATTATCGATTTATTTTGAAAACCATGACATTTTCCGGAGAAGCCAAACGTGACTTCAAAGCTTTACCAGAGACCATTTCCGATATAAAAGTCGTCGAAGCAGTCAAGACATTATCAGGATTGCAACAAGAAATCTTGAACAGTCTGGCCATTCAATATATTCAGTCCATTTCATCAGCGGCGCTGCAAAATTCGAAAGGTGAGTTTGATTGGGCCCCAGAAGAAAAACCGGAAGAAATTTTTCAGGTTTCTTTCCGTGGAATTCACCCTGCCCATCTTCTTTTAAATTCGCTTCGGCATTTAACTCCAGCACCGGATTTCAGCCATCTCCTGATTGGAAAAGAGCTTCGGCTTGTCCCAAATGCTTCCGAAGGAGTGTTGTCACAAGTCTACAATCTGATACCTGTGGAAGCAGGGCTCCTTTCCCTGACAGCAAATGGAATAACCTTAAACAACTGGTTGCGGCAAGCCGGCTCAATTTTACCCTATGCACCCTCACTCATGTATACACTTCTTTCTTTTAAAGCTTTTAAAACAACTGAGCAGGAAGAACTAAGCCTCGGGGAAATTTTTGTTGTCAAATTACCGGAGCCAATCGATGATCAATCGATAAAACAAGATGGCTCTCAATTGAGTGTCGTCGATGATGACCAGATCCCGGAGCAAACAGACAGACTTCATCCAATTACGACCCCAAAACATATTAATGATTTCACAAGCAATGACAAAACAGATACCGGCTTACACCCTGTGATAAAACAGGCCGGCCCTCCCACAAAGCCTGTTGCCTCTTCAAAAGAAGCCAAACCGGTTTCTTCGGTAAAGAACTCCACGTTATTGGATCGTGAATTACAAAAATTCAACGAACAGCCAATCACTCCCAAACACAGAAGACCAACGGTTACCGATCCTCTTCTAGAAAAAGAATCTCAGAAAAGAAACGTTTCTTTGTTTGATGAATTTGGCTTAATGGAACAGGATTTAACGGAAGGTCATACATGGGAGACCCACCCGGTGTTGGTCATTGTCTTGGCTATCAAATTTAAAAAAACCGGCACTTTGATTTTTACTGATGCGGCCAGCCAGACCAAGCTTTTCTGGCGAAATGGAAATCTTTTGTATGCTAAAACAAACAAACCCGAGTTTCGCATTGACAAGATATTGTTCGATCTAGGTTTAATCAATGAAGAACAGAGAATAAAAGCTTCTGACTTATGGGATACTTCAGCCGGTATGCGGTCAGGAACCGGCTTATTCCAGCAAAAAATTGTTAGCATAAATGCATTGACAGATGCTGTAAGAGAACAAATACATTTAATTATTCAGGATGTTTGTAATATGCCGGCTGGAGATTATAAATTTAATTCCAATGAATTGCCTGATTCAGAATACGTGGCTTTTGACATCATTACCGAACGTGCGTTTATGCGGGGTATACGAAATCTGGAAGAGCTGGACGTTTTTGAAAAGATAGTGCCATCGCTGAGTGTTACTTTTACTTTGGCGCCGGACGCGATAACCAAAGCCCACGATGCTCATTTGGAAGGTGTCGATATCAATATATTGAACCGTTTTCGGAAAAACGCAGCCCTAAAGGCGGTTTTTGCAGAAACCGATCTCGATATTAAAAAGTTTAAAAATACGATTGTTGGACTTGGCCTTCTTGGCTATCTGGAAAAACAGAGAACAGTTGATGGCTTTTAACAGGCAATTTGGTTTGCTGCTGCACCCGACATCTCTCCCCAGTGAATTCGGTATAGGGGATATTGGCCCTACAGCTTTGGAATTTGTCACGATATTGCATGAAATGGGCGCTTCACTATGGCAGATTTTGCCTGTCAACAACCCAGGATACGGCCAATCCCCGTATTCAGCCGATTCAGTGTTCGCCGCCAACCCTCTCCTGATCAGCCCTGAGCTGCTATATCAGAATGGCTGGTTGACAAAACAGGATATTCTCAACGATATCCCCTCATCAGACCAGGTGGATTTCAAACGTTGTGAAAAACTGAAAAACCATCTGTTTCGAAAATCTTTTAACACCTACATCGATAAAAAAGGTTTTCTGTCGGATTCTTTCCAAATCTTTCGGCATGACAACCACTATTGGTTGGAAAATTACGCCATTTATAAAGCAATCAAGAATTCATTCGATGGTCGGTCCTGGCTGGAATGGCCAATTCATTTGAAAATGCAAGACCCAGAACAAATCTCTGCTTTCAAAAAATCTAATGAGCAGGAAATTCTATATCAGATTTTTCTTCAATTTATATTCTTTTCTCAATGGCAGGAACTAAAAAGCTTTGCTGTCGGTCTGGATATCGCCATTATCGGAGATATGCCGATTTTTCCAGCTCTGGACTCGGCGGATGTTTGGTCAAACAGCTCTTTATTTGATTTGAAAGAAGACAGACATCCAGTCTCTCAGGCAGGAGTTCCACCGGATTATTTCAGCTCGACAGGCCAAAAATGGGGTAATCCATTATATAATTGGTCTGAAAACAAACGAACCGATTATAGCTGGTGGAAAGAAAGATTTCGCGTTTTGTTAAAGCTCGTCGATATGATCAGAATCGATCATTTCAGAGGTTTTGAAAAATATTGGTGTATCCCTGCTGATGCGGTTACCGCAGAAATCGGAGAATGGAAACCCGGCCCAGGAGCTGAATTTTTCACTGAAATCAAACATTTTCTTGGAAGCTTGCCGTTTATTGCCGAAGATTTGGGAATTATAACTCCTGAAGTCGAAGAACTACGTGATTATTTAGGTTTTCCGGGGATGAGAATCCTTCAGTTCGCTTTTGACGGCAATCCGGCCAATCCTTATTTATTGTTCAACCATCGGCCGCAAGATGTCGTATTTACAGGGTCTCATGATAACAATACCACTCGAGGCTGGTGGGACTCTCTTGAACCCGATCTGCGTTCCGTCATTGCGAAGCAGATGGAAACTATTTTGGGGCATCCGATCGGGGATATCGTTGTAGAAATGTTACGCATGGTGATGAGCTCTGTGTGCCATGCGGCAATTATTCCGGTTCAAGATCTCCTGGGATTGAACGCGTCCACTCGAATGAACACTCCCGGAACGTCCGAAGGAAACTGGAAATGGAAATTAAAAGACTTTGATGCTCTCCAGAACAAGATCGGCGAAATCCGACAAATGGCGTCGATATTCAACCGTGTTCGCAACGATGATCAGGTCGTTTTAGGCAAATAGAGACAGTTGCCCTTTTTGAATCATCGGCAGTTCGTTTTCCTGGTCAAACATCTTGGTACAAACATCTGAAACGACAGTAAAACGCTGTATATAATCCGGGTTTACAAAGACATAAAACTTCCAGAGTTTTCCATATTTTTCTTGCAGCGAGGATACTTCTTGATTATGCCAATCTCCCAAAGGACGCGCACGTTTTTCATCTACTTTGACCAGCACATCCGCCTCTTTCAAGTTCATTTTGGGTGGAGGCGCATACAAGATGACGGCTTCCGCCGGTATGCCCGCTTCGCGAGCAATTAATTTTTCCATTTTGCTTCGCTGGTTGTACGCGTTGAGATGATACGCTTTCGACAGGCTTTGTCGTTTTGCCGCCGTGATGTGATGCTCCGTCAGCACATAGCATCGCTTATACAATGACCGTTTGTTGTAATTGGAAATCAATGCATGAACGATTTTGTCTTTTCCGAATCGATCATTCAGAACATACAGCAATGCATCATCTGCCAGCGAAAACAATTCAATGGGATCGAAACCCAATTCCACCGCTCTTTCCACTGCTCGAGACACCATGGCCCCGGCTGCAATTTTGGCATGGTGATAGTAAACTCGTTCGGTTAAAAAATAACGAATACGCAAAAGGTGGATGACCTCAGAAAAGGCATCGTGTCTAAACAGTCCTTTTTTCTGTAGGTTCAATACCAGCTTTTCATTTTCCAGTATGAAATATCGAAAAATTCGGTTGTCATAGTCGATATTCAGACCACAAAACATACTGTCTCTGCGTAAATAATCCAGAAGATCAGCGCAAATAGCATGTGATATAACCTGAGATTGCCAGATCAAGCCTTGTTTACCTGAGGATTTCTCTTTAAGAAGGTCTAAAACCTGATCCAATATTTTCTCTTTTGACAGAATTTCCCCAATCTCGCCTGCCACTAGAAAATGCTGTAGCCGTTTGGGATCAGAATCATGTCGAGGAAAAATCCTTCTTTCGTCTTCCAAAGTATGCCCAAAAGGAACATGAGTGATATCGTGCAACAGCGCTGCAATCGGTATTACCGTTTGATCTTCTTTGGATACGGCGATGCCATTATTGAGCTTCAAATGCTCTAGAATAGTTTTAGCCATAAAGCAGGTTCCGATGGCATGTTCAAAGCGGGTATGTTGAGCGGTTGGATAGACCAAGTAAGATGTTCCTGTTTGCCGTATACCACGCAATCGTTGCATCGCTGTTGTGTCTAAAAGCTTGATTTCCAAATTGGTCAAGGGAATATCACCGTGAACGGCATCCCTCACAATCTTATTTCCCTGCATTGTTTTTCTCCCGAACCTTGCTCATTCAAAAAGTCTTTTATAGTGTGTCACACTGACCTTGAATATGAAACAAAGAAAATGTTTAGACTTATCTCTTCTACTTTCCTATACTTCATTGGAAAATCTGGAGCCTTGGAACCGATAGATTTTCTTGAAAGGAGACAGTCTGATGAAATTTTTTCTAGATACAGCGCATACAGAAGAAATCCGAAATGCTGCAAAAACCGGTTTGGTTGATGGAATAACGACGAATCCCAGCCTTGTGGCTAAAACCGGCCGTAAATACCAGGATGTGCTTGAAGAAATTTGTGGAATTATCGATGGTCCGATTTCGGCAGAGGTCATTTCTTCTGAAGCTGACAAGATGATCGCTGAAGCTCAAAAATTGGCAAAAATTCATCCGAATATCGTTATTAAAATACCCATGACCTCTGACGGTGTCATCGCTGCCAACCACCTGGTAAAAATGGGTGTTTCAGTCAATATGACTTTGGTTTTTTCGCCATTGCAGGCCTTGGTTTGTGGTAAACTGGGTGTCGATTATGTCAGTCCCTTCGTTGGTCGCCTCGATGATGTTTCACACGACGGAATGGATCTGGTAGAAGATATTTTAACTATTTATGACAACTACAATATGGACACACAGGTAATCGTGGCTTCTGTACGGCATCCATTGCACATTTTGGAAGCGGCTCGCCTAGGCGCGCATATCGCAACGGTTCCGGCATCTGTCTTTGAAAAAATGATCAAGCACCCGTTAACAGACAAAGGGATGGAAATCTTTCTGGCCGACGCAAAAAAAATTCCGGCCAAGTAATTAATTCGAAGCCGTCGTTCGGTGCCATAAAAAACCGATGAATGCTCCGATCAGAGTGGTTCCGATAAATACAAACACTGGATACGCTGAGAAAAAGAAAGGCAGCCAAGTGGGTTGGTATTTGGAGTAGAAAACTGCTGTCGCCAGGAATCCGATAAAGGCTCCCGAAAGCATAACATTGAATAACGGTGGACGCTTTTTAGTTTCCGCTTGATCCGGCGTGATCGCCCAAAAGTATCCAAGCGCTGCACAAATTACCATAAAAAGGCTGAAAAACACGCCAGGCTTCTGTGATAAAAAACCGGGAACCCAACCCGGAAGATTTGAATATACAACCGCTGCCGCTAAAAAACCTATCAATAACCCAGCCATAACACATGATGTCGTCTTTTTATAACGCTGTCTTGTTGAATCCTTACCGATTTCCTGTTTATTCGCCATCATTTCAATCTCCTGCCAATCAAATCATAGCCCATTGAGCTCGCAAAAATTCCCGACTTTTTAAGAGATAATCCCGTTCTTTTGAAAATATTTCCAACGTAAATGTGGCGTTATAGCCAGATTGTTTTATCAATTTCAGCACATGCCCCCAGGGTATTCCTCCTGCCCCAAGCGGGAGATGTAAGTCGTCGCTTTTCGCGAAGTTATCTGAAAGATGAACATGTTGCAACCGGTGCCCTAGTAATTTTATATGGTTGTGGACTGTGTTTACCGGCATATTCAAATTGGCATGGCCGACATCCAGAAGAAGACCGAGCTTGTCGAAGTTTTTCGTCAAATCCTTTAGAAGTTTCAAGCTTTCTTTGCTATTCAGCACGTTTTCCAATATCAGCGTCAAGCCTCTTTTTTCCGCTTCGGGGACAAGCAACGCCAGAACTTCAGCCCAAAGGCCATATTTTTCGGCATAGGTAAAGAATCGGTGAGGATAAGAAAAACCCAAATGAATGGCGACTTTTGTTGAGCCAAACTCAGAAAATATATCAAACTGATCGCATAAAAGATTCGTCACCGCGTTGCGTAGAGGTTGAAAAGGGGTATCTATTGGAAGATAGTAAGCAGTATGCCCTATCGAAAATTTACCATAGTCGCTAAGACGCCGACGCAACTGCGCAGCTTTTGAGGAGCTGATCAAACCTTGTGGAGGCTCCATGGAATAATCAAGAAAATCAAACTCGTGATCGATCAGGTATTGAATTTCGTCCTCAAGAGGCTTCTGCGGGTTATTCATAATTCCAATATACATACTTTCACCTATTTATCGTTCCCCGATTTATGATATTGTTCAAATCACCTTTGTTTGAAAGACCGTTATACTTAATCTTTCACTATCATATGGTATAATGGATTTGGCTGGGAGTTGAAAGCCGTTTTACAGTGTTGAATAGCAGGAGGTCATGTTATGAATAGAAACATATGGATTTTGTTAATAGGCTTCTTATTACTTTTCGGGTGTTCATCAGATGAAGCGCCGGAAGAATCAACCATTGACACACAGATGCGCCTTCAGACGCGTTTAGACATGGAAAAGTGGTTTTTGAATATCAGGTTTATTGAAAAAATCTGCTCACAAGTGTCTGATTCTGTCTCAGAAATTTACAACGAGGCTAAATCCGAAGTGTCATCCCTTGCTGTGGAATCCGCAATCAATCATTTCAATACCCCCAATGGATTGATAGACCGGTTGAAAGAACTTGTAAACAATATGGAACTCGAAGAAAACAGATTGGAAAGTATTTCTGATAAAGACACCCGCATTTTCGACAACTTGAAAGTGGCGAATCAGCTTTTAGGGTCTTATATCGAACTCATTTCAACCATACCGGAATCCGCCGACCAATTTGCGGCTAAAAAGAGAAGTCTTACTGATCAATTAAATTCGATTATCAAAAATATCTTGATTGAATATCCCCAATCTACTGATGACTTTGACTCCATGATAACCATGGAAAACATGGACTACCGATGGTTTGCTCGAATAATTCAAGAAATGCCGAAGCCGCCTGAAGAAATAGAAGACATCGAAGAGCAGGAAGCGCCACTGCCTACTCCAACACCGACATCGCCGCCATTGCAGACATGGCGGGATGCAAATGGCAATATTCACATGGGCTACAATCCACCGGAAGGTGTCGAAATTCTGACAAAAACAGTCCCTAAAGAGCCCATATCGGATAAACCTGTAGACGAGCCTTCAGAGAAATTGCCGGATGAATCACTGGAAAGTCGGCAAAGCATGATTTGGGTCGATGAAAATGGAATAACCCACATGGGCCAACAAGTACCAGAAGGATACAAAGGAAAACCGGCAAGCGATATTCCTCTTATGATTACCCAGTAAAAACATGACGAAAACCAGCAGGCAGGGGTGGTGAAGGAGGGACAAACCCGCTGGCTTTCGTCAGAATAACCACAAACTAAGAGGATCTTAACCTCTAATACCGCCATTATACACTATTTTTTCCATTTGTGAAGAATATTCTGCAAGATTTGTATCATTGTGTTTCTTTTTTTAAAACCACCCAGGGCGTTCATTAATTAACAACGTTCACCAAAATGAAACGTGCTCCCATGGTCTTCTTAAAAAAAGTCTCCCTTTTCATCTTGTCCTCAGCCTGTTATTCTGAAAATGTCTTCAGGGAGGCAATATGCGTCTGACGTGGGCTGAAATCAATCTGACTGCTATTCATCACAATTTAAACGAGATACAAAACAAAATAGGCGAGGCGAAAATGATAGCCATCGTGAAAGCCAATGCCTACGGACATGGGATTATTCGCACAGCTAAAGCGGCTGTCGATTCCAATGTCGCCTATCTTGGTGTCGGTTTTCTTGAAGAAGGTTTACTGTTGCGCCGCAGAGGTTTCAAAATTCCCATCTTGGTTTTGGGAGGCGTTTTCTTTCATCAGGTGCATGAGTTTATTCACAATAATCTCGATATCACCATTTCCTCACTCGGCCTGGCTTATGCGGTGAATCGAGAAGCTCAGATGTTGAATAAAACCGCTCGTGTTCACTTGAAGTTCGATACCGGTTTCAATCGAATCGGGATGCACTATGACAAAGCGAACGAAATTTTTAAACGACTTATTCCTTTGAACAACTTACAAATCGTCGGTATTTACTCTCATTTCGCGAATTCTGACGAACCCGACACCCCATACACCGACATTCAATTCAACCGCTTTTGCCGCGTTTTGGAAGCCGCGGAAAAATGGAAAATCAGACCTCAATACCGTCATATCGCCTGTTCAGGAGCAATCTATTACCATAATCAAACATACTGTAATATGGTCCGTGCCGGCCTTGCCATGTACGGATTGTACCCCAGTCTTAACAGCCCTAGGACCATGAATTTGAAACCTGTTTTGAGTTTTAAGTCCAGGGTGGTGTTTTTGAAAACTATTCCTGCCGGTGAGCCGGTCAGTTACGGTGGAACATTTGTGACCGATAGGACAACTCGTGTCGCCACCATTCCTGTCGGCTATGGCGATGGATACACCCGACGGTTATCGAACAATGTAGAAGTACTGATTCATGGAAAACGTTTTCCTGTTATCGGCAATATCTGTATGGATCAGATAATGGTCGATATAAATGGCGATGAAAGTATTAAAACCGGAGATGAGGTGGTTTTGTACGGCC
Source organism: bacterium (assembly GCA_049652745.1). Taxonomy (GTDB): domain Bacteria; phylum CSSED10-310; class CSSED10-310; order CSSED10-310; family CSSED10-310; genus JBASEY01. The sequence continues at coordinate 86,752 of JBASEY010000029.1, read as the reverse complement.
GACAGGGAAATGCCACTATTTCGGTTGAAGAAATAGCCGATAGGGCCGGTACTATCCCGTATGAAATTACAACTTGGCTCGCAAGACGTGTTCCCAGAATCTACATCGATGTTTTCGACGACAAATGACCACCTTTCGTTCAATTCTTTTACTGTCTTTTTTGGCTCCGTTTGCCCTGCTTCTTTCAACACCAAAAGAAATGATGGTTCCGGGATTTTTTGCGGACGAAGCTGTATACTTTTGCATGATACAGAGCCTTGCACATGATCGGGATCTTGCTTGGACACGCCAGGATTTGCAACGAGTCTGTGAAATATACCCCGCCGGTCCGGTGGGTGTTATTCTAAAGCAATTACCCTCCGAGAAAATCGTCTTTGCTAAATTACTCACCTATCCTATTGCTGTAGTAACTTTTTACATTCTTTTCGGAGTAAAAGGCATAGTACTTTTCAATCTGATTTTAATGTGGATCATCATATACCTTGTTGCAAAACACTGGAATTCAACACCGGGAGCAGCCTTAGCCGGGTTGGCATTCATGATTTTTTCAGCTTTCTTCCCCTATGTTCTATGGTGCCATCCGGAAACCTTACTGTCGTTTCTCCTTACAGTGTTTTTTTGGAATTGGTTGAGGAAAGATTATCAACCCACATCACTTTTTTCGTATTTCTGTGTCGTGTGCTTGGGTCTTGCCTTGACAATCAAGCCTCCACTGCTTCTTCTGGCAATACCTGCAGCAGTGGAATTAATCAAAAAGCGGGTTTTCAAGCCTTTTTTCGTTCTGCTGCTGACAGTTGTCATCATTGCAGCGTTGACACACGGCTGCTTAGGCCATCTAAATCCTTATGAAGGCAATCGCCGAATTTTCACAGACCGGTTTCCACTCGATGCCCAAGAAAATCTTTTCGATCGGGCTGACAGTTGGTCAATGAGCGATGCAAAGTTTTATTTTGACACCACAACATTCCTTTGGAATTGTCTTTATTTTTTCATTGGCCGCTTTTCAGGAATTTTATGGTATTTTTTCCCTGGAATCGCATTGGCTTTGCTGGCCATTTTATCTCCGTCAAACTCAAAAGGGAAATGGTTGATATCGACTATCTCGTTATTTGCCCTTTTCCTGATTATCCAAATCCCCTCCAACTACCATGGTGGCGGCGGCGCTTTGGGAAATCGCTATTTTGTGAGTTTGTACCCTTTGCTTCTGCTTTCGGCTCCTCGATTACCAAGTAAAAAAACCGTTGTCATCCTTGTTGCAATCACCGCTTTTTTCAGTGGGCCATTCCTTGTGCATCCTTGGTTGAGCTCATATCAACCGGGTGAGTTCACGCGTTCCGGCTTCTATTCCCGGCTCCCCATCGAATGGACACTGGTCGGCGCCTATCCAATTTTTCATCCAGACCTATATCATGTTACCCTTCCAGGTTTACAAGGTCACTGGTATTTTATGGATCGCCAGTCTAGCGGTAAAAGAGATAATGGTTTTTATGTTCAATCCGGACATTCGGCTCAAATCATGCTGGAATTGGATGAAAAACAGGATTTTATGGATTTTTCCACATCGACTGATAATTATTCAGCCCACGCTTCCGTCCGCTCACAAAAAGCGTTTACAGACTTTTACGTTGATCCGGAGAAAACCCACAGTGTACGTGTCGATCTCGGCACAGGTCATAAAAAAACGGATATTTACGGCAGGACTCGATGGATTTATCATCTTAGATTCCTAGTTGCGCCGTCTTCGAGCACCGATAATGACATCACAACAAAACACTTGCCTGTAAAAGTATTTTTCCGAGCGCCTGTAACAGACATGCCGAAGCATGACCACGCTTCGTTGTCGAAAAAAAACAGTGATCATCGACACCTGTTTAAGCGTATAATGAAGATGTAGCCATGGGAGAAAGTTTTATGACTGCCAAACCCACTATTTATAAAAACGTTCATTATAAAGTTGTTGAATTGTCAACTGTTACAGACGATACCATTCAGGATGTGCTGAACAAATGGACTCCTGAAGGCTGGATTTTTGACCAGATTCATTTCGTTGTGCGTGAATCCTCGCGACGTCCATCGATGGCATTCATGTTTTTTGTTCAGCCGGCCTCAGAAGATGAGACACCCATATATGACGTGCATAAACCGGATTCATGTCGAGACGACGTGGATTCTACATACGATTCTGAAAATGGAGAGTACCATGAGATTGATATATCTTGATCACAATGCCACAACACCATTAAAACCCGAAGTCAAAAAGACCATAATAGATAATTTGGACGTATTCGGTAATGCTTCAAGCCATCACACATTTGGCTATGAAGCCCGGAAGCGTGTCGAGGATGTCAGAAAGCGCATTATTCAGATGATAGGTGCGAAGGAAGGACATGTCATTTTTACAAGCAGCGGATCGGAAGCGAACAACTTGGCATTGAAAGGGATTATTTGTACGGGAAATCCCTGTCGCCATGCTATAGCCAAAGATAGTACATTCCACTTAATTACATCGGCTGTCGAGCATCCAAGTGTTTATTTTACTGCTGATTGTTTGAAAAACATGGGAGCCACTGTGACTTATCTTCCTGTTGACTCTTATGGAATGGTCGAACCGGAAAGCTTGAGGAAAGCGATTCAGCCGAATACCGTATTGATATCCATTATGATGGCCAACAACGAAACCGGCACGATAATGCCCATCGAAAAACTTGGGGCAATCGCCCGAGAACGCGGCATCTTGTTTCATGTCGATGCAGTTCAGGCTTTAGGAAAAATACCCGTCAATGTCGAAGAAATGAATATCGACCTTCTGACATTGAGCGGCCACAAACTCAATGCTCCTAAAGGTATCGGCGCTCTTTACGCCAGGCAGGCAATCGGCTTGTGCCCGCTTATCCACGGTGGCCATCAAGAGCTCAACATGCGAGCGGGAACCGAAAACACCCTTGGAATTTTTGCGCTCGGAGCATCATTGGATAGTGCCATAAAAAACAGCACTCAAGAATCCAATGAAATACAAAACCTTCGTGATCGACTGCATCAGCGAATTATGAATTCTCTCGACGGGGTTCACCTGAACGGCCATCCGGACAAACGTTTACCCGGGACGTTAAATTTGAGATTCGATAAAATCGACGGCGCGGCGATCGTCGAAATGCTGGCCATGCAGGGAATCGCCGTATCTTCCGGTTCCGCCTGCTCAAGTGATTCCGACGCCCCTTCTTATGTGTTGACGGCAATGGGCCTTGCCCCGGAACAGGCACGCTCCTCCATTCGAATCTCACTGGGCTATGGAAATACTGAAGACGATATTATTACGGCGGCTGATATCATCGTCCAAACCGTTAAAAAATTGCGATCTGTGTCGCCATTATAAAATCAGTCATTAACATATATCTATTTGACTATCCGACAAATGAACAGAGATGAATCATCATTGTATTGATGATGAGTAATTCTGCTATTCGAGTCAGGGCTCCGGCGTTTCGGTTGGGGTTGGCGTTTCCGTCGGAACAGGCGTCGGCGGACAATCTCCGCAATCCCCATCGTTCGGTATTCTCCACAGAAACGATTGGCCGGCTTTTAAATCGTCAGTAACAATGTGGTCACACGCAAACTGTGCGTCATTCCACGGATAAGCTTCCAGCAGATGTTTTCCTTTGCCGACATCGGTTTTTGTAAACTCTGCGCCCGGTTCCATACTGGTCTGGCTGCGACCATCCAAAAACAGACTCACCAAACAAGTGGATTCATTCACGACTTCGATCGTCACCAGATTGTCCCAGTCGCCGTCGTTTTCAAACAAGTCGCAACCTAAAAGAACAATTATTGAAATCAGAATTACTTGAAATACTATTATCGATCTGCTTTTCATTTTATCTACCACATCGACCGCTGACTCAAGAACTTACTTTAACGAATTAAAATCAAGCTGTCCACATCTGCATACAAGCCCAAGATAGGTTTCTTTAAAAAAAGCATTTCTTTTCTTGATATTATAAGCCTTATTTGAATCGCTTAAAGCATCAACAAGCCTTTCGACTATAACTCAATGAGCTTTAAACGTTTTCTGCAGGGCTTCAACTTCCGCCATCCCTACCCCTGACAGACCCAAAGGCCTGTCAGTTTTATCATGACAATCAGAACCTCCTGTGACAATAAACAGTTTCTTTTCTTCCAAATATTGTCGTAACCGTCCTTTCCATTCAGGCGTATGTCCCGGGTATTCAATTTCCAGTCCTGCAAGCCCCACATCCAGAAAATTAGGCATCAGACGATCCACTATTTCGAAGGGCGGTAAAACTTCTCGATAGACATTTTCACCAGGAAAAGACCCGGCTGCCGGGTGAGCCAACACCAGCGTCAACGGCCATTTTTGAAGATAGGTTTTCAACACACTCAAACTCGAGCCCGAAGGAACATAAGCAGGAGAAGCATTTCCAATAATCCGATTGATTATTGCCGGGTCATGGATTCCCATGGATTTCAGAGCCAGGGAAAAATGGCGGCGCGATATTCGATCTCCATGAGCATAGACATCGTCTTCAGTCAAAAGTCTCGGCAATAACGGTTCCGAGCCGTCCGGAGAAAAAACTTCATTGATTCTTTCAATCCGGCTTCGCGTCAAAGCGCTGCCGCGGCCCAATGCCAACACCTCGGATGTCTCCTTTAGAAAAGCCTCATCTTCTAAAAGCGCTTCTTTAAAATAAGCCAGCAGGTGTAACGAGCCGATGAAAAAAGTCTCCATAAATCGAACGGTGATTTCGACTCCAGGAATAATTTTTACTGGGTAATCTTCGGCTGCCGACAGAGCTTCATACAAACCGTCGATTGTATCGTGATCTGTTACACCAAGAGCTTTTAACCCTAATTGATGAGCTTCATAAACTAATTGAGCAGGCGTCAATGAGCCATCGGAAAAAGTTGTGTGATTATGTAAATCGGCTTCATACGGCAATCTTTTCGTGAATTCCTCATTTTTCATTTAAATCAACCTACAATCCTTTGTTAAATTTTGCCAACTTGGTTTTGCCTTCATGGCGATTAATCTTTAATATAATCGACGGATGAGTTCAATAAGGAGGTTTTAAATGGCCATCACCACTATCCCGTTTACGATTCATCACGATCGGCGCAATGAGGTTCAAAATGCTGCATTATCGGCTTTACGTGTCGCTTTGGACTTGAAACCGGACGAACGAATCTTGATTCTGGCAAACCCGGATGGAGATCTTCCGATTATTGCTCAAAGTGTCTATAACGCGGCTATTGAGCTGGGAGCCAGCCCGACGCTCCTGTTTCAACCGGCTCGATCACGTGTTGACTTTGCCGAAGAGACGACTTTGGCCGCTATTTCAACCGAGCCGGAAGTTTTGTTTACCATTACCAAGGAAAGCCTGGGAAACGACCCACAAGGTTTGGCCGACCCCTATCGAAAAGGAAAATTGACGTTCAATCACATTTTTTACTATCTCATCGCAAGTCAGAGAGCACGAGGAGCGTGGTGTCCGGCCGCGAATCTCGACACGTTTTGCCGAGCTGTACCTATAGATTATCCTGCCTTGTGGGAGCAAGCCAAGCTGCTGAATTTTCTTTTTGACAAAGCCAAAAAAATACATGTCACGACACCGGCAGGCACGGACTTGACAATCGACATGACCAATGTTCGAGGAATGCTGGATGACGGAGACTATCGTCTTCCAGGAAGCGGCGGAAATTTACCGGCAGGCGAAGTCTTCTGTGTTCCGGAAATCAACAGTCACGGAATAGCGGTTATAGACGGCTCCACAAGCTTGTTAAATGGAGTTCTGGTTCCGTTAAACCCTTTTAAAATTCGTATCGAACAAGGACAGGCAGTCGTCATCGAAGGCGGCGTTGAGGCTCGCTTGTTTCAAGACACGATCGACGAAATGAAAAAAGCGACCGAAGAACAGATCAAAAGCGGCGTCATATCCTCTCTGCAGGCTGATGGTTATCGTCGCAACTGCACCAACCTGGCGGAATTCGGCATCGGTTTGAACGGGTCGGCAAAACTGATCGGAAACATGACCGAAGATGAAAAAGTGTTGAATACGTGCCACATAGCCATTGGTGACGACTGCTACGGCAAAGCGCCTGCTGTCGCCCACCTGGATTGCATTATGAAAAACCCCACCATCACGATATATCTCGATGATGGCGGGATTCATACAATCAAACCCAATAATATTTAATCCAATGCCGCTACCGCTTTCGCAATTCTCTTGACCCCTTCTCGAATGTTATCCATCGAAGTCGCAAAAGAAATTCGAATGTTGTCAGGTGAACCAAATCCCTCACCGGGAACCAAAGCCACATGTGCTTGTTCCAGCAAGTAATCACATAATTCCAAAGAGCTGGTTATTGGTTTACCCTTAAAACTTTTTTTGTAGAGAGCCGACACATTGGGAAACAAGTAGAAAGCGCCTTGGGGAACATTGGTTTTAAATCCGGGTATCGATCGAAATTCCTGGAGAAGATAATCCCGACGCGTTTGAAATTCTCGATTTCGGTTTTCAAGAAAAGATTGATCGCCTTGAAACGCTTCGAGAGCCGCTTTCTGTGAAATTGAAACCGGATTGGATGTCAAATGATCCTGAATGCGCTTCATAGCCGCGATAATCTCTTCAGGGCCGGCAGTATAACCGATACGCCATCCGGTCATCGAATAAGCTTTGGACGCTCCATCGATTATCACGGTATTATTCCGGATTTCAGGCAAAACGGTGACGACTCGCTTGAATTGATAACCCGGATAGGTAATTTTGGAATAAATTTCATCCGCTATTACAAACAATCCGTGTCGATGAGCGACCTCCAAAACAGGTTTCAACTGTGCCTCTGTGTACGCGGAACCTGTTGGGTTTGAAGGATTATTGAGAAGTATCGCTTTGGTTCGCGATGTAATAGCCTTCTTCAGTGAGTCTGCCGTTAAAAGAAAATTATCCGATTCCTTCATAGCCACAAATATCGGAGCAGCTCCCAGAAGCTTCACCTGTTCAGGATAGGAAACCCAATACGGCGCAGGTACAATGACTTCGTCCCCAGGATCGACAGTTGCCGCCAAAGCCAGATAAATCGACGTTTTGGCTCCTGTGCTGACGATGATTTCCTTTGCGGTGTAATCCAGGTTGTCGTCAATTTTCAGTCGGTTGATAATCGCCTGTTTCAGTTCCGGTATTCCATCACTTTGTGTATATCGGGTGAAATTTTCCGTAATCGCTTGTATACCCGCCACTTTGACATTGTCAGGCGTAAAAAAATCCGGTTCACCTACGCTGAAATCGATAACAGGGATTCCGTCCTTTTTCATCGCTTTGGCCTTTGCCGAAATTTTAAGGGTCAATGATGGTGACAACTGTTGAACGTTATTTGATAATTTCATTAAATCCTCCAATTCAAAAATAGGTTTAGGTTATGATTCCATGGTCTTCCAGACGTCGTCTTCCTTGACAAAAATTCCGTAAATTTTAGTTTTACGTGAAACAGCTATCTGTTTAATCCGAGCAATATCTTCAAAACTAACTCCCAGCGCCACTCCACAATCCGTTCCCAACTGCCTGGGTTTGGCAAGGGTTCGATACGAAATCCCTTCTTTCTCCAGGCTTTTTTCCATCACCAAATGTTCATGAACACTGTTCATCAGAACGATCATTTCTTTTGACGCCGTTTTTTCTGATGTCGTCATTATTTTCGCACCGTCTGATCCAAAGCCGTCAACATGGCATCGATATCAGAATCTTCATGAAAGATTCCAGGAGAAATTCGCAATGTACCTTCTGGAAAAGAGCCGATCGTTTTATGCGCCCATGGCGCACAATGAAGGCCGGCGCGAGTGACTATTCGATGTTCATACGCCAGGTCGTTGGCTAATGCTGCTATATCTTTTCCCTGACAAGTCACACTAAAAGTCATTGTTCGCGATTCGGCGGCTTGAGGGCCATATAGATGAATACCTGGTAGTGTTTTCAATCCATCCAACATCCTTTTATTGAGATGGTTTTTATGAGTTTGAATGCTGGGGAGACCTCTTTGGTCAATATATTTTAATGCTGCCTGCAATCCCGCCATGCCGGGTAGGTTTTGCGTTCCCGATTCAAATCTATCCGGCACGGTTTCCGGCTGCTCATCATCGTCCGAATGCGTTCCAGTCCCGCCAAAAATCAACGGATTAGGCATACATCCGGAAGAAATATACAAAAAACCTATGCCGGCCGGGCCCAGAAGACCTTTATGGCCCGATCCCGCCAGCATATCGATCCGATCCCGGTCGACATCGATTTCAATCAAGCCCACGGTCTGAGCACAGTCAACCATGAACAAAGCATCGTGTTCTTTAGCCAGTTGGCCTATCGGCGAAAGATCGTTGATCGCACCAGTGACATTGGATGAATGGTTGATCACGACCAGCTTTGTTTTAGACGTAAATGCTTGGCTTATGCCGTCGATATCTGCAAACCCGTCGGACGAGCTTCTAATAATATCAATGACGACTCCTCGACTCTTCTCCAAATAGCGAAGCGGCCTTGCAACGGCATTATGCTCCATCGACGTCGTCAGAACATGGTCACCAGATTCTAAAATTCCTTGTAATCCGACGTTGATCATCTGAGTGGCATTCAAACCGAATACAATCCGTGAGCTGTCTTCCGCTTTGATCAGTTTGGCCATCGATTCCCGTAGATCGAATAACAATTTATGTTGAAACGGATTAAACGACCTGCCGGGGCTGCCCATCAGCGTTTGAATGTTATCCGCCATCGCCTCGGAAACGCCGGGAGCTTTCGGCCAAGATGTCGCCGCATTGTCAAAGTAGAGGTTCATTCGCTGTCATCCAGCCCTTTATCAATCGAGTTCAGGATGAGCTGCGCTTGTTCCGGAGACCTCGTTTCGGCTTTCTCCAAGCGGTTGATCATGAAAAAATAACCCGTTATGACGGCAATTATGAATATGAGCAGTACGCCTATCCATTCCGCTCTACGAAATGACTTTTTCTGATGTGTTTTCTGATCTTTGGGCATATTGAATCCTCAAACGCATTCAAAATCGACGCCATTATAGGGGAAGCGAAGTCCCGGCTTCAATGATTTTGATTTTTTCATCTCTTTAAGACTAATATGATACTGCCAATCGATAATCGAGCACTTGTGCTGCAGGTTAAAACATGAAAATTCTTTAAAGAGGACGTTCAAAGATAAACGAGCACGCGATCCGGTCAGTCCGGAAGGCTTTGTTTCAGGAGAAGCCAATGGAAATAATTTTAGCTGGAATGAACATCGACAAGACATTATTGGACGAGCACATTGCGGTACTCCGTAAAACACTCGAAAACCTTGAGGATTCCGAAAAATCATCCGATATTACGACGACAATACAAGAACTATTGGATAGAAATAATCTTACACCTGAAACCCTGTCGGCTGCCTATGCTAGAATCAGTCGAGACCCGCGCCCAGTCAATCAACTGCGTGAAGATGCCCGCATTCAGGTCGGCAAAGCCAGACGATCGAACAGAAATATCATTTTTGGACTCGGGCATTCCTCCGTCGCCGAACATGCCGTTTTCAACCTGGATATATTAGGGGTATCACGCCTATTGTCCGAGATCCTTCAGTCTCACCGCTTGTGCTCGTTCACGGAAAAATCACAGCGCTATATACGTCTGGATCAAGATTATTACGTGCCTGAACCAATTCGACAATCAATCATCAATAAGGAATTCAATCAGTTCGTCAAAGATAGATTCAACGATTATCGAATACTGACGGAATTGATTGAAAAAGATCTGAATCACTATCCTGAATCAGCGGCTGAAGACGCCCGCTACGTGCTGCCTCTTTGTACGACAACTCAGATGGGAATGACCTTGAATGCCAGAAATTTGGAGATGCTGTTGCAACAGGCTGCATCATCGACGAATGCAGAGTTCAATGAGTTTGGAAACCGGCTTTTTTCCATCATCGATGGCGTGGCCCCTTCTATTATCAAGTATACTCAGGCTTCCTCGCGAAAAATCGATATGGAAAATGCCGTAAAATCTCTTGTTTTAAAACATTTTATCTCTGCAAGACTCGCTCAGCCAAAACCGGCCGAATCTGTCCGACTGCTTTTCTGGACACCTGATGGCGATCGACTGGTGGCTGGAGCATTGTTGTCGCGGCTTGGAATCGCCTTGCCACAAGAGCTGGATTCATCGCAGCACGACTATCCTCCTGATCTTCTTCGCCAAATTTTTCTAGAAATTTTTCGACATATGAAACCTTGGGACTCGGCGCCACGGGAGTTCGAATACGCTGATTTTCTGTTTGAGATAAATCTGAGCGCCGCCGCATTTGCCCAGTTGAAGCGACACCGCATGGCAACCATTACCGCCGGTGACTATGATTTCGATCTTCCTATCGCCATCCCTCCTGTTTTGAGGGAAACTCGAGGAGAAAGTATTTTGAAAAATGCGAGTGAAGAAAGCCGAGAGCTTATTCAGAAAATTTCACTCATATCGTCGGAGTCCATACCATACGCCGTTTTGTCCTGCCATCGTCGGCGAGTTTTATTGAAAACAAATGCCCGTGAACTGATTCATCTTTCCCGTTTACGGGAAGATGAACACGCTCAATGGGATATTCGCGAATGCATCTCTACGATGGTCCATCTGGCTCGAGAAAAGCTGCCTGGATGCTTGTTGCCCGCATGTGGAAAGCACGCTTTTGAAAATTATAGAAAAGAATTGAGCTTGAATTCATTCGACTCACCGTTGAATTAGAATGGCAAATACCACTCATAAGCGCTGCTCAACTGAATCTACAGAACGAAGGCACAAAAAAACCCCGGTTTGAACCGGGGTTTTAAATTTCAGTTTACTAAATGGTATTAATGACCACCGTAGGGGTTCTGGGGCAGAACAAGGGTGAAACCGGGCATTCCGGCTTTCGCGGCTGTCAAATTGGTGTAGATACAACCCCAAAGATAGACACAGTCTTCAGACATCGGATTAACGATAAAGTGGCCGAATCCGATACCGTCGCCGGCTGTATACCAGGTCTGTTCCGTATCAGGCAGCCAGCAGGTTCCGGGAGCAACAGTACCGGTTGTGGTCGCAAGAATTGATCCGGCTTCGTCGCAGAGATTGATGGTGACTACGGCATTTTCCGCTGGATCTGGACTGGCATTACTGACTGAGAAGAATGTCTGCAGACCCCATCCGTGCTGCCAGCAGGGGAAATAAACTGTTTCTGTCAGAGCGACATTGGCAACCAGGCCAAATACCGCGATCATTGAAAGTGCTAATAGTGCTTTTTTCATTTTGAAACTCCTTTTAATAAAAAACCTAAAAAGTTCCGAGGGCCTCTCCCTCATTCGACAATATAAACCGGTGAGTTCCTGAATTGTTCCGCGACACGTGATTTTTTTCGAGACTAAAATTAAACCGCCTAAAACACTTGGCTTCAGGCGGTTTATACTCACTTTTCGTTAAAGCGGATCAACACATGAGGCGCCACCCAAAGCGGCCAAAAAGATTTTCTGCGCATCCGCCGCCGATATCATCCCGTTGCCGTCACAATCCGCGCTGCACTCCTCCTGATAAGTCGGCGTGTAAGAGCCCAAAGAAATTTGAAACGCCAGTTGCGCATCGCTCGCCGTAATCTGTATGTCCTGGTTGACATCGCCGTTGTTGATACAGTCGTTCGGCGTCCATGTAGGCGCCGGTGTCGGCGGAATTTCAGGCATCGTCAGCCCGCAAATGGCTATATCGTCGATGTAAAAACCCAAATCCGTCACCCAGACATCCGACGTCAATCTCCAACGAATATAGACTTCTGGCTGACCATCGGCAATCTGAGATATATCGATAACCTGTTCATTCCAGGCCGTATCCTGCCCATAGCCCGACCAGACAACCGTCCAATTGACATTGTCGTTCGACACTTTTACGTAGGCAGTATCATAACCCTGCTCATTTTTCAGAAAACGATAAAAATGCAGTTCGGTGTTGACCAAATCGGAACAGTCAAACGGCGTGGATGTGAGTCGATAATCGGCATTGTTGGAATAGTTGCCGCTCAGATTGGTGCCGTAACAATATTGGCCGGAATGCGGGCCTGACATGCCGGTGGTGGGAGCGCCGAACGCCCAGCCGTTGGTGCCGGAATTGTTGATCGTATAACCCGGATTGGCATTGAGATTTTCTTCGAAAACCGGGCATCGATAGACAAAATTACTAATTTTCAAAAATAGGGTCGAGCCAGGTGAGCACAACTGCTGATCCGCACTGAAAGTGACAGTGAATTCAGCCACATGCCCTTCCGGTGTCAAGGGCGAGGATTGAATTCTGAAATGCGGCGCCTGGGTCGATCCCGTTCCGCCATCCGGGATATTGCCGATCACAGCCTGCCCGTTCAACACTACAACATACGGATCCGTGGTTGTAAGGGTCGCCGTGACATTGGTGGTCGCTCCCGTAGATCCGGCGCTGACTTTCAAGTTAGCCGTTTCCCCGATACCCAGCACATCCTTGGGCTCGCCCTGGGAATCATAAACCGTCATACCCATTGGGAAAACGCCAAAACTGCCGTTCGGAACCAGTAGAATCGTGCGCTCAACCCGACTGGAACCAACGGTTATCGGTGTCACGGAGGTTCCATAACCGGGAGCTGACGCCGTCAAATGGTACTCACCAGGTACCACGGGTCGCCAAAACCGCCCGAAACCATCTGTGACCCTAGAGGTTTCATCCGATGTCAACGGTTTTTCCAGCAGTCCGAACTCTACACCCTCCAAAGGTTGACCAGTACACGCATCTACGATGTGACCTGTAATCATGGGGCCTTCGAGCCGATTCAACAAATACTGCCATCCTGCACGCTGACGCTGAACGGTGATGTCACGCCATTGGTTGTAACCGGGCAAAAACCCTTGACTGGACGAATTGACCTCGATGACATAGGGAAATGTTCCCAGCTCGGCATAAAGCCAGTCAATATCGCCGCCGTCAGTGGCATACAGGACTTCCCAGCAGGTGCCTGGGGTGTAGCCCATCGTGCCGTTATCCCGCATCAATACCGACGCCAATCCTTGACCGACGGAAGCCATGGCGGCTTTATCCGGGGTATAAGCATTGTCACATCCATAAGGGTAAATGACCAGTTCGGAATAGGAATGATAGGATATATTGAACACAGGCTTAATAGCCGAAGCTAACGTCATTATACGACTGACACAATAGGATTCCCCTGGAAACTGTCCCCGGTATAAATCGCTGCCTGGAGACCCTGAGCTGCCGCCGCAGGCGCCCCAAAATGCGGGATAATTTCTGTTGGGGTCGATGCCGTAATCCGAATAACCCGGCGGCGGTGAATGCCGGTCTTTACGCCACATATCGTAATTATTGAAAACATAGTTGATGCCGTCCAAGTTAACCTGAGGAATGATCCAAATATTGTATGAGTCGACCCAATGCGTCACCTGAGGATCCGTGCCGTATTTTGTCAGCAGATAATCGATCATGTCCACCATGATTTCCGCCGTCATCACTTCCCGTGCGTGATGCTGACCGTTGAACATAATCGTCAACTTGTCCTGATCCAGACTTGCGTTTTCAGTGATTTTCATCGCGTAAATCGTACGGCCCTGCTCTGTATTCCCTAAAGCCACCAATTTCGTTAGACTGGGATAGATGTTTGAATACATCAGCATGATTTCCGCCGTTTCATGCGGTTCCAGATATTGTGGATCAACCAGCAAGGCTTTTCCGGGCTCTCGTAAAATCTCGACTTCATAACCGGCATCGAGTTGCCCGAAATCTTGCTCGGATACCACCAGATCCACATAAAATTTTTGCAAGTCGACACCCGCGATATCCAGCCGGTCTGTTTGCAAATCCTTGAGCGCTTCTTGAAACTCTGTTTTATCTTTGAATTTCAATCGGATCCAATAATGATCATCCAATTCGGATCCTGAAACGCCAATGGACAGCAAACACGATACGACTAGAAAAATAATAACCAATGATCTTTTCATCTCATGTTTCCTCCATATGCCTCTAACTTTTATCTCTTGCTCAACTCAAACCCTTTAAACCGATCGTCGCCCGAAATCTTCCATCTCAGGTGCTTGCAAATATAATACCGATATATCTGAATTAAAAGATGCTTCTTTCTTTTTCTTGACGTTTTATAGTATTAACCTTATTCTTCTAGCAGTTTATACACCTCGACAGGTGTTTAATTTTGTAAACAAATTAGAGGGGATCGCGATGAAAAAGCACGCATTGTACACATTGATTGCTTTATCTATCTTGGTAATCTGTTTTGAAGGTTGCGAAACCCGCCCCGAACACCCCAAGATGTCAGCAGAATGGCGATCTCTCGACAACAGCGGTTTAATTGAAGTCAGACATCTGCTTTATGTTCCGGAAACCCAATCCATTTTAGCTGGGGGCATTCCAAAAGAAGATATGTCCGGGATATCCAGATATGATTTGTCACGCGAGGATTGGGCAACCCCTCCGGCGGAGGCGCCATTGAATTGCCAAGTCTCTTGGATGAGCAAACAAAACGATGGCATATGGGCATCTTTTTTCAAGACATCCGATAGTCCTGGAGCTTTGCGTGTCAGCCATGATAATGGAATGGTTTTTTCAGAAGAAATTCCCTTGCCGGAAGATTCAGACCCGCGATGTTTTTTGGTTGGAGGAGAAGAGAGCAGCCACATTCTTCTTGGAACAGTCAACGCAGGTATTTATATCAGTGATGACAGAGGGGAAACCTGGCGGCAGCCACAGACACCGATATCCGACACAAATATCCAGTGTTTTGCCGGAAACAAAATCCGACCTGGCCATATTCTGGCTGGAACCCTTGCCAGTGGTCTTTGGGAAACTTTCGACGGCGGAGAAAATTGGGCCTCGATATCATCACGTATTCCCGCCGTAGACTTTTTAGTTGTCGATGTGAGTGCACACCCGCTGAAAGATGACTGCTTCGTCTGCATTTATCGCAGTCAAGGAGAAGCTTTCGTCACGATCACAACCGATGGCGCCAAAACGTGGAAACCGATCCAAGAAGGCTTTTATTCAGATACACAACCTCGGTGCATCGCGTTTCATCCTTCAAAACCTGAAACCATGTTTGCCGGTACCGTCATGGACGGCGTGTATCAAACCGATAATTTGGGCGAAACGTGGTATCCAATCAATAACGGCTTACCATTGAAAAATACCCTCATCATCGCTCATAGACTGATGGCGGTAGGGCAGGATAACCCATCATTGTATGCCGGTCTGAACTATCAGGGATTTGTTTACAAATTGAAACTATAACCCTGTTTGCCACTCTGCCTAGAGAAAAATTATTTGCATGAGCCATTCATCGAAAAGCCCGTAATTTGTCCACTTACGCATGCCCTACCTGTTCTGCAGCATGGTAGGATGATCGCACCAAGGGCCCTGATGCAACATAAACAAACCCATATTCAAGCGCCTCGCTTCGAATATCGTCGAATTCCTGTGGTGAAAGATAGCGCTTGACCGGCAAGTGAGACCGAGTGGGTTGAAGATATTGACCTATTGTCAGTCTCCCGACTCCGACGGAAGACAAATCATGAAACAGTTCTTTCAGTTCTTCACGAGTCTCTCCCAAACCAACCATCAGACCACTTTTTGTTCGCTCCGTTCCAAGACACGCTGCGGCTTTTTGGAGCAAGTCGAGAGAGCGGCCATAGTTCGCCTGAGGTCTGGCAACAGGATACAAAGACGGCACTGTTTCAATATTGTGGTTCAAAATATCCGGTTCCGCCTTTAAAACACATTCTATCGATGCTTGGTTTCCACGAAAATCAGGAACGAGTATTTCAACCGACACATTGGAAATATGGGTTTTCAATTCACGGATAGTATCCGCAAAGGCCGATGCGCCGCCGTCATCGAGATCATCACGGGTGACGCTTGTAACAACAACATAAGATAGATTCATCGCTTCCGCCGCTTTTCGAAGACGCTCGGGCTCAGAAAGGTCAATACTCGTCGGTACCCCATGCTTCACTGCACAAAAACGACAATCTCTCGTGCAAATATCCCCCAAAATCATGAACGTCGCTGTACCCGAGCTCCAACATTCCCCGGCATTCGGACACCTGGCGCTGCCGCACACAGTATGAAGCTTATGAGCCACCAGGATTTTTCTGACGGATCGGTAGGATTCACCACTACCAAGAGTAACTTTGAACCAAGCCGGCAGGCGCTGTCGTCCTATTGCATCGCTCATGAGCTTACCATCCGAATCGATGATCCGCCTACGACCATCCCCATTCGATATTCGTAAAATCGAACACATAGCCCGTATTGTGTTCCAGGACGGCGCTCCAAAAACGGACCCCATTAAATGGATCTGGAACCGAAGGCCACTCAAATGTGAGGATTGTTTCAACATGAAAAGAATTTGTTGGAATGATACGGCTTCTCGAAGATATCGTTTGTTCCCAGTTCGGCCAGAGCCAGAACTCTCCCAGAACTTCCAGCGCAATGTATTCATCGATATGTTGATCAGAGCCATAATTTCTCAATTCATAGTACAACAGGAAGGTATCACCGGCGTGAACCATCTGAATCGGCATACCAAGTTTGGTTTTCAGAGCGCCGAAAAACTTTTGTTCAAATTTCGCATTCCTTGCCGATAAAATTTCTACGTCATCGATATTCCAGCCACCGAATTCAAGGCCGGGATCACTGTCTAGAGAAAACGCTATTTGTATTTTGTTGTCACTGATGTATGGCGTTATATCCAGCAGAACATCCTGCCAACGCGTATCGATCAAGTCTTCATGAGGAGGGTTTTCCCAGACCATCTGCTGATTGGCCAGGATTTTGGCTTTGTCATAAATGCCCTTTTCAACCGTCAACCATCGTTTGAAACGCAGGAAAAGCTGCTGGTGGTCACTAACATCAAAAACAGGTGAGAGGAGTTGAGTTGAATGGTTTGCCGGATAGGTTCCTGTTTTTTCCAATCGCTGTCCCCACATGTGGGTTCCAGAATAAGGCGTCAACGGATCAAATCGGGGTGAGGAATTTTCATCGTGCATACCCCGTTTCCAGTGGTCTTTACGAGAATAAACCGTTGTCCATCCCTCGTTGGATTCACCTTCAAAATCATTGAAATAATAAGGAAACATCGGCCCGACCAAAAGATTGACCGTTTGGTGTTTCTCACCATTATCCGCCTGTATGAGAATATCTAAAATTACAAGATCACCGGGCTGGGCGTCGTTGGACACAACCATCTGAAAAGCATCGTCGACATCGATCCCTTCACCCGGTTGAAGATTCGGGAGATTGATCGTGTCGTTCTGGAACGTTACCAAAGAGGAATCACTGGTTACCCTGGCCGTAACACCCGTTGCTGTTTCACGTCCAATGTTCTCGATAAAAAACCTGGTTGTAACCTTTTGTCCGGCTTCAGGATATTGGGTTTGACTGTTTTGAAACGCGAAATCCGTGAGTGTGAAATCGACAGCAGGGAGGATCTCGAAATGTACCATGCTGAAATAATCCCCCAATTTGAGATCACCGCGACGAATATAAAAATACCCCTCGTCGCCCCAGCCTTTTCCCCAAGAATTTTTGACAATCCATGATCCGCCGTCGCAGACCGTGTCATCCCAGCCGACAATTACGACTCCATGGTTGACCTGTTTGGTGGAGTCGTCCTGAAAACAGCCCCCGGTATAACTTTTCATTTCATTTGTCGCATTCATCGCTGTGGCAACTGGGCCATAATCCATCAATGCCTCTTTTATCGCCTTTTCCGAGCCATAAAACGCGTCGTATCCAACTGTGCGTACATATGCCGGATAAAGCTTGGCCCGGCAATCATTGTCTACGGCTTCATAGGGGTAATCCGCTTCGATTCGAGCCGGCTCCCACTCCAGGTAGCTCCATGCATATTCCGTGTTTCCTCCTGAACATCCATAACAAAAAGGCGTGCAATCCACGAGCTGTTGTTCCGACAAATCGTATTCGATACCCGTTTTTATCAAAAGCTGTGATTCCAAAACCGCATGGGCGGTAAATGCCCAACAACTTCCACATTGTGCTTGGTTTTTAATGGGTGTGACACCCATCATCTCGCGCCAGTCGAAAACATCAGGAAAGGTTCTACCAGCCGTAACTCGCGGCTCGATGAATTCCTGTTCATCGAGCATGCGATAAGTCTGAAGTTCCAAAAACTCATTGTCCGTCAATTTTTGTATCCAGTTGGAATCGGACTGAGCATGGCCAATAGTTATGCCTGAAAGGAAACAAGCAAGCATTACCCAAATATATTTTTTCATCATGTCACCCCTTTCATATCACCCGTTGGCACTTTAATACCACGCGGCAGCCACTTCAAGCAAAAAACAGGCCAGCAATGCTGACCTGTTCTTCATACTTCATAAGCCGTCAAGGCAACTCCGAATCTTTTTCGGAAATCAAGATGCTGGATCGAGACGGCGTTTTCTACCGGTACTCGTTATTAAACCCAACCGCGATCTTTGCACGCTTTGGCAACGCGCTTGATGGAAATGACGTATGCAGCGTCGCGCATATAGAGTTTTTCTTTCTGAGCCAGTTCATGCACTGCAAGGAAAGCATTTGTCATAATGACATCGAGTTTGCTGAGCACTTCCTCTTTTTCCCAGAAATAATTCATGTTGCACTGAACCTGTTCGAAATAGCTGCAGGTCACTCCGCCGGCATTGGCAAGAAAATCGGGAATGACATAAATCCCTTTTTCCTTGATGATGGCATCGGCTTCAGGAGTTGTAGGCCCATTTGCGCCTTCGGCGATCATTTTGACCTTTTTCGAGATTTTCCCGGCATTTTTACCGTTAATTTGATTTTCGAGCGCGCTAGGCATCAAGATATCGACATCCTGTTCAATCCAAACATCACCAGGCAGAACTTCATAGCCCATTTTTGCGGCCTTGTCCTTATCGATGCTTCCAAACTGATTGGTGATTTCCAACAGCTTGTTGATATCAATACCGTCTTTCTTTCTAAATGCATAGGATGTCTTATCCGCTTGATCCCAGCTCGAAACACACGTTACTTTGCCGCCCAATTGCGTATAAAGATGAATTGCATGCTGAGCGACTTTTCCGAAGCCCTGAACTGAAGCCGTTGTGTCTTCGAAACGGATATTCAATTTTTTCAAGGCTTCACGGACAGTATAGATCAAGCCGTAACCCGTGGCTTCAGTTCTTCCCAACGAGCCACCCATTCCAACGGGTTTACCGGTGATGAAACCCGGGTATTTGGCGCCATGAATCGTTTCATATTCATCCAGCATCCATAGCATATGCTTGGCGGACGACATAACATCAGGGGCCGGCACATCGATCAATGGTCCAACGTTTTTGGCAATTTGACGCACATAACCTCGGCACATTCGTTCCTGCTCGTTGTCACTGAGGTTGGGGGGATCACAAATAATTCCACCCTTGCCACCGCCAAGAGGAATGTTCACAACAGCGGTTTTCCAGGTCATCCACATTGACAATGCACGAACCGTATCGATCGTCTCGTGCGGGTGAAAGCGAATTCCGCCCTTGCAAGGTCCTAGAGCATCGTTATGATGAACTCGGAATCCTCGAAATACCTGTACAGAGCCATCGTCCATTTTTACAGGAATACTAAAATGATACTCGCGTAAAGGTTCCCTCAACAAAGAACGTGTTGCTTTATCCAATTTTAGATAATCCGCAACTTTGTCAAACTGTGCTTGAGCCATCTCAAATGCATTAAAAGATTTATCGGCTGCCATAATACTCTCCTTATAATATCCATAGGGGTTAAATTAATAAAAAACAGTACTTGGAAGACCCTTGTCTCCAAACTGCTTTTACATCAGATTTATAGGGCAAAGTCAAGTATCGAATTTGTACCTTGTAATGGTTAAAAGAAATTTTATCGGGAGATTCTCAAGCGTAATTCAAAGCATCATTCTTCAAACAAGTCCTCGAGCTTTTTTCTATCTTCATTACTCAAACCTTCAGAATTCTTTTTCTCAGAAACTCTTGGAGGTTTTATTGGAGGGACTTGACGTCGTTTTTTATCATAGCCTGGTCGATCGCCTGGCCCGGTTTCAGAACGATCGCCTGTTGGTATCACCTTCAAAATATTATCCAATTCCTCCCGAAGTTCTTTATCCGTATCATCCATTTCCGGCTTTTCAGGTTTGGACGACGGTGTTTTCGGGGAGGGCTCGGTGGGCGGTGGTTTCTGCGCTGGTGACTGAGGTTTTGTGACTTTTCGGCCTGAAAGCGTTTTTAAATACTCCTGATAATGCTTTTCTCGTTCTTTATGCAATTTTTTGCGACGCGCTTTCAGTTTGTTCTCATATTCAGTTTTACGTTTTACGTGGGCTTTTCTGATTTTTGAATACAAGAAAGCCCCAAATGCCGGTGAAGCAATCAGTAATCCGATCAGTACCGGTTCCCAGTACAGCGAAAATTTTTTTCTAACCTTGACTCGATAAAACTCGCCGGATTTTTCCGGGATTCGAATGGGGGCCATACCTACTGGAAACAGTTCAATATAGTATTCAATTGCCGAATTCATGTGATACCGTTCGTTGATACAAACCATGAATCGTTGTTCAGATGGGTTGTAACCCAACGTCATCATATGAAAACCGCCTTCTGACGGCGTTTTGAACTGAACTCTGGCTTCATCACCTTCCATTATCTGGTCAATAAATACTGACAGGCAGATGTCTTCATGCTCATAAGCATCTGCCGGAGCACCGTGGCTGTATTCATAGTGAGTTCGTTGTATCGGCTGATCAGGGGTCGGAGAAGGTGTCGCCTGCAATTCTCCAAAACCCGGGCCAAGCAGCAGAAAAACGAACACTATCGAAAAAATTGTCGTCACTTTCATTCCATAACCTCTCATATTGATGATCTTCGCATAAACAAGTCATTGTGTCAATTCCAGTTATGATGTGATAATGAGCGTTTGTAGGGAGGATGCTCATGAGGAGATTTCGGGTAGCTATGGTTGCAGCATGTCCATTTCCGGCAGCTTTTGCATCCTCAGGGCTGATTAGAGAAATGGCGCTGGCTTTGAAGAGCAATGGACACGATGTCCATGTAATAACCTATCATCTTGGAAATTCGAATATAACAATCGAGGGGATACCGGTTCACCGTATTCCCAATGTTCCCGGATATAATAAACGATGTTCGGGGATCGCTCCCACCAAGCCGTTTTTAGACGTGCTGCTTGCCTTCAAACTGCTGAACACTTTAAAACAATACCCATTCGATATCATTCACACACATAATTATGAAGCGCCCCCAACCGGATACCTAGCACGTATCAAATGGAAAATTCCTGTTGTATATCATGCTCATAACACCTTGCTGCACGAGCTCCCAAGTTATTTTCAGAACCGATTTTTGCGTTCATTCGCCCGCTTGAGCGGTTCGATTCTGGATCGTCTGATTCCCCATCGTGCCGATCATGTCATTACGTTATCGCAGGAACAAACCGATTACCTGGCTTCAATCGGTGTATCTAGAGATAAAATGACTCTCATTCCCCCTAGTGTTTCACCTTCACTTTTTATCGGCGGCGACGGCGCTTCCATCCGACAACAACTCGGTATCGGCAGTGCACCCTTGATCATTTACACCGGCGGCCTTCAACCCTATCAGAACTGTATTCTTTTAATCGAGCTGCTTAAATATTGCATACCCCACATTCCTGATCTCCATCTCCTCATCCTTGCCCGCTCAGCGGACCATCTTCTTAAAAAGGTCGCTTCACAAGCGGGATTGAACGATCGCATTCATATTTTACAAGGCCAAGGACTTGCTTATGAAAAGGACTGTCTGGCAGCTTCCAACATCGGGATCATACCAAGAATTCATTGTATCGGTTTTCCTATCAAGCTTCTGAACTATACCGCAGCAGGATTGCCTGTCGTATGTTTTGAAAGCTTGAAAAAAGGATTCGTTCACGAAAAAGAATTGCTCGCAGCCCCGGATGGAGATATTGGAGCAATGGGGGAACATGTCATCCGTCTGGTTAGGGATCCCAAACTCGGTGTTTCTTTAGCAGCCGCCGCCCAAAAACGCCTCTTGACACATCATGGATGGCCGACAGCGATAGATACTTTTGAAAAGATTTATGAGCGCTTGACTTCAAACCGCAATACTCGATCACGCCAATAATCAAGGATATCGCCCAAAGTTTCCGATATGGTATATTGAGGAACCCAACCACTTATCTGATTTAAATAAGTAGAATCCCCTTGTAATAAAGGAACATCTGCGGGTCTGAACAGAGCCGGATCAACTCGGACAGTTATATTCACCTTGCTTCTGCTGAGCAAGGTGTCCAGAATTTCCTTAACCGACCATGCTTGACCGGAGGATACGTTGATAATATCGGCATTTTGCCCAAATCGAAGTGCGCTGACATAACCTTCAACAGTATCTCTGACATCCGTGAAATCCCTTCGAGCATCCAAATTTCCAACAAGAATAATAGGTTCTTGTAGATTATTTTCTATTCGAGCTATCTGATATGCAAAGTCAGCCGTGACAAAACCCAAGCGCTGCCCAGGCCCGATATGGTTGAATGGTCTGACGACAACCATTTTGCCTTTGATTGTGCGAGCCAACTGCAAGCACGCTATCTCCTGACATAATTTGCTGGCTGCATAAGGACTTCGAGGTTCCGGCATCTGTCGTTCAGATATCGGTTGATCCTCTTCAGAAACAAGGCCATATACTTCGCCTGAGCTGATAATCAGTATATTGCAGGCCAAATCGATATCCCGGACGGCACACAGCAGGTTGACGGCGCCTATCACGTTGGCCATGTATGTTTCAGCTTCACCGTGCCAAGAATGTTTGACATTGGCCCTGCCGGCCAAATGAAAAATGTCCCTGGGTTGAATCTTTTTTAAAATATTCCGCAACCTTTTTGCATTAGTCAGATCGACCACATGCCGTTCTATTCCGGTTCTATCCCAGTTTTCACCGTATGCAGCAACTCTTTCACGATCCAGAATATGTACAATCCGACCTGATTTTATCAAGCTCTCAACAAGGTAGCTGCCCGCAAAACCCGCTCCTCCGGTAATCAATACCGGTCCCTGAGGAATCCTGGAACTCAATGGACTCTCTGCCTCCAATAATTCAAAATGTCTTCAAGAGTCTGCGTAAAAGGTATTTCGGGTTTCCATCCTGTAGCATCGCAGAACCGCGAATTGTCACCCAGAAGGATCGGCACGTCCGAAGGGCGCAACCTTGACGGGTCCTGTTGAATACGGATATCAACGGTCGATAATTGAATCAACATGTCTAGAACTTCCCGGATCGTCCAGCATTTTCCGGAACAGATGTTGTAAGCCTCACCTGGTTTACACTTGCCTTCTAAAGACATCCAATAAGCTCTTACCATATCCCTGACATCGGTAAAATCCCGCTTGGCTTCCAGATTGCCGACATGAATAACCGGTTCTTTTTTGGATTTTTCAATATAAGCGATCTGTTTGGCAAAATCAGAACAGACAAAAACATCACCTCGACGAGGTCCCGTATGATTAAAACCACGCGTTCGAACAATCTTCATACCATAGCTCATAAAATATTGATAACCCAGAAAATCTTGACCCACCTTGGAAACAGCATAAGGCGACAAAGGACGCAGCGGGTTGGTCTCCTTGATTGGAACCTCATTATCATACACCATTCCATATTCTTCGCTCGAACAAGCAATCTGTATCCATGGATCAAGACCCAAATCCTTGACGGCCTCAAAAATATTGACCTGCCCTATAATATTCGTATCCAAACTCTCCGAAGGCGCTCGCCACGAGGACGGCACAAAACTCTGAGCCGCCAGGTGAAAAATCCTGTCCGGTTTAATCGTCCTTAACACAGACCGAACATTGTTGGCGTCCCGCAGATCACATTCCATATTAACAAAGCGATTTCGAACATGATCGATGTTTTCAGTTCTGCTTCTCCACCTATAAATTCCGTACAATTGGACTTCGGGATGATGTTGTAAAATATAATCGGCAAGATGGCTGCCTACAAAGCCGGTTATTCCTGTCACTAACACTTTCATCATACGTTCTCCTTTAATCTACTGGGATGGTGAGTTTTCAAATATCGATCGACGGCATTATGCCAGTCCGGCATAGAATTATCGGTAATTTTTGTAAATCTGTCCAATGCAAGAACTGAATATGCGGGACGCGGCGTCGGCAACGGATATTCACTTGCCGGTATAGGCATCACCCGTATATCAGGGTGGGTCTTTTTAAGAAAAAAGGAAGCAAAACCATGCCAGGAAGTTGAACCGCTGCTGGTGACATGCACAATTCCCGACGCTTCACGCTGTATCAATTTCTGAATTCCAGACGCCAAGTCCAGAGTATATGTCGGTGAACCAATCTGATCGGCAACGACTTTAAGAGGATTACCTCGATCGGCGATATTCAAAATAGTATCGACAAAATTTTTGCCATGAGCTCCAAATAGCCAAGCTGTACGAACAACCAAAACTCTGTCTCCAAGGATGCCAATCACCCTGTTTTCTCCCGCCAACTTGGTGATCCCATATTTTGTTTGGGGATTTGGCGTCGCATCTTCCGAATAAGGCTCAGACGCCATGCCATCGAAAACATAATCTGTTGAGATATGCACCATTCGCGCACCCGATGCTTTAGCCGCTTCTGCCATATTGGCTGCACCGATCGCATTTACAGCATACGCTTTCTGATAAAGATTTTCACAATCATCCACCGCTGTAAATGCGGCCGAATTGACAATCCAATCCGGATCGATCGCCATGACCATCTTCATGCAGTCTTGTTGAACAGTAATATCAAAATCGTGAATATCGACGCCTTCCACCCATCCGGTATCTTTTAAAACGGTCATCAGATCATGGCCCAGCATACCGCCGGCGCCTGTAACCAAAATTTTCATTTTGTCAGTCCCAGATTTTTTTCATACCAGTTTTTATAATATTCACGAAAATGAGCCTGTTTTTTCTTGAGCTTTTCCCACCAGAGTCTGTTGCCGGCATACCAACGAATCGTAGAAGAAATACCCTCTTGAAAATTACGCTCAGGTTTCCAACCAAGAGCTCGCGTTTTCGTGGAATCAACGGCATATCGCCTGTCATGTCCCGGACGGTCTTTCACCCAGCTTATCAAAGAATCCGGCTTTTCCAATTCCTCCAGGATCAAACGAGTTATTTCCAAGTTTGTCCTCTCATTGTTACCGCCGATATTATACGCTTCTGAAACGGTTCCTTTTCTTGCAATAATGTCCAATGCCGAACAATGATCTTCAACATACAACCAATCTCGAACATTAAGACCATCTCCATATAATGGCAGCGGCTTATCATCCAATGCGTTTGTCACGAAAAGCGGAATCAATTTTTCAGGATACTGATACGGACCATAATTATTTGATGCTCTTGTTATAATTGCGGGGATTTTGAATGTTCTGATATACGATTTTACCAGCAGCTCAGCTCCCGCCTTCGATGCCGAATATGGACTGCTGGGATCCAATGGGTCATTTTCTTTAAACGATCCTGTTTCAATCGAACCATAAACCTCATCCGTCGAAATCTGGACAAATCGACCGGCACCATATTTCCGAACAGCCTCCAACAAAACATGAGTTCCCAACACGTCGGTTCGAATAAAGGCTTCCGGTTCGATAATCGACCTGTCCACATGTGTTTCCGCTGCGAAATTGAAAATGAAATCGATGCCGGACTTGACAATTTCATCGACTACCTTGGGGTCACAAATATCACCTTCGACAAATGTATATCTCGGATCGCTTTGAACGGCGACAAGATTGTCTAGGTTTCCGGCATACGTCAGTTTATCGAGATTGATGACTTTGCAGGAAGAATACGTTTTTAAAATGTAATGAACGAAGTTTGACCCGATAAATCCTGCTCCACCGGTTATTAAAAAACGATCACCCATCTTTTCGGCTCCAATCATAGGGTATTTCCGTCGTATGCGCAGGCAAACGATACTCATCGGGTTCTGAATAATTATATGTTTTTGTCGGGATATTCACGATAAGAGCCATTTCTTCCGAAATACCCTTAAACCCGTGAAATACTCCCTTAGGTATATGGATCAACATCGGATTCAACACCCCGGTAAAAAATTCGTTGACCTCACCATATGTCGGGGAATCTTTTCTGCCGTCGTAAAGAACGACTTTAGCCATTCCACCTACACAGATAAAATTATCATCCTGTAACTTGTGATAATGCCATCCTTTGACGACGCCTGGATAAACCGCCGTAATATAAGCTTGGCCGAAAACTTCATACTCCGGCCAATCCGATCGAAACATTTCCATCAAATAACCCCTCTCATCGGGAATACGTTTCAAAAGTTTGGTTTTAACTCCTTCGATCATAACGTTTACCTCTTTTTATAGGATTCCAACGACACTGCGATCACCCAAAACGAACCGATAAGCTTTGGGCAACATTACCGATTTTTTCAGCTCGACACTTCTCCCAATAAGGCTGTCTTCTATCCGAACGCCGATATTTTCAATACGTGCATGTTCACAAATTATCGAATGCTCAATCTCTGCGTTTTGTATAATCGAATCACATTGAATCGACGTGAACGGGCCGATATACGAATCGATAATCTGAGTATTCCTGCCGATTATTGCCGGCCCTCGAAGAAAAGAACCTTTTATGACAGCGCCTTCTTCAATGATCACTTTGTGATTGATCACTGATTTATCATCGACTTCGCCCAGATTATAAGGTTCCAGTCTATCCAGAACCATTCTATTCGCTTCCAGCATATCTTCCAGTTTACCGGTATCTTTCCACCATCCCTGAACAATATGCGGATCGACAGTCAATCCCATATTGATCAACTCCTGAATGGCATCCGTGATTTCCAACTCACCTCTTGCTGATGGTTTAATATGTCGAGCTGCGGTAAAAATAGATTTATCGAACATATACACGCCTACCAGCGCCAAGTCACTCTTAGGATCTTTTGGCTTTTCCACTAGTCGGACAACCCTGTTTTCATGTAGCTCGGCAACACCAAACTGCTGTGGATTGGGAACTTGGGCCAATAAAATTTGAGCATTGGCCTCACTGTTACGAAACTCATTTACAAGTCCGCTTATACCATCCAATATCAAGTTATCACCAAGATACATAACGAAAGGGTCATCCTTGATAAAATCTTCAGCCGTCAACACCGCATGAGCCAAGCCCAACGGGGCCTCCTGCTGAATATAAGTGATGCGGGCATTCCATCTGGAGCCATCACCGACAACTTCCTGTATCTCTTGGTAAGTATCACCGACAATGATCCCGATATCGTTGATTCCAGACGCAACAATCGCTTCCAGGCCATAAAACAAAACCGGTTTGTTGGCTACCGGCACCAACTGTTTTGCTCTGGTATATGTCAGGGGGCGCAACCGCGTTCCCTTCCCCCCGCTTAGTATCAATCCTTTCACGTTCAACCCCCCTGTAACTCATTTCGAAAATCGAAATATTGTGAAAGCATCTTATGATTCAACAGGTTTAAAGTCAATTTCATTTTCTTTTTGAACATATCGCACTCTTTAAATTTTTCGTATATTATAAGGTGTAGAGAATTTAAATGATTTGACGGGAGGTGGGATTATGTTTGCTTATATTGTATTGGTCAACAACGGTCCAACGGTTGTGATAACTCAACTGCCGCCGGAAGATGTCGTTTCAAACCTTGTTTGGCGAGGTTTCCGTGATTTTAATTTATACATGATTCCAGAAAGCCGCTTCGAAGAGCTGCGCATGGATATCGGCCAGTACACCTGGGACAACACCGTTGCCGAATTGAATGACGAATGGCCGGTAAGAGTCATCGATCGAGATTCCAGTCGGGCATTTCATACTTTCCAACGTTTCGCGCTGGATTCGCCGGTAGCCAAAGTCAGAAACCGTAAACGCCTGGAAATCAATTCCAACTAAAATTCCATCAATTGCTTAAAAAAGCCTGCTGCTTGATGACAAACAGCAGGCGTTCTTTCACTAATGTGATTTTCAGATTATAACGTGGTTAAAACCTTCTCGATGCGCTCGAGCGCCCAATCCAATTCTTCCTTGGTAATACACAACGGCGGTGCAAGTCGGATAATGTGAACATGGGTTTCCTTGCACAGCAATCCTTCTTTCATCAACGCTTCGCAGAATCGACGAGCTCCCCCGGCGGATTTTTTCAACACGACACCGATCCACAAACCTTTTCCACGAAAGAAATCAACGTGAGGGCTTTTGATCTTCTGAAGTTTTTCCATCAGGTATTTACCCAATTTCGCACTGTTTTCGACCATTTTTTCTTCCACCAGAACTTTTAGAGCTTCCCGGGCAGCACGGCAACCAAGAGGAGCTCCCCCGTATGTCGATCCATGGTCGCCAGGCTTGAAGAGACCCAAGACTTCTTTGTCGGAAAGCACAGCCGATACCGGCACGGTGCCCGCTGAAAGCGCTTTTCCTATGATGACGACGTCAGGTCGGACAGACTCGTGTTCACAGGCAAGCATTTTACCCGTTCTGCCAAGACCGGATTGAATTTCATCGGCCACAAACAGAACATTTTTCGCCTTGCACACATCATAACAAGCCTTTAAATAACCTTCCGGAGGCACATCGACACCACCTTCACCCTGAATAGGCTCCACCATAAAGGCGGCTGTATTCGGGGTTATCGCTTTCTTCAATGCTTCGACATCACCGTAAGGCACTGAAACGAAGCCGGGCGTCAACGGACCAAAGCCCCGCTTGTATTCCGGAGCCGATGAAAACGACACGATCGTGATGGTTCTACCATGAAAGTTGTTGTCACATACGATGACTTCAGCTTTGTTATCAGGAATACCCTTGACATCATAACCCCATCGCCGCACCGCTTTCAGCGCCGTTTCGACCGCCTCCGCACCGGTGTTCATCGGCAGCATCATCTCATAACCGAACAATTCCGTCGCCTCTTTGGCTAAGAGCGGCCACTGATCATTTCGGAAGGCTCTGGATGTCAACGTAAGCTTTTCAGCTTGATCTTTAAGCGCTGCAATGATCCTGGGATGGCAATGTCCTTGGTTGACCGCCGAATAGGCAGCCAGGAAATCCATGTATTTTTTCCCATCGACATCTTCAACCCAAACACCTTTTGCTTTACTGATGACAACATCGAGGGGATGGTAATTGTGAGCACCAAACGTATCTTCCATCTTTATGTATTTTTTTGCATTCATTTTTATCCTCCATATATACAAAAAAGTTTAAAAATCAACAAAATGACCTTACCAAACCCCCCTGATGTTTTCAAGTTAAAAAAACGGCGCCGCTTCCGGCGTCGTTTTTGTCACTATCGAAATGTTTAGGATTAGAACGAGTATTTCAGCATGAACAAGTATTCTCTTGGTGAACCCCAGCCACAGTCAACATTGAAGTAGTGGGTTTTATATGGACCGATGTAGTCGATTCGCTGCAAAACCCCCTGATAATTGGCAACGTTGTTTACATCAACAATAAAGGTAAGAGCGCCGTATCGACCAAATTTGAAGCTGTTCTGCCATGAAATGTCGAAATTCTGGTATGCGGGGAGTTCATATCCGCCACGGCCTTCCGGGAAAGTCCAGGCATATGATCGATAAGGCGGAGTTCCGGTCCAGGTTTTCGGATCATCGATATCATCGTACGAGCCATCCGGATTATAGGTATACCATGGAGTACGGCGCTTGCTGTAATGGTAGCCGGAACGATAAAATGCATTCAAACCAAATGACATTTCATACCAGTCGGTGATGTTGAAGAAATAGGTTGCCGCAACTTTCAGGTAATGGCGGCAGGACCATGGCAATTCACCAAACAGATTCTGAGATGTCTGGTATGTATCATACTGGCCGGAAAAATGTGTGGTTCCACTGTAGCCTTCCTGAGCGTTGATAGTTGAACCTTCCGCCTTGGAATAGGTATAGCCGGCCAGAAGATTCCAGTTTTCTTTTCGTGCACGAGCAGCCAATTCATAACCCGTATAATCACGCTTGTTTCCTTTAACGTTGGTAACCCAATAAATATGTTTGGCATAGTCCGGGTTTTTTTGACCTGTGCGCGGCTCTCGCGGATCATATTTTTTATTGGGATCGAGGCCGGAAAAGTCATCCTCGATACCGCCTCTGAATGTCCAAGTGACATTACCATCTTCATCCAGGAACAAACCGGTATCTTCAATCATATTACGGGTTCTACGACTGGTGATTGAGAAGCCGACCACGACATTCGGCATCACTTCTTGCTCAATACCAACCAAGAATTCATCGGCATATTCCGCTGAAAGATCTGGGTCTAACAGGTTTGAATCACCAGGTCCATCTTCCTTTGTCGTCGTCCAATTGGCATTGTCGAAGAAAAAGTCTTCATCAGGAATACCGTCTTTATTTTTATCCGACCATTCGGGCCCGGTGTATTCCTGTTCACGGCGAGCCGACAAATCGGATTCAAACGGCTGAAACATGCCGGGCAACTGAAGATCGAATGGATTGTAGAAACGGCCGTAAAAAGCATGAACCGATGTTTTACCATCTCCGAACACATCCCAAGCAAATCCAACACGGGGAGCCAGCATGTTATTCAGCTTCATATCTGCCATACCTTTGAATGACCCATCATCATTCAAATAGGAATCCCGAGTCCAATTACCCCATTTCCAGGCCGGAGCTTTGGAATCGCCATTGTGATTCTTGTACGTGACCGTTTCATAGCGAAGACCAAGATTTAATGTGATATCATCGGTGATGTGCCAGTCATCCTGAATGAAAAAAGCATAATAATCACCCGTGGCTTTTTCTTTGATTCCGTGATTCAAATACTCGGATCGAGTCGCCTCCGTTCCGGTGTAGTAATCGGGATTAATTCTGTCGCCAACGGGAACCTGGTTGATCCTATAACTGTATCTGCCGGGAAACTGATCGGTGACTTCTCGTTCCAACTTGTGATATTCCAAACCTGATTTCCACTCATGAGAACCCATCAAATCATCCATGAAATAACCGGCATTGAACGAAATCTGGAATCGATCACGTTTATCTTCCAACCATCGGTTATAGTTATTATAAGACTGACCATGATAAGTATCATAAAAATGAGGTTTATCTTTGACACCATTCGTTGGCTTGACATTTATATAACCTTCCGAGATACCAACACGGCTGACAAAGTAGAGGTTGGAGTTCTTCAGCCAAGTCCATTCCAAACCGGTGAAAGGTCCGCCCTGCTCCTGCGTTCCGTATGCTTCAGGCGTCGTGGAATTTTCGGATCCTATATTGTTTTTAATCTCCGTATTCTCACAGGAATAGTTCAACATCAATTTGTGCTCCTGCATCGGCTGGAACGTCAATTTAGCATACGGAAGGTGAATTTTCCGATCCTTATCGATCACAATTTTATTCTTCGGATCCCTATAATCGACACTATACGCTTTGATTGTCGAACCTTCACCATCCGTGATCGTCAAGCTATACGTCACCATAAACCAGAGTTTATCTTGGACAATCGGACCATCAAATGTCGCTGCATACTCGTTGCGGGTATATTCACCAAGAGTGCGCTCGTCTCCATGCTTGTCATGCGAACGGAATTTGGAATCCTCATTTTTCCAGCGGACGGTACCGTGAAAATCGTTACCGCCCGATTTCGTCACCGCATTGACGATACCGCCCATCGATCGACCGAATTCCGCTTTGAAACCACCCGTTTGCACCTCGACCTGCTCGATCACATCCGCAGCCAATTTGGCGCCTGATGTCGAGAAAAGCGGATCAGTCGTGTCAACACCGTCAAACAAATAGGTATTGTCCGTCTGCGATCCGCCGGCTACTTGTACGTTACCGCTACCCGTGACTTTACCGCTCATCGAAAAGGCAGTAAACATATCGGCCGAGCCTGGAAGACGTTCAGAAAAGTCTCGTGGAATTACGGTTCGCACCGAGGATGACGTCACGTCAAGCATTTCAGTAGCTCCAGTCATAAACACCGTCTCTTCAAACGGCGCCGGGTCCATCGTGAAATTCATGTTGGTTGTCGTGTTGACCGATACCCTGATATCCAATCGCTCGATCGTTTTCATTCCCATCAACTCAACCTTCAAGGTGTACATTCCCGGAGGCAACAGAGGCATCCGATACATACCGGATGGCCTGGTAATATCTACTCGCGCTCCAGGAAGATTCGGTCCCGTTGCCGTCACCGTAACACCCGGGATGAGATTGCCGTCACTGTCGGCAACTCGGCCTGCGATGACACCCGTCTGTTGCGCGTGTATGATGCCTCCACTGAGTAACAGAGCTATGAAAATCATCCCAAAAAAGCATTTTCTAAAGTTCATTATTACTCCTTTCCCAGATGTAATTGCTGCTAAATAACTACAAGTTTTATAATCTTAAACTATTTGCCGGTGATCGATAATCGAATTTGACAGCCATCATTTTGCTTCATTATAACCACACATTATCAGAAAGTCAAAATATAAAAGCCGGCCACTTTGTGAATCCATGGAACTCAATGGGTTATACAAGTTTAACATGAGACAAACTATCTGTTTTTCCGGAAGGCGAAACTCATTGGATATTTTTTGGATAAAAAAAACGACGCCGTTTCCGGCGTCGTTCGCATCGATATCTGTTTTTGAAAATTAGAACGAGTATTTCACCATGAAGACCATATCTCTTGGATAACCCCAGCCATTATCTTCATTGAACAAAAGCGGTTTATTGGGATTGAACACGTCGGCTCTTTGGAGAACACCCTGATAATTGTCGACATTGTTCACGTCGGCAACCAAGGTCAGAGCGCCGTATCGACCGAATTTGAAGGTATTCTGCCAAGAAAGATCGAAACTGTGGTATCCGGGGAGCTCATATCCGCCGCGGCCTTCCGGGAAGGTCCAGGCATAGGAACGATAAGGCGGACGACCGGTCCATGTCTCGGGATTATTGATATCGTTGTTGGGGTTTTCCGGGTCAAAGGTGTTCACCGGGGCCTGCCGTTTACTATAATGGTAGCCTGATCGATACCACGCATTCACTCCAAATGACATTTCATACCAATCAGTAATATTGAATACATAGGTTGCTGCAACCTTCAAATAATGGCGGCAAGACCAGGGCAATTCACCAAACAGGTTCTGAGATGTCTGATAGGTATCGAACTGACCTGAAAACTGAGCGATTCCGCTGTAGCCTTCCTGGGCATCGATCGTTGTTCCTTCTGCCTTGGAATAGGTGTAGCTGGCCTGAAGATTCCAACTTTCCTTTCTTGCACGAGCGGTCAACTCATACCCCATGTAATCCCGTTTGTTTTCTTTAACGTTTGTAACCCAATAAATATGCTTGGCATAATCAGGATTTTTTTGGCTGGGAAGAGGCTCTCTCGGATCGTATTTTTTGCCGGGATCGAGACCTGAAAAATCATCCTTGATGCCGCCTCTAAATGTCCATACGACATTTCCGTTTTCATCCAGAAATAGACCTGTATCCTCGAGCATATTTCGAGTTTTTCGATTGGTAATCGAGAACCCCACCATGAAATTCGGCATCACTTCTTGTTGAATGCCAACCAGAATTTCATCGGTATATTCCGCGGAAATATCAGGGTCCAACAGGTTGGTATCTTCGGGTTCATCTTCACTTGTTGTAGTCCAATTAGCATCATCGTAGAAAAAGTCTTCATCAGGGATACCGTCTTTGTTTCTATCCGACCATTGAGGTCCTGTATATTCTTGTTGGCGGCGGGCATATAAATCCGCTTCAAAGGGTTGAAACATACCAGGTAACTGAAGATCGAATGGATTATAGAATCGACCGTAAAACCCATGAACTGATGTTTTTCCATCCCCGAAAACATCCCATGCCAATCCGACACGCGGCGCCAACATTTTATCCATCTTCAAATCAGCCTGGCTCTTGAACGATCTATCCGCGTTCATATAAGAATCCCAGGTCCAATTACCCCAAGTCCAAGCCGGAGCTTTTGAATCGCCATTGTGATTTTTATAGGTGACCGTCTCATAGCGAAGGCCAAGGTTCAGCGTAATATCTTCGGTAATATGCCAGTCATCCTGAATGAAAAAAGCATAATAGTTGCCGGTAGTTTTTTCCTCTATACCATGATTCAAATACTCCGTTCTTGAGGCCTCAGCTCCCGTGTAAAAATCAGGATTTTCCGCGTCGCCGACGGGAACCTGCGTAATGGTATAACTGTATCGGCCAGGGAACTGATCGGTAACACGATTCTCGATCTTATGATATTCCAATCCCGTCTTCCATTCATGTGACCCCATCAGATCGTCCATAAAATAGCTGGCATTGAACGAAAACTGAAACCGATCCCGGTTGTCTTCCAACCATCCGGCATAGTTGTTATAATTTTGTCGATGGTACAAATCAAAAAAAGCAGGACTGTCTTTATCGCCATCAGTCGGTTTGACATCGATGTAGCCTTCTGAAACACCAATACGGCTGACAAAGAAAAGACTGGAACTCTTCAACCACGTCCATTCCAAACTGTAAAAAGGCCCACCCTGCTCCTGAGTTCCATAAGCTTCAGGAGTCGTATCAGTTTCATCTCCGATACGATTTTTAATCTCTGCATTCTCACCGGAATAGTTCAACACCAATTTGTGTTCCTGCATCGGCTGAAATGTCAGTTTGGCGTATGGGAGGTGAAATTCACGGTCTTTGTTTATCATGACCATATTTTTCGGATCACGCGGATCGACTCCGTATTCTCGAATCGTCGATCCTTCACCATCCTGAATCGTCAAACTATATGTCACCATGAACCAGAGTTTATCTTGGATAATCGGGCCATCAAACGTCGCGGCATATTCATTCCGAAGATATTCCGGTAAGGTGCGGCGGCCTTCAAACTTGTCTTTCGCAAAGGTATCGGAATCTTCACGTTTCCAGCGGACGGTACCGTGAAAGTCATTACCTCCGGACTTCGTCACCGCATTGACAATGCCACCCATCGATCGACCGAATTCCGCCTTGAAACCACCTGTCTGCACCTCGACCTGCTCGATCGCATCTGCAGCCAGATTGGCGCCGAATGTCGATGTAACCGGGTCTGTCGTGTCAACACCGTCAAACAAATAGGCGTTGTCGGTCTGAGATCCTCCGGCTACCCGAACGTTACCGCTGCCGGTGACGTTACCGCTCATCGTAAACGCGCTGAACATATCGTCCGATCCGGGAAGACGTTCAGACAAATCACGGGTGATCGTCGTCCGGGCCGATGACGATGTCACGTCAAGCACATCGGCCGCACCCGTGACCACCACCGTCTCTTCAAACGGCGCCATCTCCATTTCGAAGTTCATGTTGGTGGTCGAGTTGACCGATACTCTGATATCCGGCCTCTCGATCGTTTTCATTCCCATCAGTTCAAGCGTCAACGTATACATTCCCGGCGGCAACTGGGGCATACGATACATACCGGATGAACTCGTAACGTCCACTCGCGCTCCAGGAAGATTCGGCCCCGTTGCCGTCACCGTGACACCCGGGACAGGATTTCCATCAACGTCGGTAACACGACCCGCAATGACACCCGTCTGTTGCGCGTATGCCATACCTCCGCTGATCAACAGGGCCATAAAGCCCAATAAAAGAATTTTTCTAAGATGCATAGTCACTCCTCCTTTTGATTAGCCGTTTAATGTGGCCATATTGCCTGATCAGATGATAAACCCATTTATTGACAATCGATATACTATCGGCTCCATTTCGCTATTATCACAGAATCTGCTCCAAAACACAAATGTATGTTAATCGGACCCGTCGCGAACCTATCAACTTTAAATGCAAAACAGTTATTACCTGCTAAACTTTTTTTCAATCGAAAATACGACTTATAAAAACATTTTAAAATAAAAAAAACGACGCCCTCTTCGGGCGTCGTCACTATCAATAACTGTTGTTGAGAATTAGAACGAGTATTTCAACATGAACAGGTAATCTCCTGGGCCACCCCAGCCATTGTCTCCATTGAACAATTCCGGTTTCTTAGGATTGTACACGTCGGCTCTCCGGAGAACGCCCTGATAATTGTCGACATTGGTGACGTCAATAATGAAGGTCAAAGCGCCATATCGACCGAATTTGAAGCTGTTCTGCCATGAAATATCGAAATTATGATATCCAGGGAGCTCGTATCCGCCACGGCCGTCCGGGAATGTCCAGGCATAGGTACGATAAGGTGGACGACCGGTCCATGTCTCGGGATTATTGATATCGTTGCCGGGGTTTTCCGGGTCATAGGTTTCTTTCGGAGCCTGCCGTTTGCTGTAGAAGTAGCCGGATCGATACCATGCATTCACACCAAATGACATTTCATACCAGTCGGTGATATTGAATACATAGGTTGCTGCAACCTTCAAATAATGGCGGCAAGACCAGGGCAATTCACCAAACAGGTTCTGTGATGTCTGATAGGTATCGAACTGACCTGAAAACTGAGCGATTCCGCTGTAGCCTTCCTGGGCATCGATCGTTGTTCCTTCCGCCTTGGAATAGGTGTAACTGGCCTGAAGATTCCAACTTTCCTTTCTTGCACGAGCAGTCAACTCATAACCCATGTAATCTCGTTTGTTTTCTTTAACGTTTGTAATCCAATAAATATGCTTGGCATAGTCAGGGTTTTTCTGACTGTCTTGGGGTTCTCTCGGATCGTATTTTTTGCCGGGATCGAGACCTGAAAAATCATCCTTGATGCCGCCTCTAAATGTCCAAGTAACGTTGCCATTTTCGTCCAGGAACAAGCCGGTATCTTCGAGCATATTTCGAGTTTTTCGATTGGTAATCGAGAACCCTACCATGAAATTCGGCATCACTTCCTGCTGAATACCGACCAGAAATTCATCGGAATATTCTGCTGAAAGATCAGGATCCAACAGGTTGGTATCATCGGGTTCGGACTCACTTGTCGTCACCCAATTAGCGCTATCGAAGAAATAGTCTTCGTCGGGAATGCCGTCTTTGTTCTTATCCGTCCACTCAGGACCTCTGTATTCCTGCTGGCGGCTGGCTGACAAATCAGCATCAAACGGCTGAAACATGCCGGGCAACTGAAGGTCGAAGGGGTTGTAGAAACGGCCGTAAAAAGCATGAACCGACGTTTTTCCATCGCCGAACACATCCCAGGCAAATCCAATACGCGGCGCAAGCATGTCATCCATCTTCATATCAGCCTGGTTTTTGAACGTTCCATTATCATTCATATAGGAATCCCGGGTCCAATTACCCCATTTCCAAGCTGGGACTTTGGTTTCACCATCATGATTTTTAAACGTGATCGTCTCAAAGCGAAGACCAAGATTCAACGTAATATCATCGGTAATATGCCAGTCGTCCTGAATGAAGAAAGCATAATAGTCACTCGAGGATTTCTCTTTTATACCAAAGTGCAACGGTTCCGTACGGGTAGCCTCTTTACCTGTATAATATTCAGGATTATATTTGTCGCCGACGGGAACCTGGGTGATCGTATAGCTATATCGACCTGGAGTCTCATCAGTCACATTTCGCTCTGCTTTATGATATTCCAACCCTGTCTTCCACTCATGCGAACCCATCAAATCGTCCATAAAATAGCTGGCATTGAATGAAAACTGATATCGATCCCGGTTGTCTTCCAGCCATCTGTTGTAGTTGTTATAACTCTGCTGGTGGAAAGTGTCGTAAAAAGCCGGAGAGTTCCTGTCTCCACTGGTCGGTTTGACACCGATGTAGCCCTCGGAAACACCGATACGGGTGACAAAGAAAAGGCTGGAACTCTTCAACCAAGTCCATTCCAAACTGTAGAAAGGACCTCCTTGATCCTGAGTGCCATAGGCTTCCGGCGTCGTGGAATCTTCAGATCCGGCGCTGTTTTTGATCTCGGCGTTTTCACCGGAATAGTTCAACACCAATTTGTGTTCCTGCATCGGTTGAAATGTCAATTTGGCATATGGAAGGTGAAATTCCCGATCTTTGTTTACCAAAATTTTATTCTTGGGATCACGATAATCAACACCATATCCTTTGATTGTAGCGCCTTCACCATCCTGAACCGTCAAGCTGTATGTCACCATGAACCAGAGCTTGTCCTGGATGATTGGACCGTCAAACGTTGCTGCATACTCATTTCGGACATAATACCCAAGTGTGCGCACGTCTTCATACTTATCTTTCATACGGGTTTTTTCAGTGTCTTCATGCTTCCAACGTACGGTGCCGTGAAAATCGTTACCACCGGACTTCGTCACCGCATTGACAATACCACCCATCGATCGACCGAATTCAGCTTTGAAACCACCTGTCTGCACCTCGACCTGCTCGATCGCGTCTGCAGCCAGATTGGCGCCGAATGTCGATGTAACCGGGTCTGTCGTGTCAACACCGTCAAACAAATAGGTGTTGTCGGTCTGAGATCCGCCGGCTACCCGAACGTTACCGCTGCCGGTGACGTTACCGCTCATCGTAAACGCGCTGAACATATCGTCTGACCCGGGAAGACGTTCAGTCAAGTCACGGGTGATCGTCGTTCGGGCCGATGACGATGTCACGTCAAGCACGTCGGCCGCACCCGTGACAACCACCGTCTCTTCAAACGGAGCCATCTCCATCGTGAAGTTCATGTTGGTTGTCGAGTTGACCGACACTCTGATATCCGGTCTCTCGATCGTTTTCATTCCCATCAATTCTACCGTCAAGGTATAGGTTCCCGGCGGCAACTGGGGCATACGATACATACCGGATGAACTCGTAACGTCCACTCGCGCTCCAGGAAGATTCGGTCCCGTTGCCGTCACCGTGACACCCGGGATGGGATTGCCATCAACGTCGGTAACACGACCCGCAATGACACCCGTCTGTTGCGCGTATGCCATACCTCCGCTGATCAACAGGGCCATAAAGCCCAATAAAAGAATTTTTCTAAGGTGCATAGTTACTCCTCCCTCAGATGTGTTGTTTAATGGTTATTACCTTCGTTTCTTTTATAACCAGATTTAAATCCCAAAAAAGTGACTCTTTAATGAGATCAACCATTATTTATTCACCGTTTCTTTTAATAGCACAACTGTATCCTTAATGAAAGCCAACTCTTCTTGAGAAACATTTTCCTGGCTTTCCATGATCTTTTCAAGCTTTTCATACATCTCCAAAGCTTTTGGATAGTCATTTTTGTTGATATACACGTCACCAAGCAACCGAATCGAATCCGCAAAATCCGGGAATTTTTCCACCGACATGGTCAACCATTTAACCGCAGCGTCCAAATCCCCTGCACGGACTTCAATTCCCGCAAGATTGTATAGAACTATCGGCCGCGGTTCATGCTCAATTTCTTCCATCCACACTTCTTTTGCTTTATCCGGTTTGTCCAGGATCATATAAGTCGCTCCCAACATGGATGCGATATCGGCAACAGCCGCTTTTTCTTTATCGAGCTCATACGCTTTCTGGAAGTAAACCAAAGCTTTTTCTGCATCATGTTCATTGAAAAGCATTTGCCCCAATATTAAATGAGTCAAATAATGAACATTAGGATCTATTTTAATCGCTTGTTCAAAAAGTATTCGAGCTTTTTCCATGTCGCCCTGTTGGTAGGCTGTTATCCCTTCGTTATGCTTCTCTTCAGCCAGAATCCGATTACGCTCTTCTTCCGTCATACTTTCCAAAGCTTTTTCCCTGGCCTCCGCTTTGGCTTCGTCCAACGTACGCATCACCCATGATTCTTCAACATTGACTCCCGGCCGAAGCTTGATCGATCCTTCCAACGGTTGATAACCGTCTTTTTCACAGCGGATATGGTACTCTTCAGGCTCTATTCCAACAATTTTAGTTTTCCCCTTTTTATCAGTCGGATCCAATTTATATGTTCGCGTTTCCGTAACCTTGCTCACCAAGGTAATCAAAACATCTTTTATCGGCTTTCCACCGCTGTCCTTAATCTCGAGAAAGAATCTGCCTTGTGTTCGTGAAGCATGGATAGGAGCAACATTTCCCACCACCAACAAGATACTTAATAGCGCCAACGTACATTTCTTCATATTATTCACTCCCAAAATTCTAGTCGGTACCTAATTTAATCATCCAAGAACTCACCTGTCAAGCCCACCTTCATCATCAGCATTTTTTGTAGGCCTTCCACATTACCCGACACGGTCAGTGTAATAGGCTTTTCGTCATTTATCAACAACAATTCCTTCGAAATCATATAAATCGACATCGCTCAAGCGCGCCTTTAGCCAGGTTCCAGGTGCATAACAACCTCTCAATTTCACCATTCCGTCCACCTCTGGCGCCTGAAACTCCAGCCTGCCCAATACAAAACCCTCTTCGTCACCCGGCCCGTCAATAACAACATCATAAGTTTTATTCAATCTTGCTAGATTCCTCTGAACAACAACCTCTGCCTGCGCCTCCATCAACTCGGACGCCCTTTTCTCCGCCTCCCGTCTATCAACCGCCTCAGCCTGAAATTTCGCCGCCGCCGTATTCGGCTCACATGACCACGTAAAAACACCAAGATGCTCAAATATGCCTGATTTGACCAGGTTCAACATTTTTTCAAACGATTTTTCGTCTTCCCCTGGATAACCGGTCATCAGGGTCGATCGGACAGCAATGTCAGGAACCCATTTTTTTACAGCGTTCAGAAAATCCTCTATATCCAACGAGGCTTGTCCAGCCAATTCAGGAATTCGACGATTCATGCTCTTCAGCACTCGATAATCAACATGCTGCAAAGGTATGTCAAGATATCGGCAAATTACCGGAGAATCAGCGATTAAACGTAATAGTTTCTCTGTAATTCCAGCCGGATATAAATACATCAATCTAAGCCATTTCAAACCATGTAATCGCGATAGCCCTTCCAATAAAGCACACAAATCCCCAAACCGTGGATTGTCTTGACCATAAGCCGTGCTGTCTTGTGAAATGACGACGATTTCACGCCGCCCGGATTCAATCAGACCGGCAGCCTCATCGATGATGTCTTCCGGCGCCCTGCTTCGAAAAGAACCACGCAAATAGGGAATACGGCAAAATGAACAGCGATTGTCGCAACCATCGGCGATTTTTAAATAGCCATAAGATCGGGGCGTCGTCATCAATCGAATCCCTTCGGGCATATAACTTTTTCCAGGCTTTACCGGCAAGCGTATAGACTGATCCAAGCCAAGAATCCGTATTGTCTGATCGATCTGAAATGGAGATAAAAATTGATCGATTCCGCCCACTATCGATTTGAGATATTTTCGATCGCGGTCAGCCATGCACCCCGAAACAATAACCTGCTTTACTAGACCCGCCTTCTTCAGTTCAAGCATCCGCTCAAGGGTTTCCAACGATTCCTGCCGCGCTGTTTTTAAAAAACTGCATGTATTGACGATGATAATTTCAGCCTGCTCCGGATCACAACAAATAGTATAGCCGGCTCCATCCAGCGCACCCAAGATCATCTCGGCGTCAACCTGGTTTTTAGGGCAGCCTAAATTGACAAGACAAACAACTGGGTTGCTTTTCTTTTGTACCGACATGCGTTGCATCGATCCTGACAAGCGACAAAAACCATAGCTCACGAAACCTACATGCCTTTAAGTGATCTACAGAGCGAAACTCTCTTTAACATCTATGGCCATAAAAGTAAATATAAAATTGCATTGGGAAGAACGGGTGAAGGCCGAGAAACGTGACTGCTTCATGATTTCAGTAAAATGTTGTGAATTTTGTTTCGACTGGTGATATAAAAGAAGCCAGATGTATCCTGTCCGGGAAATATGACCCTAAAGGAGAGCTATGTTCAAACTGCCGAAATCCCTGCAAAAACTCGATCGAAAAAAATTTTTTCTGGTAATGGGTATCACGTTGATCAGACTTCCTCTGGCTCTCTTTTTCGCCTGGATATACTGGGTATTCGATGACGGCATATCAAAAATGTGGATAGGGTTAATCATTCTGATTCTGATCGAGCTCAGCGATGGATTAGACGGCTTTCTTGCCAGGAAATATAAAGTTGTATCCGAAGCCGGGGCAATGTTTGACCCGTATTCCGACAGTTTGTCTCGGCTGATCGTATATTTTACGTTTGCAGCCCATGGAATGACGCTGATGTTCGTTCCCCTCGTCATGGCAATTCGCGATGTCACCGTCGCTTATAGCCGAATCATCCTTGCAAGGCGTAATGTGTCGGTGCGGGCATTATTGAGCGGAAAAATAAAGGCGGTCGTGCAAGCGACAGGCGCGTTCATATTCTGCTTGAGCCCTCTGATCACCCCCTTTACCGGCACGATTCTATACCCCATCGTCTCCTGGATCGTCATTGCCGCCACAGCAGCTTCTTGTATCGAATACCTGCTCAAAGCCTATAAATCGGTGCTTTCATGAAACCTTCACGAATGCTCCCGCTTCATAAAATACCAACTCACATCTGTCAAAATCTGGTCTATTTCTTCATGGATATCGACGACACCTTCACGTCCAACGGTAAAATTACCGCCGAAGCCTATCAAGCACTCTGGGATCTTCACACGTGCGGAGTAAAAGTCGTTCCGGTTACCGGCAGACCCGCCGGATGGTGCGATATGATCGCACGTTTTTGGCCGGTTGAAGCCGTAATAGGCGAAAACGGAGCTTTTTACTTTTCATATCAGAACCAAACTAAAACGATGATCCGTAAGCACTTTCAGACCGAATCCGATCGATTGAAAGGCAAATTTTTACTGAATATTCTTCAAGATCGCGTTTTGAAAGAGATACCAGGATGCGCCATTTCTGTCGACCAACCCTTTCGAATCGCAGA
This sequence comes from bacterium, assembly GCA_049652745.1. Classification (GTDB taxonomy): domain Bacteria; phylum CSSED10-310; class CSSED10-310; order CSSED10-310; family CSSED10-310; genus JBASEY01. The sequence goes on along the minus strand of JBASEY010000029.1, from coordinate 43,836 downwards.
CCTCGCCATAGATTATTGCGAAGATGTGCCTGCCCTTTCACAGGAATCAGTTGAGCATATATGCGCTATCGCCAAATCGCTTGGCCTGAATTACAAGATTTCATCGATTCATGTGAACTGCTGGTATGGAAATCACGACAAATTATCATGTTTAAAGAACTTTCTTCAAGACTTTGCCGGCGAATCAATGGAACGGCTACAGCAAAAAATTATGTTTGTCGGGGACTCTCCAAACGATGAACCATTGTTTTCCGCCCTCGACCATTCCATTGCCGTCGCCAATATACATGAATTTCTTCCACAGATGATCCACCATCCAACCTATATCGCAGAAAAATATTCCGGTGATGGTTTTCAGGAAATCGTTCACCATATTCTGAAAAAACGATTCAATTCAGAAGTTTTCGTTTAATTTTCCACAGATACTCGTAAAACGCATAAAACCAATCCAGATAACGAGTTTTTGGATTCGAATAAAAAACCTTTTCCAAATCCTCTGTGGTTTCGGGGAGCAGATTGGTTTCATCCCGGATAATATTTTCCTTCAATGCCAATTTCATCAAAGGAGTATGAGGTTCAATTCGAGGGTTTCCGAAAATAATACCTCCTGCTTTACCGCGTAAAACCAATTTACATTTTAAAGTAAACCAGAGCATCTTGAGCCATGCCGATAAAGACTGGCCGGGAGGATTCCAAAAGAAGTTGAAAGCAACCCTTATTCCAGGGGCTTCACGAGCTATTCGATAAATCTTGTGGATATCCGTTGTCTTTATTGTTTTACCCAATTTTTCCAGAGTTACCTGACTGTAACCATCGGGAGAAAATGAAAATTCAGGACATCCGGCATCCCGACATAATTCTGCAAATCGCCTGTCAAAACCTTTCTCGGTAAACCACGCCCCCCATGTGATCCCAAGATCGGCATCGATCATCGCATGTAAAAGCTCTTCCGCCCGCTTTTTGGGAATGTTGAAAACACCGTCGACGAAAGAAACAGAATCGATTCCATAGTTTTCTTTCAGAATTTTCAATTCTTCAACCACCTGATCAACCGGCAAAAACCGCAATCGACATCCGTTTAAGTGGGGATAAGTGCAATAAATACAATTCAACGGGCAACCACGCTTTGTTTGAACACCGACACCCTTTAAAGCTTTGTACGGCCGCGGGTCAAGTAAATCATAACGAGGTCGGCCGAAACGCTCGGGCGCGGGCAAAGCTGGAGTTCCGGTAAATTTGACGGCATGGTCTTCACGGTAGTAAACACCTTTGACCAAAGTGACGTCATCCAGGTTTTGGATGAGTTCCACCAGCGAAATATCCGCTTCAAGAAAAACACCTAGATCCAATGCAGGGTTGTCGGACATGATTTTTTCAGGAAATAATGAAAACCCAGCACCTCCTGCAATGATTTTCGACTGAGGAGCCCAAATTCGCAGTTTGTTTATAAAACCCTTTAAATAAATGTAATAATAAAATAGATCTCGCCGTATCTGTGAATCCAAATTTCTGATCGATAAGCAGATGATATCGGGCATGAAGTCATTGATTTCACGAGCGGTTTTTTCCAATCCGATGTGATTGGGGTCTATAATTTTAATATGATGTTCGGGTGGAACAACGCCCGCTAAAGTGACGATACCCAAAGGGTACACCAAAGGTTCCGCCCTACCGAGAGGAGCCTGGATAAAAATGATTCGATAGCGTGAAGACAAGGCGTTCATTACCGACGCGAACGTGATCCGTTTTTTTTCGAAGGCTTAGATTTTTGCCTGCTTTGAAACCATTCGTCTATTAAAGCGAGGATATTTAAAGCCATATCGTTTCGATTCGACATATCCACGGGAATAACTGCGACATCCTCACGATTTGTCAGCGTGTTTATAAATGGGCTGGCAAAAGCCTGAATCGTACCCAATACCAATTGAGGAGATTCAATGCAGCGAAGAACAGTATCTCGAAACTCCTTGCTAAAGCATTCCATTTTGCCGATCTCGTCTATCACGATTAAATCCGCTGTTTCCAAAGCAGCCGTCAAAGAAGGAACAGCCAAGTTGCTCATCACTTCCACATCGATCCCGTAATTCCCGATTTTATAAGTGCTTTTTTTATTCAAGCTCGCTAAAACCGCTTGTCGTCCATCTAAAGTCGTCAGCAAAACACCTTTTCCTGCTTTTCCGGAACGGATCGCCCGCGTCACAAAACCGCCGACCTTCACACTCTTATCAAGCTCTTTCAATACGTTCAGAATGATAGCGGTTTTACCAACCCCGGATTCTCCCGTAAGAAGGAAATTCGTAATATTTGTGCTCATGGGCGCCTCCCTAAACAGTATCGGTATCACCCGTCAAAAGGAAGGTTTTATCCAAGCCTGAGTGTTGTGTCAATCGGTGTTTCGAGATTTCCGACAGATCCGGGGCGGACGCTTTAAGCCGTTTTGTTCATCGATACAATGCTATTTTGTAGGAGCGACCATAAATTGAACAAGTGAACTCCTTGCCCGATGCGTGGCTTTTTGTTCGATGTCCTGAAACGACCAATTTGTATAGTCTAAACCAGGCACTTGCCATCCAATGACCCGATAACCGTAGATTTCACCGACAACCAAGGATCCTGCAGAACCGGGTTCGATTGGGGGCAAAGTGATCTTGCCGACGTTTTCCCCCATGACATACAACGCCCATCGATATTTGAAATCTGCATGATGGATTTCCACCAGAGTCAAGTTTGTTTCAGAAGGAAACCAGACAAGATCAGGAAAAACCTGATCTTTTTCTTTTTCAATTTGGAGCTGTTTGGGAACGTTCAAAAAAGTTATATCCAAATTTTCAGGAGCATTTTCAAATTGGAAAGGATAATACCGAGAGGTCATCTCGCCCCAGGCATCTCTACGATTGAAAGCAGAAATTTCCATTCTGCCATTCAACAACTTCGGCGTTTCCACAATAAAAGCCTGGTATGTATAACCCTTGTCTATGTTGGCAAACCCAGCCATCACATCCCCAGCCAGGCCGCCATCGGCATAAACTTGAAAAATATAATGTTTATAAGGGTCCCATTCTGTCGATGGTGTGTCTAAATTGGCTGGGGGGTTTTCAATCTCACCTCGACAGGTTTTTACATTTTGGGTGGAGACCGGCACCATGTTGATCATAGCCGGTGTATCGACGGATAAAGGCCCCTCCGGCTCAACCGTAAAACCGAATTTTTTGGTATTACCCCCGAGATCTGTGGAAAAAGCACTAAAAGCCAACGGCAAATCTTCTACACTTGTAACCCAAGGATCCTCCGGAACTTTTCCTGTCCCCGATTCAAGCTCGATATCAGGAAACGTGTGTTCGTTTCGATTGATTGAAAGTTTCGCATCATCATAATCCAACCCCAAAAACGTCAACGCGGTTTTAACTTTTTCCGGCGTTTTTCTCCGCGTCATCGGAACAGTGACCTTCGCCGAATTGACTCCAAGGAAAGAAATCGTGTCATACGCTATCGTCTGATTGCAGGTGAGCGTAATTGCAACCGGTCCCTTTATCGGCTTCCCTTCAAACGACGCACGCCCATCAGGCCCGGTGACTTCTTCAGCCAATAATTCATGCGTCTCACTGTCATGTACAAATACCGTCGCCCCCTCCACCGGAGCCCCATTGGTTTTTTCCACGGCCGTAACGACTAAATTCTCGTTCAAAGGGCCGCCAGTTATTCCACCAAGCCTCGGGCTAAAGACAATGGGAGGAAATATCTCTATGATCTCCTGTTTTTTACAAGCAGAAAAAAGTGAAAAGAAAATCATAGCCGAAATAAAAACTATCAGATATCGCGCTCGGTTTTTATTTATCATATAATCCTCCTTTGTAGTATGAGTAACCTGTCAAGATATGCTAGTCTCCAGGCGGTAAAAAGGCAAATGGTTTCTTTAGTGCAAGTTTTGAAAGAAACAAATAAGTAAAATGGGTAAGTACACGATTGACCGACGACAATTCATCAATATTGGCCTGAAGGCCACAGGACTGCTTGCAGCGACAAAACTTTTCCCATTGACTTCATATATCGAAGCCGCCGGTCGTGAAGTGATCAATTCGTTCCATTCAGATCCTTCCGAATTAATCCACCTGCTTCAATTAGCAACCCGTAACGGCGGCGATTTTGCCGATGTCTTCCTGGAGCAAAAAGCATCTAGAAATATACAGTGTAAAAACGGTGTGATAGTTGACACCGAACATAACCTCACCGAAGGCATCAATCTCAGGGTTTTTAATGACCGACAGACAGCTTTCAAATCCTGTGAAGGATTTTCAAGGTCGAAGGCTCGACGGGCAGCCAGGTTGCTGGGCGGTTCAATTCGTGGCTCCAAAAAACATATTCAATTTGACCGGTTTCCAAGACAACCCTCTATTGATTCCGGGGTTATAATCGCAAAAAAAAGGCTGGAAAAAACATCTTCGGATACTATCGCCAACGTGTTGTCAACCCTTAACTCCAAAGGCGGAAAAGTCAGCAATTTACTGACCGATGTTTTTATCGATTATCACGATGAAATCAGACGAATTTTGGTGGCAAACACGTCGGGAATATATGTGACCGATACCCAACCTTTGATTGATATCACCATCACTTGCACAGCCCAAAAAGGTTCAAAAAAGCAAGTCTTTTCCAAACGCCTGTCGCATCGCAGCGGTTTTGACTTTCTACTCAATCCTTCTCTGGAATCGTTGCTTTATGAAACCGCTTCGACGGCGGTCGAATTATTGACTTCGCAATCCCTGCCTGAATCCCGCCTGCCGGTCGCTTTATCCGCGGAAGCCGCCACCCGATTGACAGAACTATTGACTCGGATGATTGTCGATCGAGGCGATGAAAATCAGGCGCACCTCGAATTACCCTCTTTCATCAGCCTGACGGATGATGGACGCTTGATCAATGGTCGAGGAAGCTCGCATTTTGATGACGAAGGGTCTGCTACCACCGAGACGAAACTGATAGCCAAAGGAAGATCGGTTGCTATATTGAATCAACGCTTACATGCAGACACAAACCCTCTTATATTAACCGGCAATGCCAGACGATTCGATTATACGCGCCCACCCGCAGTTTGCCCTACTAACTCAATTCTGGATATTGAGATTCAATCTAAGGGCAATCCGGAAGAAGATCTGGATGACGGCCTGTTGATCACCGGTCTGGCCCCCGTTACCATCTCGCAAAATATCGCCGCGATGAAAATTTTATCTGGTTACAGAGTTTATAACCGGCAAAAACGGTATTCTGTTCAAGACAGCGTCATTTCAGGTCTTTTCCCCGAGCTGCTGGGGCGAATCATCTCTTCGGGGAATTCATTTTATTTCTCAGCCGGCGAATGTTCGAAAACAGGCGCGCCGGTCAGTTACGGGGCCCCATCGTTGCTATTCTCTTGGATGGATATTCTGAAAACCTGAATATCACTGAATGACGACATTGACCCGATAAGCGTTGTTTCCACGAATAACGACCAAAATGGCTGAATCCTGTTGAACAATGTATGGCATCTGTGAATAAAAGTCTTTTGTATTTTGAATTAAGATATTGTTGAGACGGGCGATTATATCCCCCTGTTTTATCCCCACCTGAGCAGCGGGTGAACTTGGGCGTACGGACGTCACGAGAGCTCCCTCCACAACCGCCAAACGAAGCTTTTTGACATCCTGCGGCGTGATATCCCGCATTTGGATGCCGAACAAATCCCACGTCAACTCCTGAACACGTTCGATGGGAACGGCACGCGCAATCATAGTGTCTTCGCGTTCTATACCTGCCTGAATATATGTAATCCGAACGGTCTCCCCCGGTGCAATGCTTCTCAGAGATTTTTTAAAGTCAGCCGTCGTGCGGACAGCCATTCCATTGACTGCAATTACAAGATCACCTGTTTTCAATGAGGTCTTATTGACAGGACTATCTGAATAGATATCTGAGACCAAAACACCGTCGGTCCGATTCAAGCCCATGTAGCCGGCAAGCGATTCCGTAATATCCTGAACCTGCATTCCAAGCCATATACGAGGAACATCGCCCCACTCCAGCAGCTCATCGATAATGCGTTTGGCCTTGTCAATCGGTATGGCGAAACCAATTCCTTCCGCCTCGGCGAAAATCGCCGTATTGATTCCGATCAGTTCACCAAGGATATTCAAGAGCGGTCCACCGGAATTTCCCGGGTTGATCGAGGCATCGGTCTGCAGAAAATTCGTAAATGTGTGAACCTGCCTGGTTTCTTGGTCTTGAAAAGTTATCGTGCGATCTTTGGCGGACAACACTCCCGTCGTTACCGTGCTGGCCAGCCCATACGGGTTACCGATGGCTATGACCGTTTCGCCGATCATCAGATCGGCGGATGTTCCCGGTTCAATAAATGGCAGCGGCTCACCCGTCCCAATTTTCAACAAGGCAAGATCAAACCTTCTGGAGGCTCCCAACAGTTCCGCTTCGAATTCACGGCCGTCTTTAAGAGTGACCGTGATTTTTGAAGCCGGTAAAATCACGTGCTCATTGGTTAAAATGATTCCATCGGAACTGATCAACACGCCTGACCCCAGACTTTGGCGCGTTACGTTTCGCCTGGGCCGGCGAGAAGGATCGAAGTATTCAAAAATCCAGTCATCTCCAAAAGGGTTGAAACCCCTTATCGAAACCACTTTTTCTGTCGATATGTTCACGACGGCTGCTTCGACTTTGCGCACGGCGCGAACGATCGGCGTTTCGCGCTGGGCTATTGAATCCAACCCCTGTTCCGCCTCGATAGTTTGAACGATCGACATCGGCAAAATCCAACCGATAACAAAAAAAACTATCCGATGAAATTTTTGGTTTTTCATATGATGAATCCTACCTTCAAACCCGATCCACACTATCGGATTTGCTGTTTAACGTCATGAAAAGTACCACTTTTTAGACATATTTTCCAGATGGTTAAAAAAAGCTCCTGCTTTTTTCAGCAGGAGCCAAATTCACGCTTCAGTAAACGCAACGGTTTAGTACATACCGCCCATTCCGCCTCCCGGCATCTGAGGCGTTTCTTTTTCTTTTTCCGGAATATCAGTGACGATAGCTTCCGTAGTGATCATCAATCCTGCGACAGACGCTGCGTTCTGTAAAGCTGAACGGACAACTTTTTTCGGGTCGAGAATACCTGCTTTAAACATATCGACGTATTCTTCAGTAGCCGCGTTGAAACCATCTCGATCACCCATTTCCAACAGTTTTTGGACGACGATGGAACCTTCGAGACCGGCGTTTTTGACAATTTGTCGGCAGGGTTCTTCCATAGCACGCTCGATGATCCGCTTGCCGATGACTTGATCACCCTTCAAATCCAACTCGGCCAATTTCTTTATGGACCGGAGCAATGCGGTGCCACCACCGGACACGACGCCTTCTTCCACTGCGGCACGGGTTGCGTTCAGAGCGTCTTCGACACGAGCTTTCTTCTCTTTCATTTCTACTTCTGTTGCAGCGCCGACGTAGAGAACGGCGACACCACCAACAAGTTTCGCAAGGCGTTCTTGAAGCTTTTCGCGGTCATAATCGGATGTGGTTTCTTCAATTTGAGCTTTGATCTGGCGCACTCGACCCTGAATGTCCTGCTCATTGCCGTAACCTTCAACAATAGTGGTGTTGTCTTTGTCGATGTTAATGCGTTTGGCTCTACCAAGATCATTGATCGTGATGTTTTCAAGCTTGATGCCCAGGTCTTCGGAGATCGCCCGACCACCGGTCAACACAGCGATATCTTCAAGCATGGATTTTCTCCTGTCGCCGAAACCGGGAGCTTTCACAGCGGCTACGCTCAAGGTGCCACGGAGCTTGTTGACTACCAGTGTTGCAAGAGCTTCACCTTCGACATCTTCCGCGATAATCAGGAGAGGTCTGCCCATTTTGGCAACTTGTTCAAGAATCGGCAACAAATCTTTCATGCTGCTGATTTTCTTTTCATAGATCAAAATGAACACCTCATCCAGCGTACACTCCATGCGCTCAGAGTTCGTCACAAAATAAGGGGACAGGTATCCGCGATCAAACTGCATGCCCTCGACAACCTCGATATAGGTGTTCATGGTTTTCGATTCTTCCACCGTGATGACACCGTCTTTGCCGACCTTTTCCATCGCTTCGGCTATCTTGCCGCCGATTTCAGGATCGTTGTTGGCTGAAATCGCCGCAACCGCCGCGATCTGCTCCTGACTTTCAACCGGAATCGCGATGCTTTCCAAGTGTTCAACGACTTTTTCCACCGATCGATCGATACCCCGCTTCAGTTCCATCGGATTGGAACCGGCCGTGACGTTTTTCACGCCTTCCCGAAATATGGCTTCCGCCAGGACAATCGCTGTCGTCGTGCCGTCACCTGCAACTTCAGATGTCTTGGATGCGACTTCATTGACCATCTGAGCTCCCATGTTTTCAAATGGGTCCTTCAACTCTACGTCTTTGGCAACCGTCACACCGTCTTTAGTCGATGTCGGAGCGCCGAATTTTTTGTCCAGAACGACATTTCGACCCTTTGGTCCAAGAGTCACTTTAACCGCTCGCGCCAACTGAGTGACCCCGGAAAGAATAGCAGCACGCGCTTCTTCTGCGTATTTAATTTGCTTTGCCATCATTTTTCTCCTTCTTTATATAATGTTATGTTTTTTCCTGACACGTTGAATTATTCCAGAACTCCAAGAATGTCGTCTTCCCGCATGATCAGATATTCTTCGCCGTCAATTTTGACTTCCGACCCGGCATATTTTCCGAAAAGAACACGATCACCCGCCTTGAGATCCGGTTTCATGCGTTTGCCTTCATCATCACGCTTGCCCGGGCCGACTGCAATGACTTTACCTTCCTGAGGTTTTTCCTTGGCTGTATCCGGAATGATAATTCCGCCGGCAGACTTCTGCTCTTCTTTATCCAGGCGTTTGACGATAATTCGATCGTTTAATGGCCTAATTTTGATACTCATCGTTAAATCCTCCTAACGTTATGTGTTTTGTTCAACGGATGTCTCCATCCAACTTGTTAGCACTCAATCAGTGCGAGTGCTAATACTAAATAGTCTACACGATCGGCGCAAGCTCGGTAATCCATAATAATTCTTATTTATTCCATTATTTTAACGAAATACCAAAATATTATTGCTACTACCTAATTGTTTCTTATTTTTACTAAGTATTACTCTTGTTTTTAATCAAAAACTCTTTTACAACTCGAATGTCAACCCGGGTTTCGTATTCAATCAACAGGATCTATATGCACAATCAGTTTTCCCAATTTCTTCGGTGTGGCATCCAGCACCATAAACTGTATATTTTCAAATCCAATAGTATCACCAGCCTGCGGTATTTTCTGAGCCCACTGATTGATAAAACCGGCCAGCGTTTGATAGTCGCCCGAAGGCAGGATCGGCGCTATCGTTTCATTGAAACTCTTTATTGAAATCCGGCTGTCGACGATATATGTCCCTTCTCGAAGTTTGTGGGCTGTCGACGTTTCTTTATCATATTCGTCGACTATGTCGCCCGTGATTTCTTCGATCATATCCTCCATAGCAATGATTCCGGTCGCTACACCGTATTCATCGATCACAACAGAAATTTCATGCTTTTTATAAGCTTCCGCCAGTAAGTGAACCATAACGGTCTGCTCAGGAACGAAAAATGGTTTCTGAATATATGACCTGATGGATTCTTGTAGAAAAGGAGCCTTCAACAGATCGATCGCATTCACTATACCGATAATATTGTCATTGATTTCATGGTAAACAGGCAGCCTCGATACGCCATGCTTCCGAATCTCATACAGCGCATCTTGAATCGAAGCCGTATCCGGAATCATGATCACATCACTGATCGGAACCATAGCTTTTACAACACGCCGATCTTTCATTTCCAACAGCCGTCCCAGCATCACTCGTTCTTCCTGAGTAATCTGATGTGACCCGGCTCCGGTTTTCACCAAGACCTGAATATCGTGTCGAGTCAGATCATTGGATCGCTTTTTTTGGTGTCTGGACATCCAACGAGGCAATGAAATAGCGACCACCGCAAAAGGATAAAGCATCCATGTCGTCAATTGTATCAGCCGGTGCATTTTAAGGAGAAGCCGGTTGCTGTATGTAAGAAACAGCATTTTAGGCAAAAATTCTCCACAGATGAGTATGACAGGCGTGATGACAATCACCGCTATCAAAGGCGCTTGGTGTCCTATCGTTTTATTAAAATATGCCGTCGTCATCGCACTCAGCGTGACATTCGCGATATTGTGGGCGATAAGAAGAGATGCCAGGATTAAATCTTTGCGCTCCAGCAGTATCAACAGCCCCGTCGCTTTTTTTGATCCGGCTTTCGACAGGCGCCGCAGATCCAACAAATCAACTGCAAGAATCCCGCTTTCTATTCCCGAGAAAAGGAAAGATCCTATCAGGCCTAAAAAAATAAGAATAAAAAATTGCCTGCCTGTCATGAATAGCCTTGTTCTTTGCCGGGAGCATTTTCACTTGTGCTGATTTCGCTATCTTCCGGCAGAATGGGATCCAAAAGCACGTTTAGTATTCTTTGTGAAGCAGTTTGGCCGATGGTGACTTTCCATTTTCTGTTTTCGTCCTGGTCAAATTCAGGCATTATCATAGTTTGGCCCGATTCCGGAACTTGTCCGAAATAATCGATCAGAAATCCATTCAGCGTTCTAAACTGGACATTTTTACTGCGTATACCGATTAACCGGCACAAACTTGGCCAGGGAATACGGGCATCGACCAATAGACCTCCCTGGTCATTTTTCTTCAACATCCATCTATCACCCGCTTTGGGTTCAATTGACCCAAAAATCGCGAACAGCAGGTCATCGTGAGTCACCATACCGGCGGTACCGCCGTATTCATCGAGAACGATGGCAAGATGGCGTTTTTTCTCGGAGAACTCCCGCGATAATTGTTTTAAATTTATATGGCTTGGCACGAAAATCGGTGAATGGGACAGCAATTTAGGTGAGCGTTTTAGGGTTGGGTTGAGTTTGCCTCCCAACAAGTCCAAAGCATAAATAATACCGGTGATATTGTCGATGGAGACACTATAGAGCGGTATTCGTTTATAGCCGTGCTTCAACACTGCTTCAACCGCCTGTTCAAACGTGATGGTATCCGGCAGCGCAACCATCTCCATCCGAGGAACCATAACCTCGGCGGCTGTCATCGTATTCATCTTCATGATACGAGTCATAAATTGTCGTTCGGTCTGCGTCAGCACACCGGCCTGGTACCCTTCGTCAACCAAGGCGAAAAAGTCGGTTTTAATCGGATTGATGTTTGAGAGACGAAATTTTTGAGCAACTTTAACAGATGTTTTATCGATCAACATTCTGATCGGCCAAACAGCCCACGTTAAAATTTTGAGGGGATGTGCGACAAAAAGCCCTATTTTTTCCGGTGTCAGAAGAGCTATGGTTTTAGGTGTTATTTCACCGAAAATCAAAATGACAATCGTCATTATGACGATTGCCGCCGTCAGGGCGTGATCGGGAATCCTTTGTTCCATCCAGTGTTCAAAAATAGCGCTCGAGGCAGCATTGACAATGGTATTCCCTATTAAAATCGTCATCAACAACGAACCAGGGTGGTCCATCAGCTCAGCCAACAGCCTGCCGGCCGAACCGCCGTTTTGCCTGAGATGATCGATTCGCCACCAGCGTATGCTGAACAGTGCCGATTCACTTCCAGAAAAAAATCCGGAAAGAAAAAGCAAAACCAATATCAGGACCAGATCCATATTGAGTAATTTAATTATGGACTATACTATTTGCAAGAGATTTGCCCGATATTGGTATCTTGATGTAAAATCGTTTCGGTTTTTAGGATTCCGAATAACAGGTTTTTTACGGGAGCCTGCAATGAACGGTGTAAATGTATCGATCGCTAAAGCATTTTCCAATCAAGAAAACAATGTTCAACGCTTAGACGTGTCAATCGTCATACCTTTTTTTAACGAAGAAAAAAACGTTCGAAACTTGATAGAAGCCATTGTGGCCGTTATGGCTCGGCATCCCTGGAAGTATGAGATTATCGCTGTCGATGACGGCAGTACGGATGGAACCTGGGATGAAATGACACTGTTGGCTCAAAAATACCCGTTTTTTCGACCGATACTTCTGCGCAGAAACTTCGGCCAGACTCCGGCTCTAGCAGCCGGTCTGGACCGAGCGCTCGGGGATCGAATCATAACTATGGACGGCGATTATCAGAACGACCCGGAAGATATTCCACTGCTGATGGCAAAATTGGATGAAGGGTATGACATGGTCAGCGGCTGGCGGAAGAATCGAAAAGATGCTTACCTGTCTCGCCGCTTCCCTTCGCTTCTGGCAAATCGCCTGATTCAAAAAGTGACCCGAGTATCTGTTACCGACCTGGGTTGCAGCTTGAAAATCTATCGACGTGAAATCATCAAAGACATCCAATTATATGGCGAATTACATCGTTTCATTCCGGTTCTGGCCAAGTGGGCGGGCGCACGCATCGGCGAAGTGCCCGTTCGGCATCACCCCCGACGATATGGTAGAAGCAAATACGGCTTGGCTCGTACTATTCGTGTTATTCTGGACTTGATCACCGTCACGTTTTTAATGAACTATGCAACCACGCCTTTGCGTATTTTCGGCGGCCTTGGGTTCTGGTCGATTTTATTCGGCGTATTGTCCGGTTTATCGGCAATCATCATGCGTCTGGCCAAAATACAGAACTTGAATCGCAATCCACTGTTGTTGATCGCCGTCGGCGCCGTCATTGTCGGCATACAATTCATCCTGATGGGGTTACTGGGAGAAATCAATATACGAACCTATTATGAAAGCCAATCAAAACCTATTTACCTGATTAGGGAGACGCGCAATTTTGAATGATGGTTTCATAGATCTTCACAGGAAAAAATGGTGGATTGGTCTACTCTTTATTCCCTTGTTAGCCGGCGCCTTGTATGTGCACCTTCCGTCGTTATGGGGAGGCTTCATTGGTGACTCGGCTGTTTATTATGCCATGGCTGACAGCTTGGCACACGATGGTGACCTTCGATATACCAAGGCCGACCTTCAACGTATAACCGCGGAATGGCCTGAAGGCCCTCAGGGCGTTTTACTTGTTGCAAACAGAGACGACCCATCGATTATTCACTACGCCAAACCATTTTTATATTCCCTCATAGGCGCACCTTTCGTGCGGTTTCTTCAATCGAACGGCCTTCTCTTGTTGAATGCCCTGTGTTTTATTTCCATCGTTCTTTTCAGCCTGGCGGCTTTTCCCGATCAAAATCGAACCCTTCAGTTCGAAATCATACTATGGAGCCTTGTATTTTGGGGATTGAGCGTGGTTCCCGCATATGTTTTCTCCCTGACACCGGACCTCTTCAACGGCGCCCTTCTGATGGCCGGTCTGATTCCCTGGGTTCGCCATTCCAACAGTCAAAAACCTATACTTTCATTGTTTCTTTCTATTTTTATCCTGAGTTTAGCCGCCATAGCCAGGCCGCCCAACGCTCTGTTTCTGCTGCTGCCTTTCTGGAGCCTGGCCTTTGGGCAACTTGGCGATCAGAATACCCGCTCATTAACCAATAAAAAAACAGGAGTTCGACACCGTATTTTTCTTCTTATCTACGGTTTATGTATCATAGGGATAACGTGGACGGTTTTTATCTATTTATCACAAGTCATTACCGGGCAGAGCTTTGCCTACAGCGGTTTCCGCAAACGCATCGTCGGCCGTTTTCCATTCGAAACCCCGACTATCACCTTTCTCAATACCGGCGATGTGATTTCAACTGAAAGCACGCAGTTTATATTCAATCTCGATACCGTCATCTACAACATTTATTACTTTTTTATCGGACGATTCGCCGGGCTGATACCTCATTTTTTCCCCGCAGCAGCAGCTTTAGGGCTGGCGTTATATTCGCTGTCCGATGATTCCCCTTCTCAAGCTGATCCCCGCCCTGGACGGCTTCCGCTATGGATTGTCCTTATAGGTCTTTTTCTCTTTCACATTATCTATATCCCCGCCAACTGGCATGGCGGCAGTTGCGCAGTGGGGAACCGTTACCTGATTTCCTGGCTGCCCGGTTTTTTTCTGCTGTTGAAAAAACCGCCCGGCTTGAAATTTATCATGATTACCGCCTTCATAGCAGCCTTATTATCCGGTTTGGCAGCCATGAGCCCGGCAACGGCGTTCGCCGAATACCGCAATTGGGCCAAACGTCCGATAATGAAACTGTTTCCTATGGAAATGACTCTACTTGAATCATGGCCTGTGGACGATCTCGGCCATCGACGAGTCGATTTCGGCTCGTTTTTTCTCTATTACTCCGACGATAATTTCTTTGAAAAAGAAGAAAAAAGTTTCTGGGTCAAAGGTAAAAGCCGAACAGACTTTGCCATGCGCTGCTGGGCTCCTGCAAAAACGATGACGATAAATATCCGAAACGGAGCTGAGCCGGCAAAAATTTCGGTTCGTGTCGGCAGCCATAGATTTTCAAAACGACTGGGAAGTCACGAGACCATCGAACGCTGTTTCCCGCCGGGAAGACCGGTTAAAACTTACAACTTCAAGGGCGGGATTTCATACTGTTATCCCGTTGAAATATCTGTAAATAATGGTTTTATTCCTCGATTTGTCGACTCGGAAAGTTCCGACCATCGATTTCTCGGCTGCTTTGTCACCCTGGAAACTAATCCTTGACAATCCGGCGGCTCTTAGCAGTATGATACATTCCCTTTCAGGAACCATTTTCGGATTCTGATTTTACATAGGAGGTAACATGAAACGAAAGGTTATTATAATGGGAGCGGCAGGAAGAGATTTCCACAATTTTAACTGCTACTTCAGAGACAACTCTAATTATGACGTAGTGGCATTTACCGCCACACAGATACCCAACATCGATGGTCGTATGTATCCGCCCGCTCTGGCCGGAAAACTGTACCCTAACGGCATTCCCATTCGAGATGAATCTGAGGTATCGGATCTGATTCAATCTCACAAGGTGGACTTGGTCGTTTTCGCTTACAGTGATGTCAATTATGATTATCTCATGCACCGTGCCTCGTTGGTTAACGCTGCCGGCGCCGATTTCATGGTTATGGGGACTCGGCACACTCAGATCGTATCGTCGAAACCGGTCATTGCCGTTTGCGCCACACGAACAGGAACGGGAAAAAGCCAGACAACCCGTGCGATCACCGACATTCTGCGCAAACGAAATTTGAAGGTTGTCGCCGTTCGGCATCCTATGCCCTATGGCAATCTGGAAAAACAACGTGTTCAGCGGTTTGCAACTATCGATGATTTGAAAAAACATGAGTGCACCATCGAGGAGATGGAAGAATACGAACCTCATATTGCCAACGGGGTCGTAGTTTATGCCGGAGTCGATTATGAAGCGATATTGCGGGAAGCGGAAAAAGAAGCCGATGTCATCCTCTGGGACGGCGGCAACAATGACATGGCCTTCTTCGAACCAGGCCTTTACATCACCGTTGCCGATCCACATAGACCTGGCCACGAAGTGCGGTATTATCCTGGAGAAACCAATGTCAGGCTTGCCGATATCGTGATTATCAACAAGGTGGATACGGCTGAGCGAAAGAATATCGACTTGGTCAAATCCAATATCAAAAAAGTGAACCCCAACGCTCGAATTATCGAAGCGACCTCACCGGTCACCGTCGAAAACCCGGATATTTTAAAAGGCGCCAAAGTCCTTGTCGTTGAGGATGGCCCGACACTCACACATGGCGAAATGAAAATTGGAGCAGGAACGGTTGCCGCCAGAAACCATGGAGCAGTCGAATGTGTCGATCCCAGACCCTACACTGTCGGCAGTATCACGGAAACATTTAAACACTATCCGGAAATCGGCGCTCTGCTGCCCGCGATGGGATACGGCGATCAACAGATCAAAGACCTCGAAAAAACGATAGCTCGTACGAAATGTGATGCGGTCATCATCGGAACACCCATCGATTTAAGACGTGTATTGACGATCAATCAGCCGAGCACACGGGTGCGCTATGATCTTGGGCAAGAAGCGATAGCCGAGCTGGAGGTTGCGGTCGCAGACTTTTTGAAAAAAAGGGGGGTCTAACCGACATCTCGGTTTCATCCTTTCTGAAAGATGATTGAACATGAAAAATTCACGACATGCACCGCGTATCGCGGTTATCGGTATTGGAGGCAACGCGCTGATCGGTAAAGGTCAGCGCGGAACCATCACCGAACAGTTCGCCAACTCCAGAAAGCTGCTGAAAGGTATTGTCGACATCATCAAGGCCGGTTTTATGCCGGTCATCGTTCACGGCAACGGCCCTCAAGTCGGGACGGCGATGATTCGTGTCGACATGGCATTGGACAAGGCGCCTGAGGTTCCTTTGGGTGTTCTTGTCGCCGACACCGAAGGCAGTATGGGATATATGATCGGCCAATCTCTTATCAATATTCTTCGTCGACAAGGCTTGAATCGTCCGGTTACCACTGTCTTGACCCAGGTTATCGTCGACAAAAACGATCCCAGTTTGCTGAACCCAACCAAGCCGGTCGGCCCATTCTATTCGGAAACCGAAGCACAAAAATATATAAAAACTCGAGGCTGGAATATGATTGAAGATGCAGGCCGCGGTTGGAGACGGGTTGTTCCATCGCCTTATCCTTTGGAAATAGTGGAGCAGGATACCATCCGCCTGCTGATCGACAACGGCGTTATCGTCATCGCCGGCGGAGGAGGCGGCATCCCTGTCTATGTGGAGGACGACAACACGCTCGAAGGCATCGACGCAGTCATCGACAAAGATGTGACATCCGCTGTTTTGGGAAATGCCATCGGAGCCGAATTGATGGTGATTCTTATGGGAGAATCCCAGGTTGCATTGCGCTATGGCCGGCCGGACCAAATACTTCTCGGCGCCCTCACCAAAGCGGAAGCATCGGCTTATCTCGAACAGGGCGAATTTGCAGAAGGAAGCATGGCTCCGAAAATTCGTGCGGCCATAAAATTTCTTGACGAAGGCGGTCAAAAAGTTATCATTACAGATACCAACAGCCTCCTACCGGCTTTTCAAGACAGAGCCGGAACCAGGATAGCGAATCAATAAAAGGAGAACCTATGGGGCGACCACTCAAACAGAGAAAATTAAAAAAGGTGCGAAGAGTCAAAATTAAAAGCCTTAAACCGTCAGCACCCGAAAAAAAATCGAAAAGCGCCATGAAAACATGGGAATATGTCTTGTTCGGAGCAGCTGTACTGGTCGCTATAGGTTTTATCATCTTTGCCGCTCGAACCGGTTCAGTGGTTTCTGATGTTGAATCGACGCCCACACCAGTCGAACAATCACAATCGGAATAAACCCTGGGAGGTATTTTGCAGATCTCGATAAATGACAGCCTGCTGATTCTGATTAAAGGGGACATTACAGATATTGCCATCGATGCCATCGTCAATCCAGCCAACAGTGCGCTGGTTCTCGGAAGCGGTGTTGCCGGTGCTGTCCGACGGAAAGGCGGCCCTTCCATTCAAGAAGAATGCAATGCAATAGGCCACTGTGATGTCGGAAGTGCAGTGATCACCGGCGGCGGTAATCTAAAAGCCAAAAAAGTCATTCATGCTGTCGGACCGATCATGGGTTCCGGCGATGAAGATAAAAAATTGGCCGATGCCACGAACAGCGCCCTGGAATTAGCCAATCAGAACAGTATTCGATCTTTAGCTTTTCCAGCTATCAGCACCGGTGTTTTCGGGTTCCCCAAAGATCGGTGTGCTCGAGTGATGCTTTCAACGACCATTGCGTATCTGCAAACGGCAAGCTCGATAGACAAAGTCATTTTCTGCCTGTATGATGATGAAACTTACTCTTGTTTTGTAGATGAGTTGATACGTTTGACAGCGAACTGAATTTGACGAAACACTGTTTTACCACCGTTACGATCTTGATACTGACAGCGATCAGTTTGGTCGCTGTTTGGCCTTTGCCATGCCGTCTTCAGGATGGTTTACCTAGCCCCCCCTGCTTTTCCACCCACATCCAAGATAACGACGCAGCCATGTTCTGCTGGAATTTCTGGTGGACAAAAGGATGGATGGCGGGAAAACACGACCTCTTCGATTCCGATTTGGTGCACCATCCGTTCGGGATGTCGTTCCGGCGCCATACATTCAGCCTGGCCAACGGAATTGCCGCCGCCCCGCTCTATCATTTTCTTGGACCGATTCCGACCTATAATGTGCTGGTCATTTTTCACGCCTTCCTGACCGCTTTCAGTTTTTTTTATCTTGCACGTGAACTGGGAGCCGATCGACTATCTTCATTGATGGCATCGGCTCTGTTTACATGGTGGCCGGCCAGATTGGCACATGCCGGTATTCATATAAATCTGGCCTCGACCGGATGCCTGATCCTGGCTCTGCTGTTTCTCTTTCGAACCTGTCACAGAAAAAACTGGAAATCCATCCTGCCGGCCATTCTTTTTTTCGTGTTGACCGGCGCCGCGTCCTGGCATCTTCTCCAACAACTGTGCATGTTATTTCCACTGGCGCTGTTGCTGAAACACAAACCTGAAATCCCAAAAAAGCTTTGCTTCTTTCGAATGACCATCGTCTTTCTTTCGGGATGCTTATTACTGGCGCCAATGATTATTCCGTTGACGAAACACGATCCCGATATTCCAACCATCACTCTCGAAGAAAGCGCTCAATACAGCATAGAACCCATAGCCTTGCTGATTCCATCGGCAGGATCCCCTTTTTTTAATAACTTGGTTGCTCCCTATTATAAAACCATACACGGGAACATCATTGAAAACACAGGATTTATCGGCTTTTCTGTTGTGCTTTTATTGATGATCGGCCTCAGTGGGGGTGGGTATCTTGAACGTTTGTTCGCGATCGCCGGAACCCTGTTCATGGTGTCGGCCTTCGGTCCTTATATCGATATTGGAGCCATGCGTATACCCCTACCGGAAAAATTTATCAGCAGCCTGCCCGTCTTGAATTTTTCGCGCACACCAGGGCGTTTTATGATCGGTGCAGGTTTGTTGTTGTGCCTTTCATGCGCACTCATCATGACGACTCTGAAGCAGAGGAAAAACCGGCTTTTTTACATCTTTGGCGCTTGTTTTCTATTCGAATTTTTCCCGGGAGCTCTAAATATGATTTATCCAGGAGACCTCTCGGAATGGAAAACCGAGTCCATCGAACGGTCCAATGGAATTCTTGTTGTTCCAAACGATTGGTCCAACCAATATTACATGCTGGCACAAACTTACCATCAAAAGCCGATGACAACGGGTTTCACTTCCCGCATGCCCGAAACCGTTTTTCAGCGCATCGACGGAATTCCTCACCTGGCCGGCCTGTCTGACCCATTGACGGCATATGAGACCATCAAAGCTATAAAACCACTTGACTGGGTCAGAATTCGAGATCTCTTGGCAGTCGATACAGTGATTTTTTTCAGCCGGTTTTGTGATCCCATCGCCACCGATGCGCCCTCCGGTTTAGCCCATCTTCAACCGATGACCGTGGAATCTTCTCAGAAAAACATGCCTAAAAACCTGATAATCGATCTTTCTCAATTCACTGAAAAGCTGACGGAGCCGGAGTGTTATCTGCTGGACCGCTGGTCCGGACCGGAAAATTGGGGGCCGGGCGATGAGAATGTTTATTGGGGGCTCTTTCCCGCTGCGCGTATGCGTATTTTGGGTGCTTCGTCACCTTTTTTGATTTCATTTGAGCTTCTGGCGGCACATCAAATTGCCGATGCTCCAGTCGAAGTGAGTATCCAGGCTGATCAATATATCGTTCATTCTGTTACGCTTAAGCCGAAAGACGGCTGGGTTTCCATTTCATTTGAAATAGATTTTTCCTCCAATTCATCTGCTGTCGTTCCATCCTCAGAGTGTGCTTTCCACGATATTTGGTTTGGCTTCAGCTCCGGAGCAGCGCCGACGGAACTGCTTCCGCCCTCTAATCAGGCTTCTTCTGATACTCGGCGGCTTTCAGCGGCGATCCGTAGGCTGTCCGTTAAAAACGTCGATTTATGAGCGCAGGCGTGAAAACCGGACAAAACTCCCATATCAAATTGCGTTTGAAAATTGAGTATTGGATTTCGACAGCGATTCAAGGGCTGGCTGCAGGGGCCATTTCTTTGGTTTTTTTGTTTCTGATCCGTTTTATATACGAAAACACCTATGTTGTATTCGCACAAAAATCATTATCTTTTTTTCTGATCGCATCATTTCTTCTGATCGTTGGAACGTCGTCGGCGGTGGGCTTATTGTTGAGCTATATCAACCCTAACGCATCGGGGAGCGGAATCCCGCAAATCAAAATCGCCTATTGGAAAAAAAGGGGATACATCTCCATCCAGAGCACATTTATCAAGTTGATAGCCGGTGTTCTGAGCATTGGAGGCGGCCAAAGTCTTGGGCGCAAAGCCCCTTCCGTTTATCTTGGAGGTGGAATAGCTTCATTTTTAGCAGGCCGCTTTGGTATCCCGCCGCGTGAACGGCGCCAAGCACTTCTTTCCGGATCGGCGGCCGGATTGGCGGCTGCATTCAACTGTCCATTGGCCGGGGTTGCCTTCATTATCGAAGAGATCGCCTGTACAATAAACAAAAAAGTCCTTGTTATGGCGACATTTTCATCGTTAGCCGCCACTTTCCTCGTTCATAACGTCATCGGCGCCGACCCGATATTTCGGCATGTATACATCGATTCCATCAACTGGGTTCCCTATGTTGCCATCCCTATCGTCGCTTTGGTCGCTTCTTCAGTAGGCGTTTTCTTTCGTCGCTCCGTGATTGAATGCCGTTCAAAATTAAAGGAACAGAAAAAACTTCCACGCTGGCTCCATCCGGTTTTAGGCGGCCTTGTTACCTGGATTTTGGGTTGCGGTGTATTTATCTATACTGGCCGGCTGGGTGTTTTTTCGCTGGGATCCCACGATCTCAACCAGGTTCTCGGCCATTATATCGACTGGCGCATCGCAGGCCTTCTCGCCCTGGTAAAGCTGGTCGCTACTATCGCTTGCTATGCATCCGGTGGAATTGGTGGAGTTTTTGCGCCGTCGCTTTTCATAGGTGGAATGTCCGGATATTTCATTGCAGGATATATCAGCCGATTTATGCCGTTATCCGAATCTGATTTTACAGTACTCGCCCTCGTCGGCATGGCATGCTGCTTGGGCGCCGTCATTCGAGCTCCGGTGACCTCGTTTTTAATCATTTTCGAGATGACACACCAAGTCGCCATTATTCCTGCACTGTTACTCGGCACACTACTGAGTCAGTCTATCGCAAAACTAGCCGGCCCCTACAATTTTTTTGAGGACCTTCTTCTTCAAGATGGATACCAAAAACGGTTCATCAGGCCGACCCTGGAATTGAAAGACTGGAAAAACACCGCCGTTTCAGAAATCTCCAATCCTTACCCTATTACTGTGTCAGATTGGCATAGACAGGACCTTGAGAAATTATTGAAAAGCAACTCATTCGATGAGTTTCCTTTTATAACCGGCGATACTGTCACGGGGATTGTCGAGCGGAAACAGGTCGAGCATTATTTGAATACCGGCATAGAACCTCAGCCTTATAAAGTTGTTACGGCATATTCCGACCAAACCATAGAGGAAATTTATCTGTTGTTTATCGGGTATTCTAGAAATCTTCTTCCTGTTCTGGACAGAAAGACCGGCAGGCTGACGGGAATTGTGACGCGAAATGACTTGTTGAGATCACAGACGAAGATGATGGATTGACATGCAATCGATCAATTGATTTGTGTCGTGGTAAAATGAAAAGCAACTTTTTGCAAGTAGTCAGCCGAATTGTGAATCGTTCGAGTCTGGTATATTCTCCATAATCGGCGGGAGTTGAACTCACTGTTTTTTCTGGGCGACTCAAAAAAATGCTGAATGGATCAAAGATGGCAAAAAAGATCGTTGACAGATCAAATTTTATCCTTCAAATCGGGAGCATGATTTGGTCGGTAGCGCTCGCATTCCTTTTAATGTACTCAAATCGCCATTTCTATCACGATGATTCATACATCACTCTTCGCTATGTCAACAATTATTTAGCCGGCTTGGGTATCGTTTGGAACCCGGGGGAATACGTCCAAGGATACACAAATTTTTTGCACCTGATGCTGATTTCATTGCTGGGGAGCATTGGCATAGACCTGGTTTGGGCATCTCGTATCATAGGTTTGGCAGCCTTGATCGCTTTGGCATTCGTTGTTTTTCAGTTTAAAAAAATATTTAATTTTTCCGACATTATGCCATTCCTCCCTCTCATTCTGGTGATAACTTCTTCTCCGATGCTGATCTGGTCCATTGCAGGATTGGAGGGAACAGTATTCAGTTTTTTGGTGGCAACCGGTCACCTCCTCTTCCTTCTGGCCATGGATACCCCACGTAACGCTCATCGATTTTTTACGACGAGCGGGATAGTTTTCGGCCTGGGTTATCTGACCCGCCCGGACGGCGCATTATTTATCGCCGTCTCGTTCAGCCTGCTGATTTGGATGCAAATAACGGATGACAAGAAAAAACTATCCAATCTGATTCTGTTTGCAGCAGGAGTCTTCGTCATTGTCGCTCCCTATTCCATTTGGCAATTTTTCTACTATGGCGACATCGTTCCCAACACGTTTTATGCGAAGACGGGGGTGCCTTTGAAAGTGTGTATAAAATCGGGATTTAGATACTTTTTGAAGTATGCAATGCACCCCCCATTTCTCCCCTTTATAACGCTTTTTTCCATCATCAGGGCGCTATTGAAACGACACTGGAATTGCAAACTTACTTATCTCTCTCTTTCCGTTTCGAGCTATATCATGTTTCTTGTTTTAGCGGGAGGAGATCACATGCCATCATTTCGTCTGGTTTTACCGATCATACCCTTGATGAGTATTATTTTAGCGGCCGGTTTATTCCAAACACGCAATACTCGATTCACTGCGTCCGTTTTCATGGTGTCAATAATTTTGACGACCGGTCTTCAAATTCTCGATTCTGAATCAAACCCAAGAAAATTGGATCCAGCCGCGATAGTGGGCGCAATTGTTGGGAAATATATTGAAACAGCCTGGCCTTCCGGGTCGCTTGTAGCTCTTAACACTGCAGGTTCTACACCCTATTTTGCAGAAAAGCATTTATTCATAGATATGCTCGGATTGAATGATCGAATAATCGCGCAACGCAAAATAGATATTTTGGAACTTGAGTGGCAGCTTATTCCTGGTCATTTGAAAGGAGATGGCAATTATGTTTTATCCAGAAAACCGGATTATGTCATTCTAGGTCCGGCGGACGGAAGAGAAGTATTTGTTCCTATAGGAATGAAAACGCCTATGCCTTGGTTTCTGTCCGATCTGGAATTGAGCCGTAATCCTGACTTTGCTGAGCATTATACATTGGAACGAGTTTTTCTGGAGGGTGATGGACATGCTATTGTGGAAGGCGGATTTCATTTTACGTATTACAAAAGGCTGCAGGATAACGGCAGTCGGTAGCGAAGAATAAACTCAAATCGCCCTTTATACCTGGTTTCCCGGTTCTAATATATCGATAAATCTGAACCTTTTGACCGTACAAGCCATCGACCGATCACTTTTTGCTTTCTTGCCACAGCTTGTTTTTTAAACTATACTTTACGCATTTAGTCGGCTTTGGAGAGACTGATCTGCACGGACGTTTCCCCGCTACCGATTTATTCTAAAAGAAATCGTTAATTGCCAATGGTTTTTTAGCAAATATGGATGTTGTTTATCTTGTTGGACCGTCACTGCTGATAGCGATTGTTCTGGCTGCCGTCTGGCTTGACCGATGGAGTGTTCCGGTCATTTTAATTGCACTTGGCGCAGGAATTCTTTTCGGCAGCGATGTCCTGAAACTCTGGCACTTTGATGACATCATGCTGACCAATCAGGTCGCCAACTTCGCCTTGGTGTTCATTCTGTTTCATGGTGGATTTTCAACTCGACGATGCGATTTCGAAGCCGTCGCTCTTCCAGCTGGCGGCCTGGCCACCTGGGGCGTCGTCTTGACGGCCATGGCGACTTTCGGAGTCTTGCATGGCCTGTTGGCCTGGCCGCTCCAAAAAGCGTTGCTGTTGGCCGCAATCATTTCATCAACCGATGCGGCGGCTATTTTCTCCATTCTTCGCAGACAGCCTTTGCCCTCGACCTTGTCATCCACTGTTGAAATCGAAAGCGCCGCCAACGACCCGATGGCGATCCTGCTCACGATGGCGGCAATCGAATGGATCACGACGGCTCAATCCGCCTGGCAGATGTCGGTAGCCATATTTATTTGGAGGTTCGCCGTTGGACCACTTTGTGGATGGCTGCTCGCCAAGGCGGCGGTATGGCTTTTCAATCGGCTTACCCCACAGGATCGCGGCCATTATTATGTGCTTTCACTGGGAATCATTCTGCTGATTTATGGTGTAACCGAGATGATCAAGGGTAGCGGTATGCTTGCGGTCTTTGTCGCCGGGTATGTGATGGGTAACCGTCCCTTTGTTCACAAACAAGGCGTGACCAATTTTTCCTCGGCAATTTCCACTGTCGCCAACGTCGGGATGTTTGCTCTGATGGGGCTCCAGGTTTTTCCCCATCAATGGCGCGATATCTGGCAGGAAGGAATTATCTTGTTTCTCGTTTTATCGTTTATCGCTCGCCCCTTTGCCGTATTTTTAGGTACAGCCGGCATGAAGCTCGGTTTTAAAAACACGGTTTTTTTTGCCTGGGCAGGGCTTCGAGGATCGGTTCCTATCGTCCTTGCAACATATCCTGCTGCAGCAGGGCTTGAAATAGGCCAAGAAATATTCAACCTGGTGTTTTTTGCCGTCGTGTTATCGATCGCCGTACAAGGTTCGACGATGGGATGGTTGGCGCGAATGCTTCATCTGACAACCACCCCAAGACCAAGACCTCTGTTCGATCTGGAATTGGTCACCATGGCGGAAAGCGATTTTGACCTGATGGTTGTCGAACTGCCGGACCCACAAGGCGCTGCCGGGCCGATCATCTCCAATTTGCAGCTTCCCGCCGGAACCGTCATTGTCCTGATAACCCGAAACAAGGACATCGTGGTCCCCAAGGGCTCGACCCAACTCAAGGGTTGGGATCGCATAACCGTGTTGGCTCATGCCAAAGATCATGACACCATTCGAACCGTGCTGCTGAACACATTCGCCGACGCTCAGCAGAAAGCGGCGACAGAGTATAAACAAGGGTTATCCTTGCTCGGATAAGACCATACCACTTGATTCTGCACAAAAACTGGTCTATGTTCCAGCCGTGTCTGTTTCAGGTTTCTTTAAACAATTTTCATAAGCCGGGGACCAAGTGAGACAAATCGTATGAATACATATCTTATCGTTATTCTAGGTTATTTTGCATTTGTGACCATCATTTCTATTCTAACCAAAAAAGTGGCGAGCCGATCGTCAGCAGATTTTTTGATTGCCGGCCGCAATCTGGGAACTCTTACCTGTGCAATCGTAGTGGCGGCGGAATGGCTGGGCGGTATGAGCACGATCGGGGTCAGTGAGCGTGCATTCAAGACCGGCACTTTGCAGCCCATTTTATATAACCTGTCCACTGCGGCGGGGATGGTTATCATCGGATTCACCGTTGCCCGTCATTATCGTGAAAAAAATGTGCATACCGTCAGCGAAATGTTGCACAACCTGTTTGGAAAAAAAGCTGCGACCTATTCCGCCATTGCTTTTCTGATCGCTTATATCACCCTGGCTTTTGTACAATTACAAACCTGTGCCAGCGTCATGGCTCCGCTTTTCAATATTGATTGGAATTGGGCGGTTATCATCGCATCGATACTTATCACCATCTATACCTATATCGGAGGCATGCATGCCCTTGCCATCACCGGCATCATTCACGTGATCGCCATGTTTTCCGGCATCGGCATCGCGCTTTTCGTTGGAATGCATAAAATCAACGGATTGGACCCTTTGACAACCAGATTGCTTGAACTGGGCTCCCCGGATAACCTTTATAGTCCGTTCAGCGCCGGTTTTAAAGAAGGATTCAAACTCCTTCTTGGCGGCGTTTTGGGAGGTATGGCGGGGCAAGCCAGCATTCAGCCGATATTCGCCGCTCGAGACGCCACAATCGCCAAACGAGCCGCTATTTTATCAGCTTTCTTTGTAGCGCCTTTCGGCGTCATGATCGCTTTATTGGGATTGATCGGTAAATCAGGTTTCTTTTTCGACACCGCCACTGTCAAAAACGCGAAAATGATCCTGCCGACTCTGCTGTCAACACCTGAGTTTATACACCCACTTTTAGGCGGACTGGCATTGTCCGGAGTTCTTGCGGCCATTCTATCAACCGTCGGCCCGGTCAACTTCGCCGTCGTCACCATCGCGACAAAGGACATTTACCAAGGCATCATCAAGAAGGGAGCTGTCGACGCAGAACTGATCTCTACCGCTCGACGCCTGGTGTTACTCGTCAACCTTGTAACCATCCCCCTGGCGATTATAAGCAAAGGAGGCGTTCTGGATACCGCTTACATCTCTTATGCCATCCGCGCTATCGGAGCCATCGTCATCATCATGGGTTTGTACGCTCGAAAATGGATCACCTCCGATGCCGTCAAAGCAGCTTTTGTCGGTGGCACCTTGGTCATTTTGATCGCGGTTATCGCCAAAGCGATGAAATGGTTCGTCTTGGATGAAACATTCATTGGTGTGGGTTCAGCGGTTGTGTTTATCATTTTGGGAAACCTTTGGACAAAATATATGCGAAAGGAAAACGACCTATCATGTTGCGGGGAATAAAAGTCCTGGAATTGGCGAACGTTCTGGCCGGCCCCAGTGTCGGCATGTTCCTGGCGGAACTGGGCGCCGAGGTCTGGAAAGTGGAGAACGTGCGTACGAACGGCGAT
Organism: bacterium; assembly: GCA_049652745.1. Classification (GTDB taxonomy): domain Bacteria; phylum CSSED10-310; class CSSED10-310; order CSSED10-310; family CSSED10-310; genus JBASEY01. Next base: position 16,875 of record JBASEY010000029.1, on the reverse strand, counting down.
GTGACGCGCATCTGGAAATTGCCCTCCGAATCACCTGATACGGATATTTCGGCTTATTATTCCAGTGTGAACTGGGGTAAACAAAGCCTGGCGGTTGATTTGACACTGTGTGAAGGCCTTGAAATCGTTCACGATCTGGCAAAACTCTGCGATATCGTTCTGGCCAGCTACAAACCCGGGGATGCGGAAAAACTCAATGTCGATCATAAAACCTTACGAGCTCTGAATCCTCGCCTGATATACGGGCATATCACAGGATACGGCGCCGATAATCCCCGAGCAGGATTCGATGCCATCATTCAGGCTGAAAGCGGATTCACTTTCATGAACGGTGAGCCTGACGGGCCTCCGACAAAAATGCCGGTGGCCTTGATGGACGTTTTGACCGCCCATAATTTGAAAGAGGGTATTTTATTGGCCCTGATGCAGCGTGAACGAACGGGATTGGGGCAGTATATCGAGGCCTCCCTGATACGGGGAGGTGTCGCGTCATTGATCAATCAAGCCTCCAACTGGCTGGTTGCCAAAACCATTCCAAAGAGATTGGGGTCTGATCATCCCAATATTGTGCCCTATGGAACAATCTTTAGGACAAAAGACAACAAAGAAATTGTTCTTGCCGTCGGCACCGAAAAACAATTCTCAGAACTTTGTAAAGTGCTTGGAAAACCTGAGCTGCCCGAAGACCCTCGTTTTTCCAGAAATTATGAGCGCGTCAAAAATAAATCGGCGCTGCTAAGCATACTTCAGGAGTTGTTTTTAAAGTATGATCGCGACCAGATACTGGGCATCCTTGAACAGCGGCGCATTCCTGCCGGCGGTGTCTTCGATATGCGCGAAGTGTTCGAAACTCCGGAAGCCCAGGAAATGCTTTTACACGGCGTTTACGCCAATGCCGACCCCATTGTCGGCGTCCGATCGGTGGCGTTCAATTCGGATGTGCATAAATCACATTCCCGATTGCTGCCGCCGCCCCATTATGCAGCTCATACCCGCCATATCCTGAAAACCTGGCTGGGTATCGATGATAACAAACTGGAAACTCTCATCAGTAAAGGTGTGATTTATGCAAGAGACTAAACGAACAGTATTGACGGATGCATCGCGTCTGGTCATCGAAAGCATGGCACGCGCCGGCGTCGACGCCTATATCGGATACCCTATCACTCCCGCCAACCTGCTGTATCTGTACGGCAGCAGGCGGATGCCGATGATGCTGCCGGCGCCGGATGAAATCACGACTCTCCAGTGGATGAGCGGGCTTTCGGCCGCCGGAAAATTACCGGTGACCGCCACTTCGTTTCCCGGCTATGCCCTTATGCTGGAATCGATCAACATGGCATATATGATGGAGTTGCCGATGGTGATCATTCTGGTTCAGCGCCTAGGCCCTGCAACCGGGACGGCGACATGCGGCGCACAGGGTGACCTGATGCTGCTGAACGGAACTCTGTCGGGAGGTCATCCACTCCCCGTTCTTTCAACATCGGATTTCAACGATTGTTGGGGCTTGGCGGCCGAAGCGGTCAAAATGGCCGTCTCTCTCCGCACGCCGGTCGTGCTGCTGACATCCAAAGAAGAAATGATGACATCGAAAAGTTTCGACCTGTCACTGCTCGAGACGATAAATCGGGTCGAACGACCACGATATACCGGCGCAGAGCCCTATAAACCCTATTTGGCCGGTGACGATTTGGTCGCTCCGTTTCTGCCTTTGGGTGAGTCCAATCATCAGGTGCGATTGAACGCTTCGACACATGACACCAACGGTATTCTCCAGCACAGCACGGATGAAGCCCTGCGAAACACAATCCGGCTGGAACAAAAAATCTTGAAAAATCTCGATAAATTCACTCACTATGATTACGACCACCAGGAAGGCGCCGATACATTGATCGTATCATACGGAATTACCGCAGCCGCGGCCAAAGACGCCGTTGATGAGCTTCGGAGCAACAACATCAAGGCTTCGTGCCTGATACCGAAAACCCTGTTGCCGGTGCCGACAGTCTACAGGGAAATTATCGAGAAATACTCACAGGTCATCGTTGCGGAAGAAAATATCAATAAACAGTTTGTTCGGATTCTGTACGGGTCTCAACCACCGATACATATTCGGTCTGTTGGAAGCATTGGAAAAATGATCACCCCGGCATCCATCTTGAAAGAAAGGGTTTTGTCATGAACACCGGCATTTTGAAAAATATGCAGTTGCCGTATTGCAGAGGCTGCGGTCATGAAATTGTTGCGCGAATGACGGCAAAAGCGCTTGAATCAACCGGTTTCAAACCACTCGACGTCATCGCTGTTACGGATATCGGCTGCCACGGTATCATCGATAAATGCTTGAATACGCATACGATACACGGACTGCACGGCCGATCCCCAGCCCTGGGCGCAGGCATCTCGTTCGGCATCGACGATCCCTCGAAAAAAATCATCATCTTCATTGGTGACGGCGGCTGTACCATCGGGCTCCAACATATAATGGAAGCCTGCAGACTGAACCTGAACATGACGCTGCTGGCTCACAATAACATGCTGTACGGAATGACCGGCGGCCAAACAAGCGGTTTGACGCCTACAGGATTCCGCACAACCACATCGGCGGATGGAAACCCATTTGTGGCTTATGATATCTGTGCATTGGCGCACTCTGCCGGCGCAGGCTATGTCAGACGAATACTGGGAATGGGCGACATCTCCGAACAATTGGCTGAAGCCTTCGCGTTCAAAGGCTTTTCATTGGTCGAAATAATGGAAATCTGTCCGAGCTACGGCGTCAAGTTCAATCCAGGGCGCAAACTTAAGGAAATCGCCGAAACCGCCGGCAGACCGGAAGGCACCTGGTTGAACGAACGCTCTCCGTTTCAGTATCAATCCGGCCAAAAAACCGACAATCTGCTGGATCAACTCGAGATTGTCGAACCCTGTATGAAAGCGAATGTAACGGAACCCATCAGTATCGTTATGAGCGGATCGGCGGGAGAAGGTGTGCAGCTTGCCGCCACCACCCTGGTAAAAGCGGCGATGCTATGCGGTGTTCAAGCAACACAAAAGGGGAGCTATCCCGTGACGGTCGGGGTGGGGTTCAGCACCGCAGAAATCAATCTCTCGCCAAAACCCATTCAGTTTCACGGGATTGACATACCTGATTTCGCTCTGATCACGTCACAGGACGGCCTGAACCACAGTCGAAAACGTATCGGCGGGATGAAAAAGGGAGTCGTTCTGCTGGATGAATCCCTTGAAACGCCTGAAACCGGCGCAAAAATCATTCGCCATGATTTTCGAGCTCTAGGCCCTCGAAACGCCAGTATGTATTCAGTTTTCGCTTTTGCAAAACTCTCAGGACTTCTATCGATCGAGGCCCTGGTAGAAAATATTCGGCAGAGTGGGTTAGGTGAAAAACTGCCGCTGGATAAAATATCAGACTTGTTGAAAGAGCATTTTTAGTCTGCCGAAATACCTTTTTTCAAGGCTGAAGCTGTATATCCGGCATCGCAGCGGTTTTGTTTGAAACGCCGTCGTTATGTCGGCAGAAGCAAGAAATTTGGAATAATAATCTGCCCATGACATTTGACACAGGTATAAGTTCTTGTTAGAAAGAGAGCAGGGGTTTTCCTGATTGGAGGATAAAATATGAAAAGCATCAAGATATCATCTCTTCTTACAATGGTTGTAATGACCATGGTGATTGGGTCTGTACAAGCTTCTGAATTCAATAATTTAACATATTTGCTGGACTATCCCGAACCTGTTGGATCTTTCAGGCTCGTTTTTGATCTGCCCAGCGGACAAAAGGAATTCAGTTTTATATTACCTTTGGTATATAACATGCCGGAAATCTATTTAACGGACAAATTGAACGATATGTGTTCACCGGGAAATCCCGAATACAATCCGTTTTTTTGTTTGGTTTTGAACCAGCTATTGAACACTCAAGCGCTTGAGTGGATTAACGAGCAATGGAATACCAACATCTCTTTGCTGCTGGATATTTTACCCGGCAAAATCACAACCCGCCAATTGCCTTGGCCGATCAACACGATGGGTACGCTAATCATGCACGACTACGGTATCGAGTGGCCGTGCACATGGAATCCTCAGGCCGGTTCATTCGACTTGTTGCGTCTGTATCTTGAGGTCCCGGTAGAAACAGGTCCAAATATCTCGGTCAAGCAGATTTTTGATTTTAATGGGCATGGAGCCATCGATCGGAACAGCGGTTACAGCATCGATGGTCTTTTTGACTACAATATCGGGATGGCTATCCAGGTCAAAGAGACAACCATCAAATTATATACGGGTATTCTTGGCGCATATATCGGCCAACCGTAAAAAGCTTTCGTTCAAGGTAATCCATTACGAGATAGCGCTTTTCTCCGATTTTTCCCAATGCAGACATACCTTACGGTGGGATGGTTGTCTTGTCGGTGGCTATGATCAGCGGCATGTTTCCGGACAACGATATAAAACCGACGTACTGGACAGAACAGATATATTCCGCGCTTAGAGTGCCTGAATATCCGATTTCGGGTTTATTGTTTACCGATCTGGATGGAACATTGATACAGAAAGGCTCAAGCCTTCAAAAATCAGATGAGTTTTTTCTGAAAACAATAGGAAAAGCCGGATGGATGCGAGCCATTGTCACCGGCAGATCTCTAGACTCATTTCATCGTGTTTTTCCGGTTTTTGAGGATTTACCTTTTGACTATGTCATTTTTTCTTCCGGTGCAGGAATCATTGAAACAGCCACTGAAAAATTGGTCCGCACCGTAAATCTGACAGGTGACGCACTTGAAAAAATCCTTGCGGTTTTAAATCAAGAACAATTGGATTATATGCTTCACGATCCCGCTCCTAAAAACACACCTTTTCATTGGTGGAGCTTCGGCAGGCACAACCCGGACTTTCACCGTCGAATCGAGCTCTATCAGGCTGTCTGTTCGCCGTTATCAACTGCGCCTGATACATGGCATAAGCCGGCAGCCCAGGTCATCGTTATCTCTCCGCCTGAAGAATTTTCCAGTCGGCATTATTTGTTGAAAGACAAACTTCGGGATTTTACAGTCGTCCGAACGACATCCCCCCTTGACGGCCGATCCGTCTGGCATGAAATCTATCCAAACATCGTTTCCAAAGGCCAAGTATGCGAATGGCTGCGACAAAAGCTCGGCCTAAACGAACTGCCTTCTATCGCGATTGGAAACGATTACAACGATTGGGACATGCTGACCTGGGCGGATGCAGCTTATGTAGTCCCCGATGCGCCTGAGGAACTGAGCCGGAAATTTCTTCAAACCCCGAAAAGAAATTTACCTCCGGTGGCTTCCGTCATCCATGACGTGTTAGCTAGCGGAGGATATGATTTGCAGCTCGATGATCTCTGATACCGTACCGATTCGAAACGGCGGCCCCCAAATGCCTGTACCGGAACTCACGTATAGATGGAGACCGTCGACGTTATAATATCCGTTGTTATAGGGAAACATCAGACGCGTGAAAAAATCGAACGGCCGTAACTGCCCGTTATGTGTGTGACCGCTGAGTTGAATATGTGCGCCCATTTCAGCGATTTGCTGAAGATAAACCGGTTGATGGTTCAATGCAATGACGGGTATGTCTGAAGGAACACTTCGCCCGAGCTCGGAAAAGTCCGGTCTGGATTGACCGGCAATGCTGATCCCCGTCGGGTCATCGATCCCGATAATACAGGCAACTTCCGGAATCGTATACACTTGATTTCTGAGCAACTTGATCCCGCACTCCTCCAATAAAACCGCCATTGCAGAAGTGTCAGTGAAAAATTCATGGTTGCCTGTTATGGCGAATACGCCGTAACTAGCGGACAACCGTTTCAGACCCGGCTTGAACCGCTCGAGCCGACCAGGATTTTCATCGATATTGTCTCCGGTAAGAACAATCACATCCGGATTCAGCGCCAGGGTTCGATCCACTATCGATTCCCACCATTTAACCGACCGAAGCTCATCCAGATGGAGGTCCGACAACTGCACAATCGTCAGCGGATTTTTGATTTGAAGAGGAAGAGACACTGTTACATTCCGCACGATCGGTTTCCAGGCTCTGACAAAGCCGACTCCAACTGATATCGTCAGAATCACGAGAATGATCGATCCGGCGGTTGGAAAGCCTGAATCCAGTTTTTCTATAGCTACGGGTGTGGAATGGTTTGCGAAAGTTTTCCGAATGATAAGGGTAAATACCTTTGTTACTATTCCCAACAAGGTGAAATAAAACAATAATCCAAGCCAGACATATCCGATTTGTATGATCGCTGCAGCTATTTTTCCGGGCCGGGTCGACATCAAGAATTGACCAAGCGGTTGCGTGAGCATGATCAGCCAGAAAACAACCACGAGGGCTTTGCCGGAAAAATGAAACATGAAGCGGAACCATTTGAAAGCCACAAAATTCATCAGTGCATAAATTGCCAGTACGACACTGATAAAAACGACGAAACGGTTCATATCAACCTAATGAACACATGTCTTTAATATACCGAGCAGGGTGAATTTCAATCATGAACGGGATCACTCCCAGCCAAATTCCCACCAGTCGTAATCGCCCCAAATTTTCGTTATGGCGGAATCTGTAATGGCTGCGTAAAACACCAATCCTGAAGCGTTCCCGTTTATCTCAGGCCAGATAAATTCCGGGATTGCAACCAGTAGAGACTCCCCAGGAACGACTGTTAGATAATAAAAATCAAGGCTTTGGTTCCATGACGGTGAAAAATATAATTCTCCGTAGGCATCCAAAATGACAAACAGCGCTGTATCCGTCATTGGTTCATCGGATGGGTTACACGTCCAAATATGCAAATAGCATGGATCGTTGACCTGGAACATATGGGTCGGCATATCGATTCTAACGCCCATATCCGCACAAGAAGGTTCTGTCGGCGTCGGCGTCGGTGTGATAGGGGGTTCCGGGGTGGCCGTCGGAGCAGGCGTAAACGTATCATCCGGTTTAGCTGTAGGAGTATTTGTCAAAGTCGGCGTAGGTGTGGGCTGCGGTGGTGGAGTTTGTGTCGGTCCCGGTGTAGGAGTTTTTGTCGGCTGTGTTGTAGGAGTATTTGTTGGCATTACGGTTTGAGTTCCGTGCGGAGTATGCGTAGGAATTGGTGTGTTGGTTGCCGGGGGCGCCGGTGTCGATGTCGGGATGGGTGAATTTGTCGGAATCGGAGTATGTGTAGGGACAGGGGTTTGTGTCGGCACAGGTGTCTTGGTAGGCGGAATTGTCGGTGTCGGCGTGTTGCCGGAACTGCCGTACCGGGCTGCCATGCCGGATTTATCCAAATCACTCAAATGATTGCTTTGACCGATACGATTGGTCCAACTCTCATTTGGAGGCTTGCAACTGATCGTCAGCCTGGAGCAATTACACGTGCTCCCCGTCGGACAATCTTTTGAAAAAGCGCATTTATCGTAATGCATGATCGAATCGAAATCATAATCACCATAATTGGTCGAACTGTACGCCGTGAAATTGTGTTCATAGCCGCTTTGTATATTTGCCGTATGTATCGTGACAAATGTATCTCTGCCGGTCCGCTGATGTTCATGGATCATCCCCAGGGCATGGCCGATCTCGTGGGCAATCGTAAATTTGCTGCCCCAACTGGCTATACCCATTTCCTGCTTGCCGCCGATCATACCGACATACGACCAGTTTCCGGTATCTTTTTTTACATAGATATAATTCGATTGAGTGGTTCTTGGAAGAAAACTCAAAGCAGCAACCGCCGACCACTCGGCTGCCGCATTCAACCATGAGTTTTTCTGCTGTTCGGTCAACCCGGAATCAAACACATAATAAACTTTGCCGTCCGTCCACCGCCGGCCGGTGAATCCGCTACGCTGATAATCGGATTTTCTGAAAGCCATGTCATCGATGAAAAACATGTCGTCATCATCAGAAAAAATATATTCAGAAAAATCGACCTTTTCCGGCACTGCGTCCAGATCTACTTCCGGATCCGGAAAAAAAGTCGATGCGTTCGCAACAGAAAGAAAACTCGCAAAAACAATAGCGATTGCCGACAACCACAAACCATGAATTAAAGCCAGCTTTCGATGCATTTTATACAATCTCCTTCGAATTTATGTCCTATGGATAAGCCATTATCCGCAGTCATAATAATATTTCGGATAAGCAAATCGCAAATTTTTAGATTATCTCTCTGGATAACTCATTTACGCTTAATATAAAACAGAGTACTTTTAACGTTTACAGCATCTCCAAGAATTAATTTTGGGTGACTGATAAAACTCGTTTCAGACGACAGTTGTCTATTCTGAAAAGGGATTGAAACCTACCTGGTTACTGAAACTATTAGTTGATACGACAGGTCAGAAAACCCAACCTAAACACCGGAAATTGGGAACTCGGAAACCTGTAGCGGCATTCAGCACCGCTGAATGATGTACGCGTCATTTAAAGAGGGTCGGCACAAAAAGCCGTTCCTAATCCTGCCTGAAAAACGAGTTGAGCATCGGCGGATGTCACCCGTGCATCGCCGTTGCAATCAGCAGAACATTCCTCTTCGTGAGTCGGTGTATAATGACCCAATGTGATCAAGAAAGCCAACTGAGCGTCTGCTGATGTGATCCGGCCGTCCTGGTTGACATCGCCGTTATTGATGCATTCAGGTGTCGGCGTGAAAGGATCAGGCGTTGGCGTCGGCCAAGGAACCATCGTACTGGTCGGCACTGGCGTTGGCCATGGCGTATTGGTCGGCCAAGGCGGTGTGAACGGCGGAAAAGTGGGGGGTAAAGTGGGAAAAGGTGTAGGCGTATTGATGGGAGGACCGTATCGGGTAGCCATACCGTTTTTGTCCTTATCGCTTAAATGATCACGTTGGCCTATATGATAGGTCCAAGAAAAGTACCCATCATTGCATACGATGGTCCACCTGTTGCAATCACAGGTGGCCCCAGTCGGGCAATCTATTGAAAATGCACATTTATCGTAATGCATGACAGAGTCAAAATCGTAACTGTCGTAAAGATCCGCAGTTTGAGCTACGAAATTATGGTAATAGCCGGTTTGTATATTTTGCTGATTTATTGTGATATAGAGGCCTCTATCGACTCGCTGATGTTCATGGATCATCCCCAACGCGTGGCCGATCTCATGGGCAATCACAAATTTGCTGCCCCAACTGGCTATACCCATTTCCTGCTTGCCGCCGATCATACCGACATGGGACCAGTTCTCGGGATCATTTTTTATATAGATATAATGCAGTTGGCTCGTTCTCTGAATAAATTGCACTCTGGCAGCCAATCTCCATTCATAAGCGGCATCAAGCCATCTTGTTCGATTCTCTTGAGTGACTCCGGGATCAAACTCATAATAAACATTGCCGTCTGGCCACCGCTGACCCTTAAACCCACTCCGCTGAACATCGGATTTTCTGAAAGCCATGTCATCGATGAAAAATATGTCGTTATCATCATCAGAAAAAACATATTCAGAAAAATCGATCTTTTCCGGCACAGCGTCCCGATCCTCTTCTGGATCCGGAAAGAAGGTCGATGCGCTCGCAACAGAAAGAAAACACGAAAATATCATAGCGATGGATATCAGCCATAACCCATTAAAAATAGATGTTTTTTTTTGCACCGCAACTCTCCTTTCTTTACCTGACAATTAAATCTTAAAATTCAAGGATTTTGATGTCAACACCGAAAATAAATCAGCTTATTCTATTTTTAATATGGTTACCAATGTTTATAGCGTTTCCAGGACGTATTTGTTAGCATTGCAGCCTGTGTAACCAGAGGTTAGCCCCAATCAACCATGAAATACCTGAAACGAATAGCCTTCATATCATTCATTGCTGCGATAGTTGTCTTGCTAACTCTGCTTTCGGCTATCCAGTTTCCTGTTGTCCAGCGTGGCATAGTCAATAGCGTATTTTGGTATTTTGGCAGCAAACTTGGTTTCCAAATCCATGTAGACACCTTCGCTATCAACTGGTTCAAAGGTACCGTATCGGTTGAAAATCTTCGAATAACCCCCGTTCCCTTGAATACTCCAGCCCACATCTCCCTCGAAAAACTTTGGCTTGACCTGGGCATTAGAGATTACTTTCAAGGTAAAACAACGATTCAATCGTTGATCGTTACCAATCCCAAAGTTTTATTGGAGCAACGCTCGGACGGAACAATGTCTTTGCCATGGAATTTTCCCCCAACGGAACAGACTGAACCTGAAGACACAGACAAAACCACACTATTCGATTTTTTGGATAATCTCCGAATTACAACTCTTCAGCTTGAAAACGGTGATTTTGAAGTATTTCAGCGAGGCCAGGATTCTCCTCCAATTGAAATAGACGGACTATCCGTTTCATTATCTACCCAACCACGCTTATCAAACCTCGATGCACTCATCCAAATTGAGACAGCTCATTGGCTGAACCCTTCGACCGCCAACCCCATTTCACTGACCAAACCACTGATACTCGATCTCCACAGTGATAAAGAGCCGATCGAGTTTTCACTGCGAACCGAAATCGAAACCTATCCCATCACCCTCAACGGACATTTTCTGCCGTTTGCCGACACGCTCACCTATACGCTGAGCCTGCACGGCGCAGGCCCGATCGATGCGATTTTAACGGCGTTCGCCGTCGAAGAAATTGCTGTTCCCGAGCTGGATGTCTCGATCGATGCAAATTCCAACGAAACATTGGTTCCGGATTTGGCGTTCGCCGTTCAATCTCCCGGCCTGACGATCGGACCGACACGGTTTGACGCCTTTAAATTGACCGGCACACTGTCCGGCGAAGCCATTCAAGCGGACCTCGTTGCCGACACAAAACCCGGCCATGCAGCCCTCTCCGTGGCCTCCGAAACATTTCCAGCATTTGTTTCCTGGAAATCGACGGTTACCTTCCAGCGCTTTCCTTTGAACATATTGGCGCCGTGGGTTCCCGATATCATCGACCTGCAGGGATTTCTCGACGGTTCGATTCATGCTGAAAACGAGTCCTCGGATTGGATGGATACAATCGCATCTGGATCATTGGCGATTCTCAAATCATCGGCGCCTCCTTCAACCGAGGGCAGCACCTATCACCTGAGGCCGGAAGGGCGTCTCGACCTAACACTCGATAATCGTAAACTATTACTCTCCAATCTCAGTCTAACGGACACGTCGCTGCAAACAAAAGCGAACGGGTATTGGAATATTCCTGATGAAACCTGGTCTGTTAATTTTTCTCTTTTATCCGATGATATCGAACCTTGGACATCCATGGCCGGTGTTTCCGCTGCCGGGAAAATCGATTTTACAGGTCAATTTTCACATCCTGAATCAGATCGTGATATCACAGGAGCAGCGTCACTTCAGATAAAAAATGCCCGGTTTCAAGATCATGCGATTCCGATAGTCGACGTTTCGATCCGACTCGATGAATCAAAACTATCCGCCGATATTCGAGACATTCGGTTCGATGACCTGGCCGTGTCCGGAACACTGGCCGGCGAATTGGATATTTTAAAAGGAAAAATCCATGAAATCCTTTTGAATATCGATTCAATAAAGTGGCGTGATGATCTGGAGCAATCGTTAGCGATATCCTTTAAACAAAAACCTCATGAACAAAGTATTTACTTGATAAATGAAGATTCCACGCTCAAGGCTGAATTCATATTTACGGATGATGGAGCATGGAGCGGCACCTGTGAATTGGATGCCTTTTCTTTGGGATGGGCGGCGCCTGTTTTACCGGAGCCGTTGAACACCCTGACGGGCACCCTATCCTGTCGTCTGGATATTGATAACCCATCTTTAAATGGAGATCCTCGTGTTGCTTTACATCTTGAACAGATATCAGCGGAAATACAAAAAAAACATATCCACACGACAAATCCGGCACAGATTGTCTGGCAGGATCAGCACCTTTCCATCGACGACCTGACTCTGGAAGCTGAAGACGGCTCTCGAATCGCGGTAAATGGCGCCTGGAGCACTAATAACACGGAAGACAGCGTCATAAGATGTGAATTATCGATTCCGAATCTCGGCTACTGGCCGATACCAGGTGATTTCGACACGCTGTCAGGCGCTTTATCAGCAAATATGAACGTTCGTAATTCCTTTGGGGCAATTATTCCTGAAGGATTGATTTCCATAACTGAACTGCGTTTGGACTCGCTGAAACTCTCAGGACTCACGACACGAATAAAACCTTCCGATAGTGTTGGAGGCTTGACATTAGACATCGATCTAAACAGTTTTCGCGCCGGTGCCGATGATTTGACACCGCTGATTTCATCATCCGGCACACTGTTTGTCGCGCCCGGATATGAAGATATCAAAAACCTGAGCATTGAGACCGATTTTGATGAGTTTGCCGTCACGATAAAAAATCTTGAGTTTACAAACGATCAAAAAATTTCGATTGAATTCAGTGACAATACGTTTCAAATCAAATCGTTCAGACTGGTAGGCCCTGAAACGACGCTGGAAGTCGGCGGATCGATTGCTTTAGACAAGGAATCTGCGGGCAACGGAATGATCACTCTGGCATTTCGAACCTCTTTACAACCCCTGACAAGCCTGGGGCCTGACATGGGGGTTTTTACCGGTCAATTGGCTGCTGATATTGATTTGGCCGGCTCAGTATCGTCTCCACAGATAACCGGCAAGATAAACCTGAAGGATATTTCCTGGGATAACCCCGACCTTCCCGGACCGATACAACGTGTCAATGGAACAGTTCTTTTAACCGATAAGAAAATTGATATTCAAAATGTCGGTTGTTTTTTTGGAGGGGGCAGGATCGATCTCAGTGGTTTTATCGATCGTGATGGGTTCGAGTTGAGCAAGACCGATATCACCCTTCGCGCCCGCGAGCTGGACTTGGACATCATGCCTGAACTCCATATACGGGCGATGGCGGATGCAACGCTCAAAGGCACCTGGCCGGATGTGACCATCGGTGGGCTGATTAGGATCACCGAGATGCTCTATAGCCCGGAGCTTGACCTGATGGATCTGCTGGCCGACTTGGCTAAACCACAGGTCGTCATATCTGAAGATACTGAAGAAGCCGATGCTTTGGGAGGATTTCCTCTAGATCTGACAGTCCTCGCTCAAGATAATATACGTGTCGAAAATTCTCATTTGAATCTGGCTATGACAGCGCGTTTTCAGATAACCGGCACAACGGCGGTTCCAGGTATTTTGGGATCGGTATCCCTTGAAAGCGGGCTCATCGATCTATTGCTGCATGAATTTGAAATAACAAGCGGGACTCTGAACTTTACCCAGCCGTTTGAGATCAACCCCAGCATCGACATCAGCGCTGAAACACGTGTTCAAAACGATATTATCCGGTTCAAAATCACCGGTTTCGCCGATCGCCCGAATTTGTTGCTGTCGTCAGAATCAGGAAAATCGCATGCCGAAATAATGACGCTTCTGCTTGGTCAAGATTTGGGTTCAGGTGATGGAGATTTGACAACCATGGCATTGGATTATGCAAAACAAGCCGCCGCAAGAGCCGCCGCACAAGCAATAAGCACAAGGACAGATCTGATTGTTGTTCCCTTTCCAAATAAACTTGAAAATGAAAATCTATTGGTTGGAGTAGGCAGACACATAGGAGAAAAATGGAATGTCATGTACTATTTTGGGGAGAAAAGCGAAGAAGGTGATGTAATCGAAGTGGAGTATCACATGAACCCCAAAACCAATTTGAGCGTGCGTCAAAACCAGGATGGGTCGATATCCGGAGGGTTTCGATATCGTGAAACATTTAATTGATCCATCCCGAACATCGAGCCGCGGAAGCCGGATCATCACTTTCCTGGTTTTTGCTGTTCTTGTGTTTCTGAAAACAGGTTTTTCAAATTTTATCCATCGCTGTCATGCCGAAGGTTCATTTTTTATCGAATCTTCGTCAGAAAATGACGAGGTGGTTTTAGGTCCGGACTCGGAAGAGCTGAAATCGAATAATGAGGGTGACGATCAGGAAACAGTTTATCTGGACAGCTATAAGTTAATACCGAAAAAAACATTCAACCACTTGGAATTCGGACGCTTATCCGTGTTCAGTTTGCCCAGCCATGTATCTCGGGCGGCAATTGAGCGAACAGTCGAAAACCTGTTGAAAACCGGCAAAGTGAAACAGGTCGATTGGCGGGTGGAAGACACAACCACGGGCGCCTGTTTGATTATTGAGATGGAGCGAGGACTCTATGTCAAGCATCTTCGTTTTTACGGCAACAAACAGATCGGCGACGCATCTTTGCGCTATGCAACGGACCTGCGTAAATTTGGACCTTTCAGCGATGAAACACTGACGAAAAGTCTGACTCAAATTGAAGATTATTATATAAGTAATGGATTTCCTGCTCCAGGTCTGTCGTCACGTGTATCCGAACCCGATCGTGACGGCGCCGTAGCCGTCAAAATCGATATCGATGAGCGTCGGCTTCCAAAACCCGATTCGATAAAATTCATCATTACCGGTAATCCGGGAATGGCATGGGATATTCGGCTGAAAACGATTTTTGGATTTCTGAAACGAAAAACTGATCGAAACGGACTGAATCTTGTAAAATTGAAGAATCGATTAAAAGACGAGCAGCGTTTGTTGCGTGAGAACGGCTATCAGAATGCTGAAATCACGGTGGAAATCTTGGAAAAAGAAGAAAACACTCTAGGATCGGTGCTGGTAACCGCCGATATCGGCAATCCTGTTCGTATTAAATTTGAAAATGTCGGATTTTTGACGCGCCGGGACATCCTTGTCGTTTGGAAAAAAAGACATGCCGCTTTGACACTGATGGAGTTGGATCGACTTGCACAGACAACCCGCGACAGGCTGCGCAATGACGGGTGGTTGGAAGCGGAAGTGGAAACTCATATCGAAGAACAAGGTACTGTTACCAAAGCGTTTATCCGGGCCGATCCCGGCCGACGTCATCATGTCAAACATCTTGATTTAACTAGCGAGAGTCCCATTGCTTCGAACAAGTTGGCTCAGATCACCGGTTTGTATCCACCCAGGCTTTGGGGCTTGTGGAAGACCCGTCCGGGACCGGATGCTGTAAACAGAGCCGAAAAGGCTCTACAAACATATTTGGAAACGCAGGGTTATCAGCGCTCCCGCAGCCGGATAACATTGTCTGATCTGGATCGTCGAGGCATCACTGCTGAGGTTGAAACGTTTCCCGGGCAGCGCCAATTGATTGGATCGATCGCCATCGAGGGCGCTGAGGGAATCGATCGAGAAAAACTTTTAAAAATTGCAGGTGATTATTTGGTTTCGTCCGGCAAACCGCTCGTAAATCGCCGAATACGAGATGTCATGACAGCGATAACACGCCTTTACTGGACTCATGGTTATTCAGACATGTCCATTCAAGCTCATGCCAAACGCAGAGAAACAGCCACCGATATCGTTTTCGATATTCATGAAGGCCCGGCATATCTTCAGGGCTCGATAATCATTGCCGGAAATGTCAAAACCCGCTCAAGTCTTATCTATCGCCTGGAAAAATTGGCAAAGGGCAAGCCATTCAGATTGGAAAAAATCGGAGCGCTTCAGGAAGCCATGTATCAAACAGGTGTCTTTGATTCTGTCAGTATCCACACGACAAAATATCCTGACGAATCACCGCCGAATCAGACAGTTATGGTGGAGGTGTCCGAACGTTCCACAGGCGAGTTTGAAACCGGCGTTGATTTCAATACGGATAGAGGCCTTGAAGGCATTGTCGAAATTGGGGAACGAAACCTGTTCGGACGAGCTTTATACGGAAAAGTCGGCGGATTGCTCGGAGAGAAACGCCGAGGCGCCTCCCTTATGTTACAGCGACCGCTTTTCTGGGGACATCGACTGGAAAACAGATTTCGAGTCAATTGGACGGACGACAGAACCAACATCGGATATGATTTACAAAAACTCCGGCTGGAACTCGGCGCGGTGCATCGTTGGCGCGATGATATGTCTTTGAATGTCACCTATGCGTTTGAGCGGGAATGGGTGCGAGACATCCATCCTGATATTGCAGAAACAATCGAACTCAAAGACACTCGATACGGTTCATTGACTCCGGTGTTGACGATTGACAAGCGAGACGATCCTTTTCGATCGACACGCGGATGGATGTTTCAGGTGCGGCTTAAAAGTTCTTTGGATACATTTGGAACGGAATCGGAATTCTTCCGCTGGGATCAAGATATACGTTGGTTCGTTCCGATCGATAATGAGCGAATCATCATCGGGATGGCGGCACGAACAGGAAAGGCTTGGGTTATCGGAAACAGCATCCTTCCGACCAGCGAACGGTTTTATTTAGGCGGCGCCATGACAAACCGAGGATTCGATCATCAAATGTGCGGTCCTCTTACCGATGAAGGAAGACCATTGGGGGGCATTTCATTTCTACTGACCAACCTGGAAGCCAGGTTTCATCTGGCAGGCAACTGGAAGGGAGCGGTTTTCGTCGACGCGGGCAACGTTTTTTCCGAATCGATGGAATCCCCTTATCTGCGACCGTCAGCCGGTTTCGGGCTGCGTTATGAAACCCCTATCGGCCCCATACGCGGCGACATCGGTTGGAATCTTGACCGAAAACCAGGCGAAGCGACTTACGCGATTCAGTTCGCGCTTGGACATGCATTCTAACTTGCCTTTGTGCAAAGGGAGTCTTGAAACCTGTTCTGAATTCCCATTATTAAAGAATAACCGTTTAAACTCATCTTTAACAGTTGTACCCAACGTTTGAAAACTGAATCGAGTAAAATCAAGGCTTTGCGCTGAAGCGGTGTTGAAAAAAGTTAAAATGTAGTGCCACGAATAAGTTAAAAATTTGTTGA
>JBASEY010000028.1:0-105499 GCA_049652745.1 bacterium | reverse complement strand
TGACTCACCTGGATAGGATGAATCTCATACTCCTGGGCTATCTCATTGATCGTCTTGATCCCCCTGACCGCCTCCAAAGCTACCCGTGCCTTAAATTCTGCGCTGTGTTTTCGTCTGTGCTGTTTCACAGCTCCTCACTTTATCTGATTAGGGAACCATATGCCAATACTAACTTAACGCGTGGTCTGGTTTTTGGGGACCATCTCTGGCATATGTGATTGTATTCAGGTAGTGAACAAATAAAAAAATGTTCAAGATAGATATTGTAAATCGATGAGTAAAATTGCTATAATGCTGGAGATGTAGCTTAATTTTATGAGAATTTATCATGATTCAGTTTAATTGCCCTGCATGTAAAAAGTTATATGCCTTTGACTATCTTCCCGTCCCGGATGAGGGAGCCGAATTTTTATGCGCCCGTTGCGAGTCCAGAAGTCTTTTGACGGTAAAAGATGGAAAAGTGATGGTTAAATTGCTTTCCACTGCCGAATCGGAAGAAACGCCGGATACCCAACAGGTTTTCGACTCCTTTCGGCCTGATGAAGATGAGAGCTTTACGCCGGAAGAACTCGAGCACCGCTTGAGAAGCTTGGTCAAAGAACTTCCTGTCGGCAATGATTATTTGATCGGGGTTACTGATGGTGCGGATCGAGGAGTCATGGTTCCGGTTCTCAAAGCCGAAGTTTCTATCGGCAAGACAGGATGTGACATTAATTTGAGCGACACCAGTGTTTCCAGAGAACACTGCAGGATTGAATTTTATGGCCACGAAATGATTGTCGTTCGAGACCTCGACAGCAACTGGGGAACTTTCAGAAATGGATCTCGAGTAAAGCTTGGCGTCATTCGTCCTGGAGATCACCTCCAAGTCGGTAAGACGACTCTGACAATTATTCAGCGGTAGCGCATCACATCTATTTTTCCTGAAATAAGGGCTGACAAGCATGCACGGGGCAGACTTCCGCGCATTTCTTGCATGCGATGCATTTTTCAGGATTGATTTCGAACAAATCCCCTTCGGTGATAGCCCCCGTAGGGCACACCCCGACACAGGTTCCACAAGCGATGCAATCTGAATTTATGGTATATGGATATCGATCGCGCGGCATTCGATCGTGATTGTGCAAAATAATCACATGAAGCTCAGCCAGTTTTTTGTTCAGCGTTGCCTGCTTGGTCCGGGCATTCCGACGAAGCTCGAACAACGATGTTCGAATTTCATCGATATCCTCATCACATCGACGTGCAGAAGCCCGATTCATCAAAGCCATAATCAAAGCTGCAATTAACAGAATCCAGGAAATAATCAGCATAACGACCTGCATTTCATCCTTCCTCCAATAAACAAAGAAAGGGTAGAGAATCTTTATGTCAGCGTCAAGTTGTTTTATGATGCGATATCATACAGAATACAGCTTCGAGACTGCTTTTCGATATGGAGTATGCTCACGTGAACAAGATCAAATTGCGATATTATTTTCCCGGCGGCTTTCTATTGGGTGTTTTACGAGGATTGACGGAAACAGCCAGATTGCATTCATCTTATCCACTCAATACCGATTTGTTTTCACTGAGCATCCAGATCGTTCTTCTTTATGGATTGGGCATTGGTTTCCTCGGACTGATCCCCGCTTCAGTCCTAAGACTTGTGTTAAAGAATAAAAACATTACTCGCTTATTGCTTCCCATCGCTTGGTTATCCGCTCTTATCGGCATCGATATATGGGGATTTTTGACCCCCATTCCTGAGACATGTCGATGCTCCTATAGAATGCCTCCTCAATTTTCAGCGGGAGACAATGCTTCTGATGTTTTGATTTTTACGCTCGATACGTGTCGCGCTGATTATTTGGGAGCGTACGGCAACGATTTCGTGCGCACCCCAACTCTGGACCGAATCGCCCGAACAGGAGCGACCGTGATCGATGCAATCGCACCGATACCGATTACCACATCGAGTCACGCGACCATATTTACCGGTCAGGATCCACCCGAGCACGGCAGCCGATTCAATGCTGTTCCCATTAAAACCGAGTCGACGACAATGGCTGAAATTTTCCGAAACCACGGGTATAAAACCGGGGCTTTTGTCAGTGCTTTCCCTGTTGTACACGAAGTATCCGGGCTGGCTAGAGGTTTCGATGTCTATGATCAACTCCTGACACCATCTCACCTGCACCCTCTCATTCACCGATCCACGATCCTAAGAGGATTTACTCGGTTCGGGCCTTTCAGACCGGCAGAACGCAAATGGTTTCGAACGATTCCACCGGTTTTCAAATGGTGGTCGCAAAACTTTGAACAACCCCTTTTCACATGGGTTCATTTTTATGATCCACACTTCCCATACGAACCAGGTTTTCCTTTCGATAAAATGTATTTATCCCGGCCGCCACGATTCAAACAAAATGTCTTCGATATCGCAGAAATCAATCGCACAAGCGCTACTCCTGATCTGGAAATGATCGATGAATTCAAACGATTGTATGCAGGAGAAATTTCCGCGGTTGACCACGCCGTCGAACTTTTGATTCGAGAGCTTTATCACCAAAATCGATTGTTAAAGACAAGTATCATTGTCACCGCAGATCATGGTGAGAGTTTGGATGAACATGGCTATTATTTTGCCCATGGCAGCAATCTTCATGACCCATCGATTCGTGTACCGCTCATTTTATCTTTCCCTGATCAACTGGCACCCAACAGGGTTGTTCCCCGTCAGATACGACTGGCATCTCTCGCTCAGATTGTTTATACCCTGTTGAACTTGCCCGGATCACCAAAATCACCCTCAGCGCTCGTTGAGGTTTCCGAGAACGGATCACTTATCATCGCTGATGAGAATTACGCTTTTTGTGAGACGGGTTCAGGTGTTTATATCGCAGCCCATCAGCCATCACGTGAGAGCATACAAAGAAAACATCGAGCGGTACGGTCGTCGGACAGGAAAGTGATTTTTGTGCCTGAGGACAAGCAGTATCGATACAATCTATCGATTGATCCATCCGAATCTCAATTTTCACCGACAGATCAGGTGTTTACGGTGATGACACAAGTTTTGACCGACTATGTCCAGGAATCGGAAGCTCGAACTTCTTTTGAGCTTGTTCTTCCAGATGAACATGTCTTGCAGCAGCTTAAATTATTAGGTTATATGGAATAATTATGAAAACACTACTTATCAAACCCAGTTGGTCATATCCGGCAGATCCGGGAGACTCGACTTATAACAGAAATTGGCCGCCATTATCCTTATTGACCATTGCATCATTACTGCGTGAGAAAAATCTTCCTGTTGAGTTGATCGATGCGGGCGTTGAAAAAATGACTTTTAAAGAAATGGCTGACAGAGCCGGTTCTGTAGATCAGGTCTTTATAACATCTGCGAGCCTGGATCGATGGCAATGCCCCAACCTTAATTTGACGCCTTTCTTAAAAACTGTTTCAGAAATAAAAAAGGTGTGTCCGCGAATATTTATTATGGGAACCCATGGGTCTGTCCAACCAAAAGAAATCCTTGAAATGACTGAACCGACGGCGGTTATTCGCAATGAACCGGAAATGACCGTGCTGGATATATGCTCTGGAAAACCTCTGGATCAAATCGCCGGCGTCTCTTATTTTCAAAATGGGGAGTTGATAAACCAACCTGACAGAGAACCAATCGATATGACGATGTTACCTATTCCTGCTTATGATTTGATCGATATTTCCAGATATCAATATGAGGTCTTGGGTGATAGATTTGCGCTGCTGGAAGCGTCTAGAGGATGTCCTTTCGACTGCATGTTTTGTGTAAAAAGCATGTACGGATCAGGTTACCGCACAAAGCAAATCCCTCAATTTCTTGCAGAAATCGATTATATTATAGATGTCGTCGGAGCACGAACTGCTTACTTCATCGATTTGGAATTTACTGTCAATCGTAAAATGGCCGAAGCCGTCAGTCATCATTTGATCGAACGGGGAACGCCCCTTCAATGGTGTGTTCAGACTCGTGCGGATTCCGTCGATTTGCCCCTTTTAAAACTGATGCGTCAAGCCGGGTGCCGTATAGTTCATTATGGAGTCGAAACCGGATCGGAAAAAATACGGAGACAATTGAATAAAGGGATCACATTCGAGCAAGTAGAGAAAGGTTTGAAGATGTCACGAGAAGCCGGGCTGCAAACGGTATGTTTCTTTATGTTTGGTCTCCCGAATGAAACCCCGGCCGATATGGAGGAGACTATTCGTTTTGCGAAAAAGTTGAACCCGACTTATGCCAGTTTTCATATTGCCTTACCTTATCCGGGAACACAGTTTCACACACTGGTCGCAGATAATGTCAAAGACGATTTATTCCCCAAAGCATATACCGGGATTGTTCCCTACCAGGCTCTGGAAGCCATGACAATGAAAGCATTCCGATCTTTTTATATGAGACCCCGTTATGTTGCCGGTCGCCTTAAAGATCGAGATTTTAGAACTTTTTATCATCAAACTCGTTTCTTCTTTTCCTATTTGAAACACCGTTTGATGAGTTGACATGCAAGGAAAAATGTACTATGTCCAACGATCAAAAGTATTTTGAAACACGTCTGAGTTATGAACCCAAACGAGATGTGATTTGGGCGGTCATTACGAAACACCTTCAACGTTTTATACCGCCCAACGCAGTGATTTTGGAATTAGGAGCGGGTTACTGTTCTTTTATAAACCATGTTGAAGCCCAAGAAAAACACGCCTTGGACAAATCAGCGATTATAAAAAACTATGCAGACAAGTCGGTCAAGACCCATATCAGGGACTGCGTTCAACTTAACAGCTTTGCCACAGCTTCATTTGATGCAATCTTTTCAAGCTTTCTTTTTGAACACCTTTCACGGTCCAACCTGAACAGTGTGTTATCACAAATACGCCGCATCCTGAAACCGAAAGGTGTCCTGATCACCCTTCTACCTAATTTCAAGTATATCTCTAGACACTATTTCGATGACTATACCCATCAGCAGATATTTTCACATATCAGCTTTGCCGATTATTTGGTTTCAAAAGGCTTTATCATTCAACATGTCCAGGGCCGTTTTTTACCGTTTTCCTTTAAATCCAGACTTCCTCAATCACCTGTTTTGACTCGACTTTATCTACTTTCTCCATTTAAACCTTTTGCCGGAAACATGCTGGTTGTCGCTACCAACCCAGAGACGATAACGCTCGCAGGCAAAAATGGCTCTCAAACAGAAAAATCGGAACGACCCCTAAAAACATCTAGAAAAAAACAAGAGGGTCATCAAATAAAACAGGCTTCTGAAAAGCGGCTTGACACTGCAAAGATATCTCATTCTGGTGATATAACTGAAAAAAAACCTGCTCACGAATCTGTATCTGATAAACATGCTGATCAGAAACCAAGGACTATCAGGCATGGCCGTCAAGCGCGGAGAAGCGCTTCAGATCATTATGGCGTTACGCCATCGCCAGGCGCTCAGAAAATCGGACGCGCCGATTCAGATGATCTTCCAGTTACAACAGAAACATTTGAAACCCACGAAAAAGACGACAAGCCATCGAGTACAATTTCACCGACGGATCTTAGAAACAGAAAACGTAAAAAACAATCAGGTGCAGAGCTGCCTACTTCTAAGGAAAATCGGCAAGAACATCTTTGACGAATTTATATCTTTGGGCGGGATCTCTGTGCATCATTTTCATTATCGTATCATTCATCCATTCCGGCACACCGGATATAACCGACGATGGCGGGTCAGGAACACTATTGAGCTGATTTTGCAGGATCAGATCCATTGAATCGCCTTGAAAAGGCATTATTCCTGTGATCATTTCATACAGAGTAACCCCAAGGGAGTAGATATCTGAGGCTGGCGTAGCTGGTTCGCCGTTGATTTGTTCCGGAGAAATGTATCCGGGAGTTCCATACACGGGCTGGTCTTTGGAATGTGAAGACATTGTTCTGGCAACACCGAAATCGACAAGAGTGGCATGGCCTTTATAATCAACAAAAATATTTTGTGGTTTGACGTCGGAATGAATCAAGTTTCGTCCATGGCTATGAGCCAGTCCGGAAAGTATTTGCCTTGCGATATGCTCAACCCGTTCAATATCGATTTTTCCGTGAGCAATGATTATGTCTTTTACTTCTTCACCTTCCAGATACTCCATGGATAAAAACCACAGGTTTCCCATTCTGTTCAGATCATATATTTTGATGATGTTCGGATGAGACAACATCCGTGCTAGCGTGACTTCACGTTTGAACATTTCGATGAAGTCAGGATCATAACTCAATTTCGGCCGAAGAACTTTCAATGCAACAGCAAGATTGAGTTCTCGATCAGCCGCACGATAAACGACTCCCATACCGCCCTTACCCAATAGTTCGAGCAGTTCATAGCGACCGGCGATCAAGCTGCCGATAGGCAATTCGCCGACTATCGTGTCGCTTATTTTTGCTGATACCGTCTCCTGCATAGCGGCACACCAATTAAGGTATTTTAAAGCATTTTTATAGTTTTTATTGTAATCGACTATTTTCTGGTAAGTTTTAAGCGCTTCTTTTATTTCTCCCGATTCTTGAAGAGCTTTGGCGTATTCGTAGTGAATTTCGATATTGTCCGTTGAAATGGTTTGAATCAGTATATCTTTAACCAGGTTTTGGCCGGTTTCGATATCCTGTTGTCTGAAATGCGCAATAGCGGCCAAGCGGTTTTTTTTGCGTAGTGATGAAGTGTCTGAAACGGTTTGTGTCAGTATATCGTTTTCCAGATGCTGACCGGTTTTGGTATCCTTTTGTCTGATCTGTTCATTATCAATTGATGGGCTTTTTTTATCTTGTAATGACTCGTCTTTTGGTATTTTTTCAAGAATTCGTAGAGCTTCGTCTGGTTTTCCGGTTTCCAGCAACAATTTTCCTGCTTGTAAAAAGTTATTGTTATTTATGTGAAGTTCGATAGCGCGGTCGAATTTTCCAAGTTGTTCAAATAATTTTGCTGCGGTGGCCCAATCATTCGCCAATTGATACATTTCCGCAGCTTTTTTGATATCATCAGCTTTAAAATATGTTTCTGCGGCCAGCAGATAAGCCTGCGATTTTTCATAGTTTTGTGCCGCCTGGTAAAAATCACCGGCTTGCTCAAAGTATTCTGCTGCTTTAGCATAGTCTTTCTGTTGCAGCGCTAATTGCGATGCTGCGGCCAGATCACCACTCGACTCCGCTTTTACAGCCATAAGCTTCATCGCTTTTTCACGCATATTCAAATTATTCAGAAGTCTGATTTTGGCATCGATATCATCTGTTTGTTCGTAACAAAACAATGCTTTTCGAAAATTCCCAACAGATTCATATAGGGCTCCCGCTTTACCCCATTCCAGCAAATCCTGGTAGATTTGAGCCGCTTTTTCCGGGTTTCGCGCCAGCTCCCAGGATCTAGCCGCTTTCGCCCATAATGCTCGCGAGGACTCACTATCCACCACCTGTCCAAACATATCTGATTTTTGCGGAACCTCTTTGGCCGCATATTCAAAAGCCTCGGCAGCGCTTTGAAGCATATCCGATCGGAAATAGAGCTCGGCAGCCCGCCTGTAATCATGCTCTTCGGCATACATTCTGGCAGCCTCGGAAAAAACCCCACTTTTTTCAAACAACGAAGCAGCTTCACGATATAATTTTCTGCTTTTGCACAAAAAAGCAGCTCGTAAAAACTCACCCCGAAGCTTCAAAATATTTATAGCCTTTTGGTAATTATCCTGTTTCAGATATATATCAACCGCCTCATCAGCGCGTCCAATTTCAATCAGTATCTCCGCTGCTCTGTCAAAATTTCCAGCCGACTTGAACAACCTGACAGCTTCATTCAAATCGTTGATAGACAAATATATCTCGGCAGCACGATAATAATCGCCCCGTTTCTCTAATTTAATCGCTTTACGCCTGGGGTCTGCCATCGCTTCTCCCTTTTCAACAATACCTATTGTACATCGAAGGATTTTTTATGACAATACCGATTGGCAACCAGCATTGAATAACTTGGCCCCAAAGCCCGAAAAAACTGGAAAACTCTTGGAGTAGTTATAACGGTAAAAGAAATGATTTTTTTTGACACATCATTTCTCGCTCAGGAAATCTTACGAATTCCTTTCATATACGGAACCAGCTTCTCAGGTATGGTAACCGATCCATCTCGTTCTTGGTAGTTTTCTAAAATAGAAATCAGGGTTCGGGGCAAAGCCAGACCGGATCCATTCAATGTGTGCACAAAAAGAGGTTTACTTTTTGCATCCGGTCGATAACGAATATTGGCTCGCCTGGCCTGAAAGTCTTCAAAATTTGAGCATGAACTGACTTCCAACCATTCCCCACAGCCAGGCGACCATACTTCTATATCGTATTTTTTTGCCGCCGTAAAAGACAGGTCGGCAGCACATATAGAGATAACTCTATAGGGTATTTCAAGCTGAATACAGACATCCTCGGCGTGACCTAAAAGCGTCTCAAGTTCTCGATAACTCGTCTCCGGCGTGACGAATTTCACCATTTCAACCTTGTCAAATTGATGGCCGCGCTTGATACCTCTGACATCACGACCGGCAGACATTTTTTCTCTTCTAAAACAAGCGCTGGAGGCAACGTAATTTAACGGTAAATCAGACGCGTTCAATATTTCACCGGCATGCAAATTGGTGACAGGAACCTCGGCAGTGGGTATGAAATAAAAATCTTCTTCAACATCTCGATAAAGATTATCTTCAAACTTGGGCAATTGGCCTGTACTTACCATACAATCTTTTCGAACCATGAAAGGAGGATAGACCTCCAAATAGCCATGCTCCTGAATATGCAGGTCCAACATGAAAGATGTGATCGCCCGCTGAAGACGAGCACCCAAACCTTTTAAGATGTAGAAGCGTGACCCTGAGATTTTGACGCCCCGTTCAAAATCTATGATTCCAAGATTTTCCGCTATTTCCCAGTGTGGTTTCGGTGCAAAATCAAATTCCCGCTTTTTCCCGTGTTCACGAAGAACCACATTGTCATTTTCACTTTGACCATCGGGAACCGATTCATGCGGTATATTCGGCATCCGAAGCAAAACATCCGTCAAGTTTTTTTCAATTTCTGCGATTTGCCTATCCAACTCATCGATCTGTTCGCCAACCAGCCTCATCCGGACAATTTCCGTGTTCCGCTTCTCCGGATCTTTTTCAACAGCAATGCTTTTAGAGACGGCATTGCGTTCCGCTTTCAATTCTTCGACTCGAGACAATAATTGTCGGTGCTGCTGATCCAGGTTTAAAACCTGATCCAGCGGATGGTCATCATGTAACCGCTGCAAAGCTTTTCGAATAGCTTCAGCGTCTTTTCTTAACCGTTTGATATCGAGCATTTATCACCAGCCTATCAATGCAATATTCGATTTTGGGTATCAACACGAATAATTTTTGGAGAAAAAACACGGGCTTCTTCCGGCGTCATCAAAGCAAATCCGACGATAATGACGACATCTTCCGGCGCGAAATGTCTAGCAGCAGCGCCATTAATGCAAATCACACCGGAATCGGCTTCACCGGTTATCACATAGGTTTCAATCCGGGCGCCGGTTGCGACATTGTAAACCTGAACCATTTCATAAGGAACAATTCCCGAAGCTTCCATCAATCGTTCATCGATGGTTATACTGCCCTCATAATGAAGATTTGACTCGGTCACCGTCGCCCGATGAATTTTGCTTTTACAGATTCGCAATAACATGAAGCTTCCCTTTCCAGCCGGTCAATCCAATGTCGAACGAAACAATCAGCAGTTTTCTTGAAATATCCGGCAATTCTTTTTTCATACATGATTATAAATCGTTTGTCATCACAATAAGCGATTTTCCTTCGAAACCACTGTAAAGCGGACGATAGCGTTCAGTATCATAGTAACTGTCCACATCGACAATTTTTTTACTGCTTGTGACAAGATCCAATGGAACATGACTGTATTGACCTTTTCTAATACAGACCAGCCGGCCGAATTTCTTGTTCATGATCAACTCAAGAGCGATATTTCCATAAGCCATCGGTACGATGGAGTCCAAAGCATCAGGCGCTCCCGATCGCACCAGATAACTCAACCGTTGGTTGAGAGTATGAATCGTTCTGCCATTGTTATACTTGGCCGACAGCCTCTTCAGCTCTGCCGACACATAATCCCCGATACCCCCTAGTTTGCGATGGCCATACATGTCTTTCTCTTCACCCTCAAACACCATATCCCCTTTTTCAGCCACAGCCCCCTCGGACACGATCACGACCGCAGAGCCGCTCATATTTGCCCGTCTGTCCTGAACCAGCAGCTCAGTCAGTCGATCCATGTTAAACGGATATTCTGGAATCACACACCTGTTCGCAGCCCCGGCCATTGTAGGAAGCAAGGCGGTGAATCCGGCATAACGCCCGAAAACTTCCACTACCATCAATCGTTGATGGGAATTGGCGGCGGTTCTAAGATCGTGAACAAGCTGTATAGTCCTAGAGACCGCAGTGCTGAATCCGATACAATAGTCCGTGCCGGGCACATCGTTATCCATGGTTTTAGGTATCGCAACGCAATGAAAACCTTGTTTTGACAAATGATCTGCATAACTTAAAGTATCGTCTCCACCAATCGGGATAAGGTATTCAATTCCAAGCCATGACAAATTTTCCAGAACTTCAGATGTCAAATCATTGACATCACCGGTATATTTTTCTTTTAGATGGCCGGGCACACTCCCCTTCGGAACATGGCTCGGACGGGTTCTCGATGTGTGAAGAAAAGTACCTCCAACGTGAACCATCCGATTCACTGTTTCTTCATCCAAATTTATGTAAAAATCTGAATTGTCAAAACTTTTTTCACGCACAATGGATATCAACCCTTCCCATCCTTTCCGAATACCGATCACCTTATATCCTTCGCGCAAAGCACGTATGGTCACTGCACGAATAGCGGGATTCAGCCCCGGAACGTCGCCGCCACCTGTCAACACGCCGATTGTACCTTTGATATTTACCATAATTTAACCTCCTAATTTAGTCCTCCGTCTCCGTCGTTATCGTATCCGGATCAAATTGCATCCCCAATAAAAATATCCCAAAACGTGATTCCACCCGCCTGACTGTGGCAGGTATCTGTACAATAGTTCCATCCAGTTCCAAAGTCACCGGAATTGTCTGTCCGGAAACCAGTTTCGGTGAATCGTCCGGTTTGAAACGTATCGACAAACCCTCCCGAGAAATATCAACAATTTCTCCTCGGCAAATCAAAGGAAAAAACACCTCGACTCCTGCTTCGACAGGAATTCGTTCGGATATTCGCTGGTCTACCCCTCGGTTTCTTTTACCAATAAGCAGTTCTATCTTGTCTTTTGGTTTATTGTCGGGTTTAGATTGATTCGCCATTTTTATCACCTATTTGCCTTCCGTTTAAATCCCATCTAAATTGTAGCGGTTGGGAAAGATATTGACAAAGGATTCTTTATGATCCAAACAAAAACATTTTCCACAAGATCATCAAAGCCCATAACCCTTCACCATCAGGACTGTCTCGAAGGGTTGTCATCGATGCAGGATTACTCCATCTCACTAATCGTCACATCGCCCCCCTATAATCTTGGTATAAAGTATGAGACATATGATGATTCGATATCAAGAGAAGACTACCTTGATTGGATAGAAAAATGGTCTGTTCTTGTTTCTAAAAAGTTGGCAGAAAACGGTTCTCTATTTCTAAATGTGGGTTCAGCGCCTCGAGATCCATTTATACCAATGGATATAGCCTCCAGGGTAGGTCATCATTTTACTCTTCAAAATGTCATCCATTGGATCAAAGCTATTTCCATAGATTCACAGTTTTCAAAAAGTGGACTTTGCGACCGTGCCGCCCTGAATTTCGGTCATTATAAACCCATCAATTCAATGCGTTACGTGAATGACTGCCATGAATATATTTTTCATTTCAGCCATCAGGGCATCGTACCTCTCGACCGCAAGGCAATCGGTGTCCCTTACACTTACAAATCCAATATCACACGCTGGAAATCCGTTGACGGTGATCTGCGCTGTCGCGGAAACACTTGGTTCATTCCTTATAAAACTATAACTTCCAGAAAAAAAGACCGGCCGCATCCCGCAACCTTCCCGGAAAGCCTGGTAAAACGCTGCATCCTTTTACATGGACTATCGCGAGTCAAATGTGTGGTTGACCCCTTTATGGGTATAGGCACAACCGCTCTTGCCTGCATCGACCTGGATGTTCCCTGTACAGGATTCGAAATAGATGAAACATATTTTTCGGAAGCTGTCAAAAGAGTCAATGCCAGGCTGGATTCTGAACCCTGACAAAAACCAAAATAGTTTGAATTCCGGACTTGACACCACGTAACAGACAATGTGAACAACAAAAATTCTGAATTAGTGGATTTTGCCCGTAAACTGCTAGAGCGAATCATACCGCTATGCTATAAAGAAGGTGACATGCTGTCCGAATATCGGCAAGACAAGCAAATATCAGACAGGTTCAATATGGCCTCTTACACGAGAATAAACATGAGCTCAAAAACAACTTTTTCAATAATGTTTTTTTTCGCCTTCCTGTATACGTCTGTCGAAGCCATAGATATGCTGATACCAAGATCACATGATAACTGGCAGAGCATTCAAACTGACCATTTTCAAATGCATTACTCTTCCGACCTCGAGGAATGGGCGATTAAAACAGCTTTGGCAATGGAATCCATTCACTGTGCCGTAACCTCTTTTATCGGCTACAATGAAATAGAAAAGCCCATCGATATTATCGTCATGGACCCTTTTGGCGTACCGAACGGTATGGCGATCCCGTTTCTCAAAACCCCGGGCATTATATTATGGCCAAATTCTCCTGTTGATCCTTTCACTCTGGGTGGATTGGAAACATGGTCAGAAATCGTTTTGGTTCACGAATATGCCCATGCCGTCCACTTGACACGCAAGCCTCGAAGCATACAAGGGAAATTATCCAGCCACCTTTTACCCTTCGGCCCTTTAGCAATGAAACTGCCTCCTTGGGTTACGGAAGGCTATGCCGTTTTAATCGAGAGCCGACTGACGGGTTACGGTCGTTCTACTAGTTCACTGCGGGCTTCGAAATTATCTCAATTGGCCATCGAAGGAAAATTACCGGAATATCATGCTCTTGGTGATACATCCGAGTGGACCGGCTATACCTTTCCCTATCTTATCGGCTCTGCTTTTCTGGAGTGGCTGATAGACAAATCCGGCGATCCGGAATGCTTGGACAAATTATGGAAGCGATTGAGCGCCAAAAAAAACCGAGACTTCAAAGAGGCATTCTCCGGGGTGTTTCAAAATACCCCTGAAAATTTATACGCTCGTTTCAGAGCTGAATTGACCGCTGAAGGGCTTCGTCTGGAAGAGTATGTGAAAGAAACCGGAGGCATACAAGAGGGAACAATCTGGCAGTATTTTGAGGGCATGATCGATGGCCCGACAATGTCTCCGGATGGCAAAGAAATGGCGCTTGTATTGCGTTCATTCAAAGAACCTACGAAATTGGTAATCTGGAGCACTGAGCAAGTGGCCGAAAAAAAGGAAGACCCTGCATTGAAAGATCCGGAAGATGTTCCCGACCTCCCGATGCATCCTCCAAAACGAAAAGAACTCCATGTCTTTACGGCACGAAACGGCATCGTTCCAGCAGGACCCCGCTATATGCCCGACGGTCAATCGATTTTATTTCATGCTCTCAGACCTAAATCCAATGGGGACTACCGGTCGGATATATATCGATGGTATCATAAAACCGATCATCTCGATCGATTGACTCACGGCGCTTCATTGGCCTGGATCGATCCTTGCAATGACGGCTTGTCGGCTATCGCCTTAAAGCAAGAAAACGGGTTTTCAGGTATCGTGAAACTAGATCTGGAAACCGGAGAAATTCGGAACATCACGGAATTCTCTTTGGAAACAGTCTGGCATAATCCGAAGGTTTCACCAGACGGCCGAAAAGTCGCTACGGTACGCCGCCAAAACAATAGGGCGGAACTGGTGATTTTGGATTTGGAATCCGACGAAATTATGATCGTTCCATCTACGGACAGAGAAATTCTTTTCCATCCTGCCTGGACAACCGCCGGTGATGCCGTGATTTTCTGCAGTGATCGCAGCGGTATGATCAACATTGAAATGGTTGAACTGGCAACACTGGAAAGAACGCAGCTTACACGTAGTGTATCAGGAGTTATAACGCCGATTCTTGCCAACAACCAGGAAAATGGGATGTTTTTTCTTAAACCGCATGCTTCGGGTACAAATATTCATTACGCGACTCTCCAAAACATGGCGCCATTTATGCGTCCCGAAGTGGATTTTTCTTATACAATTCCGCCTTATCGGGTTCAAAAGCCGGAACCATTTCAATCTGCTGAAATGCTTTCAAACCATCCCTATAAACCTTTGGATAATTTAAGTTACAATTGGACAACCAGTGTAATTCAAACACAGTATTCTTCCAGTATTCAATTGGGTATACGGGCAAATGATATTCTAGGACGGGTTCACGCTATTGCCATGGGAAGCATGGCTTCAAACGGCGGGGTCAAGGGAGGAATGATGGCTTTCGGTTATCGAGGATGGCCTGTACATGTAAAATTTAAAGGCTTTTTGGAAAAGGAACAATTTGAAAAACAAAAGCTTACCGGAAAAATGCATCCCTTTCTTCCGGAACAGTCAGCCCGTGGAGCAGAGTTGGTTCTATCCAGGACTTTTCGCGGATCAAACTGGGGGTTCACGGCGGAATCAGGCAGCGCTTGGTCTCAATATGAAACAGACCCGGGAGTTCGTTTTGACCATGTATCCACCGGCCTGCAAACCTCAGCAAAGATATTTGGAAACACCGGAAATACACACTATTCCGTTGAATGCACTGCAATGGGGCAGACTGAATCAACAGATGAAAATTCTTGGTCCCGGTATCTGATGGAAACAACAGCAACTTACGGTTGGAAGCATACCGGGATATCGGTATCGTACACGGAGGGAAAAGTCGATCGCGAAGCAAACTTGTTTGAGCAGTTTCAATTGGGAGGAACACTCGGCACCATACAGCCGGGTTGGCTGCATAGCAATCGAATTCAAGCGCCTTGGTATCCGGCAGGAGCGGCGATCGGTTCGCAGTTTTCCAAATACGATCTAAAAATGATTTTGGGAGAAGGTTCGCCGCTTGTTATTTACGGCTCGGAAATATCGACTCGACATCATGAACCAGCCTTGTTGGAACGGGTAATTGGATGTGAATGGCTGGCCGATATACCGTATCTTTCGATCTTAAACTTTGCCCCGATGGAGTTTTCCCTGGGTGTTGCGTATGGTTTAAAAGGAGAAATCGAGAGTAAATGGCGAGGGTATATTGCAACAAGAATTCTTATATAACAATCGAACTCTTCGAAGCCGAAAATCTTTTATCAGGTATAATACGAGTTGGGGCGGCGACGTTGTTCAAGAATCATCTTCCAACTAAAACGACATGATCTACCAAGCCGCTTTTCTTGATGTCCTCAGCAAAGCTATTGTCCTTAGAAACCAAAATGTTTATTCTCGGATTATACGTAAATCCGGGCACCGGCAAAATTGAATTATGGAATGTCGGTATCGAAAAATCATGTCTGATCAGCCTAACCATATGAAAGTAAAAATTGCTCTGAAATATACTTATAAACTTGCTGAAGAAATTTTGACGTTGACATGCGTTAACTCATCTGAAAACACTTGGGTCAAGTTTGAAACACCATTTTCTAAAATGATGGGCGTTGTTGGATGCGGGATGGAATTGGTAATTGACAAGGATTTTCCTGTGCAAACGGGGAGCTTGACCATTATAGAGGCGCCTGTTTTCATTCCCGACGTGATCCAAACGCCTCCTAATGTCGTTGATAGCCTATTTGAAGGAGATCGCTCAAAGAAATCCGACATTCAAACGCAACCGCTAAAAAAATCGGGGTATGTGCAATGACAAAAAAGTGTATCGTAGCCATCAACATACTTATGATCATCATTATATCGATACTTTCTTATTCCGGGCGCATCCATTCGACACCTGAGTCATCACATGCGATTCAAAAATTGATCAACCCATCCATCCGCTCGGGCTGCTGGAAATGGGGCGATGAAACCCCGATAAAACCCGTTTTTGATTCTCAGGACGACATGATCTATACCATCGCTTTGAAAGGTGTTCATCGAAAAGCCATCATTTTAAGAAAACAAGATAAGTATACATATGCTTTAAATAACCCCGGCAGTGGAACCCTTGAATTCTGGGGTGCAGCTTTTAAGAAAAACTCCGATGAGCTTTTCAGCGGAATTCCGATAAAAATTACCTTTAAAGACAGAAAAAAGCTCATCTCGAAAACTTTCTCGATTACCAGCATCGATTCGCCGGATCATCCTTGGACCAAATTTGAAATGCCTGTGACAAAGCTATCCGGGCAGGTAGAATGCACTTTGGAATGCGTGACGGACGGCGTCCAAGCTATATCCGAAGAAAGTTATGTCTTTATAGGAACACCTGTTTTTATACCGGATAACATCACTTCTCCCCCAAATGTCGTCCTTGTCAGTTTCGACTCGCTGCGAGCCGATGAGTTGGGCGCATATGGCTCGTCTCTCGCCAACTCACCAACGATCGATATGCTTTCAAAACAGGGCATTGTGTTTTCACAAAGCCTTTCAACCTCAAGTTGGACTAGTCCGGCGGTAAAAAATCTATTTGCCGGCTATTTGACTCAAATGGAACAATCAGAGGGAGACCCATTGACTGCTGACAGTGGATTTACCGGCAAAACGATTCAAGAACTATATGCCGAAGCTGGATACTATACATCTGCTGTTATCGCGAATCCGTTGATCACTGCCGACCTGGGTTTTGAAAGGGGCTTCGATGCATTCGATACATTTGCCGCAAAATTACATCTAAAAGGTTCCACTAAAATACTTTATGAACGAATTGACAACATGTCCAATGACCTGCAAAACAAGCCGTTTTTTTTATATATCCATTTCATGGACCCCCATGACCCCTATAACCCGGATTATCCGTTCAATCTGATGAACGCAACACCAGCGGAAGATGACATTCGCAAAAAAATCGGCATTCGATCGTCAGGGATATTGAACCTTGAACCGTATAAATCCGAGTTGCTGCCTTTAACCGAATCAGAATGTCACTATTTACGTAACCATTACAGAAATGAGATTAGGGAAGTCGATTCTTTTTTTCATTCAACTTTGATAAGCCTGCATCGATACAACCAATTTCCTAAAAATACAGTGATAATCGTCATTGCCGATCACGGTGAGGAGTTCAATGAACACGGATATTATCAACACGGCATGTCACTTT
This sequence comes from bacterium, assembly GCA_049652745.1. Taxonomy (GTDB): domain Bacteria; phylum CSSED10-310; class CSSED10-310; order CSSED10-310; family CSSED10-310; genus JBASEY01. The sequence continues at coordinate 88,077 of JBASEY010000028.1, read as the reverse complement.
ACGAAGCCGGCGTCAGAGTTCCCTGGATCATGTCATTTCCCTCGTCGTTACCAGTAAGACACATTGAACCAGGATGGGTCTCGACAATGGACATACCCCCAACTCTTTCAAGATTGACAATTGACAAATGGCTGCCATCCTGGAAAGGCGTTTGTGTTTATCCCAAGTCTTCCGACTATCCGACCGACCGTCAGATTTTTACCGTCGTTCGTTCAAATGACGATGACTCTATCCCTCGAGAACGCTGGCGAGCAGTTTACCAAGGAGAAAAAAAGCTTGTTTGGACTCCATCTGCCCTAAAAGCTTATGACCTTGATAAAAACCCGGAAGAGCGTCCGTTATTCCGGTTTCCAACATTTGAAAAATTGGAAAACAGCAATTGGGAAGCAGAATGGAAAACCTTGGGAAAAGAGCTCGAGGATTTGGTCGGCAAAATCGTGCAGGAAGAGGAACACAAAATGCCTCATGCTTTGATGATGCAGCTAAAGGAGCTGGGATATGTCAATTGACTCCGACAGATCCGGCCGGAATCAACGTTCTTCTAAACTCAATCGGACCAAATTCAAGGGTTTGGTCTCATCGTTTTGCAATATTTTATCCGACGTAACTATAGCTATACCTGTTTGAGCCGCGTTTGCTAAATAGGTTTGAACAACTCGCACAATATCGTCACGAGTTGTATTGAGAAGACTTGTTCTAAATTGCGCCACATGCTCGTAAGACATCCCGCTCAGCATCCGTTTGAATGCCACCAGGCCTTTCTCACGAGGGGACGGTGGTCTGTCGATACCGCTGATGACATCGACAATCGAATGAAAGAGGTTTTCTTCTGTAAAATCACCGGCAGCGAGCAAAGCGATGACTTCGTCGAAAGCATCCAGGGATCGTGCGGTATGCGGATCTCGATATGTCATCATCGTATAAATCCCTGCTGTAGGGTCAAATACAGCAAAGGCCCCGTAAGCGCCGCCTCTGGCTCGGATTCGTTCGTAAAGAGGTTTTTCCATCAATTTAGCGGCAACCGCCAAAGCCGGCGCATCGGAATGTTCATAAAAAGCGGCTTTGAATGCTCGAGCGACATATGACACATCCGTACTGAGAACCCATGCTTCGGGTCGAGTTTCCGGTTGTGAAAACACCTCTAAATCGCCATTTTCCATGGGGTGATCCATAGTGTACAGTCGCTCATGAATACGTTCAAGATAATCTGTGGCATCGTCCATGTCTTCTTTCGAGCCTGTCAATCCTACACTCTCAAACGAAGCAAGACAGTAATTAGCCAGAAAAGACTGAATAGATTTTGTCGTTTTCTCAAGATCATCCGGTTTTAAGGCCAGCAATTTTTGAATGCCGACACTACCGGAAACCTGATGATCGATCTGTCGCAGAGGCGACAATGCTCTACCGGCTGCCAGCATGGCAATACGATGCCCCTGTGAAGCCGCCATTGGAATAGCGTATGCTTTTCGCATATTGATCAGTTTTTGAATACGCTCCCAATCACGCAAATCCGGCTCAGTAAGAAAATCGGCTGTTAAATCCATCATGGCCTTATGATTTCGTGGCAAGCAACGCGCACCAAGTTGCAAATTCATCCAGTATTTACCATTCATATCTCGAATCACAACCGGACTGATGGATATGCCTCCGGTATAAGTTTGCAATAAACGTCCCATCTCGATGTAATCACGTCCCGCCGCACCCAATTCAGGAATTATGTCCGCGAACTGCATCGCAGAAATGGAAACGCTATCCGGTATAGGCTTTTTAAAATTCATCAGCATGTAAGTGACGCCATTGGTGAAAATTTCATGACGATACAATGGAATATTTTGAATCTGAGTCTTTATTTGTGGGATTTTTTCCGGCACTGGAGAAATATCTTCCAACTCGATTGTCGGCAAACAGGACAAATCCTCTTTTCGAGCCTGATACTCTCTGAGTTCCAGGGTCTGATTCAAAATCGCCTGTTTTTCCAACTCGGTCAGTTTTGCATGAACAGCATCGAGTTTCTTTCGTCGAGAGGCCTCCAAATTTTCCATGCCTCCAGCTTCAGGCGAAAGAATCAGAGTGACACGATGAGGATTGTTCAGCAGATACCGTTTGATCATATCTCTAAAAAACTCAGGCTGCATAGCCTTTTTTCTCAGATCGTCAAGAAAGTCGTGAACTTTCAAGGATTGAGCAAAATCGCCGCCCTTCAATAAAATATTCATTCCTCTGAATATCATCGATAATCCCAGAGGAATTCCGTGGTCACCTTTGATTTCAAGAGATGAAAATTCGAGCTCGTGAAGCGCCGCCTCTATTTCCGCTTCCGTAAACCCTTTTTCAGCTACTTCTTCAATGGTTTTCAGAATCAGAGCTTCGACAGCGTCAGCATTTGATTCATCTACATCTTTCAGGCCTGCTCCAGCCAGGGATTCAGAAAAAGACATGTCAAAACCGATCGGAGCCAAACCGTTCCCCAGACCGGAGCTCAGTAATGTCCGGTTTAAAATCGAAGAAGAATCGCCGGCTAAAAGGATATTTAACAGCGAAAGATTTAAATTTTCCATGACATCCGATGCTCGAGCCAATTTCCACATCACCGCAACAAACGATTTATTCTGGACAGATTCGTGCTGTGATACCGGATAGGTGGAACGTATTCGCTGTGGAGAACGATAAGGTTTTTGAAACGGAACAGGATCTGCAGGTTTGGACGGTTCAAATTCCGTCATGACTTTTTCATTAATTTTTTTTGTCAATTCTTCCAGTGGAATGTCTCCAAAGGTAAAAAAATACGCATTCGACGGATGATAAAAACGACCATGAAAATCCACCCATTCCTGATAGGTCAAATCCGGAATATACGCAGGGATTCCACCGGATGTGTTCGCATAGATCAAGTCCGGAAAGAGCGCTTTTTTCCAGGCTTCATAAAAAAGCCGCACCGGATTGCTCATGGCACCCTTCATCTCATTGTAAACCACACCCCGATATTCCAATGGCGATGTTGGATCGCCATCCACGCTGAATTCGTAGCGCCATCCCTCCTGCAAAAAAGTGTTTTTATGAAGAATTGGAAAAAATGCCGCATCCATATAAATATCCATCAAGTTGAAAAAATCCTTTTTATTGCAACTGGCGAATGGATATCCGGTAAAATCCGCTGAAGTCATTGCGTTGATAAACGTATTCAATGAGCGCCCAGTTAAATTATGATAGCTTTTTACAGGGTAGTTTTTAGAGCCTTCCAGAACTCCATGTTCCAAAATGTGCGCAACCCCGGTTGAATTTGGCGGATATGTCGGAAAAGCGACCATAAAAACATTGTTATTGTCATCGCTGCTCATATGAACCATCCGACTGCCCATTATTTCATGCTCCAGTTCATAATAAACCAGTTGCAATCTCGGCACCGCCTCCTGCCTGAGAATCTTGAAGTGATGTAATACATCCCCTTTTTTCAATTTTGGATTACGTTTGTCCATCCCAATCTCCTTTCCAATCATTGAGCGTCCTTTCCATTCGTCAACCTTATCGAATCATCCGAATGGATTGCAATGGTTGTTTTTTAAGATAGTGACTTAAACAAAGCGATACGCATTTGAATAAAAGCCGGTTCTCATCAGCACCAGCGAATAGACTTGCCGACCTTAATTCTCGTCTAGGCTAAATCGTACTAAATTTAATGGTTTGGTCTCATCATTCTGCAAAATTGCATCCGACGTGACAACGGCTGTACCTGTTTGAGCCGTATTGGATAGATACGTTTGAACCACTCGAACAATATCGTCCCGAGTTGTATTCAACAGACTTTTTCTAAATTGTGCCACATGTTCATAAGTGATCCCGCTCAATATCCGTCTAAACGCTAACAGGCCTTTCTCACGCGGGGACGGCGGCTTGTCGATTTCACTGACAGCATCGACAACCGAATGGAAAAGGTCTTCTTCTGTGAAATCCCCGGCTGCATACGATTTAATGATTTCATTGAATACTCCCAGAGATTGCGCCGTATGGGGATCTCTGTACGTCATCATTGTGTAGATCCCTACTGTTGGGTCAAATTCGGCAAACGCCTCATATGCGCCACCCCAAGCCCGAATACGTTCATACAATGGCTTTTCCATCAATTTGGCGGCAACCGTCAATGCCGGAGCATCGGCATGCTCGTAGTGAACCGCTTTGAACGCTTGAGCGACATAGGACACATCCGTACTGAGAACCCATGCTTCGGGTTTATTATCCGGTTTTGAAAACACCTCGAAATCACCGCTGTCTTCAACAAGATCTTCGGTGTACAACCGCTCATGAATGTATCCAAGATAGCTGACGGCATCATCCATATCTTTTTTTGAGCCCGTCAATCCTATCGTCTCAAACGAAGTACGACAATAATTGGTCAAGCAGGACTGAATCGACTGTGCAATTTTTTCCAAATCCTCAGGTTTCAATGCGAGCAGCCTTTGAATTCCTTCAGCGCCAGTGACCTGGTGGTCGATTTGTTGTAAAGGCGACAATGCTTTACCTGCAGCCAGTTTGGCAATAAGGTGCCCTCGTGAAGCTGCTTCTGGAATCGCATAGGCTTTTCTCATATTGACCAGCTTTTGAATATGTTCCCAATCTTGCAAATCCGGTTCGACAAGGAAATCGGCTGCCAGACCCATCATAGCCTTGTGATTTCGTGGCAGGCACCGGACACTGAGCCGTAAGTTCATCCAGTATTTCCCATTTACATCTCGAACCACCTTGGGACTGATGGATAGTCCGCCGGTATAGGTTTGCAACAAGCGACCCATCTCGATGTAATTTCGCCCTGCGGCGCCTAGTTCCGGGATTATGTCGGCGAGCTGCATTGCAGAAACAGAAATACCATCCGGCAAAGGCCTTTTGAAATTCATCTGCATATAGGTGACTCCGTTAGTGAATATTTCATGACGATACAATGGAATATGCCGTGTCCGTGTCTCTTCTTGTGGTATTTTTTCAGGCGCCGGGGAGATATCTTCCAACTCGATTGTCGGCAAGCAAGACAAATCACCTGGTTCTGACTGATAGTTTTTGAGTTCTTTGGTTTGCTTCAAGATTGCCTGTTTTTCGGCTTCCGTCAGGTCGGCTTGAACCACATCGAGTTTTTTTCTTCGAGCTGCTTCCAGTTTTTCCATGCCGCCTGCTTCCGGCGACAGAATCATCGTTACTCGATGAGGATTGTTCAGCAGGTATCGATTGATCATATCCTTGAAAAATTCCGGCTTCATAGCCTCTTTTCTCAAGTCATCAAGAATATCATGTATCTTCAACGCCTGGACGAAATCTCCGCCCTTCAATAGAATATTCATACCTTTGAATATCATGTATAAACCTAGGGGTAATCCATAATCACCTTTGATTTCAAGGGAAGAAAATTCGACCTCATGAAGCGCTGCTTCTATTTCCGCTTCTGAAAACCCTTTTTCAGCCGCGTCCTCGAGGGTTTTCAAGATAAGAGCCTCAACTGCATCGGCGTTCGATTCATCCACATCTTTTAAACCGACTCCAAACATGGATTCGGATAAAGAATCTTCAAAGCCGATTGGCGCCAAGCCGTTTCCAAGGCTGGAATCCAGCAATGTCCGATTTAGAATCGAAGAAGAATCACCTGCCAATAAAATATTCAGAAGTGAAAAACGTATGTTCTCCATGATCTCCGATACATGAATCAGTTTCCATATCACCGCGACAAATGATTTATTTTGTACAGGCTCATGTTTCGATACCGGAAAAGTGGCGCGTATTCGCTTCGGAGCGGTAAAAGGCTTTTGAAGTGGAACAGGATCGACAGGCTTTGATGGTTTGAATTCCTTCATAACCTTTTGATGAATTTTTTCTGTCAGTTGTTCCAGAGGAATATCCCCGAATGTAAAAAAATACGCGTTCGATGGATGATAAAAACGACCATGAAAATCCACCCATTCCTGATAGGTCAAATCAGGAATATATGTTGGATCGCCACCTGACGAGTGTGCATAGGATAAATCAGGAAAAAGCGCTTTTAAGCCGGCTTCAATAAAAAGCGACACCGGATCACTCATGGCGCCTTTCATTTCATTGTAAACAATCCCGCGATACTCTAACGGCGAGGCAGGATCGTCATCGATGCTGAATTCGTACCGCCAGCCCTCCTGCAAAAAAGTATTTTTATTGAGCAAAGGAAAAAAAACTGCATCCATATAGATATCCATCACATTGAAAAAGTCCTTTTTGTTGCAACTGGCGAATGGATATCCAGTAAAATCTTCGCTGGTAAACGCATTGCTAAAGGTGTTCAATGAACGTCCGGTCAAATTATGAAAACTTTTAACCGGATAGTTTTTGGAGCCTTCGAGGACCCCATGTTCCAAAATATGTGCCACACCGGTTGAATCCGATGGATACGTAGGAAACGCAACCATGAACGCGTTGTTCGTGTCATCGCTGCTCATGTGAACCATTCGGCTGCCCATTATTTCATGCTCCAGCTCGTAATAAACAAGTTGCAACCTCGGTATCGCCTCCCGCCTGACTATCCTAAAGTGGTGTAATACATCCCCCTTTTTCAAATTTGGATTTCGTGTGTCCATTCCAGGCTCCTTTTTAATCATTCATCATCTTGCCAATCAATTGACCTTATCGAATAGCGAATAAAAATCTCAATACCTATATTCAGAACTGAAAAACGGTTTTTAAAAATATAGTTAGAAGCGCCTTAAAATTGTGCCAAAAACCGTGAAAAGATATCGATAAACGTTTTCGGCTGATCAAGAAACGGCCAATGCCCCGATTCCGGCACCACCTGATGCGGGACATTGTCTTGTTTCAGCATTTCTATGGATTCTTTGCAGATGCCGGAAGGTGTCGCCGCAATGTATAGTTTCGGTATAGCTAAAGCTTTCAAGCGTTTTACCGCTGTTTTGGTTTCGGAAAAATCCAATAGGTTACGACTGTTCAGATGAAATTGATCGGCATCGGCAAAACTCATCGATGCGAAATATCCCCGCTGGGCCTTGTTATTTATACCGTTTTGATAAACAGCATCTTTAAGCCGATCAAATCCATATCGATTGAATTCATCCAGATTATAAGCCATCGCTCGACTTGAAAAAGTGCAATCGCCAGGTGTCAAATTTCCCTCTACATCCACAAAACCAGAAAAAGGATGATCCGGGCGCTCACAGGCCAATTGACCGATGACACCTCCCATCGAATGACCGACCACAACCATCAAACCATTGACATGCTGCCGACTGATTTTCATTATCAAATCAGCATACTCATTCAAATCATAGCATTTTTTTGCCGGCAAACTTTTACCGTAATTGGGTAGATCGGGCACGAAATGATTCCATCTTCTCATTTCCGGAACATCATCATGATCCGACAGTATTTTTTCAAAACACAGGCCGGACTCGCCGAGACCATGGACATAGACAATGGTGCCATATGAATTCGAGACATTTTTCTTTCGAAAATACATGTTTTCGTAATAATAGTGTGAAATCATCGCTTATCTCCTTTCATCGCCAAGCATTATTCTTCACAGATTTTTGATTGTCCAGTGAAAACCTCTTTTATCCGTCTGATTTATCTTGAAATTTTCTGCATTTGATGATAACGGATTTTGCGGGTTGATTCAGTTGTTGGGATATCATAACAAGAAGGAGATAAACAAATGGCAAAATCAAGGTTTGACGGTGAGTTGAGTCTGGATTTGCTGGCGCAGTTTGAGAAGGAAACGGTTTCAGACCCGGCGTTTTTAATTGCCATGAATGCTGCAACCCGGGGAAATCTGAAAGAGTTGGTTCTCAACCGCCAGGTATTGAACCAAAACAATTTCATGTATTCGATCGAGGTTGAAAACAAGGCGGAGATTACCGATCAGAAACGATCGGGCACGTGCTGGATGTATGCCGATGTCAACTGGCTGCGCTTGGAAACCATGCGTGCACACAAGATGGAATCCATCACTTTTTCGCATAATTTCGTCATGTTTTATGACAAATTGGAAAAGGCCAATTTGTTCTTGAACGCAATTATCGAACGGCGTGATTGGCCGGTTGACGACCGCGAAGTCATGCATTTACTAAAATCCCCTGCCGGGGACGGTGGTGAATGGGCTCTGTTTAGGAATGTCGTCAACAAATATGGGCTGGTTCCCATGGAAATCATGCCCGATACAGCCAACAAAGAAAATTCCCGTTTCTTGAACTCGGTATTGTTTTTTAAACTGCGGGAATTTGCCGCAGAACTGCGCGATTTGGCTGCAAAAGGGAAATCGGAAGCGACATTGTATAAAAGAAAAGTCGACATGATGGAGATAGTCTTCCGGATATTGGTGATTTTCCTTGGCATGCCTCCGGAAAAATTCAACTGGAGCTGGCGTGACAAAGACAAAAAATACCACCAAGAAATCGACTTGACCCCTCGTGAATTTGCTAAAAAATATATTCCACTGAACCTGGACGATATGTATTGTTTGGCAAACAGCCCTCTCGACCGCACACCGTATGGAAAAGTATATACCCAAAAGCTTTTCAACAATGCCGTCGATGGCGGTATCTGGTCCTGGCTTAACCTTCCGATGAAGGACCTTAAAAACTATGCATTGAAAATGCTTCGCAAAGACGATCACGTGCTGTTCGGCTGTGACGTGCTGCAGCAAAGTCATTCCAAACTCGGCATTTTGCACCACGATGTCTATCAGATGGAACCGTTCTTCAAGACGACTTTCAACGGTGGCAGAACGTGGAGATTTGATTACGGCCAATCAGTATATACCCATTGCATGGTATTGGCCGGTGTTGAACTGGTCAATAAAAAACCCGTCAGATGGAAAGTGGAAAACAGTTGGGGCGGCGAAGTCGGCCAAAAAGGATTCTTTACGATGTCCGATAAATGGTTCGACGAACACATGATTGTTGTCTGGGTTCCGAAAAAATACATGACAAAAGAACATCTCAAACTGGTCGAGCAGGAACCGGTCATCCTGCCGCCATGGTTTCCGATCTGATCGGATCCGATAAATGACAGGCCGATATCTAAATAGAACGATCAAGGAGACGATCATGATGAAAAGCAATAATATTAAAGGCGCTGTAACACTCGATCATTTGAAAAGTTATACAGATAATTTCAAGCAGAACGATGCTCTGAAAGTTGCCATGAACGCTGTAACCAGAGGAAACCTCCAGGATATCGCGCTCAACCGTAACATTCTGAACAGCAACAACTGGACGTTCTCGAACGAGATTGAAGAAAAGCCCGATATAACCGATCAGAAACAGTCTGGAACCTGCTGGCTTTTCGCTGAATTAAACTGGCTGCGAACCATCGCGATGAAAAAATTCAAAATTGAAAAACTCGAGTTTTCTCAAAACCACATCATGTTTTATGACAAGCTCGAGAAAGCAAACTATTATTTGGAAGAACTGATGAAAATGCTCGACCGGGATATCGATGACAGATATGTCAGATTTATTCTGGACAGCCCCACACCTGATGGCGGCGAATGGCACATGATAGTCAATCTGATTACCAAATACGGTTTGATGCCCAAAGAAGTCATGCCTGACACTTGGAATCGGGAACAAAGTCGGTTTATCAACGAATTGCTCGGCTACAAAATTCGTGAAGCTTTTGCCCATATGCGGGCGATGAAGAAAAAATCCGAGGATGCAGTCCGAAAATACAAAAACCAGGTAATGGCGGAGATCTATAGAATTCTGGCGACATGTCTGGGTATTCCTCCCAAAACTTTTGATTGGTCATTCCGAGATAAAGACAAAAAATACCACCAGGAAACCGGCATAACACCACAAGAGTTTTATTCAAAATATGTCGGGCTCGATCTAGATGCGTGCTATACCCTGGCCAGTTGCCCCACCGAGAAAACCCCGTTTGGCAAAACCTATACCATCGAGCTGTTCGGCAATATGGTTGGTGGACGGCAATGGAAGTGGTTGAACCTGCCGGTTGGTGAACTGAAAAAAATCGCTCTCAAAATGCTGAAAAAAGGTGAAGCCGTTCTTTTCGGATGCGATGTGGTACAGGAATCTCACTCTAAGGAAGGTCTTTTGTCAACCGACTTATATGACTTCGATCTGCTTTTCCAAACACCGTTTATTATGGATAAGAAAACACGACTCGAATACGAACAGTCACGTTTGACACATTCCATGGTATTGACAGGTGTCGAACTGCTCAAAAACAAACCCATCAGATGGAAAGTGGAAAACAGTTGGGGAACGGAAGTCGGCAAAAAAGGATTTTTTGTCATGACAGACGCCTGGTTCGACGAACACGTACTGGACCTGATCGTGCCACCTGAATACATGCCGGCAAATTTGAAAAAACAATTTGAACAAGAGCCTATTATACTGCCCCCATGGCATGTAATGGCATAACGACAACTTGTAAAATAGACTTGGTTTTGAAGGACGCAACCATTCTGCTCCGGGGTTGCGTCCTCGATGTATTTGTATTTGGCGTTTTTTGTTGAAAGTAAGCTGGTGGTAAAGATGAATAATAAACAAACTTATCTAAATTGGTACAAACAGCGAATGAACGCTCTTATCGACCCGAATAATTTCTCTTTGATGAGCAGTTCTATCCGTGAACCCTGGCACCTACTGACCAAACAGCAGAAAGAAACAGGGAAAAAAGCTTTTCAACGCATATTTATGAAATCGAATGCGTATGGACTACCTGCATTGATAGAGAGGATTTCTTCTACTTATAAGGTTCCAGAAAATAAAATCCTGACCACACAAGGCGTAACAAGCGCTCTCTTCCTGCTGTCCAGCGCCTTTGCTCAAAATGGTCGGCATGTTGTCGTTGAGAAACCCGGATATGAACCTCTCTGGCAAGCTCCTGTACAATGCGGCGCCAAAGTGGATTTTTTTCGTCGACAAGACGACGGTTCGATCGACATGGAAGACTTGCAGCGTGTTTTGACTCCAGAAACCCACTTGGTCATTATTACAAACCTACACAATCCAACAGGATTTCTCCTTTCTGACCAAGAAATTTCCGATATGCTCGATTACATCCTGACAATCTCTCCAAAAGCGCTCCTGGTTGTCGATGAAATCTATCGTGATTTCATTCCAGAAACACCGAAACCCGCTTATCTGATCAGCGATCGAATCATCAGCATCAACAGCTTGACAAAAGTTTACGGCTTAAGCGTATTGCGATGTGGCTGGATTTTTGCCGCACCTGAACATATCGAGCGACTTCGAAATGTTCAGGTTTTGATGAGTGGGATTGGATCACGCTATCTGGAAGCGCTCTCAACGCTGGTTTTCGATCACCGAGATGCATATCTGAAAAGGGCACGGACCATTACAGGTGCCAATCGTCGAATTCTTCAGGATTCTTTTAAACCCTTGTTTGAATCAAAGCTCCTTTCCGGCACTATTCCCCGATGGGGGTGCATCAGCTTTTTACGCATAAACAATGTATCCAACGTTCGGATTTTGACGGATTATTTTGAATCAAAAATGGGGTTGTACTGCGCTCCGGGAGATTTCTTCGGCGCTCCCGACCATGTGAGAATCGGAATCGGTGAAATCACACCCAAACGCTTGAAGGAAGCCTTGATCCTATTCAAGAGTGGGCTTCAATCATTCATCGATCAAGGACTTCATCACAAGTGAGAAACTCCGGGATTTATCAGATTATTACCTCCAATATCATGCGGTGAAGCCCCGAAATAGGCAGACTGGTTTCCATATTTTTGCTTGATTGTGTCGACGGTTGAATAAAAGCGATCGTAATGTGCATCCTTATTATCGATAAACAGCGATTTCTGAGCGACATCTGACACAAGTTTTTGTGCTGAGATTCCAAGTAAACGGATCCCGATTTCTTTGGGAAGATGCTTAAAAACAAGCTTTTCTGCGGTCTGAAACAGAATATGGTCCTTGTCGGTAAAAAATCTCAAAACTTGTGATCGTGTAATAGTATGAAAATCCCTATCCCGGATTTTTATCGATATCGTCCCCGCCTTCAAATTGCTCCGGCGCAAACGAAAAGCCAGTTTTTCAACCAGCCTCCGAAGTTCAGTTCGAATCCGATCGGGTTCAAATAAGTCATCGGCAAACGTCACCTCACAACTCCGACTCGGTGAGATCGGTTCTTCCGGCTGTGCCTGTTTGGTTTCTCCTTGTGCTATTCGATACAACGTCAATGCCCAGACACCGAATTGCCGCGCTAATATCTCAGGCTGTTGATCCGCCAGTTCCCCTATCGTACGATACCCCAACTCCAAAAATTTTTGTCGGCTGACTTTCCCTACACCCGGAATATAGTCAATAGGAAGCGGAGATAAAAACGACTTTTCTTTTCCGGAAAAAACCACTATCAAACCAAACGGTTTGGCCAATTCAGCAGCTATCTTGGCCGTGACACCCGAATTAGCTAGACCCGCCGAAGCCGGCAACCCAAGTTCATCACGTATTTCATTGACGATTCTATGCGCAATCTTATGCGACGGCCCAAACAACTTTTCACTCCCTGTCAAATCCAATCTCGCTTCATCGATCGAAAGGGGATAGACTTCCGGTGTATATCGACGAAATATTTCAAAAACCTTTTTAGAATAGTATTCATATGCAGCAAAATCCGGACTCAACCATACCGCGTCGGGACATAAACGCATAGCCCTGACAGACGGCATAGCGGAACATACACCGAATTTTCTGGCCTGATATGAGCATGTCAGCACAACATCCCGCGGGGATTTACCTCCAATAATCACCGGTTGTCCTTGTAATTCCGGCCGCTTCAACAGCTCGACCGAAACATAAAACGCATCCATATCGACATGCAGTATACGTCGAACATTTTCCCTCTTTTGAATACACTCCGACATTGACTGGCTCATAAACCTATCCTTTCTAGAGTATTTATGCCTATCGACTGACTATGTCACTTGCGATACTTCCGCAACAAACCTATAACAACACCTCGGATTTCTATCGATGACCCTGAAACGATTATCGGCGCCATAGCCGCATTGGAAGGCTGTAAGCGCACATTCTTTCCTTCACGGTAAAAACGCTTTACCGTAGCATCGTCACCGTCAACTATCGCCACGACAATTTCACCGTCATAAGCCTGGCTCCGACGCTCGACAATCAGATAATCACCATCGTGAATACCATCACCAATCATCGAATCCCCGTTGACCTGCAATGAAAAAGTTTCACCACGGCCCAGCATGTCCTCAGGAATCGTAATCGTTTCCGGCACATCAAAAGCCCGAATCGGCTCACCAGCCGCAATCAAACCCAACATCGGTATATCTTGAGAAAATATTCCGGTGTCTTCCTTTATCTTGATGGCACGGGCATACCCTTTGGAACGAACGATATAACCTCGCTTTTCCAAAGCCTTTAAATGTTTATGCACCGTACTCAATGACCCCAAATGAAAATGATCCCGCATTTCCATCACAGTGGGGGCGATTCCGTGGGCCGCCAGATACTTCTTTATAAAATTGAATATTTCTTTCTGTCGGGCTGTCAAGTTCATGGATATTACTCCTTTGTTTCGCCTCTATTTAAATAAATATAGCGAAAGTTAGGCGAAAGTCAATAGAAAAAAATTATAAAAGAGTCTTTGCCGCGCTGCCCGGAATATCTTTGACAAGTTTGGGAACCGCATATCCCGGCAGACGCACCCGGATTTTGTCAACCAATAGTCGTGCTTTATCATCGGAAACCCGAAAATGAGACGTTCCCCAAGCAGCATCTATTTGATGAAGGTAATACGGCTGAATTCGTATAGCCGCCAAATCGGAAAACAATCGATAGAGTGTATTTTCATCGTCATTGATGCCTGCCAACAAGACGGATTGACTTAAAACTGGAACGTTCAAGCTCTGCATAAGACGAACATACTCATTCAACTTCGGCTGGATTTCATGCGGATGATTGATATGAAGAACAATTCGCGTGACGACTGACGAACCGATAAATGGCGGTTTCATCACCTGCTCATTTTCCCAGGCGACAACTGGCGCTCTTGTGTGAAGACGAATGTGCCGCAGCGTTCTCACCGCGTTCAACCGCTCCAAAACCGAATCCAACAATCGACGGTCCAGACAGAGAGGATCACCACCCGACAGAATGATTTCAGAAATATCCGGAGTGCCTTTCAGATAACGAACCACAGATTCCAGATTTTGAAGAACAGTCTTCGGCGATAATTCATTCGAAACACCCTTTTCCCATTTTCGAAAACAGAACCGGCAGTGTATCGGACACTCTTGTGTAATTGTCCACAGAGCGCGTCCGATATATTTGTGAATCAAGCCCGGACACTTCATGAATATTCGTTCTTCAAGCGGATCGGCGGATTCGTATGATGCCCGCTGCATTTCCAGTAAACTGGGCACTACTTGTCTTCGAAGCGGATCTTCAGGATCGCTCCAGTCAATTAAACTTGAATATTCCGATGTGATTTTAAAAGGATGAAACGGTTCAACCTGATCAACAGCCCGCCGCTCCTCAGGCGTCAGTCGATCCCAGTAACCGTTTTCGGCACTCATAAACATGCCACCAATCGCTCCGCAACCGCATCCGCCATGGATAACCCTTTTTTCGTGGGGTATATGTAGTTATCACCCCCCAAAACCAAAAAGCCGCCTTGCACAAGCTCGAACACTTGATCAATCATGGCTTTGTTATGTTTGATTTCCTCAAACAAGTTCAAACCCCATTGCGTCCGCAAACTCAAAAAAAGCTTTTCAACCCGTTCCATCCGGTCATCGATCTGCTCCCTCCCTAAAACCGCTGTGTCCTGTTTTTCGATCCGGTGACAGTAATTTTGAAGGTGGCCGATATTCCACCATCTTTGTTCTCCGTTAAAACTGTGTGCTGAAGGACCGATACCTAAATATTTCGTACGGATCCAGTATTTCAGATTGTGGCGTGAGACATGCCCATTTCCCAATGCATAATTGGACACCTCATAATGCCGATATCCGTGCTCGGATAAATAATCGTGCGTCCACTCAAATTGATCAGCCTCGATTTTTTCCGAGACCATTTTGACGTTTCCCGAAGCCGTATCTTCTGCCAAAGGTGTACCGGGCTCTATCGTCAATTGATAACATGACAAGTGATGCGGTGCATACTCACAAACAGTTTGGACAGTTTTTTTATATATTCCAAACCTCTGGCCGGGAATTCCCATCAATAGGTCAACGCTGTATGTTACAGGTTTGAGGTTCCCATCTTCATCGGATAAATTATTTATCCCCGTCGAAATGCTTTGAAGACGCTCCAATGCCGTCAATGCCTGGTCTCGATCATGACGCCTGCCAAGAAAGCGCAAAACATTCGGATCCAACGATTGAACGCCCAGACTGAACCGATTGAAACCATTTTCCACCCACATGCTCAGATTGTCCTCCGACACATCGCCCGGATTGATTTCCATGGTTATCTCCGCGCCATCCCGTAAGTCAAAACGGGTCTTGATCGTTCGCATCAGACGCTCCACATGTTTTCTCTTCAAAAGAGACGGCGTTCCTCCTCCCCAGTACACCGTATCGAAAACCGTCCATTCACTCCCCGACATTTCCATTTCGCGGCACAGACAATCCATCAAACGGATTACAGCATCCTCCGACACATTTTGAGCGGAACAGAAACCGCAATATCTACATTTGGATAGACATATAGGTATATGGATATACAGACCTGGAAGGGTATCCCTATCCGGGAGATCATTCATTTTTCACCTTCAAAATCGACACGAACGCTTTGTGGGGAATCATCACCGATCCGATCATTTTCATTTTCTTTTTCCCTTTGGCCTGCTTTTCAAGCAGCTTGCGTTTACGCGTGATATCGCCCCCATAGCATTTTGCCAGAACGTCTTTTCTTATCGCAGATACTGTTGACCGGGAGATAATTTTTCCACCGATCGACCCTTGAATGGCGATTTTGAACATATGACGAGGAATTTCCTCCCGAAGCCTTTCACAGATATGTACACCTTTTTCACGCGCTCGATCGCGATGGACAATTGCAGACAGGGCATCCACTTTTTCACCGTTGACAAGTATATCCAACTTGACCAAGTCACTCTCACGATAATCTATCAGGTCATAATCGAATGATCCGTATCCTTGTGTTGCGCTTTTCAATTTGTCATAAAAGTCAAAAATGACTTCCGACAGCGGCATATCGAAAAGCATTTCCACCCGACCCGGCGATGGATAGTTGAAGCGCACATTTTCACCTCTTCGGCTGATACACAGGTTCATCACCGCCCCGGTATATCGCTCAGGAATGATTATAGAGGCCTTGATATAGGGCTCCAGCGCTTTTTCGATGGTTGACGGATCGGGATAATAGTGAGGATTGTCAACTTCCAGCTCTGTTCCATTTTTGAGTTTGAAAAGATATTTCACACTCGGAGATGTCATTATGATCGACTGATCGAATTCCCTGTCCAAGCGCTCCTGGAAAATTTCCAGATGTAACAATCCCAAGAATCCGCACCGAAATCCCTGGCCTAGAGCTATCGAGCTGTCTCGCTGAAAAACGACGGATGCATCATTCAGTTTATACCGCTCCAAAGCGTCTGCAAATGATGGAAAATCATCGGCATCAATAGGATAAACGGAAGAAAAGACAACGGGTTTCACTTCTTTGAACCCGGGAAGCGGCTCCGATCGTGGATTTTTTTGATGAGTGATCGTATCTCCTATTCTGGTATCACTGACGGTTTTGATCCCTGCGATCAGATATCCGACTTCACCTGCTGTCAGTTCAGGTTGTTTGCGCCGTTTCAGCTCAAAAATCCCCACTTCTTCCACTTTGTAAACGCTGTCCATGGCCATCAGCCGGATCAAATCCCCTTGTTTCACAGTGCCATCAATGACCCGGCAACTGATTACCGTACCTCTGTATGGGTCATAGCCGGCATCGAATATCAGCGCCGCCAGGTTTGCATTGGGGTCTCCGGTAGGAGGAGGAATCGTATTGACGATAGCCTCCAAAACATCATCGACGCCTTTACCGGTTTTCGCCGAGCACAGGACAGTTTTTTCAGCGCTGAGACCCAATTCGGATTCAATCTGAATCATCGTTCCATCGATATCGGCGGAAGGCAGATCAATTTTGTTGATGACAGGAATTATTTCCAGGTCATGCTCCATTGCAGCCAGCAGGTTTGCCAGCGTCTGGGCTTCGACCCCTTGAGAGGCGTCAACCAGCAATAGAACGCCCTCACAAGAAGCCAGCGCTCGTGATACCTCATATGAAAAATCGACATGTCCCGGCGTGTCGATCAAATTCAAATAGTAGGTCTCCCCGTCTCGCGCTTTATACGGCAACCGAATAACATTGCTTTTTATCGTAATCCCTCTTTCTCTCTCGATGTCCATATTGTCCAGCAACTGATCGTGAAATTCCTGTTCTTTGACCATACCGGTCATTTGGATCAATCGGTCGGACAGAGTAGATTTTCCGTGATCTATATGAGCAATAATACTGAAATTACGAATTCGTTTCACTTCATTCGCCTCCGCGCTGGTTGTACTCACCAAAATCTCGTGCGTCAACTTCACTATAGATCATTTCAGCTTATTCTATCTCCAGGAAGGGTAGCGATTATCCATTCCATCGGAGGTCAATTGAATTTCTTTTCCGGTATCCAAGTCAATAATCCACAAATCCCAATTGGTTTTTCGGCCGTTTTTTCCTCGGGCAAAACACAGGCGATTGCCATCGGGCGAATAGCAGGGATCATAATCATATTCTTTTGAATAGGTCGCTTGGAGCGTTTTTTCTTCTTTCATCGAGTAGATATAAATATCAGTTATGTTTTCAGCGCCCTCCGATACAAAACATATATCTTTACCATCCGGAGACCATTTGGCTCGACATCCCGACCGCAGGCCGATTCGTTTAGGGGCGCCTTTGTTGAGGGATACAGCGCTGATATGCCATCCTGGTTTTCCGGGCTCATCCTCAGTGTAAACAATCTCTCCACGCACAGGGGACACGGCAGGCAGAATGCAGCGTCCAGCTTTTTTGGGGGTGATTCTACTGATGCTGATTCCTTTTCGACCCATAACATACAACGCAAGCTGCCCTTCCCGATCAGAACAGAATACAATCTGGTTTCCTTCAGGTGTCCAGGAGGGTGATTCATTCATTGCATTGCTCCTGGCAGTCAGATTTCTTTTATCCGATCCATCCGCTTTCATGATCCAAATATCCATTTTTCCATCTCGATCACTTTGAAAAGCGATCCATTGACCATCAGGCGACCAGACCGGCCACAGATCTTCTCCAGGGTGATGCGTCAACTGAACCAGGCCGTTTCCATCCGGCTGAATTCGATAGATATCGGAGTTGCCGGACTTTTTCGATGTGAACAGAATCCCTTTTGTCATTTGCGTATCAGTAACCGGAGTTCCGGCTTCCCAGAAAGACAGCATCTGCTCATGCGCTTTCACCTGCAAAGGCGTATGGATGGCTATTGTCAGAACAATTGTCGTCAAAGTAATCCAGAAAAGGGGTTTTACTATTCTGTTCGGGAGAGGGTTGACGCGGTTTACAACCAACATAAAACATCCTCCAATCGCTAGTTCACGGACCGCAGCATAGAAATTGTTGAACCCAAATATCAAAACCGTCGATCCTCGCCAGATATCCTGAAAGATTGGAATAGGTGAGATAAAGTATCGATTCGACAGCGGCCAAAACAGCATACATCCTTTTGGATAAGTTCTATCTCCGGTCAAAAAATCAATAAAGATATGGGACCCTGCCAATAGGAAGGTGAGCGTGAAAACGCGTGTTCGTTTCATACCGAATATAGGTGCAATCAGGGCTGAAACGGCGGCGATTGAAAGGGCAAACAACAGAGTATGTGATAGTTGATGGTGCAAATAACTTCGCGATATCAGTGTTGCAAGTAAATCGGCGTCGGAAAGATTTGCCAGAATAATCGCTGAAACGGCGCCGATAATGTGTTTTGGTGCGATGGCATCTGAGGGTTTACGTTGTTTCCAAATGCTTGTCCAGTAAATACCGATACCGGTCAGGCTGTGAGCGATAGGGCTAGCCAAATTGCTTTTCCTGCCTATTCACAACCGATGGGCTGTGAACGGAAATTTCATCGCCGCGACGATCTGACAATACCGTCATAAAAGCCTTGCGCCATGATATGGTAACCCTCCTCGTTCGGGTGCCCCCAATCACAGAACAAATCCGGCAGATGTCCATATTCTTTGAACATTGCGTCTAGATCTACCAATTCAACGCCCATCTGCATCGCCATTTCGACGATATCCCGATTGTTGGCGTCAATTTCATGTTGAGCTGCAGCTAAATGGCCTTCCGGATTGACCGGTATGATTGTGCTGACAATCGGTATAGTGCCACGATCTCTTGCAATCGAAACCATTTCCGCCATGTTTCCGCCGACATTGCAATACATTGGAGGATCACAATTACCGGGGTCGACCGAATCATTCGTTCCGAACATGATCAGAACATATTGAGGATTACATGCTTGCAGGCGACCGTTGATGTTCTCGGCGCCCCATTTGGATTTCATTCCTCCAAGCGCGATATTCACTGTTGACGTTCGAGACCCCCAGAGCAACTCCAGTCTCTCTTGCAAGATATCGAGGTAACCGTTGTCGAAGCATTTACCTTCGGTAATCGAGTCACCATACCCCGCCACACGCTGGAGCCCGGGCTTGATGAGTTCAAATGGTCTGCCGAACGGTCCTGGTCTGCCTTCATCGTCATGCCCGGCCACGCTCCAAAATAGACTCAGAGGAGCATAATGCCAGTCTTCGTCAGAAATCCCGAGATCGGCGCCGAAATCATACCTGGTAGACCCCGAATGATTAAGAGTAATAATTTCCACATCACCGTTATCATCGGCATACAGGCGAATCTGGTAATCTTCATTTTCTCCTAAAGGCTCCCATTCCAAAATCGGCGGTGATGAATCAGGTTCAAACACAGCGCCGTCTTTCGGCCCGATGATCTTCGGCGGCTGAATCAGGGTTTTAGACAACCGACAAATATCCGACCAGGGTCCGGTTGTTCCAGTATCCGTTTCCGCCGATACTCGCCAATACAGCACAATTTCAAACGGATCCCAGTCCGTCCGGTCAACATCGCTCAAATCGAATTCCGGCTCATCCAATATAAGCCTGCCGAAAGGGCTGTCAAAATCAGCTTGCATCGAAAATTCCATCGAAAACCAGTTCAATCCGTCAGGATTGCTCCAGCTAAAATACGGCATAGGGAGCTGATGGGTGTATCGTCCATCTTTCCCATGATAGACGACAAGTTTTTCCAATGTCGATTTATGGAAACAGAAAGTTTGGCTCCATTCATCCACGGAACTCCCCGTCGGCCGACCTCGCACCCGCCAGTACAAAAGGGCTGTCACAGGCTCCCAAAGTTCTTCAGGAACAAGTTCTCCCAAGTCATAGATCGTCGTCTTGCCGACGTCGATCGGACCGGTTCCGAGCTCGAATTGCGGGTCCAAACCGAATTCTATTTCGAATTCAGTATTGACGGCATCCTGCCATTCGAAAACGACCATAGCATCGCCTTTGCCGAAACGCGCATCATTCCTTGGTCTAAGAAGCTCTGGAGCCGCATCGCACGGCATTGTGAATACGGCCAATATCAATGCGATACCTGTCAGCACACGGCTATTTTTGATCATAACCAACCCTCCAGGAGTGTTATGATATTCATCGACACCGATATTTCAAGTTTTGGATATAACCCTGCTGTCAACTTGACTGAACCGGTTTTGGTTCACCGCGTTTCAACGCCGCACGAGCTTCCCGGCCGACAACGCCGTATTTATAAGGTCGTTTTTTTGCAAGAGTCTGAATCCAATCCCAGCTTCCAGCAGAATCGATTTTCTCCAAAGCTTCAACCGAAGCTTTTTTCAAAGGCACCATCCACTGGGGGGTTAAAATACCTTCTTTCATTGCCGCTATTCCGCTGATGAAACCGATCACTTCATCGGCATATTCAAGATTATGTTTTGTCACTCCTGCTAAAAGAACAAGAATTTTTGACCGCTCATCGATCTCGTAATCGTCGCCGACTGTGCTCAGCCGATTATACGCATTGATTAAAGCACGAACAGACTCTGGTGGCGCAATCAATTCGAACATTGCGTATGCTTCTTCCCGTATTTGCTTGCGTCCATCCAGCAATGCAAGAATCATAATTTTGCCCAGGGGGTGATCATTGTCATTTTTTATTTGATCAGCAATTTCATTTACCCGTTGATGAATAGCGGAAATAACTTCGTATCTCACCCGCCAGTCTCGATCACGCAACACTTGTTTTAGAAAAACCGGCTTATCTAAAGAAGCGACCCGGCCAATGATCGTGGCCAGATTTCGACGCAGTTGCCAACTTTGGTGAGTTAGACCGCCCAGACACAACCAAACGGCAAAAGCACCCCATTTTGAAATCATATCGATCGTATTGAAACGAATTTGTTTCTCCGATTCGGTCAATCGTTTAAACAAATACTTAAAATAAGTTGCTCCTGAAAATGATTTCCAAGCTTCAATAATGGCATCTTGAAAATTTTCATCCTTAAATCTGTCTGGGGAAAGTTCGTTTTCCGCCAGTGGAACTATGTACGCGATGAACGCATTGAAATCATTTTCGAGAAACAGATGAGCCAACTGCTGCCATAGTTCAAGAAAGGCGTAGGCGATAGGGTGGGCAAGAACCTGACGGCTCAGCTCTTTTGATAAGGTCTCTATGATAGAACACTTTTTGATTTTGGGGCAGTTACCACAAAATGTATTGAGAGTTTCCCTGACGATACGAATAAGATTTTCCGGCTGATTATCAGGCGGCATATCACTTATAATTTTCAAAAATCCTGTTATGGTAGATTCACAATAATCGCCAAATTTTTTGCAGAATGCGCGCACCTGCTCTGAAAAACTATCGATGACATATTTAGGAATGTTGTTTTGATCGGTAAAGCCGTCAAGAAAAATGAAAAACATTGGTTGGATGAGTTCGGGTTCGTTTGTTATGAGCACCTGATAATTCAATTTTTCCATAATAATAGGCAACGTAA
This sequence comes from bacterium, assembly GCA_049652745.1. Taxonomy (GTDB): domain Bacteria; phylum CSSED10-310; class CSSED10-310; order CSSED10-310; family CSSED10-310; genus JBASEY01. Next base: position 65,958 of record JBASEY010000028.1, on the reverse strand, counting down.
CCGCTGCTGATGCTACCGCCGCCAGCTCAGATTTCACCGAAGGAATCAATTCTTTTTTTTCGGATTTTTCAGCATGAACAAACTGTTCAAGCTGTTTCATCAACCTCTCGACTCTTTGTCGATATGTTTCCAAATCCTCCGCACGTTTGAGAATTCTTTCGTAATAATGCGCAAAAATGGTGATTGTCTCCCTGACATTAGCCGCATCCATCCGGTTCATCAGATTATCAAATTCGTCAGATCGGCTATCCACATGAATCGAGGCCAAGTAGGGCATCATCAACTTGAGAATTTCCCGTTGGCCATCGGCGCTCGATGTATCTCCATCAGCATGGACGCGTTCCATCACTTCACCTAAAATGTGAACCCATCGGTCGCTCTCTTTCGTCAATGTATCCCGAACACCGATTGGTGAATCCTTTTGGCTTTCCCATTTGAGTTGTTTCTGTATAGCCCAGGCTGAACTCCCGACATTGTGTGTGATTTCCCAGAAAAGAGAATTTCGGGTCGATTTATCCAAAGCTCTCGGTAACTTGCCGGATAAAAGCAAGGGAAGCATCTTACCCTCTTTCATCCCAATACTTGCAGTTTTGGAAGAAATAATGACTCGAGACCCCGTTTTCAAGTTCAGTTCTTCGTATTGGCGTTCGGCAACAATCGGTTCAAAAGGAGCCGTCAGAGTTTTCGCCATCAATAAAAAATCTTCCGACGTCACATCAGGTTTGATCGCTATAAGCTTGATATCCCGTTCACTGAATATTTGGAAGACCCTGGCTATCGCTTGGTTATTTTTTACCATTTTCAGAGGAAGATGGATGGCTCCAACCTGTAAAGCCTTTTTCCCTGGATTAATCGATACGGTGTCAGTGTCGGCCGCCATAGGCCTGAACGAACCCATCAGTCGAACGGCAGCTTCAAGAGATCCAACATGCTCGATAGTATAGATTTCCACTGTTTTCAACAACGCCTGGAAATCAATGCAAAACCGGAGGACTTGTTGATAATCATGTTCTGAACTTGTTGAAACAGCCATAGCATTCATATCTCCTTTTTTAAGTCCTAAAAAAAAGCTTAACGCTTCTCTATGTATCTAGACGTTATAATAGTATTAAATTTGCGTTTTCGTCAAGCTTATATATCAAAAAAGATAGTGACATGGACTTTTTCAATGGTCAGAAAAAAGCTTTTCTCCAGATTTCAAACTGAGGTTACAAAGCCTGAATCTCTATATGTTCAGACTCCGGTATAAAAAGAGGTTTCATAGACCGGGCTGGCGCCAACAGAGCGATGCCGCGAACAAACCATTGTGCTGCCTGATTTTCAAAGCTGATTTCCAACGATGTTATCAGCCTTGGTCCGGCCAAGCTGAAGTTTGCAAGTGTGTCGAATAGATCGGTTTCAATCGGATTGATCGCAGGCCATCTTCGTTCGATCAAGCTTCCATTTTCAGGCAAATGCGTTTTCGAACATCCGGTATGCTTTCGAAAGGTCACCGGCAGATGAATTTTGTCTCCGTGAATATCTACCAAAATGATTCGCCCAATCTGTTGATTCCCAACCAAAGTTTCCAAACCTTCAAGTCTTGAAACCAATTCAACGGCTTCCGCTTCCACCGGCTCCGGAAAAACCCAATATATTCTTTGATCAGCTTGGTGAAAAGGGCTCTCAATACGCGTCATCGTTCCAGGGAAAAGAAAGCGGTTTTTATCATATTGAACCAAATATCGCCTTTCCAGCACCTGTGATCCGGGGCCAAACACAAGTCCTCCCACCGAGCCTTGGTATCCGGTTGATGGATTCAATCTGCATCTCGAAGTTAAAGCGATCGAATTCGCACTGTAAAGATCGACAATATGATACATACGAGGAGTTATACAGCAGCAAGAGACAAGCCAGCATATCACCGTTACCCAGGCTGCGGATAAAAGCCCCAGAAACAAGCCGACTTTTTTACGCCAAATTCGACGTAACAACACATCGATTTTGGGGAGCAGCAGAAAAACCGATAGACTTATCGCTACTCCCAGGAGCCCTAAAAGAAGGCTTATACCATCACCGCGAAATCCCTGCATCATCAGGCTTGTCCCCATCAACTCCGCAAGCAGTACCGGCGATTGAGTGAATTGAGCCCGAATTATCTCACTGCTCGTGATATCTGTCCATGGAGCGCCGAACTTGGACAGATAATATTGCGCCATCAACAACAGGTTCCAACCGATCAAAACACATCCCAATCCCACTAAAACTCTGCGCAGCCATCGTCGTGAAGTCGGCCGGGCCCAAGCGAACAACACCATCAGACCCAAAGCGAACCCGGGAGCGATATTCAGAAAACGCCGCATCCCGAAACCAACACCCGCCCAATCTCTGCGTATGGCATTGATATAGGATTGAGAGATCACCACCACCAATAATCCCCAGGCCATACGTCTCGAGCGCCACCATAAAAACGGCAACACCAGCAATGCCGGAAGGAGTATGGGATTCACCGAGAAAAGACCCAGGACTTTATCGAACAGAACCAAGCGGAATCTCGGGCTCATCCAGAGCATGCCGCCGTCTCCCTGTGGATCGATAACCCATTTTCCATAAAGAGTTTTTGTTACTAAAAGTTGCGGCATAACCACGCAACTCAGAGCAATTCCGAAAGTCATCCATTTCAACAGTTTCTTTTTTATAAGCCGCGGATTTTCCCATAAGTCATTGGCGAAATCGATGGCCGGCAGCGCAAGCAGAAGAAAATTCTGCCATCTGACCACAACAGCAAATCCCACTATGGCGCCGAACAGAGCAAATTGACCGGTTGAAAAATCATTTCGATTCGATATAAACCAGATATAAAGAAACAGCGCAGAGAAAAAAACACTGAAAGCATGGGCAAAAGCCGGAGTGACAAATAAAAAGGCCGGAAGATGGGAGGCTCCAAGCAGAAAAAGCAACCCGGCTGCTCGGTCCGGCGGATCAAATCCAGCCCGCCGGCCGATCCGATCCATTACATACAGTGCTCCCAAACCTGCCAATACCGACGACATCATCGGTAAAAACCTGGTTATCACTCCATATCCGGTCGTCGAAACCGGTAGACCCAGACTTTTTAAGGTCCAAGCAATTATGTGGCACAATAGAAAAAAAGGCATCCAGAGCATTGCCGGGCCGAAAGAGAAAATATTCGGCGGATACCCGGTTTCTTCCCATCCGCCCGGAAGATAATCCTTTATGACCGGCACCCATTCCCATGTGAAAAATTCCCGTTCATCGGCAAAGTTAAAATCGTTTTGCAGAACCCAAGAACGCAGGTACTCGTAATAATATGCGCCGTCGGAATTCAGACGCGGAGAAAACAACAGCGCCTGTAAAACAACGAACAGCCACATAACCGGTTTCAGATGTCGGAATGTCTGCTCACGAACCATCACACCCGTCATAGTATCACAGCGGAACCGGTTTTGTCAGTTAAATACACCATGGGAAAAGCAATGATAGGTGATTGTGTAATACATTCGATAAACTGCCCATCATTTGCTATTTTTTCACTCCATCTTTTTCAAACCAGGGTATTACACAAACTATTTGCTTTATCTTCACAGGTTTTTATAGAATATCAAAAGGAGGAACGTAGAAATGAAAGCATTTGAAAATCGCTATAGATTAGGGTTGGTGGTCTGCATTTTTCTTGGACTGATCGTGTTCTGCGGTGAATCGATCGCGTCCTCGGAAGAGCTTGCCTCGATACGGCAAGCCATTCGTGAAACGGGAGCCTCTTGGACAGCCGCTGAAAATTGGATTACCGAATTGTCGTCGGCGGAGCGAAAGATGCTGCTGGGTGGAAACCTGCCTTCTCCGAAGGATATCTCACCCGACGATATTATTGTTTGGCCGGAAGTTCCTGATCCTCGTGCAGCCGCGAGTTCGATGGACTGGCGCAACTACGGCGGCCACAACTGGATGACATCGGTAAAAAACCAAAAAAACTGCGGGAGCTGCGGGGCGTTCGCTGCATGCGGCGCTGTCGAAGCCGGAGTCCGTATAGCCGCAACGAATCCGAGCCTGGCGATCGATCTATCCGAGCAGCATCTTTTTTCGTGTGGAGGCGGCAGTTGTACTCAAGGATGGACTCTTGACGCCGCTATGAACTACTTCATGTCTTACGGCGTTCCTGATGAGGCCTGCCTTCCCTATACCGAGTCCGACAGCAACTGCTATGCAACCTGCAGTGATTGGCAATCCCGTGCGGTGAGAATTACCAACTGGCAATGGGTCACTCAAACAACCACAAACGAAACAGCGATTAAAAATGCCTTGATCAATAGACCCATTCCTTGCCGGATGGAGGTATACGAAGATTTTCATTACTATACCTCAGGCGTTTACACCCAAGCCTGGGGTTCGAACCTGGGAGGCCATTTTGTCGTTATCGTGGGTTGGAACGACCAGGAAAACAGTTGGATATGCAAAAACAGTTGGAGTTCTCAATGGGGGGAATCCGGATATTTCAGGATCAGGCGCGACCAGGCGTCGATCGGCACTTTTGCGATCCTGCCGTTTTTCGATTCCTCACCGACGCCGACGCCGCCTCCATCACAGGCGCAGTTGTACTTCAGCATGCCGAAAACCTATTTTTATCCGGGAGACGTTTTTTATGTTCATGCCGTCATCGACAACCCGGGACCTACACAATACGATGCCGCCTTGTTTGTCGCTCTGAACGTTTATAACGATTTCTGGTTCTGGCCCACCTGGGTTCACTATCCGGACGGGTTGAGCTGGGGATGGATCGATATGAACCACGGCGCTTGGTATTGGGAGGTGATGCCGGCGTTTCAATGGCCACAAATTTACGCTAGCATGTCGAATCTCCTTCTTATCGGAGCCACTTTGGACAACAGCATGAGTTACCTGCTGACGAACGTAGCCACTCAGTCTTGGGGGTTTGGATATTGACGAGTAAACGGGAATAAGCGCATTTATTGGTCCCATCCGTCCCATATTCCTTGTTTTACCCCTAATACATACCTACAAATTCCCGAACACTTCCTTCGCTTACCACAACAACTTGATTCCTTTGCCAATTTATGTATTATCCACACGGCTGTTAGCCTGAACCACGTTTTTGAAGGAGAATTTGAAATGGCAAAAAAAGCGACTCACATTGTTCTGGGAGTACATATCACCGGTCGGCAGGTCAATGCCGCCAAAGTACAGGAACTCTTGACGAAATACGGCTGTTACATTAAGACTCGACTAGGTCTACATAATATCGATGACAGCTCCTGCAGCACAAACGGGCTGTTGTTGCTGCACATGTCCGGTGAACCATCGGCCAGTCACGAATTAGCTGAAAAACTCAGTGCACTGTCCGGTGTCTGTGTCCAAAAAATGGTTTTCGAATACGAAAACGAATAAAAACACCTTTTTATAACGTTATCGTTTTACCAGGCTCGACGATTTCCACCTGAGCCACAGCGGATGCGTGTCTCCGAAAACTTTCCGGATCCTGCGCAATGATGTCCCAGGTGCTGAAGTGCATCGGCACGACTTTTTTCGGCTTCAACATCCGCACCGCTTCGACGGCATCTTCCGGGCCCATCGTGAAGTTATCCCCGATCGGTATAAAAGCCAAATCGATCGGATTCATCCGCCCGATCACTTCCATCTCGGCGCTCAAGCCCGTATCACCGGCATGATAAATCGTCTTTCCTTCCACAGTGACCAAAAATCCGCAAGGATTGCCGGTATAGATAACTTTGCCGTCGTCTTCGATAACTGCCGATCCATGAAGCGCAGGCGTCAGCTTGACGCGACCCCAGTTGAAACTCTTGGCTCCGCCGATATGCATCGGGTGTACATGGCACCCCTTTTTCTGAAGATAAAGCGCCAACTCAAACGGCGCTATCACCAACGATCTGCTCCGCTTGGCAATATCGATCGTGTCACCCAAATGGTCACTGTGGCCATGAGTCACGCAAACGACATCGGCCTTGACAGCAGAAGGATCTCCCCGCATCTGCGGATTACCGGTTAAAAACGGGTCGATAAGAATAGTCATACCGCCTGTTTTGATCCCAACTGCGGAATGACCGAAATATTTAATCTCTACCATGTTTCACCTCCATCTGCATGCCGTTGATGACATGTCATCACACAATGCCGCTATTTTAGCAGTGACGCAATTCTCGATCAATTTTTAGACATGTTTCTAATCTTCTTGAGGATCATCGCGCTCCCGCGAAGAATCATCGATCGAGCTCGAAGAACCGGATTTCTGCAATCGACGAAGTAAACGACCGATAGTTTCCAGCCACTTCAATTTCTGCTCGAACGTCAATTTGGACATTCTGATCAACTGGGCATCCGAATGACCCTCAAAGCCGTTCTCCCAATGCTGATCGTCCAAGTTAATTTTATTATTTTTCATTACGAGTTCGTTGCACTTTGCGAAGATTCTCCACATCGTCGATATCGCGATGCCGACCCGCTGCTAATTTCAAGGCAATAAGATCGTCAAAACCTATAACACGAATTGTTACCCCCGATCCCATATCAAACAACACAGAGTTTTTTTCTGCTTCGATAAAATCCATCGGAGCCTCAACAAAAAGATCGATCTCAAGGATTGGATCAGATGGATTCCACAGAGTAAACACTTTGAGATTCTTTTCCTTTATCCATTCCGCCCTGGTTTTATGACTGATGAAATCGTGAATTGGAACAGGAATACGAGGTCGATAGCCCAGTTCGGTAAATACATCGACCGCTTTTCTGAGGTTATCGGGTTCCAGGTTCAGAAATAAATCGATATCCGCTGTGAAGCGAAGATATCCATGCGCTACAACAGCCAGACCGCCGACAACCACGTACTGAACTGCGGCATTTTCCAGGCTTTTAAAAATTCTTTCAATGTGGACGATATCCAAACTGTCCTCCGGTCATCACCCCTTTTATTTAAAGCTGTTTTTTTCAGGACGTCAAATGTAGTATTTGTTGCGTTTCCTTAAACTGTCTTTAAACAGGATTTTATTTTGAAACCCATGTACGAAAACTGATTTGGCTGTGCCAAGATACTATTAGATACCCTGTACTGTGTGACAATGCATGTAGAACTCTTCCGAATATTCAATAACCAATCTCCAGGTGTTGAAAAGAGAGGGGTATGGGTTGAGGGGGTAGGACGTTTGGTTTCAATATCCAATTGTTAGAGTTTAGCAACTATCGTCTTCTAGTTTTAATCAGAAAACTCTCCTAACCTTAATCAACTGAAAAACTAATAACTCAGCACTTAAGCGCTCGTAGAGCGCGCCACTCAGGACTCAGCACTTAAGCGCTCACAGAGCGCCTAGTCCACCAAATGAAGCCAATCACCCAGCAAATACTGTATCCGCCCGATCAACAGCGACACACGCGCCATGACGGTATACCCGAAACTCGCGCCGAACCCGACCATGATCACCCAGATGCCGAATGTGGCCGTACTTCCCACTAGGCCTTTGTGTTCCATACTGAAAAAGAAATAGATCAACGCTGAAAACACCATGATCACGACAAGAAAATTGTTCCATCCCACAGTAGTCTGAAAATCGATCTGCAGCATCGTCGCTTCAACTTGGCGCACGACAAACGCTTGCAGTGATAGCGGAATGGCGATACCGGAACCGATACCGATATACAGGCAAAGCGGATAACGGCTGATCCAACTGTATTGTTTACTGAAGCGAAAATACATCATGATGCCCAACAGGCCGGGAATGATATACCACCATCGGTGATAGACGACGAGCTGGTCCCAGAATTTCGGTTTAAGGCTTGTCCAGAACAACAAGACTGTAAAATAACCCGCTGCCACGCCGACAACGATGGACTCGGCGATTTTGTACAGTGGATTGTCTTTGTATAGAAATGAAAAGGCGGCGATCGTGAAAAAAGCGCCTATAGTGTTCCAAATATTCAATTCAAGCGGTGACATTTTACCGTTCCCCCTGTTTTTTCTTCATGAAAAACGCTAAATTACCGACAATCGTCAATAAAATGATCAAAATATGTACGATATTTTGAACATTCATCCCTTGTATCGCTCTGGCGGTTACATTCAAACGCTTGTATTCATCCAGCAGCAGCATTTCGTATTCAGCGGCGCCTTTCAGCCCGCCGATAAGCCCGAATATCTGGCCGGACTGCAGCGTTGCATAATACTGCGGGCCCGAAACAGCAGTTACCGCAAAGGCCAACGGCACTTTATATCGCTCCCGAGCATTGGTCAGCCAGGCATGCGTCACATTGCTGCCGCCAACCTCGATCACCGCGGCAATATCGTCATAATTGCGTATGGTTTTCATCATCGGTATATCGTCCAACGGCGTATCGTAGAAATCCGCCGGATAACTGATTCTGAAATCCTGCCCGATCGACAGAATGATGATCCCGAAATAGGGTTTATAGCCCAAATACACATAGTCTTCGCCACGTTTTTTATCATATTCTGCGGAGATCGACGTGGACAACATTTCAGCCATTGCCGCGCCATCCTGCGACAGAGTCATGATGATGACCTTGAGATTCTTTTTGAACATATGACGCAGCATCGCTTCCGCTTGAGGTTTGTTTTCCGCCTGAGTCTGCGGATCGTAATCCGCCGCGAGCAGGATGACCGAACCGGGTTTCAATTTTTCGATGAAGTCATAAACTGATTTAACTTCCGGCGTAACTTTGACTTCGAGATTGATCTTGAAAATAAAAGGAATGATCGCGGCCAGCATGACGCACAGATAGATAAAGCGACGATCGATGTTCAGTATTTTATCAGCAAATGACGCTTTCATTATTCCATCCCCATGTAGGAGCGTTCAATACCCAGAACGATTTTTATTCCTGTCGAAACCGCGCCTAAACCCAATCCGATCATGATGGCGCGTTGTGCCGCCATGTTCGGGACGTTCATGATCCAGGACGCCAACCGAGGTAGATAAGGTGAGATACTCTCACCAATCGGCACTCTTCCCAACATCACCACGATAGCGCTGGCAAGAACGATGGAGGCCATCAGGTTGCGAGCCCGGAATGCTCGATAAGCGGCGCTGGCGATATAAAACGCCAACAAACTGAACATCGTAGCCTGAATCGGAATATAGATGAATTCAAAAATTTTCATAAAAAATGTGCCGGTTTCAAGACATGTTTGCGTGTAACCCAATCCCAGCATCAAAAACAAACTGACGACGCTGACAAGCGAGTACCCCCAACCGGCAGATCGACGCTTGATCTTGCCGATCTGCATCCGAAGCATGGAATATATGCCTAACGGCATCGCAAAAATTCCTATGATCACCAACCAGTCCATGGCATTCTCATACAAAGCGACACTCCAGGGGTGCGGAACAAAATACTGGATGGTCATGATGAACCCGGTGATGGTAACGATCAGCATGGGTATTTTACGTTTCATGATCAGCCTCTATACAATCACAGTGATAAGGTCTTTCAACCAGGTAATGTTCAGTGAAATCAGTATCGAACCGATAATAATCAGTATCATCACGATCGCTTTTGCGACATCCTGAGCTTTCAGGGCTCCCAGCAACAACGGATCCCTGCCAAGATATGCCGATGCCGCATAAAGCTCTTCGCCGATAAGCGTGTAATCACAGGTAGTGATAAAAAACGGCAATTGGGCGACTTCGTCCGTGCCTGCCACTTGAATCGATCCGGCGATATTACCAGTCTCCGACAATAACAGTGACTCGGCATAAAACTTACCGAAATAACAGTTGGTCGCCGTTTTTTCACGCAGCATGATCCCGTTTACCGCAGCGACATATGCAAATTGCAACGACGTGACATAAAACACCATGTCCTCGCTATAAGCATCGATATGCCCGGATTCTGCATAGGCATTTTTGACCGTTTCCTGAGCAATCGTCATCACAATCGGTTCATCACATGGAACAATGATGTCCGTCTGGTATTCTGCAGTCTTTCGGGCAACCCGCGCCAAAATAGTATACGAAGCAATCGTGGCTATTTCATCGGGACCTCCCAACCCCAACACATACAAGATCGGTTTACCCATTTCGGTCGCCCGCCCGATGGCATTGTCGATTTCATTCATACCGGCAATCGGTCTTACATACATAGATCGACCGGTACGAGCCACCTGGATGAATACGCCGACCAGCACAAAAAGCAACACCGTCCCGATCAAGATCGTCGTCTTGCCGGTATGATACCAATGCGGCAGAGCTTCGACCGGGCCGACTACCGCTGAACGAACTTCATAAGTCAACGGCTCGTCAGGATCCACTTTACCCAAAACCACTGGTAAGCGGTAAAATTGTGGTGTTGACAATTTGACATTATACCACTGCGGAAACCTTACGACCAAACCGATCAAAGGAAAGTGATTTTCAAAAACCGACTCGCCCGTCTTATGGTAAACCTCAGCCAACTGATAGTAATACGGTGTTTTCATCTTAAACGGCTCAGCCGCCGAATCACTTTCCGATTCGTCATCCGAATCACTGAATTGTTTACCGCAATCAACATATTCCGTAGCGCCAGGCTCAATCAGCCCGACCGCAGCAAAAGGGCCTTCCGGTGATTCCGATCGATAAACTTTGAACCCTTGAAGCTGATTCCGAACCGACTCCGGTATTTCCGGCAGAGTGATGACGATTGCATCACCTTCGTCGTTCGGCCGATCGGCAACCGTGAATCCGTCCAACACGCCTGCTGCATTGATTGGACAGAGCATACCTATAAGCCAGCCTGCCATGATAAATCGATACCATCGATTTCGTCTCATCATTCCCGGCCCTCCGCAGATTGTATTATTAAAACCTCAGGTTTCCAGAATTTCTACATTCGCCCTTGGCACAACAACTTCCGAACCATCATCGTCAAACCGTAATACCAACACCCTGGCCTTTGTTTCCGACTCGAGCGCCGTGGGCTGAGGCGGCAACCCGGTCACACGGCCGATCCGGCCAAAGTAGGGCTCCCGAATGACTCGTATCGGTGTGCCCTCATGCAATGCGCCCGCTTTGACTTCCTCACCAATGGCCAACTCGCTTTCATCCATCGGCAGGACGATTTCCGGCCGAATCACGCCGGCCCGAATCTGCGTCGCGCCGTGACAACACGCCCGTCGACCTTCGTATCGCTTCAACAGATCAAATGTACGCTGAGTCATCGGTATTTTCCCGAATCCCTCGGTGACCACCAGAGTGATTCCTTTGTTTTCCGATCCTGTTATCGCGACGCCCAGATCATAACCCAGAAAATCACGCAGATCCTGATCGTTGAATCCGCCGACAACGATTCCTCGAACACCGATTTCGACAGCTTTGTTCAGAGCCGGTGCGGAGACGATGCTGCCGCCGACGATGATACAGCCTTTGTGCTCCGACAGGATTTTATCCGGAGTCAGCGGCTCATCCGGTGATTGGCACACCATTTTCAACGTGCCGTTCGTCTCACCACCGATACCGAAAATGCCCTGCGCCATAGCCGCCCAGCATGTCACTTCGACGCCTTCTCCAGGATAAATCTCGCTGACAACACCGTCGACATAGGCTTTGACTTCAACAGGTAGCGGTTTTTCGCGAAGCAACACTTTACCGGTAACCTGCGACACCGTTTCTATGGTGATGTCATCGCCCGGCGATTTCAACACGGATTTGAAAAGACCGAAAAACATTTTCGCGGTGGCATATACCTGGTTTTTCATCATGACGGATCCGATCGGGACGGAGATATGCTTGGGGAGATCAGCCGGCAGAACGCCCAGCACATTGGCGGCATTGACCGGGATGACTTTTCCGGGGAGTTCCGTTCGAGCCACCACATCATCAGCACGGACCCGATCACCTTTCTTGACGATAACATCGCCTTTCAAGGGCAGAATTCGTTGTTTTTTCAGAAGAATTTTTGGAGTGACTTTCAATCCGGGAGTATAGGCGTGTCCCATGGTTTCCTCCTTCGCTTATTGCCGGCCAAGAGCACGCAGCTCTTCGGAATTGTAAACATTGAGATTTTCCAGCCAACTGATCATCTGATCGATACGCTGCCGTTTGTCGTCCGGCACCGTCATCAACGGGCGGCCGCGACCGTCCAGGATGATGCCGACCTTGCCGCCGTCCAGTTCACGCTTGACGGTCTGGCCCCTTCCTTCGCCGATGTCAACCCGCGCAATCGGTTCAAACGTCGCCAGCGCTTTTTGGCCGACATCCAAAGGAAACAGTTTCATGTCGCCTTGATATAAGGTGCCTGTTTCGTAACGGCCATCAGGGAATTCGAGCGTGTATTTCATAACGGGTTTGCCCGCTTTGACCTGCCCGACAGGCGCTACCGCCGTCCCAAGATAGATCAGGCAATCCTTCAAAAAGACCTCCGTAGCAGCCTTGGGATGAACTTCCGCCAGCACTCCCAAATGCGGCATCATGAAAATCGAATCGACGGCCAGAATCGTGATTCCTTCCGGACGGAACGCGTCGAGCATCATCATTGCCGATTGGTTGCGGCGAGGCGCATGGCTTAGAACACCACCCGATCCAACCAGTAGATTTAAGTTCATCAGGTTGACTATCGTGTCTTCGGTGCCGGACTGATCGAACGCGTCGGAAATCGTTCGCTGCTGCTGAACACCTTTCAGAACAGTCGCGAAGGCTTTGTGCTGAACGAAGGCCAACCGCAAAGCCTCACGGGCGATCGCCTGTTCCAACACCAGACTGTGCAAGGTCTGAGGTATCGTGGTCGGACGGATCATCTTGTTTTTGATCTGGTTGCGCAGGTTCTTTTCATCGATCGAAAACGGAACCCAACGGGCAATATTTGCCAGACCCGCTTCCGCCAGGATGTTCGATATCGAATAACTCATACCCAGGTTGGCGGACACCGTGCGGTTGAAAGCCAATGACTCGTCAGTTGGATCTTTGAAAACAGAAAAAATATCCGTCGTCGCTCCACCGATATCGACTCCCAAAACTTCCAGATTGTTGATTTCAGAGACACGCTTGATGATGTTACCCACCGCACCCGGCGTGGGCATGATCGGCGAATCCGTCCAACTCATCAGTTTTTTATACCCTGGAGCCTGCTGCATGACATGCTCCATGAACATATCGTGGATTTTTTCACGGGCAGGGGCCAGGTTTTCACGCTCCAAAACAGGCCGAAGATTGTCGACAACCACCAGATCGACTTTTTCCTCCAGCGACACCTTGACATCATCGGTTGCATCCTTGTTCCCGGCATAAATGATCGGCAGTTTATAGCCGATTCCCAAGCGCGGTTTCGGATCGGCAGCCGAAATCAATTCGGCCAGTTCGACAACGTGTTTTTTCGTGCCGCCGTCGATACCTCCGGACAAAAGAATCATATCCGGCCGCAGTTGGCGGATACGTTCGATCTGTTCATGAGGAAGACGGTGATCGTTGGAGGCGATGACGTCCATGACGATGGCTCCGGCGCCGAGCGCAGCCCGTTCGGCGGATTCCGCCGTCATCGACCGCACAACGCCCGCTACCATCATCTGCAAGCCGCCACCCGCCGACGATGTCGAAATATAAATATCCGCACCCTCGTTTTCCGTACGCTCCTTGATGATCCTATTGTTCTCGTCAACCAGCTTCCGGCCTGACAACTCAGCCAGCTCCTGAACGGAATTCAACACTCCCATCGTGACATCCTCAAACGGCGCCTCAACCGTCGTGGGCGCCTCGCCACGGTGCGTCTGACGATACTCACCTTTCTTCTCATCATACTGAATAAGAATCGCCTTGGTCGTGGTACTTCCACAATCCGTGGCCACTATAACCTTGATATCCTCAGGCCTCTTGTCCATCAACTCTCTCCTTGTCTTCTATCGGTTGCTCGTCCTGCACTTCCGATTCCACCGCCGACTCACCCTGCGCTGCAGATTTCCGCCGAGCGGCTTTATCCGCTTTCCGCTTCGCGTCGAATTCCTCCTCGCGAGCTTCCAATACCTGAATCATATATCCTATCGATTTTCGATATTCCAGCATGTTCTGGAATTCTTTGTAATCACCTGTATCCAAAAAGGCCGAAACGAACGGATGAAAAAATACCATGGCTTGATTGCCCAGAAAATTCAAAGGAGTCACTGACTCCAACGTCATTATCGCCGGCAACGTCAACCGGTGATTGACCACCCACTTCGCCAGCTTCTCGACAATCGCTTTCTGCCGATCGTTAGGCTCCCAATCTTCCTCACTCTCAACCTTAAAAGCTGACGATAATTTCGATTTAAACTTTTTCCACCTGTCCGCCGAAGCCGTCACCCTCGCCTCCCTACACGATCAAACCAGAAAATATAGCATAAAAACACAAAAACATATACTCATTCCCGGCTTTTTTTGTCTCATCTATCAAGCACATACCATTTGGAAGCCGGCGCCCAACTAATTTATTGAAAACATGTCGGCATCACCAATCCGAGATGACCATGACTCAGGGCTCATTTTTTGTGGTAATTGTGGATAGGCCAGATCAAATCTTGGGATAATTCTTTTTCAACAGGAAAAATCCATGATACTGAATAAACAAATAGGTTGCTTGATGAACGTTGAAAAAAAGTTATGGCCTGGAAAAATTTTTATTTTAGCCTCTCGTGACAGCCGCCACTCAGAAATCAAAGGTTTCTCTAAACTGAGCATTTTTAACCCGAGTTTGAATAAACTGAATCACATCCTCAGTATTTTTCGAACACAATATCAAAATCCCTCCTTGAAAACGAAGGCTGGCCGGTGGATGAGGCGACAGATAAAGTGTTTTATCTTTGGCTGTAAACGTCCGCACTCGTTCCCACTCCAGTGTTTTTGAACGCCCGAGCTTGGTAACTTTCACGCCTGTCTCATCCAACCGATAGCGAGTGGGGATGAAAAAGGAGGCCAACGCAAAAAACAACACCGTCATGGCAATAAAGCTGTAAATAAGCTCGCCCGTCAATTGGAACAAAGCGCCAACAACTATACCGATGAACAGCACGGTCAACGCCGATTTTACCGGATGATCAGCCGACGGATGAATCGACCATTCCAAAACTTCATCGTGATTCAACGATTCATTCACCTCCCGTTTCCTCTTTTTGTCGTTTCGTATGAGCTTTCTGTATTTCGTCTAATTCATTCAAAAAATCATCCGGAGTAATTATCTTTTTGGCTATCAACGCAGAAGTCAGGGCTTCCAAAGAGAAATTCAACGACAACACAAATTCCTTGACCGTAATATCCCGCTCTTTTCCATCCCGCACAACCCGCATGATCACCTGATCATCCGGCTGATTTTTACGCTTTTTTGAAAACATTTCACTTCCCCCTCGATGAAGTTCCCATTCCAGGCATATGCCAAGCATTCCTTTTCCGAATTATAGGTTCAATATGACACGATTTCCACCGCCACCTATCCGAAAGTGTGAATTCAGCATTTATTTTCCGAATACGATGTCCTGTGAAAGACTTCACATCTCCCTTGTTGAAAAATACAATATATTTTTGTTATAGTAAGTATTTGTTTTGAAGAGCTTTATTCTGATGAAATCGTGATATGTTTTTTTCCAAGCCTATTTTTATGAGGTATATCATGTGCAATAAATGTTTAAGTTTTGTCATGGCTATAGTTTTAGCTTTAACGGGTGGAGTTGCCGCTGCATCGGTCTGGACGGTCCCCGGTGATTTTCCCGATCTAAAGACCGCCTACCATGAAGCGAAAGCGGATGATACGCTTATTGTTCTACCCGGTCATTATTCCGGTTGCCAATGGACGGACATGTTTTATGAGTTCAAACCGGTCAGGATTATTGGCCGAGACGGTCCGGAAGCGACGATTTTAGACGGTCGGAATGAAGTCATTGGCATGCATTTCCGGAATCTGCCCGATTATCGAATGATCTTCGAAGGATTCACCATCACCAATTGTGTTGGGGAACGCATCGGCGGCGTTAATTTTCACGAAAACGCCTCGGTGATTTTCAGGAAAAACATAATTCAAAACGGCCGCGCAACTGAACAGAATCTGCCGGTACCGGGTGAGGGCGGCGGCATGCGTGTTTGGGGCGCCAATCCCATTATCGAAGATGTACTTATCCAAAATTGCCATGCCCAACAAGGTGGTGGAGTCAATATTTTGTGCAGCTCCAGACCGATTTTCAGACGGGTACGCATCGAAAACTGCTCCGGGAGCGCGGTGATGTCATCAGAATACAACACTCTTTTATTTGAAGACTGTGAATTTATCAATAACGCAGGTTCGACTTGGGGCCACACGGCTGGTGTCGGTGTTTATATCGGCTGCACAGGTCAATTCACCCGGTGTTTGATCCAAGGCAACAACAATACATTCGATAATTCCAGCGGCCTGTACATTGGAGGCTCCAACGTCACTTTCGATCAATGTATGATTGTCGACAACACCGCCGTCGGACACGGCGCCGGCATCATCGCTCACAACTCTGCTGACGTCGTTATGAACTATTGTACGATCGCCGGCAATTCCGCGAGGGGCAAAGGTGATGGAGCAGCCGCTATGGGTAACTCTTCCATCACTTTCAACAATTGCATCATATGGCAGCCAGGCGGCGAATTTTATATGGAATCAGGTGGTACCTTCGCCTGCACAAACAACGATGTCAGCATGGACTTGCCCGATACGGACAATTTCTCGGTCAATCCGATGTTTGTCGGCAACGGTGATTACCACCTGAGCTGCGAAAGCCCTTGCAGAGATCGCGGGCGAGATATGGGCGAACGAATCGACATCGATATGGATTGGGTGGAGGATCCGAATGAAAAATGGGATGTCGGCGCCGACGAAATATTCACGTCGATACCTGGTGATATCACTGTCACCATCGAAATGCCCTCAAACCTGTTTTTACCAGGAAACAATTGCTACCTCGATGTTCTGACGGAAAATTTCGGCTCCGGCATTTGTCGAGCGATGCTGATCCTTGTTCTGGACGTTTACGGAGAAATCTATTTCTGGCCGACCTGGGATACATATTTTGACAAGGATTTCATCGAAATACCTTCCAAGCCGTCCAGAATATCTATTTTGCCGGATTTCATATGGCCGGATAATGCCGGAACGGCTAGGGGTCTGTTTTTTCATACAGGTGTTTTGGATACGACCATGACGCAGATACTTTCCAACATTGAATCCTTTTGCTTTGGTTTTTCGCAGTGACAATTCAAACACTGAAATTTATGATTCTTTTCTGTTGATATAAGCGATGCCGAAAAACACCGCAAAAGGATAATCGCATATTTGTCCTTTTCAGTCCGTTGTGAATGAGATATAGATTACAAACGGGAGTGGTTTTCCGGTTCAACATGATAGAGACGGAAATGTGTTGAACCGGACATGGTTTTTAGCGAGAGGAGTTGACATGAATGATTATCTTGTATCAGAAATAACGGCTCGCGCCGTCACTGTTTTGGAAGCTATTTCACAGCCTGCGGCGCCGTTTTATGAAACACGGGTTGCCCGTGTTATTCGGCAAATTTTGCGTTGTTTCGATGATCATCCTTATGTGCAAGTATTCACGGATCGATTCGGTAATTTAGTGGCTCGATATCGACATCCTGAAGCCTGTTATCCGGCAACTCTGGCGACTGCCGCACACATGGATCATCCGGGATATCATATCGTTTCGGTGAAAAACGGGCTTCTTACAGCTTCTATTCAAGGTGGGCTTCCGCGTGATAATCGCATGATCGGATCATATATGCAGATTTATCGGGACGACTATACCAATCGCGGAAAGATAACCGGGTTCACCGACAGCACCCATAAGGTTGTGACGGTTGAGCCGGAATCAAAATGGGAAGGGCCCGCCGAGAATGCCTGGGGAGTTCCTGATCTCATCCGATTCGCTGTTGATGGTGATTTTCTTCGTGGACGAGCCATGGATGATCTGGCAGGTTGTGTTCTGCAGATTGTCGCCCTTGAAACGCTTGTCAAGATGAACATCAAAATCGAATTCACCGCTGTTTTTACTCGAGCTGAAGAAATAGGCTTTATCGGCGCTGTAGGCGCTTGTGAAACAAAACTCCTTCCAGACCATGCACTTGTTCTGTCACTTGAAGCTTCAAAATCTCTAGAAGGTGCGCTGGCCGGCCACGGTATTATCATTCGAACCGGAGACCGTACAGCCATGTTTGATCCTCATACAATCGATTTTATTGAACAAGCCGCCATCAATGCCAAAGCCAAACAGATTCCCTACCAAAAAAGACGTATGGATGGCGGAACATGCGAAGGCGCGCTTTACATGGCGTATGGATATGAAACCGGTGGCTTGGCGGTTCCATTGATCAATTACCATAATCATGGGGAAAATTCTGTCGAACCCGAAGCCATCCATCGAGACGACCTGGCCAGCGGAGTATCCGTTTTGATTGAGCTGGCACGACTACTGGAAAGAGAAAAACGCCTTCCCCGATCGCTGTTTCGGGAAAACTGCAAAGCTGAATTTTATATGTCGATCGGACGGCTGACCAAAAATATGCCATGATTGGTCACGCCTAAAAAGATGTTCTCTACCTGTGCTTTTTCAGGTTTATACCGGTTCGACAGCTATTTTGACCCGGTGATAATATCAGGCAAATCCTGGTTATCAGACAAAAGATTCCGATAATCTTTGATTCAATCAGTTCCGACTAACTGACTCTCCAGGCAAACTCAGCCAAATTCGGCGTAATAACAGGATGCCGGGGAACAGCCATAGGATCGATCTTATGACCCGACAGGTCAGGACAAAACTTGAATGCCAGTGCATAACCCACTTCCCTGGCCAACTGTCTCGTCTGTTCGGTAAAATCCTGTATTTGCCCGTTCGGATAGGCCAAATATCGACACTCTTCGCATGTCTCCACCCTGATTCTGTTACGCGATTCCTCCAGCTCAAACCTTTGAACACCGCTATCGCAACGCGACAGAATCGGATGATTCACCGTGTGAGCTCCCACTGAAAAAATCGATGAATTTCTAAGTGAGCGGATCATGTCCCATGTCAACATCGGAAGCAATTCTATGGGATCAGCGTCCACGGGTACATCCAAAGCCAGAGCTAAAGCCTGGATAGCCGACTGAAGATTTTTCTCAGACAACTGTTTCAACGCACGATTGGCCCGCAAAATAATCGACCGCTTCTGAATCGGCGTATCCCAACTTCCATCTATTTTTGAGCCATCCGGAAAAGCCAAACTGAATTCTTTTTTTTGAGTCAAATGAAAATAATAGTAAATTTTGTTACTCCAGATCGATTCCTGCCGATCCACAGATCCCGTCGTGATAAACACGGTAGCCGGCAACCCCAGCTTTTGCAGTATCGGTAGAGCCACGTCATGAACATCTCGATAACCATCGTCGAACGTCAATACCAGCGCATTCTGCGGAAACGGTCGGTTGCCGTTCACAAATTCTTCAAGTTCACCTGATGATAGGATTGTATGATTACGGGCAACATATTCGATCTGTTCACGAAATATCTCCGGTGTCATCCGCCATCCCATCGTCTCGGCTAGAAAGGGAGGAGTATACACTTGATGATAGCCCAAAATCGTTACCGGATATCTTGGCAGATATCGTCGCTTGACTCGGGTGATTCCCGTCTTGAACATGAATGTATATGCCGATTGCCTGAACAGTCTCATGCGCTTTTTTTACACTATTTCACCCTCTTTTATCAAACTTCTCCTCATCTCTTTTCTCTTAACCATAATTCTTGTCGGTTTCTTTAGTTGACGAAAATGTCTGCTTAACTACAATATCGGTTTGTCCATCATCGCATTCCGGCGTTCGGACGCAAAAAACAAGGGGGTTCACCATGGGTTTGAAAGTCGTTATCGTATCAATCTATGCGTTTTTCATCATTGCAATCGGCGTATTGGGGATGCGCAAGACTCGATCTTTCGTCGATTTTTTCTTAGGAGGCGGCAATGTCGGGCCGTGGATGACGGCATTTACCTATGGAGCGGCTTATTTTTCAGCTGTTTTGTTTATCGGTTTTGCAGGATCGATCGGATGGAATTTCGGATATTCCGGATTATGGATAGCGGCTGGTAACACATTTGTCGGCGTTCTATTGGTATGGGCTCTGTTAGGTTATAGAATAAAAAAAGTATCACTGGATTATAACGTCACGACACTATGTGAATATCTGGAAAAACGTTACAATTCAAAATTTCTGAAAATTTTCGGGGCCTTGAGCATTTTCATATTTTTCATCCCTTATTCGGCAGCGGTTTTTATCGGTCTGTCATATCTGTTTCAGACGAATTTCAATATCCATTTCACTTTGGCATTGTTGTTCATGGGGACGTTCACCGCTTTATACCTGGTGTTGGGCGGCTACAAATCGATGACCATGATCGATGTGTTTTTTGGGCTCATCATGGTGGCCGGCGTCATTCTTCTTTTAAGCAGTACGATCGTCGCCGGCGGAGGCCTGACTAATTTGACGGCCGATTTGAGCAAAATCGACTCCCGTCTCACCGGTCGGGTTGGCCCTCCGGGAGCCTGGGCATTGTTTACATTGGTGTTTTTGACAAGCGTTGCGCCGATGGGCATGCCGCAATTGGTTCAGAAGTTTTTCGCCGTCAAGGATAAAAAATCCATTCGTTTAGGCATGATCGCCTCAACAATATTCTCTTTATTGGTGAGCGGTACCGCGTATTTTACCGGCGCCGCCGCCCGCGTGTTTCTCTCGCCCGAAAAAACACCTGATGCCTTCTCCCAGGGAAAACCCATCGTTGACAACGTTATGCCTGTCTTTTTATCCACCGTTGTGCCCGATTCTTTGTCCGTACTCATCCTATTGCTCATCCTGTCGGCATCGATGTCAACTTTGGCTGCATTGATCTTGATATCAAGTTCAGCGATTGTCAAAGATCTCTATGCCGGCTTTATCAAACCCAATACTTCCGATCGACAATTGACTCTGGCAATGCGCGTTACCAGCGGCTTGTTCATTTTTCTTTCCGTTTTCTTCGCTTATTTTCGTCATGCTACAATCGTTGCAATACTGGGTATTTCATGGGGCGCCATCGGGTCAGTCTTTCTGGGGCCGTTCATCTGGGGCCTGCTCATGAAGCAGGCCAATCGAAACGGCGCAATCGCATCTGCAGTTCTTGGCCTGGGAACATGCATCATCCTCTATATTATCGGGCGTCCGTCACCGGAAGCAGGAACCATCGGCATGCTGGTCTCCCTTGCCGTCAATCCACTGGTGAGTCTGTTGGCGGCCGATATACAATCAGTGCGGCTTGTTTCTAAGGAATAACCGATGGCATTTGTGCTGCTGATCAATCCAAAGATCGGTATCTACAGCCGGGTTTTCAAACCGTTTATGCCGCTGTCGCTTTTGGCGGCGGCCGTTCTTGTCGAGCAACAAGGCCATACCGTCGAGATAATCGATCAGGCCGTCGATAAAAAATGGGAACACACCCTTCAAAATCGGCTGCAGACAAAAAATCCGGTCTTGGTCGGCATCACCTCGATGACCGGCGCTCAACTCAAAGGCGCCCTCAAAGCGGCGGAAATCACCCGTCGCTACAGCTCAGCAGCGGTTGTATTCGGTGGTGTTCATGCGTCACTGTTCCCGGAAGGCACCCTTCAACATCCCAATATCGATTATGTCGTAGTCGGAGAAGGCGAAACAGCTCTGTCTCAATTGGTCGACATGCTGACGACAGGCCGACCGGAGCCTCCCGATATCCCGAGTTTAGGCTGGAAACATAATGGCTCGCTGAAGTTCACTGAACGCGGACCGTTCCATGATCTGAATCAACTGCCCGATATACCCTTTCACCTGGTGGATATCAAACCTTATTTGCACACATATTTTTGGGAGAAAAAAGTCATCGATCTGGAGAGTAGCCGGGGATGCCCGCATAACTGTGGTTTCTGTTACAACGAAGCCTACAACCAGCGGAAATGGCGGGCTATGAGTCCTGAAAAAGTCGTCGGCATGATTCGCACACTCGTCAAAAAACACCATATCACCAATTTTCTGTTCATCGATGACAGCTTTTTTATCGATAAAAAACGTGTCATGGAAATCGTCGCCCTGATCGAAAAAGAACCCTACCGCATCAAAATGGGCTTCCAAGGCCGAATCGATTCGCTGTCCCGTTTTTCCGATGATGAACTGGAGAGATTGATCGCCGCTGGTGCTGTTTTCTTCCAATTTGGTGTCGAATCAGGATCGCCACGCATTCTTGAATTGATAAACAAGTGTCTCACTGTCGATCAGGCGCTGGCGATGAACCAAAGACTGAAACAGTATCCATCGGTCTCGACCTTTTACAATTTCATGATTGGCCTGCCGACGGAAACACGGGAAGACGTCATGGCTACTGTGGATGTCGCCTGGCGGTTACTGGAAGAAAACCCACGAGCTTATTTGGGAACGATTCATCTTTACAAGGAATACCCGGGAACACCTCTGTATCAGATGGCATTGGATGAAGGATATACGCCTCCTCAAACCCTTGAAGAATGGGCGCGATATGATTGGCAGAGCGTTGTTTTGCGTAGTCATGACAAGGAGTTGAGCGCCTTGTGTCGTGCGGTTTCGGCTGCTTCATATTGCGTCGATAGAAAAATAGACATGCTGGGTGATTCAAAACTTGCCGGCTGGGTCAGCGCACTCTACCGACCTATCGCAAGATTCAGATTCAAACACAAATTTTTTAAATGGATGCCGGAAGCCCGCTTATTTAAGTGATATCGGTCATTTTTCTGTAACCGAATCGACTGGGGAACAACCCTCCTTTGGATGAATCCGCCAATTTCGGTTGGAGTTTCACAGCGCGTTCGAAAAGTTCCATCGCCCGGGTAAAATCGCCTTTATCGTAATAGATGCGGCCTAAGTTGCAGATCGCTCCGACATCTTTCGGATTGGATTTGATGGCATGACGATAACTTTGTATCGCTTTATCGATTTGCCCCAGCGTTTCGTATACCCATCCCACATTAAAACGGATATCTGAAGAGTCCTGCAGGAGCAGACTTTGTTCCATTTCATTTATAGCCGCTTGCAAGTCGTTTTCATTTAACGCCATTTGGGCCATTTCCAGGTGTTCCGATGCTTTTGACCTGACTTTTGTTTTATCCGTCAATGGGTCCAGCATACCGTTTTGAGCCATCGAGTTCAGATTGTCCACTACCTGCCGAATATCTTCCCGTTCATCCATTTTCAAACGTATGATCAAATCATCACCTTCACGGTAAATGACCCCGTTTGGAAGTTCCAAGGTCTTACCATGTTCCTTCATAAAATGCGCCGTTCGTTTAAAAATGGCTTCTATGCCTTTTCCCAAAACATTTTCGCTGTCAGATTTCATGCGACATGACCTCCTTGGCCAAGCTGGCATAATCTTCCGCGCCATTCGATTCTTTGTCATACAAAAAAATCGGCTTTCCATGGCTGGGCGCTTCAGCAAGGCGTATGTTCATTCGAATCGGGGTCTTAAAAACCTTATCACCGAAAAACTTCCGTAACTCCTCTAAAACCTTTTCCGACAACTTGGTGCCCGACTGATACAACGTCGGCAAAATACCGGTAATATGAAGCTTGTGATTGAGTCTTCGTTTGACCAGGTCGATCGTGTTCATCAATAAACTCATCCCTTCCAGCGCATAAAAATGCGTTTGTACCGGTATGATTATTTCCTGGGCAGTCGTCAATGCATTCAAAGTCAGCAGACCAAGTGACGGTGGACAATCGATTATCACGTAGTCAAAGCTGCCGTTGATTGCTTGAGACAGCTTTTCACGAAGCGTTATTTCCCTGCCGATGGTATTGACCAGCTCAACTTCGGCGCCGGACAAATGAATCGTCGCCGGAACAAGCTTGAGATTGTCTATTTCCGTTTGACAAATGACATCCCGTAAAGACGTTTCGACATCGATCAATACGTGATAAATCGAGCGTTCCAAATCTGTCGAACTCAATCCAAAACCTATTGTGGCGTTGGCCTGAGGATCCAGATCGATCAATAAAACGCGTTTGTCGGCCAATGCCAATGCGGCGGACAAATTCACCGCCGTCGTCGTTTTGGCGCTCCCGCCCTTCTGATTGGTAATCGCAATGACTCGGGGCAATGGAAATTTCATGGGTTTTCTCCTTCAAGGATACATTCAACACATGCCAATACTCTTGTACCAGATTTACCAATTCGCCGCAATTCCATATTGGCGATTTGACTTCATCGCTTTGCTTATCAATCCTCCCATCATTCACCCTGTAATACAGCTTGTCAGACGGAGCTTAAACCGCTAATCTGTTACAGGTACAAACGTTGCCATTGTTTAGGAGGTCATTAAATGCCTGTTCATGTTATCATCGGCGCCCAATGGGGCGATGAAGGAAAAGGAAAAATCGTCGATTATCTGTCCGGCCGCAGCCAGATGGTGATCCGCTTCCAGGGGGGTCCAAACGCCGGCCACACGATCATCAACGACTACGGCGAATTCAAACTTCATAGTATACCATCCGGCATTTTTCACCCGAACGTCGCCTGTATTATCGGCGCCGGAACAGTGTTGTCTCCCCCGCAATTTGCCGAAGAACTCACCGATGTGCAAAAGACCGGAGTCTCGGTCGAACACCTGGTGATATCCGATCGGGCTCACCTGATCATGCCTTGGCATGCTGTTCGGGAGGATATCGAGGAATCCGCTCTAGGCGATAGAAAGATCGGCACGACGCGAAAATCGATCGGTCCGGCTTATGCCGATCGATACGGCCGCTGGGGAATCACGGCCGGCGATCTGGCGCACCGGGACTGGTTGTATAAGCGGGTGTCGGATATTTTGAAACTCAAAAATACTGAATTGGCCTGTTTCGGCAAAAAAGAGTTCAAGCTGGACGATATCATGGACATATTGGGCGACTGGTATAAGATTCTTCAGCCTTTCATCAAAGATACCGTGCCGATGATACGCCGGGCGCTTGAAAAAGACGACACGATCCTGCTGGAAGGCCAACTGGGTATCGGCAAAGGGGTTATCTGGGGTTCGTATCCCTTTGTCACGTCATCGTCGCCGACAGCCGGCGGCGCAACGGTCGGCGCCGGTATTCCACCCTATCGAATCACCGATGTCATAGGCGTGGTCAAAGCCTACAGCACTTCCGTCGGCGCGGGGCCGATGGTCACCGAAGACGAAACCGATATCGGACCCCGTCTGCGCGAATTGGGACATGAGTTCGGCGCGACGACCGGACGACCGCGCAAATGCGGCTGGCTGGACAGCGTAATCCTGAAGTACGGCGCAGCGATCAACGGTTATACGACCCTTGCCGTCACCCGATTGGATATCCTGGATACCATCGACCCGATCGGCATCTGCGTCGCCTATGAACAAAAGGACGGCGCGATTATCGACCATATGCCGACGACCCCCGTACTGGAAACCTGTCAGCCGATTTTTGAATTCGTGCCGGGATGGAAAACCAGCACACGACACTGCCGTGACCGTAAATCACTGCCTGTTGAAGCCCGCAACTATATCGCCCGCATCGAATCATGCGCCGGCGCCAGAGCCGGCTATATCTCCGTCGGGCCAAGGCGCGAAGAAACCATTATGGGTTAAGAATAATGGGACAGACTTCCAATTTTGTGGATCTAGATGCTATTCGCTTTCATTCGCGGTTGTTCCCCAATAACTCTAAACACTGAAATCCAACACTTGGAAATTGGTCATTGAATATAGGACATTGGATATTGAAACTCCCCCCTTTACCCCTTACGCCTCACCCCTTACCCCTTCCTCCATCAGAACGCTCCAACTTGCTTTATTTTGGTAATTCGGCATGGTTATTGTATAATGATGACTGTGTGTTTCGACGAATCAAAAAAACTTGAACCCAACCGAAACCACACTGAAAAAGCGTTTTTATAAGGGGGGAAGAAATAACATGAAAAGAAATATTTTGATGCTCAGTATCATAATGGCTCTGATTACAGGTTCCGTATATGCCGCATGCCCGGTTTTGGTCGAGATGCCGATGACGGAACCCTGGGAATCTCTGCCGGATACTCCGGAAATCGCCGTCATCTGGTTTTCGGATATCAGCGCTATCTTGGCCGTATCGCCTGCAGGAAAGGCAATACTCGATACTCATGTGATCAAATTCGAGATGCTGGACGAAATGTGCAGCGATCGCGACTATTATGTCGTGTCCTCTCGAACCAACATGCTGCCGATTGAAATGAGAGGTCAAAAGCTGAAAACCGATCACTTTCTGGTCTCGACTCCTGCCGGTAAAGAGTTGCAACCCAGCCGTGACCTGGGCTATCAAAGACTCTGGCCATCCAAAAACCCGATCAGCACTCTTCATCCGCCCGTTTATCAGAGTTATGCATCCCGAGATTATAACCCCGCAATCCAGGCTTTTGTCGATCAGGTTACAGAAACTGAAATTTACGATATCCTGGTTGATCTAGTCAGTTTCGTAACCCGCTACTCCCGAGCCGCACAATGTGTTCAGGCAGCCAACTGGGCGGCATCTGAATTTGAATCCTGGGGATATGAAGTCGAGCTTTTCAACCATACATCAGGAATGGCGCCGAATGTGGTCGCTCGAAAAGAAGGTCTTACCAACCCCAATCGCATCTGGGTGGTCGGCGGCCATCTCGATTCCACGTCGGAAACGCCCAGCACCAACGCCCCGGGAGCCGATGACAACGGCACCGGATCGGCTTTGACGCTGTGTTGCGCACATATTTTGAAAGATATGAGTTTTGCCGATACCGTGATATATGCTCTCTGGACCGGTGAAGAACAAGGCCTTTACGGCAGCAGCGCCTGGGCATCCTGGGCGAAGTCGCAAAACCTGAATATCCTTGGCTATTACAATTTCGATATGATCGGCTGGGAAGACCCCGCGCCCGAAGACCTGGATGTACTGGCCAATAACGCTTCCTATAGCTTCGGACAGGATTTTGTCACGGTTGCAGATATGTACACGAACCTACTGCACGATCTCCAACTGTCCAATGTCACCGCCTCCGACCACTATTCCTTCTGGCAAAACGGTTACGTCTCCTTCTGCGGCATCGAAGACTATTGGCCGACCTATCCGTACTACCACACCATCCAGGATACCGTCGATAAAGTCAGCCTTCCGTTCGCCGCGGAAGTCACCCGGGCAATGGTCGCCAACATCTGCACAGCCGCACAAATAGCAGAATCTCTCACATTCAAGCAAAGCATGGCCTCATGCGATATGAGGTTGGATATTACCGCCATCGATATGAATGCTTCCGGTACCATAACAGTCGAGGTCCATTCAGGAACGGAACCTACGCCTGAAACCATCCAGTTGACGGAAACGGCATCGAATGTTTTCGAGGGATACATACAGGTCACGGATGCGCCTCCGGTTCACGGCGACGGGAAAATTTCGGTCGTTCACGGCGACACCATCATCGCCACCTACGCCGGTGTTACCGATGCAGCCGAAATCGATGTCGATTGTGTCGCTCCCGTTATATCGAATGTTACCGTCATGGAACTCTCATCAAAATCAGCGTTGATATCGTTCAAAACCGACGAAATCACAACCGCTCAAATTCGCTACGGCCGGACGACTCCAGACACGGTTGTCGCCGGGGATAAACCTGGGACATTGCATTCGATTCTGCTGGAAAACCTTGAACAATGCACGCTTTATTACTTCCAGGTAGAAGCGACGGATTTAGCCGGTAATGAAACCATCGCCACCGCAGGCGGCTCGTATTATTTCTTTATCACTCTTGAACGAGTGGTCATGATGGAAGCCAATATGGACGTGAACCCGGGCTGGACGTATGAACCCGACTGGAACTGGGGTCAGCCGACCGGTCAGGGAGGACAATATGGGAGTCCCGATCCAACCGGCGGATACACGGGAAACAACGTCGTCGGCTACAATTTGAACGGGGATTACGCCAACAGCATGTCAACCACCAAATGGGCGACCACTCAAACGTTTGACTGTTCAGGGGCAGACAGAGTCACGCTTGAATTCCGGGCCTGGCTCGGCGTCGAACAAAGCTCGTATGACCATGCGTATATCGCTGTCAGCAACAACAACGGTGGATCCTGGACAAACTTCTGGCAAAATTCGAGCACCTTGAATGGTGGAACCTGGGAATTGTGGGAATTCGATCTTACAAATTACGCAGCAGGGCATTCACAGGTGAAGATACGCTGGGGAATGGGTCCGACGGATTCAGGGTGGCGCTATTGCGGCTGGAATATCGACGATGTCGCCGTTTTTCTGGAACGCCCATGTGAGATTGCCACGCCGACACCGGCCCCGACAGCGACCCCGGATGACTGCCTCCATACAGGGGATGTCTCGCAGGACGGCAAGATATCTTCTTCGGATGCTCAATTGGCATTCCAGATTGCCCTCGGCCAATATACCCCGACCTATATCGAGGCGTGTGCAGCGGATTGCAACGGCGACGATACCGTGTCTTCCAGCGACGCTCAGTTGATTTTCCAAGCCGCTCTCGGCAGCGGAACCTGTGTGGACCCTTTGTAAACAACGAGGTTAACACCACAGGTTACGCATTTATCGTCTTTCGCCCATTGCCGAACCAGGGCCGGTTCGTACCGAACCGGCTCAACATCGCTGCACCTATACCGACCATGCCCCAAATCTGCCAGATGCTCCACCCGATCAACCAAGGCACCTGACGGATAATGGCCAATACCAGGAACCCGACGATAAACAGCACCAACAACCTGGAATAATCGTCGCGAAAGTTTTTCATGATCAGTTTTCCCATCAGGACAAAACCGGCTGTCGTGCCGAATATTCCAGTGATTATCCAAAGAAATACCCCAATAATCGCCAGCGGAATCCCGATGACGGTCACGGTCAGCAGCAAGCAAACCAGAAGCGTTCCGACATGAAACAGAAACCCGGCCAGTGCAGATTGAGCCGGGCGCTCAGCCGCCGTTTCCGCTGTGTTCTCGATCGATTTAGAGAATAACAGCGCTGTCAGAAACGAAATGAAAAGCCATGTCACTAGAACGGATAGGCGATAACCGGTTTTTACCAGCCACCTTTTCGGTGAAAAACTTTCCGCGCCGATTGTAAGACCGCCCTCACCTATCAAGACCGAATCACCCATTACTTCTGCTTCAGGATCACGTTCTACGCGGCTGCCGATTGCCACTATATCGCCCATGATTGTCGAACCTGAAAGCAAATGGGCCTTTCCTCCTATAACTATGGCATCACCCTTCACTGTACCTGATAAAGTCACTCCCCCGCCCAATACCACCAGATCACCCATAAGAGTTCCATCTATAATCGCTTTACCGCCAAATACAACCAGATCATCATCTCGTGTTTCACCTTTATGGATAATGACAGACGAAATAAAACCGACATCATCTTGAGTCGTCACTTGTTGTTTTTCCGTTATCGATGGTTGTTCTTGCTGCATATTGTCAGGTAACGAGCCTTCCAGCAGATTGTCATCCACAATCTCAGCGTCCGGATCAAGACTGATCGATTGCTCGTTTACATCATCGATCACCTCGGGATCGCTTTGAGCAGTTGAAGTCGAAACCATTATTTGAATGGCCATAAGAACAATAAAATATTTAAATGTCGTTTTCATGTTTACCTTACTCTCCTTTTCATATGATTACCATCAATGATGACGATCGTTTACTCAGTTTTCGGCACCACAAAGCTACAAAAAAGGTGATGCTCATAAATAAAAAGACAACGGGCGCTTTTAATGGCAGAACGTTTAAAATCATGGCTGCTATTCTGACAACTAGCTGAATGTTGGCGTAAGCGATTACCCTGAGCGCATTCAAAACGGCCGGGATTTGAGGCGGGATCGCCACGCTTTCTCCCCATAAATAAAAATGAGCCAGCATTCGATTAAACCGACCGATGGCGCCGGCGACCTGCAATAAGTCGATGTTTTTCCAGAAAAACAGCGATCCTGTTGCCAGTGCGACAGGCAAAACGACATATAAAATTCGATTCTTATAAGAACAATATCCGCCCGATATCGGTAACAAATTGATTTGCTCCATGACGAAATCGGATACATCGATTTCGTCAGTGATTCTATCTTCGGCTTTCAACGTCTGAAACAGACTCTGACGCCGTTTGTATAGCGACTTGCATGCCGCACATGTTTCCATATGCTCGATCAAGCGCGCATTCACGGATTCATCGGTTTCCCCATCTATAAAAGCATCGATATTGTCTTGAAAGTGACGACACCTCATAAAACTGCCTCCTGTAACAACAATGAACTGTCGACAAGCAATTTCTGCAGCTTTTCCCGGGCCCTGAAAAGCCGGTTTTTAACCGTGCCGACCGGTATGTTCAATGTTTCGGCGATCTCCTCATAATTCATCTCTTGATAATGCCGCATTACTATGACCGCCTTGAGTTTGGGATCGAGCTTTTTCAACGCTCGCGCCACCATCTCGGCTTTTTCGGCCCGCAGGATTCTCTGCTCTTGGGTCGGCTCTCCAGATTGTTCCTGGTCGATTAGAAGGGTTCCGTTTGAGCCGTAATCATCTACAGAGACCAAATTTTCTGTTTTGATACGCCTTAGATGATCAATTGCTCGATACATTGCTATTCGTGCAATCCAGGTTTTAAAAGTAAACTGAGCGTTGTAAGTGTGCAACTTTATATAAGCTTTGATAAAGATATCTTGAGTAAGATCACGTGACATTTCCGCATCCCTGATCATCTTGAAGACGACATAAAAAACAAAGTTCTGGTAACGGTGAACAAGTTCTCGAAAGGCTTCCCGGTCGCCACCGAGGCATTGTTTTATAAAATAAATATCATCCCGGGTTTTCATCTTGTCTCCGTCCTCATTACCTATATACGAGCCTTAAAGAGGTTTTGTTAGCATTATGACATTTTTTATCGGCAAATAGAAAGCTGGACGGAGTCACCTCGTGACATGTATAGTTTTACTGGGAGATGGGAGGTTTTTTATGGAATATCGTCGTAACCTTCTGACACGTGAATGGGTGGTCTTCGGGCCGGACATCTTGACACCGGAAGCATTTTTAAACTTGACCACTCCCTATCACGCCACTACCGAGCTTTTCAATCCCACATCCGATCCCTGCCCCTATTGTCCCGAAAACATGTCTTCAAACCATAACGATATTTTTTCCGTCAAAGAGGCGGATTTGCCGGCGGGCGGTTTTCCCGTTGAAAGCAGCAGCCACACTGACGATTGGGATATAAAAGTACTTCCCGCCGTTCAGCCGGTTTTCAAAATCGAGACACCACTCCAACGGTTTCCAAAACGGCTTCATGATGTCATGAAAGCGCCTGGAGCGCATGAAAATATCGTTCTCACCCGCCGACACGGCGAAACAGCCTGGGATTTATCCTCAAAACGTATCGAGCTGCTCCTCCATGTTCTCCGTTACCGAATGCAGAATCTATATAGGGACACCCGCCTAGGGCATCAGTATATTTATATGGTTTTTGGGAAAGATTTTGGATTCCTGCACAATCACACCGTCATGAACCTGACAGCGTCGCCGTTCATCCCTTTCAATGTAAAACGCGAACTGGACGGGGCGCAGCAATGGTATCGAATGAAGGAACGGTGCCTTCTCAGCGATATCTATGAAGATGAAATGTTCAAACGGGATATGGGAAAACCCCATGGAATTCTTTTTGAATCCATCAATTTTATCGCTCTGATTCCCTTTTTTGCCCGGTATCCCTTTGAAATCTGGATTATGCCGCTGGATCATCAATGTGATTTCATTCAAGTCGAGGCGCAAAACCTGTCCGAATTGGCTCGGCTGATACACCGTATGATCATTGTGCTGCATTATGTATTGGGGCCTTATCCGTTTTTATTGTCCATCATGACAAAACCCAACGTAGCGTGGGGTCATGAGCGAAGTTATTGGTCAACCATTCACAGTGACTGGCTGTGGCGGATAACTCTTGTGCCGGGAATACCCATCAAAAACACGCCCTTGAACGCTTTCTATGCGGGAACAGGAATCCATCTGAACCCTGTATTACCGGAAACCGCTGCGGCTTTTTTAAGAGAAAAAATTTGATCTTCCTCTGGTTATTCCTCGGTGTCATCCTGCTGCTTTGACAGTTTGGTAAGGTCCAACCCCTTCATACGCAGCAAATCCCCAAGTGTAGCTCCCTTTTTCTGCGATGTTTCAGGTTTATCCGGAGCTTTCTGTGGAAACGGCTTTCCGGAACGAGGCTGCCTAACCGGCTTTTCGGACGGCGCTCGTTTAAAATCGATGTCTTTATCTTTACTTTTTCCATCGTCTTTTTTATCTGGAACAAAAGGCGTTTTAGGAGCCTGAACCGCTGTCGCTTCCGGCGCCTCCCTCTTGGGTAAGCGGGGCGTTCTAGGTCTCGGCGGCGCTTTTTCTTGAGGAGGTGGATAGCCTTCCGGGAATTTTTCTGCCAGGTGAGCTTCCAGGCTTTTAAGATTTCTCTCGGCGCGGTCGGCCATTTCGCTTTCAGCCTCGTCTTTAACGGCCTGCCAGATCTTCCGAGCCTCTGAATACGCTTCGGCAACCCGGTACGCACTTCCCAACCAAAGACGTCCATGGTTGCGCAATTCACCTTGCGACTTGGCGACCGATCGTTCCAGCAACGGGATCGCTCTTCTGGCTATTCCCGATCGAACGCCCAGACGACCGATCATATATTCCATCATAGGGTCAGCCGTTTCCAACGATTCCAGCCATTGAGCATTGGCATCGTACACCCGGACTTGAATTTTTCTGTCGATTTTTCGAGCTGTCATTCCTAAAAGAATTTCTCGTATATCCGTATCGTCAGGGTTTTCTTGAATCCACTTCAAACCGGCTTCCACGGCATGAGTGATCGAACGCCCCTTGGCTGCTCGATCCGCTAAAATCAAATAGCGCCTTAACAGATCACGCTCCATGACATGGGTCGTCAACCAGGTATGAATGGTGTTGAATACCAACGGATTAAATCCTTTTTCGGCCAGTCGCCCCGCAATGAATAAAAGGGACTGGACGGTTTCACGATCGTCTGGATGGTTGTTCAGCCAAGCAACCGCCACATCGCAGGCGCGTTTCATGATTTCCGTATCGTTGCGTTTTTCCGCCCGTCGGAAATAATTATATCTGACCAGACGGTTGTTACCTCTGCGTTCAATCCATTTTGCAACGCTTTCCAGCACCCTGTCGACAACGGCCGGGTCATTCAGTCCAAAAGCCAGATCTATCAAACTGTTGCGTAAAGGCCCTTCATCACCGTGTTTATTCAGCCACTCTTCCAACGGCTCGATGGATTCACGTTTCAACTCGTCAGAACCCTTCGCGACAACGTAATCCATAAAAGCACGCCGAACGATGCGGTCATCAGGTGTCGTTTCCAGCCAGGAACGCGTTTCTTCTATGGAGCGATTTATCTGTTCATCCGTGCCGCGAGCCCAACAGAACCGAAGGTATGCTGCAACGGCAAACCCCTGGTCCGGCGCACGCGCTGCGGCAGTGCGCGCATTGTCCACCGATTCCTGACTCAAATCGTTCGGTTGATGATCCGTTAAAAATTTCAGTAAAAATTTGAATGCCACACGGTCTTCATCAGGTTTTGCCGCTTTCAAAATCTCAAGCGTTTCAACATCCTGCAAGCCGCCGATCCTGTTTCTCAACA
The DNA here is from genome assembly GCA_049652745.1 of bacterium. Lineage (GTDB taxonomy): Bacteria > CSSED10-310 > CSSED10-310 > CSSED10-310 > CSSED10-310 > JBASEY01. Next base: position 32,273 of record JBASEY010000028.1, on the reverse strand, counting down.
AAGGCGTCAATGCCACAAAGGAATCGATGGCATTCAACCTTGCATAATCAGCAAGCGCTTCAACGACAGCCGATTGCAATACATCATTTTCCGTTGTCGAAGCCAGTTGATAGAGATCGACAAGAACAGCCGGCAAAATCCTGACTTTTTTCTCCAACACCGCCGAAATCAATACCTGTGTCAAAGTCTCCAGAATATCTGAAGACAACACATTGGACGAATAAAGCGCTCTGAGATAACGAACCGCCCAAGCCTGAAAATCGTGCTCTTGCATCATGACGCTCAGAGCTTTTTCCTGAAGTGATCCGGAATCGGTTTTTGTAACCGAACGCTGAATAGCCCTCACTAAAAGCGTATGCCCACAATCCCAGATCCAACCTTGCTGATTTCGGTGCTTTCTTATGGGGAGATCGAGATGGGCATCCAAAACCGTTTTAAATGTTTCGATCGCTGCAGAGCCGAATATCCGGGTCGCCAATTTTTCCGGTAAAGCGAACCCGACTATTCCCAGATCACAAATCAAATCGTAAACTTGGCGGGATTCACCCAGGACACTCAGTATCTTCTGATTCGTCTCCTGAGCGTACTCCTGCAGCGATTTACCTTCACGCATCTTGATCATTGTTTCCAACATCGTCGGCCGCGGTTGAGCCGTTTGGGTGGATTCAACAACGAAAAACTGTTCGGTTTTTTGATTTTGAGCATCGCCTTCATTGCTTTCAGGTGAAATTTCCTGGTTTTCTTCTGAAGACACGATGTTATCGTGCGAGATACCAGATGAAAATTCAGTTTCGTCAGGATTGTATACTTCGAATTCCTCGAAACTTGTTCGTGATATCTGCCTGATTTTTTTGGCGTTGTAACCAAGATCGGAAGACGCGGCCAAAATCATCATCGGCACACCGCTAACCTGCGCTTCCGAAAATTCTCTAAACGCTTGAAGAACATCCACTCCCGGCTCCAGCGCATCATCCCAGACCAATATCAGTGGTGCATCCAGCGCAACAGCCGCCGTAGCAAGGCTTTCAGCCTCTTTAGCAGCCTCCTCGAGATGGACGATTTCCGCCACCGCAAAACCTTCCCGATATAGTTCCCAGGCCACCTGTTTGAGTAGAGTGCTCCTGCCGCTTCCCTCTTCACCTGTAAAATAAAAAATCGGCAATAACCCTCGGCCGGATTTCAATGCAGCCAAACGTGCCCACCTAACCGCCGATTCAAAAAGATTCCGCTTGAACGTCGATTCCATGCTCACATTTTTCCAACCCGGCAATCCTGGAATCAGGCGCTGCTCAAGTTGCTCTTCGTTCATAAACTGTTCGTCAATAACCCTTACGCTTGATCTTTGTATTCTCGCCCGGCGTTGATAATCACGAATTAAAAGCATGGCATCCGACCGCGTGAACATATGGCCGCTTTTTTTCCTGTTTTTGGGTTCAGTGTGCGCGACAAGGTTAGTCAAAGCCGCCAAAAGATCCGATCCGTCTATTCCGGCATCTTCAAGAACTTTGACCGCTTCCAGTTCCAGACCCATTAAAGATACTTCGCCCAAATAACCTTGCCGACGACGTACATGCAGAACTGTCACCTTGTCAAGAACCTTCGGTAATACCGCGTCCGCCGACACGTTTTCACGTATAATCCCCTTGGCTTTCAACTGTTCGAATTTATCTGCAAAGGCTTTCTTGAACGTATCCGATATATCCCAGTCAGCCAGTTTTACCGGTGATTTTTCCGCAGCTTTCGATGGCAGCATCACAAGCAAATCCACCGCTTCTTCTTTGCGGCTCCGCAATAGAAAAACTGCACACCGAATCAATGCATCCACCATACTCTCGGAATTCAGTATATCCATGTCTGCTGTATCGACCGGGCAAACCAACCTATCATGCGTCTCATAAAGCTCGGTGAAATCACCTGTCGCTTCCAGACGCAAAGCAATGGGCAAGTCACCTGTTTCGTTGTATGCCCCCATGCGAGCCAATTGCCGTACAGCATAACTTAACCGATACCGATTACCATCGTTCTGAATCGACATAAAAGGAACCAGCGACTCAAGAACACTGGGTTTTACTGAGATATTTCGCATTTGCTTCATGTGATGTCCTCTTCAATCCCTGATCGGCATGCGCTGTCTCTTCAAATAGAAGAACAGCACACGCTGGCAAATAATGAATAATAACCAGTCCAAGCAGCCGATTTTCATCAGCCGCATCGGACTTTAAACCTTTTCGATTCCGGAAACAACTCATTCTTCAATTAATTTTTCGTTTCACCACCTTTAAACTCTATCGTCACCTCATTCATAAAACTATACCATACGACCATTTAATGAAAGCCAAACACCGTTTCAAGACATGCTTCGAGAAAAAAAAGCTGCAGAAATGGCAAAAATCATGCATACTTATAAGGGCTGTTTCACTGCCGGGCGCCACCGATGGTCAATGAGCCTGGTAGCTTGTTTCTTTAACAACATCCATAACCTTTTTCAAAAGGAGGTTTTCTATGAATCGAACGATCCGAGCTTTCTTGGCGCTGTTATTGATTTGCTCCAGCGTGGCAGTATATGGAGCCAAACGAACAGTGTTCTTTGAGCATTTTTCCCAAGAAATGTGCTTGAGCTGCCCGATCACCGCCGATGCAATTGCGCAACTTAGAAGCGATTACGGCTATGAAGATATCGCTATCATCAGCTATTGGACCCAAGGCAGCCAAGCCATACCGGAAGGCAACAATCGAGGGCTTCTTTTTCTGGATGAGGTGATCACGCCCATCGTCATCGTCGACGGTGTGATCAACATTCCCAATCCCCCGCAGGAATACCCGTCATTGGTCGACGCTTATAACGCCAGACGAAATGAAGTGGCGCCCTGCTCCATGTCGGTCATCCAAAACGACGGCAACAAATATACGATTAAAATTGATGCCGAACAGGCGTTCAGCGGCAATCTTGTCGCCGTCGCTTATAACTATTTTTCTCATGACGGCCACAATTACCCCTGCTTCGCCAGAGAATTCTTGACACCCTATAACGGAGAAGCTATCCACGTCGGCGCCGGTGAGACGGTCATGATTGAAAAAACGGCTTCTTCCGGTTATGACGGTGTTGTTGCCTGGATTCATGAAGGTGGAACGATCAATCATGGGCGGAGCTTTATGCCATGGCCGGTTTTGCAAGCCGCCGACAGTCATGCCGGCGGCACAATGCCGACGCCGACACCCGAGCATACCGCCACTCCACCACCCGAAACGCCGACTCCACCACCCGGAACACCGACTGCCACCCCGGAAATACCCTGTGAACAATTGGGCGTGACAATCTCGATGCCTAAAACCCTGTTTCATGGCGGCGACCTGTTCTACCTGAATGTCTATGCCTGCAACGACCGTGATTGGCATGTAAATGTACCGTTGTTCGTTATCCTGGATGTTTACGGCGAACTGTTCTTTGCTCCATCGTTTTCCGCTTTTGATCACTATAACATCGAACTTCTGCCCCATGAACTGGCTCTACAGGAAGTCATCCCTGAATTCTACTGGCCTTCCGGGGTGGGAGAAGCACAAAATATCTTGTTCTATGCCGGTATGACAGATCCCGATATCACGTACCTATTCGGCGAATATGACTATGTTTCATTCGGATGGACAAACTGACATTTCGAAAAAACTGCTTTGAAACCATAATGCCGTCTGAGCAAGACGGCATTTGTTTTGACCAGTGATTTTTCTGCTGAAAAGACATTAATCGAGGTGTTGAACGATGATAAACTGGATAATTCGAACAGGCGAACCCCGTGACAGCGAGATAATCGCCGATTTCAACCAAGCTATGGCGCTTGAAACGGAAAACAAAGTATTGAAAAAAAACATTATCCGGCGCGGGGTAGCACGATTGATCGATAACCCGGCCATGGGGTTTTACCTTGTCGGAGGAATCGACGACCGGATTTATGGTTCACTGATGATAACCTATGAATGGACGGATTGGCGCGACGGCCTATTCTGGTGGATTCAAAGCGTGTACGTCGAACCCGCTTATCGACGGAAAGGCCTCTTTCGCGCACTGTACAACCATATTTGGAATATGGCCTTGAAAACCGAGGATGTGCGAGGGATTCGATTGTATGTGGAAAAAGACAACCTGGTCGCCTGCAAAACCTATGAGATGTTGGGAATGAAAGAAACGCCTTATCGACTATATGAACGAATAGTGGACCAACCCATTGAAAGGAATGGATATGCGCCTGACCGACGATGACCTGAAATTGTTCTTTAAACTGCATCCCGGATACCTTGTTTTTGGCAATAAAAAACTCAATATCGTACCCGGTGTCGATACAAAAGAAGCATTCATGGATTTGCCTTTCCATGAAAAATGCGAAATTCGAAACGCAGTCCTAAACCAGCCGGAATTACTGAATTCATTCGCCGAGAAAAACCCTGAAGGTTTTAATGACGTTGAATTGGCTATCGTCAAAAGCTGGCAATACGCTCTCGATGGATCGTTCTACGTTATGCGGTACGGCTCGGAAAACACTCTGTTGCTGGACACCGGAACAACTCCAAAAGTTTATGGTGTCACCGGCTTGAATATGGATTTGATTGATTTGCTGGGCGATACGCTTCCAGTATATGTCAAAACGGTTCTTTTACCGTTTAAACATCAAATTGTGTATGACGGGTTCATATTCACCTATCCGATCACCTTTGAAAATATGGTTGAACAAGAACTGTATGCAGATATGGAAAATTGGATCAACCGTCATGGCGTCATTACACAATTGCCTTTCATCGGCGATACGGAATCAGTCGAAGAAAAACTCCGATATTACTTACGAACGCACTGGAATCGAGATGTCTACACAGAAGAGATATCCCATATCGTTCGACACAATAAACACGTTGAAAAACTGTATTATGAATTGACCGGTAAACTCGATGCCAAAGATGCGCGAACCTATTTCAAGGAGCTTGGAATACAGGATGTGTGGTGCGCGGTTTTGAACGGGCGGATTCTGGCCACCGGTAAAAGCCGTGAGGCCGTGGTGGAAACATTGGATGCCCTCCTTCCACGTGATCGTAAACTGTATCCGTTCATTTTTCATTTTAAAGGCTGAGTCCGAATCAGCCGATGCTTCTTGCTATTTTAACCTTTCCTGTTTAAAGTTTTCAGCGGAAGGAGAGCATTTTTTATGAATATTGATGCTTTGGAAAACCATATCTGTTCCAATGCTTGGATGAGCGATTCGGTCTTGCGGAATCACCGTGAGCTTTGTCTGAAGTATCGCGGCCGATTCAGCGCCGGCCCTGATGCTCTTGGAGCCGCTGGGTTTATCGAAAAAACCTTGAAAGACTACGGTCTTCAGCGCTGCCGTCAGGATATTTTCCCCATGACAACATGGTCTCGCGGTTCAGTTCAGCTTCGGATGCTGGACCCGCACCAAGTCGAGCTGCCGTGTATCGCACTGCCTTACACCCCATCCTATGATGATAAACTGCTGCTGGAGTATGTTGGAATGGGATACCCTGAGGACTATAAAAAAATCCCGGACGGTGTTGTCGGTAAAGCTGTGCTTGTCGAAGATAAAAACCTGCCATCCGGGCCAAGACTCCACCGTACACATAAATATCTCGCCGCCAAAAATGCCGGGGCTGCGGCTTTTCTTTTCGCGGCAACACAACCCGGCATGCTGGCTCCAACCGGATCCTTGGCCTTCAACCACAATGGTCCGGTGAATCAAGCGCTTCCCGCTGTGGGTATCGCCCACGAAGTCGCCTGTGAGCTGCGCTGGTGGAGAGAAAAGCGCCCGGTCAATCTCCACCTGAAAATGCAGAACACTCTCAAGCAAGGCAGTGACAGGAATATCGTTGCCGACCTATGCGGCTCCAATGCTTCGGAAGAAATAATCATCGTATGCGGCCATTACGATGGACACGACATCTCCCAAGCCGCAACCGATAACGCGTCCGGCGCCGCTGTCGTCATGGAGACGGCCAGGCTGCTTGCACCGTTGAAAGATTCGTTGAACTGCACGATTCGCTTTATTCTGTTTGGGTCGGAAGAGATGGGCTTGGTGGGCTCGCACCATCTGGCGGCGCAGATGGGTGAGCAGGTTCGAAAAATCCGATTTGTGTTCAATCTTGACTGTGTTGGCCAGCCCGGCCACCTTATGGTGTTTTTGCAAAATTGCCCTGAACTGAGCGATTTTTTCACACGTTTTGCTGCAGCAATGCCTTCCGATATCGAGGTAAACAATCAACTGGTTCCCTTTTCCGACCACTTGCCTTTTGTCATGCGAGGCGTTCCGGCTGCTTTCATGGCGACATCAGGAACAGGAGAACGCGGGTGGGGGCATACATTGGCCGACACTTTCGAAAAAGTTTCCTGTGAAACACTGATGAAAACCAGTATGCAATGTGCCAGATTGGTTTTACATACGGCAATGTCATCTTCCTGGCCGGCTGTTCATAAAGCGCCCGACACAATCGCCCCTTTTATTGAATCACAGAATATGAAACAGCTTTTGGAATACGAAGGTCATTGGATTTATTAATCGCTAAAAGAACTTTGGACGTTTTTGCCAAAGCGCTGCTGCTTTTTACAGGGTTTCAATTCCTGTTCGTTTTTTCGTTGGGTATCGGCTTTACCATTGAAAAACAATCCGTTTTTGAACAGGACTCGAACATCTTTTCACTTTTCAATCACCGACACCTCGCTTGGACAGGCTTGTTCCTGACCCTGATCGGCCTGCCCTTGGCCGGTGCTTTAGGACGATTCGCAACAAAAAAATACTCCCGGAATTTTTACTTTCTCGGGGGTTCCTGGCACGAGTGCATCACAGGGTTTTTCACTGGCACCATTTTTATACTGTTCTTTTTCTCCCTGCTAATCCTTACCGGATATGCTCGACTTACAGCTTTTCCTGATAGATTGACACCCCAGGAACTTATCGCTTCCCCCCTTGCCTATGCCTTGATCATGCTATTGATAGCATTCAACAATGAACTGGTCTATCGCGGTATCCTGATTGGAGAATGGACGTCCCTTTGGAAAAACAGATTTTCGGCGGTTTTGACGACCGGCCTGATATATGGATTGATGCGTGCCTGGAGCATCCAAGGAACATTCTCTCAACGCTTGCTTTTATTCTTTTCCGGTTTTGTTTTTTCATGGTTAATGGCAGGAATCATGTTCTATAAAAAAAGCCTGAAATATACCATTGGGGTCCATGCGGGCTGTTATTATTGTCTGAGCGCCCTTTTGGGTATCGCTTCAGTAGGAAACCGCCTGAATGTCACCCCTTTTGTCACCGAAATACATGGTTCCAGCATCGTTTTCGGCGGCATCCTAGGTATAGAAAACTCTTTGTTATTCAATGTGACGTTACTGGTTATCACGTTGATTTTATGGCGTAAAATCACTATAAAATCTCCAAGAGCTCCGCTTGAAACCGACAACCATATACCCTGACCACAACGGTGGTGGCACATGTCGAATACTGAAAATCTCTATCATTCAAACCGCACTCTGGATGGAGTGGCGACAATCGAGGAAACGATCAAGAAAAGTCGATTTATAGCACATGCCACCCGAGCAGATACCGTTGATCAAGCAAACCAATTTTTAGAGAAAACTCGCTGTAACGATGCCACGCATAACTGTTGGGCCTATAAAATCGGTCGGTTATACCGTTTCAGTGATGATGGCGAGCCCGGCGGCAGTGCGGGCAGGCCGATTTACGCCGCCATCGAGCATCATGATCTGGACCATGTGGTCGTTCTGGTTATTCGTTATTTCGGCGGGATAAAGCTTGGGGCAGGCGGTCTGGCTCGCGCATATGGAGGCGTCGCGTCATCATGCCTTCAAAAAGCCCGCATCCATATTGTACACAGATATGTGAATTTGCTTCTGAATGCTCCGTTTTCCGCTACAGGAGCGATTTATTCTGTTTTGGATTTCTATCCCGAAATAGAAAAACTTGCTGATAACTATACCGATATCGGTTTGAGCTATACATTGCAAATGCCGGAAAGCCTATTGAATGATTTTTCGGAACGGATAAAAGCCGCATCCGCTGGTCAAGCCAGCTTGAAGATACTTTCCATCGATTATTTTTAGCCGGTCTTTTCCGCGCTTACCATTGTTCCTGTTTACGTTCAAAATAGGCCTGAGGATGGGCACATGCAGGACAAGCTTTGGGCGGTTCCGCGCCATAATGCGTGTAACCGCATTTGCGACAGGTCCAGGATACGGCTTCCGGGCGGCTGAACATCGTTTGATTTTTGACCAATTCAGCCAAAGCTCGAAAGCGCTCTTCGTGATGGCGTTCAGAAACACAGATGTTTTCGTACATTCTAGCCACTTGTTCAAACCCTTCTTCGCGAGCTATCCTTGCAAATTCCGGGTATAATTCCGACCATTCCTCATGCTCACCACCCGCCGCAGCTTCAAGATTTTCCAATGTGGAGCCAACCTTGCCCGCTGGATATGTCGCGGTAATTTCGACCATGCCGCCCGCCAAACATTCAAACATACGGCGGGCATGCTGATATTCGTGCAAAGCCGTTTCTTCGAAAATCGCCGCTATCTGCTGATAGCCGTCTTTCTGGGCCTGTTTTGCGAAAAAATCATATCGGTTTCGCGCTTGGGACTCCCCAGCAAAGCTAGTCAACAAATTTTTTTCCGTTCTTGTACCTTTAACAGTTTTCATAGACACCTACACAATCAAATTTTTTCTGGGACTTTGCTTAGATGGGATTGTTAATCCAATGGCGAAAAATCTTCTTTGCCTACACCACAAATCGGACATTCGTAGTCATCCGGTAAATCCTCAAACGCCGTGCCCGGCTCAATACCGTTTTCAGGCTCTCCCACTTCAGGATCATATACATACCCACATACATCACAAACCCATTTTTTCATCACTATTGTCTCCCTTTCAAGCTATGCCCGTTTTTGGACAGGCGGTTTCCTGAAATATCATCCCACAACATCTGCCCTGATCGCAAGACGTGGGATATGTTAACCATTTTTTATCATTGTGAAAAGCACAAATCAGCCGGATTCCATATCAGATTTCCGGAAAATCAAACCATTGACCAGCCCCAAATAAATAAGCGATTTCTGAACCCACCAAAGCAAGATGCGATCTTTCAACTTCAAGGAATTCTGCGAATATCTCTTTACCGTCCACCGTCAATTCGTCTACCATTCTTTGATAAAAATCCGCTGTCTCCTGTTCAACCTGATGAATGCTGTCCAATATTGCCAAATCCGATTGTCGTTCGGCATCCGTCATTGCGCTGCTGTCCAAATGATTTTTTAATGTCTGAACATATTTCGCCAGTTTTTCCGGGGAAGGAACAGTGTTCGGCACCTTCAAATCCGGCAGTTCTCCTGTATTTTCCAATTCGTTCAACAAGTTGAGAAGATACTCGACATGCTCCTGCTCTTCTACGGCCATTCGCTTGACCACATTGCTGCCATCTTCATCAGCCACCATGTCGATGGCGTCCAGATAGAGATCCCTGACTTTTATTTCGTATGCAACAGCCGTATGCAGCGCTTCCTGAAGCGTCATTTCAATTCCGCCGGCGGTTCAAATGAACGCTTGCCTAGTTCTCGATCCAACATGAACAACATGCCCTGAGCATCTCCGATGCGTTTTAACTTCTGCAAAATCTCATCAGCCGACGCCTCTTCCTCCACCTGCTCTTCAATAAAAAATTGCAGCATATTCTGGGTCGCATAATCACGCTCTTTGACCGCCAAATCCATCAATTTGTTTATGCAATCAGATATGTAACATTCATGCTTGTAAGCCGCTTCAAACATTTCCAAGGGCGTTTTCCATTCTTTCTCAGGCTTTGCGATCCCTTCCAACTCAACTCGGTCACCTCGCTCGTTGATATATTTGAAAAGTATCATGGCATGGCTGATCTCTTCTTGAGCCTGAACACGCATCCATCCGGCGAATCCCGGTAAAGACATGTCTTCGAATTGCGCCGACATCGCCAAATACAAATAAGATGAAAAGAGTTCTTCGTTAATCTGTTTGTTCAAAGCTTGAATCATGTTTTTTTTCATATCCTTTATCCTTTCCTCGATGTTTTTCAATCAAAATCACCTCCTAATAAGAAGTGATAAGAGCAAAAAGGTTACGGTTTTTTTTGTTTTTTCATGGAGTTCTGTGTCCGTTGCCGAACCCACTGATTCAAATTAATTGACAACCGATATTGGATGGACAACTGAAAAGATACAAATCAATATTCCATCGCTCTGCCAAAATTTCCAAGCCAATCGGAAATACTATTCCAGAGTTCGTCCAAATCTCTGCCGTAAATCACTATGTTTTGTTTAACGCCTGTTGATGCACGAAAATGGTTTTTCAATATGGCTTCTTGAGAAAACCCGGATTTGGCCAAGATCGATTTGAACCTTCGGCTGGCGGGTTCGGGAATGGAAACGGAGATTTTTTCGATGCCGATATTCATTGATTCGGTAAACAGCGCTGTAATCAGCGCGGAGCCGATACCGAATTTTCGCCAATCAGGATGAACGTAGAATCTCACTGTGCCGACATGAGAAGTCTTGGTATCTTTCTGTCGATCCAAAACGGCTTCCCCTACAATCCGATTATCGACAACCGCCACCAGCGCCAGTGTTTCAATGAATTCATTGGGTTCAAACCATTGAGAACACACCTGGGGATTACACACGTCGATCGTATAAAAGTCTTGTTCTTCCTCCGAAACCGTTTGGTAAAGCGTGATTATATCGCCGTGATCCGAAGATATACGATGTCGGATGGAAATAACCGTGTCTTTGTCGTCGTCACGTTTGAAATGTAACTTTTGGATATTCATCGTATCAAATCTCCTTTGCAACCCCTTCCTTGTGGTAAAAAATATCACCATTATTTTACACACGCAAGTTAGGGGATCGGGTTTCGGTTGTTTTTTGCGAGCAGCCGCTCTCTGTGCTATAGTGTCACTTGCCTTCAATTTGTTTTTTGACTTCGGAGGATGTGCTTACTACAATGGTTATGGATGGAAATGAATTGAATCGTTATCACGATGGGGACGACTGCGCCGATGCGAACAATAGTGATATTTGAAGAGAACAAATTGCATCAACGTTTGTATCAGAATCTTCTGATGGGGCGTGGTTATAATATTCTTTTGGTGTCAAGTATCGAAGAATACATCATGATCGTACAAAGGACGACCCCTGACTTGGTATTGGTCAATCCAATCAATTCCCGAAACAACGGTGTTGCCGTCATGGAGCATATCCGTGGCCCGAAAGCTTCGAATAACAAGATTCCTATGCTGGTCCTGTCACCTAAAGACGATTTGAAACTGCGAAAAATCGCCAATCAGTTAGGAGCGGTCGATTTTTTAATCAAGCATTTGGCTCCGCCAAAAGAAGTCGTCAAAAGAATAGACGGCATTCTGGAGGCTCGTCAGCCTGCCCCCAAGCATGCTTTGGATCCAAGGGCGTTAAAAGTGGGTGATGTCCTGGATGATCGGTACGAGATTATGGAGCGTATTGGGAAGGGGGGCCAGGGAGCGGTTTTTCGTGCTTTTGATCGGCGCCTTGAAGAGGAAGTGGCGGTAAAAATATTGATTCTCAATCCTGAAATCGCAGAAGAGCTTTTAGAGACATTCCTTCGAGAAGTCAGGCTGTCCCGAAAAGTTGCCCATAAAAACGTCGTACGGGTTCATGATGTTGGCCAAAGCGGCGGTATACATTATATCACGATGGAATTTGTCAAAGGATCCGATCTGAATCAGTTCATTTATGACAACTGGGGTATCAGCCATGCTGATTTGTTGGAAATATTTATACAGGTCGCCCAAGCGCTTCAAGCCGCCCACCAAATCGGTATCGTGCATCGGGATATCAAACCGCAAAATATACTTATAGCAAAAACCGGTATAGCTAAAGTAGCGGATTTTGGGATCGCGACAGCCGCAGGAGCCATGCTGAAAAATACAACAGAGTTGTCGATAGGAACACCGGACTATATGGCCCCCGAAACAACCCAGGCCGGATGCAACTATGCCGATCCGCGCATCGATATCTATTCGCTGGGTATCGTCATGTACGAAGCCTTTACAGGTGTTCTTCCGTATGAAGGCAAAACCGTGATGGAAAAAATTCAATTGCATCTCGAGGGTAACGCACAGTTGCCGTCAGCTTTGAACCCAAACTTTCCACGCTCTCTGGAACATGTCATTATGACGGCCATGCGGCGTCGGCCGGCCGACCGCTATCAAGACATGAACGAAATGATCCTGGCATTGCATCACGTGAAATTGTAACATGTGAAACAAACTCAAGGCCAAATTGAAGAAATCCTTGTCGCCACTATTCACAGACAAGTTTTTGTACATCCGGAAACGGGTTTCGCCATCCTATCGACCAAAGCCGGACCTGAAAACAAACGAATCATTGTCTTGGGGGAATTGGGCGCAATCAAACCGGGTCAGATCATTCGATTTTCGGGTCGGTACGAAAAAAACCCTAAATACGGAAAGCAGTTCAAAGTCACGCATTGGGAGGAGATTCGACCTGAAACACGGGAAGGCTTGATCCGATACTTGGCAGGCCAATTCAAGGGCATCGGACCTGCCCTGGCAACACGAATAGTGGACCAGCTCGGTGATAAAACCCTGGAAATCATCGACTCTTCACCGGAATTACTGACCACCGTTCCAGGAATCGGTCGACAAAAATCGAAGGCTATTCTTCGTGAATGGCATAGTAAACGGGCTCTTGCAGATACATCTGTATTTTTGAGCGCCTTAAAGCTCGGCCCGCTCACAGCCCAGAAAATCATCCGACAATACGGTATCTGTACCGAACAACTGATACGTGAAAATCCTTATCGCCTTGCAACGGATATCAATGGTATCGGCTTTACTACGGCAGATGATGTGGCTGCACGGCTTGAAATCACTGATGACGATCCTAGACGACTGAGAGCCGCGATACGTTATGAACTGGAAAATGCTCGCAATGAAGGGCATATGTGCCTGCCGCGCCATGAACTGGTCAAACGTTGTGCCGTGCTTCTGAACATCCCCGGGAAATCCATCAACGCTGCAATAGATACAGCAAAAGAAGATGGCGAGATCACTTTTCACTCATCCAAAACAGGGACTGTGATGGTTTTTGATAAAAGCCTGGACTGGGTTGAGCAGAATATAGCCGCTATCCTAAAAAAACTGATACGGTCGCCGGTGAAAAAACTGAGTGTCGATCTATCAAAACTCTATGCTGATGAATTGCGTAGAACCGGTTTATCCGCCGACCAAACACAATGGGAAGCACTGAATCTAGCTCAAAGCGCCCCCGTACTTGTCATAACCGGCGGCCCCGGAACCGGTAAAACCACTCTTGTCAGGATGCTGATAAGAATGATGCAGAATCAAAAAATTCTTTTGGCCGCGCCAACCGGCCGTGCTGCACAACGAATGACCGAAACCAGCGGTATGGAAGCGGCTACAATCCATCGATTACTGGAATATGTTCCACAAAAAGGCGCTTTCAACCGTAACGCCAAACGGCCATTGAACACCGATGTGGTCATCATCGATGAAAGTTCTATGCTTGACGCGCCTTTGGCCATGGCGCTGCTTCGTGCACTGAAAAAAAATACCCGACTGATTTGGGTCGGCGATGTCGATCAGCTTCCAAGCGTGGGCCCAGGAAGAATTCTTGGAGATATCATCGATTCCGGCCTGATACCGGTTATACGCCTGAAACATATTTATCGACAGGAAACAGGAAGCAGAATCGTCTGGAATGCTCACAAAATTATCAATGGAGAACTCCCTCTATTGGAAAAAAGGGGATCGGATTTTGTTTTTATCGAAAAAGACGATCCGAAAGAAGCGCTCGATATCATCAAACGCCTTCCTCATCGTATCGCCCGCCACTTGGGAATCGATCCTCTGACGGATGTGCAGATATTGAGCCCTATGCATAGAGGGCTTCTCGGAGTCCAGAATTTGAATGAAATACTGCGTGATGTTCTGAACCCTGATGGAAAACCTATTTCTGCTCCAGGAGGATTTCGATTGGGCGATAAAGTCATGCAGATAAAAAACAATTATGACCAGGAAGTTTTTAATGGAGATATCGGCAGAATCATACGTTGCGATTCCAATAACAACCTTTTTATTCAGTTTGGTAAGCGAACGATCCTCTATTCGGCTGAAAGCGCCGATCAGATTGTGCCGGCGTTCGCCTCTTCCATCCATAAATCACAGGGTAGCGAGTATCCGGGAGTCGTGATTCCATTGCATACTCAACATTTTGTTATGTTGCGCCGACAACTTCTCTATACCGCCGTAACACGAGGAAAACGTTTGGTAGTCCTGGTAGGCTCAAAAAAAGCGCTGCACCTGGCTATCAAAAACAGCGAAGAAAACGCACGGTTTACCCTGTTAAAAGAACGATTACAGAAAAAAGCTTGATCCGCCAGGGCAGAAAGGCATCCGTTTTAAAATTGTTGACGATAAAATTTTTTAGAGGCAGCCGGAAAAGTTACTCTTTGGTGAAAATCGTCATTTTCCGATTGACATATCGTGGCTGAAAAAACGTTTTGATCAGTAAAATTGGATATTGATGCCAAATTTTCAACAACCGGATTTTTGATTCACCGCCTTTACGCTTGTATTCATGGGCTGGTATTTCACAGATGCGAAAACGCTTTTGAAGCAGTTGAATGTCCATTTCTGTTTCTATTGGAAACCCATCGATTTTTAGATCGAGCTCTTCGGCAGCCGCTCGTGACAGAGCGCGAAATCCATTTTGCGTATCGGTCAAGCGCACGTTCCATCGATAATTGATGTAGGTTGTGATGATATTCGATCCAGTAATGCGGAAAAGCTGGTTGATTGTGCCTACCAGCTCATCACTTCCACCTTTGAACCGAGAACCGATAACCATGTCGGCCGTTCCATTTTTTATCGGCTCCACCATGGCGGGAATATCGTTCGGATCATGCGAGCCGTCCGCATCGATATATAACAGGATATCGCCTTTGAACAGTTTGATACCCAGACGCATGGCTTCACCTTTACCTTTTCCGGAATCAAAATGTACCGGGACCCCATAACTCTTGGCAATTTCTGTGGTTTTATCGGTGGAATGCCCGTCGATCACCAAAACTTCATCGGCATGTTCCAGGCAGCCTTTAAGAACAGGTTCCAATGTCGATTCTTCATTTTTTGTCGGTATAATCACAGAGACTTTCAAAGATAACCCCTTTCAAATCATTCATAAAAACGGTAAAGCCTGTTTTGGCGGATCACATGTACCGGCCCCCACTCTATCCCTTGTTTTTCTTGGTCACACTCCGAAAATACCAGAAACAGATTGATTTTGTCCCAGTAAACTGAATTGAAACAATCCGTGTCACGGTTCAAAAATGTCGATATATGACTGAAATTTTTGAACGACAACTCGATTTTTCTCCAAATATCCGCTGTCAGGCTTATTGGCTGAGTGTGTATAAAAGCATCGGAACTGTTGTCAGGTATAATGGCCGAAGTCAGCGTACATGGCGCCGACAGTGATCGTATGAAGAACGATACACCCGTGAAACGATGATTGTATTTAACTCTCATAGGCTGAACAACACCGAGTGATGACGACACACCAAGTTGATCGCCGGTGATGAACGTAACCTGGGTATCACTATTATCGATCCGGCGGGTGATGGTCTCCAGACTCATCTTTTTCGGAAAACCAGACTCCGGCATATAGGTCAAGAATGGCTGGAGACTGCGTGCTTCCAGGGTTTTAGGCTCATGTTCATCAAATGAGCAGCCCGGACAAGAAACCAAGATTATACTACTGACCAGGACCAGGAGACTTTTACTGACCTTCCGGTGGTTCCTGGTTTTCATCGAGCCCCCAATTCACTTTCAGCCAGACTTTTCGGCGGAGTTTCAGCAGATCCTCTGGTGTCATGCCATCGATCGTCAGATTGCTGACACCAACTTTCAGGCGTGACCAGTCATAATCAGGGGTTCCAAGTAGGGGATCGATTTTTACCGCTTCATCCCACAACTCGGCTCCAGGAAGGGGTGTAAAGATCATGAATGTCGAATAATCCAAATTCAATTCTTCAGCGAATTGAAATGTTCGTTCCATCTGTTCACGCGTTTCCCCCGGCAGACCAAACATAAAAAACCCTTTTATTTTTATTCCCAGCTCTTTGATGATTGGAACGAATTCTCGATATTTGCTCATAGCCGTGGGTTTTTTCATTCGTTTCAACGTGGTCAAATCACCGCTCTCGACGGGAGCCCAAATGGTATAACAGCCGGATTCTTTCATTTTTTCCAGCAGTTTACGCGAGAGCTTATTAAATCCCAGCCCATTATTGAGCGCCCATACAAGATCCAATTTTCGATCGATCATACCTTGAAAAATTTTCATAGCTCGATCTGGATCATATGTTATATTGTCATCTTCAAAATGAATCTCACGTATGCCTTTCTCTTTGACAAGAAATTCCAACTCGTCCAGAACATTTTTTGGTGAACGCGGCCGAAATGTATAGCCATGGACATTGTGCGCCGCGCAAAAAGTACAGCGATAAGGACAACCGCGGCTGGTCAAAAATGTCGTATATGGTTCTCGCTTTAAAATATCTCCATGAGGACACCCTAATTCTGAATACCGAATAACATCGAATATCTCCCTGTCAGGCCATGGCAGTATATCCACGTTTCGTATCGGTTCTATAAAAGGGTTCACCACAGCATTGCCGGATGGTTCCAGATAAGCGATCCCTGGAATGCGGCTCAAATCGGCATTACGGGAGATGGCCCGGAGCAATATACCCGTGGTATAATCACCTTCGCCGACAATCACAAAATCAACCTTACCACGGCGAAGAGTATCCTCCGGCAAAGCAGTCACATGCGATCCCCCTAAAAGAGTGACTATACCCGGGTCAACTTCTTTGGCCAGGTTGCATGTGTGAATAGCCAATGGAATATTGGTGGAAAACATGCTGGAAACACCCACGGCATCCGGGCTGAAATCAGCTATGGCCTTTTTGATTTCATCATCCGTCATTCCATAACGAAATTTGCCAGGCGCCAATTCAATTTCCGTGTCAAATCCATCCACAGTCGTATCGATACCATGAACAGTAAAACCCTCCATTTTCAGCATTGACGAAATATAACCCAGTCCAAACGGAAAAACTGCCCGCTTTCGATCAAAAGTTTTGAATAGATATGCAGGGGGATTGATAAGCAATACTCGCTTTATTTTCCTTCTACTCATGATACCAGTTCTCCTGACTACCGCTGACTACCCTTCAACGAAATAGGTTCACCACAAATTGAGGCGATCACATACTGTGGGGATTTATTTATTTGATGATTGATTCTATTAATTCTTTCGTTCATGAAACCAAATAAAATCAGTATTTGACCGCTGAACAGCATAAACAGACTGATAGCCAGAACCGGCACCGCTCCCGTTGTCGATGTCAGGCTCATAATTATCGCCGCAATCAACCCGATTATCCCCAATCCACCAGTTACAGCGCCACTGAAAAAGAAATACAGGAGTTCATGCTGTCGAAGCATAAACGTCAGCACTAAATCCAAAAAAACATGCAATAATTTGAAAAAGTCGTATTTTGAAGTCCCTAGAGTTCGTGGATGAAACTCGATGGGAATTTCCGCAAACCGGCCACCCCTCCAAGCTGCGTAAATTGTGCGATGAGGATACATCGGACTGAAAGGGTCAATTCCTTCAATCATCGTCTTTCGAAATGCTTGAATTCCACACCCTACATCTCGATAGGGCAGATTTAAAAATTTCTTGAAAAACAAATTGGCAAAATTACTCGGCAATTTCCTCAATAACAACGTTTCCTTCCGCTCAGGTCGATATCCAGCGACGATATCATACCCTTCCTGCATTTTTTCTATCAGACGAGGAATATCCTCAGGCATGACTTGCAGATCGACATCGATGTTCAACACGATATCACCTTGAGCCAGGTCAAATCCTGCCGCCACCGCGCTTTGCTGACCAAAATTTCGTGCGAAACGAGCAACGCGTACACGTGGATTTTTGTTCGGCAAAGAGCACAAAAACTCTGATGATCCATCTGTTGAACCGTCATCCACATAGATGATCTCATATTCATACTGCCAATTTTCAGTAACTTTCATTAACCGTTCATGAAACAGCTCTAAACAATTGATTTCATTATAAACCGGCGCTATTATCGACACAACGGATTGACATGGGCTTTGCTCTTTTGGTGTCACAAGATTTCCTCCCGCCTTGCCCCATCATATATAAAACACATGGAAAGTGTCAATAACTTTGAGATATCTGCCGTGTTGATTTAAGACTGATTTCCTTGTAGAAATTGATAGTTACCCGTGGATCGGACCTGAGCGTATTCAATGACTCAGGAGTCATGGAGATGCAGAAATTTTTAGCGTCTTCCGGATTATTAAGCCTTTCGAAAACAGCAGCCGATATGCCAACGCTCTGAAATGAGACTCCGATAATCTTTCGGAAACCAGACGTCTCACCCATGAACTGTTTAAGCTATAGCCGGCTTCAGCGGCATGGTGCTTGTTTTTTTCACATTTTGCGATAACTCTGAAACCACATCAAAAAAAGCAACTCCTTTTTGCGTTCATGTTAAAGGTGGTTATTCGCGCCATTTTAAGTTAGTATGAGTCGGAGTGAAGTCGCTGGACGGCGACCATTTATTTTACGGAATAATTATTTTTCAAGGAGGATGCCCATGGCAGAAGTTGTTTCAAAAAAAATCAAGGCTTTCATGGAAAAAGGCTCATGGATACGCCGTATGTTTGAAGAAGGTACCGTGTTGAAAGCCAAATTCGGCCGGGAAAACGTTTTTGATTTTTCTCTCGGCAACCCCATGGGCGAACCGCCGGAGGCTTTTAAGAAGGCCATCAGAACGGCTCTTGACGATCCCGGGCCGGGTCTTCATGGATACATGCCGAATGCCGGTTTTCCGCATGTGCGTGAAAAACTCGCCGAAGTGCTGAGTCGGGACCATCAGGTGAAATTACAGGGCAAACATCTGGTGATGACGGTGGGAGCCGCCGGGGCGATGAACGTCGCACTGAAAGCCCTGGTCAACGCCGGTGACAGAGTGCTGATTTTTGCGCCATATTTCGTCGAATATGTTTACTATATCGACAACGTCGGAGCTGTGCCGGTTATTGTAGAGACCGACTCCACCTTCAATATCGACATATCGCTCGTAGAAGCGTCTATGAGCCCCGATGTGCGGGCTCTGATCATCAACACCCCGAACAACCCCTCCGGCCGCGTCTATTCGGAACACACCCTGTCAATGCTTGGACGATTGATAGACCGCAAATCACAGGAATACGGCCACCCGATTTATATTCTTTCAGACGAACCTTATAAACGAATAGCATACGATATCGAACCACCCAGCTTGTTCCACTTTTCAAAAAATACCTTGATCTGCACCTCGTATTCCAAAGAACTCGTGATTCCCGGTGAGCGTCTGGGCTATGTCGCTGTAAACCCGGAAAACGAAAATGCCGATACCATCGTCAACGCACTGACATTCTGCAACCGCATCCTCGGCTTCGTCAACGCGCCCGCCCTGATGCAACGCGCTCTGTTCCTGGACCCCGATGACCGGGTAGGCATCGAAGGATACCGCGAAAACCGCGATCTGCTCGTCAAAGAACTCAGTGCCATGGGATATGAAATCGTTCCCCCCCAAGGAGCTTTCTACCTGTTTCCGAAAAGCCCGATCGACGATGAAACGATCTTTACCGATGAATTGAAAAAAGAAAATATTTTGGTTGTTCCAGGTCGAGGATTTGGTCGCGCCGGCTATTTCAGATTGTCCTATTGCGTTACAAAAGACCTGCTGGAGCGGTCATTGCCTGGATTCAAACGAGCGATCGACCGCGTTAAATAGCCCTACGAAGCCGATCGGCTTCATCTGCGGATATTTTACCGGCAGCGAGCATACGATCGATCTGCGCATGAAGCGATCCGGGTTGATCCTCGCTCTCACCCAAAGAATCTTCATTTCCCTGCGTCACAGGCATCGCCGATTCGCCGGAATGTGGTTTCGATCCGAAGATGCGGGATACGAACTCTTTTTCTTTCGCAACAGCGTTGTCAGCCGGATCACTTTCGGCTGACCCGTCTGTAACTCCGACAGTTATCGGCCCGGTAGTGGTTTTCACCGTTACAGGGTATTCGGCAGAATTTAACACCGCTTTGACGAAACGCGACGTTCGATTCTGAGATGAAAACTCTCCGCCAATCTTGATCGGACCGAAAAGAGTTTTAACAGACAAACCCGCCTTTGCATTCTGCGGCAGCATAACTCTAACAGGCCCATTGACCGTCTTAACTTCGACCGGCCCCGACAAACCCTCCAGATAACACTTTATCGGGCCGTTTACCGTGCGTAAACTCACGCCAGGTGATTTACTTTTAACCAACATGGCCGGTCCGTTCAACGTCTGAGCATCGATCGGGCCATCGATGGAATCCAGCGAGATCGGTCCATTCAAACCTCTTACATAAACAGGAGATTCCATACTTGAAATCATGATCGCTCCATTGTAATTCTTGACTTTGATCGAAACCCCGCGTGGAACTCTGATGTTCATCGAGACTTTCGTCCCTGACCGAAGTCTCCAGACCGAACTTCCCGAAATCGAAAAAATTTTCTTCAAAAAACCAGATAAGCCGATATCCTTATCCTCAAAATCAAAATTGAACTCCCTGTCTTCAAGATCAGTGGTTGCGTTTTTCTGATTTTTGACAAGGATGCCTTTGGCGGGTTGAATGACAAGAGATTTACCGGATGTCTCCACCTGAGGAACCAGTATCTCTGAAGATTCAGGATCACCAGGCAATGTGACCGTATAATCCAGAAACAGTTCAGATTCTCCCCAACCCGTAACATCTATCCGGCCTACGGGATTGAAAATACTGACTTCTTCGATGCCCTCCAACCCAATACGGTGCTCTGATCGATGCACAGACATATTGACCTCCTATTCATTATTCTCAAGAATTGCCATTGCCGTATGATAATCGATCTCCCCCTTTTCGAGCCGATCCAGAATCTCCATCTTTTCTTCATACGAAACAGAGCTCTTTCCCGACTCAGAACTCAACCCCAATGCATCGATTGCCATCTGCAGATTTTTTTTGACCGTCGGGTACGAAATACCCAGTTCTTTTTCAACCAATTTGATATTTCCACGTTGAGCGATAAAAACCAGAATGAAATTTTGAATGTGTGGATCGAGATGACAGAATCGGCAGGCTTCAAACTGCCCTGAAATTTCTGTTCGACAATTCGGACATCGATATTTCGCGATCATAAGTTGGTGATTACATGCCGGACATCCGCCGCTGATAGAATATGCCATAATCTCACTCCTTTCATACTGCCTATTGATTAATTTAATTAATACCATTAAAATAATCAAGCTTTTTGTTAATTATTTTTTTTAAGGCCCGTTGATGGCCTCATCATATTCACGTTCAAATCGTTCTCAACCGCTTGATAAACAAAATAAGACGTTTTATGGTAACTGCAGCTTTCGATTGTTCGGGAGAAACCATGAATTTTTTCGCAAAAAACGTACGCCTTCTACAAGCTTTTATTCACTACAAAAGACATTCAACCATTCTGCCGTATTTTCCTGTTCGAATCTGGTTGGAAACGACCAATGCCTGCAACCTCCGGTGCGTCATGTGCCCCAACTCAACCGACTTCAGCTCGGTTCGAGGCAACATGGACATTGACCTGTATGAATCGATAATCAGCCAAATTTCCGGGAAAGTGAACGATCTGAATTTATCACATCGAGGTGAACCGTTGTTTCATCCCGACTTGGAAAAAATGATTCGTATTGCCTCTGACCACCGTTTAGCCACTCGTATACACACCAATGCCACATTGCTCGACGCCCGGCGATCCACATCGCTGCTCGAGGCGGGTCCCGACCTGGTATCTTTCAGTTTCGATGGCTATGACAAGGAGACTTATGAGTCGGTCAGGGTCGGCGGTATTTATGAAAAAACTCTTGAAAACATTCGATTTTTTCTGTCGGAAAAACGGCGTCTCGGGTTGACTAAACCTTATACTGTCGTACAGATTATCGAGCCTTCCGATATAACCGGCGAATACCGTGAAAACCTGCAACGGTTCGGCGATCGAATTAGGGGATATGGGTTGGACAAATTTTATATCAAGAAACCACATAACTGGGCCGGTAATGCGCCTGACCAGGCGCCGCTGAACAAACAATTCATACCCTGCACTTTTTTATATTATTCTATGACGGTTTTATGGAACGGGCTTGTCTGTCCCTGTCCACAGGACTGGTACGGCACTCGGGTTTTGGGCGACTTGACCGAGCAGACTGTGGAAGAAGTCTGGAATGGCGAACCATACCGTGACATGCGCCGCCGAGTTGCGCTTCAGGACCTCGACGGATGGTTGTGTGAAAACTGCGATCGGGTGTTCAGACCCTCAGTTTGGGGAATTCCCACTGAAAATCTCAAATCTTTTTTAGGCGAAACACTTGCCGGCTATAAACTGGCCAGGAAACTGATTCGTAAGTAAACCGTCACCGGATTTCTCTATTCATTATCAGAAATCAAAAATTCTCGATATGATAAAAAATCAGGCGAGCGCCTTTTTCAGCTCAGCGCCAAAACCGTCCACACCTTTGGTTTTTAGATGTGTTTTAAGGCGTTCGACCTGTTTTGCATCGGAAGGAAGGTGGGCTTTAGCTGCTTCGATCGCTTGCTGATGAAGGACAGGGTCGACCACTTCAGGCAAAGCCAGGTTTTCAAATTCTTCCAACTGTTTTTTACTCACCATCAGAAATTGAAAATTGGCGTCGACACAAAGATATTCATCGCCCTTGTCCTGTAACGGAAGCACAGTGAACCGGGGAGTTAATGCGGTAACTTTGGTTTTTTCTTTAAATTGATTTTTTGCCATCCGGCTGCTCCTTTGAAAAAAACGTCGACATTACAAGGTTGCCATTCAAAGCCCGCCAAGTTTAATAAGGGAATTCCGCTTCGTCAAGAGATAACTACCGCTCACATCAAAATTGTTTAAACAATACAAATGTGCATAATCACTATCATGAACCCGCTGCATTCGGTTGACATATTGGTAATTTCGGCTTTGACCCAGGAAATTAAAGGCTCGGTACGGTTTTTCAACTCCCAAGCGAAGGAAATCGAGACCGGGCGCCAAACAAAAAATTACTGGGAAACGACCATGAAGGGAGCTGTTATCGGCTTCAGGGTTTGCGGTGTCGGCAAAAAACGCGCCGTAAAAGATTTTGCATCATCGCTGAAACAAGTGCGACCCAACCAAATTTTAGTCATCGGTTTTTCAGGATCACTCTCAACCGACCTATCAATCGGCGACATCGCAATAATTGAATCGACTCAATACAATGGATCAACACTTGCGTTCAACTCGGATTTGACACAAAAAGTTAAACTTGCTTTGAAAGAAGCGCGTATATCTTTCAATTCGGGGAAATCCGTCACGGTGGACTCTGTTATCGATACAGCCAAGGCAAAAAACCATCTTCACTCGATCAGCCAAGCTGATTGTGTCGATATGGAAAGCCACCATCTGGCTTCACTTGCAGACACATACCATATCCCAATTGCCATGATACGCGTGATATCGGATTATGCAGATGAAACTATCGGGATGGATTTTAACGCCATTCCCCGCGGCAAATGGGCCTCCCGGAGATATTTTCTTTCTCGACCAAGATTGTGGATTCCACTGATGAAGCTCCGGTTTGACATCGCCAAAGCCGCCTCCAGGCTGACCACT
This sequence comes from bacterium, assembly GCA_049652745.1. Classification (GTDB taxonomy): domain Bacteria; phylum CSSED10-310; class CSSED10-310; order CSSED10-310; family CSSED10-310; genus JBASEY01. The sequence continues at coordinate 8,358 of JBASEY010000028.1, read as the reverse complement.
GCCACTCGATACGCACTGACATCACTTCTAAACAAACCGGAACGATGAACCAGGGTGTTCGGATAAAAATCATTTTACGAAGCGCAGACTATCGATCTTCAACTACGCTTGTAGATGACCAGAGTTTCGCCAAGCTTCAAGGATCCGGGCGCCAATCCATTGACGAACAGGATTGAATCGATCGAGACGCCATAGCGCTTTGAAATGTTATGCAACGTATCGCCCGTTGCAACATGGTGTTCTACTCTTTCTGTCGGGAAAGCGGGTTTGATAACCAGCTTTTGGCCTGGATAAATCGTTCCTCGGCTCAAATTATTCCAAGCCATGATATCACGCGCCGATACGCCGAACAGTTCTCCGATACCTGCCAGATAATTGCCTTTTTGAACGGTATACGTGACTGTTTTCCCGGTTTGGGATGCTTGAGCCGGCGTTGATGTCGACTTCGGGATACTTGAAGTCGATGCCGTTCCTGTACCGGGAGATTGAATCAACAGGCGTTGACCTGGTTTGATATTGTATGGTGAACGCAGATTGTTCCAGCCTGCGATATGGCTGTAAGGTATTTTGTATAGCCTGCCGATAGATGACAAGGTTTCACCGGCTTTGACGACATGGTACAATTCAGAGACGGCGGGAGCTTTTTCGAAGGTATGCATCGCCAACCGAAATGATTCGCCTTTTCCTTCCGGCACATAGAGATGCATATTGGTGACCGGTGTCCAAGTGCCGCCACTGGGAAGATCAGGATTAAGCTCTCTGAGTTCACCAACTGTTATTCCGGCCACTTTGGCAATTTCACTGAGTTTTACTCTATCCGGGCAAATGATCACATCGAGATCACAAAAAAACTCATCAGGAGTTTTTACATCCAACCCAAACCGTTTAGGATTTTCACACAAAATTCCGGCTGCTATAATCCGAGGAATATATTCCTGTGTTTCCCTGTGAAGACAGTCCCGTATCTGCCAGAACGATCGGTCGACAAACGGGTCGTTGATCTGTCTCAAGCACCGTTGAACCCGTCCCTCACCGGCATTATAAGAGGCCATCGCCAATAGAAAGGATTCCGACCCGAAAATAGCGATCAGATCCAACAGATATTCTCTGGCGGCAATCGTCGCCTTGATAGGATCGAGCCGTTCATCGATGCCGCCGGCTATTTTCAAACCGTAATTTTTGCCGGTGCTGTTGATAAACTGCCAGATACCCTGCGCATTCGCCCGACTGGTCGCTCGATAGACAAAACCGCTTTCAATAAAAGCCAAATAAACCAGCTCTTTCGGCATCCGCTTTTCCGACATGATTTCACTGACTGTCTGCCGATATTTTAACATCCGGTAAAAACTGCGCTCAAACCATTCCCTTTTCACCGTCAAATAATAATTGATAAAATTTTCCACCTCGTCGACAAATACAGCCATCTCATCATCGCGATCACACTTTTCCCCTAAATTTTCCAGAAAACGTCGAATTTCCATCTCGATGAAAACACTGTCCGCTTGGCTGAACACACCCTCCGCATCCGGAACTTGTTCTGAAAACTTCGATTCGCGATCACGAAAATCTTTCAGTGATATATAGGTTTTGCTGATATCGATCATTCTGCACGACTCCGGAAGATACGGCTGCAAGAAGGTCAAGGACTGCATATCTTCCGGTAAATCCGCCAGTTGGAGATTCATGACGGCAGCCTCAAAATTTTCCAATGCTTCGTCATGTTCACCTTCCCGGAATTGAAGAGCGCCGGAACAGGCCAGTGAGCGCGCCTCTTCAACAAGTTGGCGGGTCGACAGATTGCTCCCCGTCACCCCGCTAAGGGACGTCGATTCAATATCGTCATATGAACCAGCTATCACGACCGAGCCTTCTTCAGAGCATGAGCCGACATCGTCCGAAGTCGTTTTTTTCAGGTGTGTACACCCTGAAAACATGATTAAACAAACGCTGATACTTATCAGTAACAAGTTGTCGCGGGGTTTTAAGCATTTCACCGTGGCAGTCTCCTTCAGCCGATGATATGAATACAATGCTCACTGCCTTACGGATCGGCAGAAGCAAGATTAACAGACGGAGTATATCATATTTCCTACGATAATCGAGTTGTGATAGATGGGTTTTTTTAAAGTCATGCCTTATGCAGGCGAGCTCTTCGCTTTCATTACCGCCGTTTGCTGGACGATTACCGCGTTGGTTTTCGAATTTACCGGCAAACGTGTCGGTTCGCTTCCTGTCAATTTCCTGCGTCTCTTCATCGCCCTGCTTTTCTTCAGCACATACGGCCTTGGTATGCGCGGGATGATCGTTCCCAGCGACGCTTCCACCTTTACCTGGACATGGATGAGCATCTCCGGACTCGTCGGATTTTGCTTCGGCGATCTCTGCCTTTTTCAAGCCTTTGTCATGGTCGGCTCCAGAATTTCTTCTCTAATGATGTCCGCCGTGCCTCTTATGACGACCTTGATCGGATGGTGGCTTCTGAATGAGCGCCTGGAACCGCTTGCTTGGGTTGGGATGGCATTGACGATCGGCGGAATCGTCATGGTCGTCAACAAACGTCATACCATGACCCGAACAGCCGAAAAAAACATGCAAAAATCGTTGACGAAAGGAGTCATATTCGCATTTTGCGGTGCAGCCGGCCAGGCCATCGGCCTTGTCATCAGTAAATATGGAATGAAATCCTACGATGCCGGAGCCGCCACGCACATCCGGGTTATCGCCGGCACAATAGGCTTCGCCTTGTTGTTCACCTTCAGCGGACAATGGCCGAAAGTCAAAAAAGCGCTTGCCGACAAAAAAGCCGTCTTTTTTATCACCTTGGGAGCTCTGTTCGGCCCGTTTCTTGGCGTCACGTTTTCGCTGCTGGCTGTCCAACACACCGAAACCGGTATCGCTTCGACCATCATGGCGATCGTGCCCATCCTGATCATCCCTCCGTCAATTGTTCTGTTCAAAGAAAAATTAACAGCCATAGACGTCATCGGCGCAACTATATCCGTTATCGGAGTCAGCCTGCTGTTTTTATAAACGACGAAAACCCAAAACCACACACTTCTATGGTTATGGATAAACAGTCCATAGATAAAAACAAAACAGGGGAAAGCGGAATGGTCTGCCTTGCCAAATGTATCACGAAAAAAAATGAAGAGTTTGTGTGTAAAACGCCAGAGATCAATTATGTAGATCGATGGTTCCGTCAGTGAAACGGCTTGAAAAACTTTTTGTCGGCAAACTCCAACATCTCCTTGTCACCACTGCTGTCACCATAAGCATAAATCACCTGGTAATCCGACGTGGCAATCTCCGCCTGAATTCGACTGACTTTTTCTGCGCCACGGCAATTCACTCCCTGCAATCGGCCGGTGCAGACACCGTCGATAAACTCCAGCTTCGAACAGATCAACTCAAGTCCCTGAAGACGACACCATTCCGACAGCCAGACATCTGTGGACGCCGAGACTATCACGATTCGATGCCCCTGTTCCCGGTGCCATTCCAACCGCTCCAGAGCTTTAGGGCGTAAAAGCCGTGGAATCCGATCTCGACCATATTCATTTCCTTTGCTGCGAAGATAGGATTCGCTCAATCCTTGAAATGACATCGTCAGAAACCGTTCCTTGAAATCCTGATTCGTTATTTTGCCCCGTTTCCAAGCGACAAATGCAGGTATCAATCGGATATAAACCAGGGTCGACAACGGCAGGCCTTTCACATATACAGCAAAGTCCAGCAGAGTATCCTTGACGGTTATCGTTCCGTCGAAATCAAATAACGCCAATCCGTCTTTCATCATGTTTTCCTTGAACCAAGACCGTTATCCTGTATGCTTATAAAGCCTGGACAACGCAGCAAGTTTACCTGTTGCAGGTATTGTCGGCAAGACAGAATGAAAGCAAAGATTCAAAAGGAGACATGCGATGACAATCACTATCACGTTTTGCATGGAGTGAAACTACCGACCCCGTGCCGCAGGTCTGGCGGCCGAACTCAAACAGAATTTCAATGCCGATGTCGAATTGATACCGGGAAGCGGTGGAGTTTACGATATTACTCTCGACGGCACCCTGATCTACTCGAAATTCGATACAGGCCGATTTCCGAACCCTGGCGAAATCTCCGATCTGATTCGCGTTCGACATTCATGATCCGTCCTGATTGGTCTATTTCCTTGACTTTTTGAGTGTTTCCAAAAAGCGGTATTCAACGCTTGTCTGAGTTTCAGGCAAATGCGTCCGGCAGCAGCCCTGTCAGATCGATTGAATCGCCGTTCACGGCAGACGACTGTGTTTTTCGGCGATGTTCCAAAGCATGCATCAATGGATCGATTGCGTTCGGCAAAGCCGGCTGAAATTCTCCATAATAGACTATTTTGAAATAATAATTGCCGATTGCTTCCGATGCCTTTTCAAACGGGGATGTACCGATAGCCAGCAAGTCTAACAGCATGACGATAGAGACCGTGTCGGCAAAATTCATCGTCAATCCCAAGCTCTCCGTCTGCACGACCTGATCGTTGAATGCTGTAAGCTCGTCTGAATCCATAATCCGTTTGACAGGCATGACAGCGGCCACCAAAGGGTTTTCTCTGTCGTTTTTCCATTTCTTTTCATGGTGAAAAGACACCGCCAAAGAATTTTGCTCTTCGCCTTCCTTAGCCCTTGCCAGCTCAGGAACATGCGTCAACTGAACGGAATTGGCCATCCGGATCGCGTGAACAACCAAATCCAGCTTGTTTTCAAGATATTCTTGAAGCGTCAGTTCTATCATGCTCAAGCGCTCCAACTCATGATCGTTATCGGACATGCTTTTAATGACGCCTAACGAACAGACATCCGGCAGCAAAATTATTGTGTCCTGAGTTTTGTTTTTATTTTCGTTGCGCTTGGTCTTTATCATTCGATCTTCCCTGTTTATCGGTTCAAAATCGATCGGCCGACTCTTTCATAGTAACGGAAATGATCGGAAAAGAGCAAAACAAAATGCCCGCACGAAGTATTCGTCGGGCAAACAGCATGCCGGAGGTGGGAATCGAACCCACACGCCCCGAAGGGCACGGGATTTTGAGTCCCGCACGTCTGCCTATTCCATCACTCCGGCAATCATCCAGCAGAACCGCCGGATTTTTTACCATAATTCACCTGTAAAGGCAATAGACAAGATGGGCGCTTTTTATGTTGTTTTTTGGAGAGAGGTAAAAGGCGGGAGATTGGTTTCAATTTCCAATATCCAATTTTCAATAACCAATTTTCAAGTGTTGGATTTCAGTGTTTAGAGTTTTTGGGAAACAACCGCGAATGAACGCGAATGGACGCGAATAAGGTTTGAAAGCCAATGAAATTTTATTCAGCAATCACCGTCTGTTTTTTTAAGGGTTAGAATTTAGAGCATATAGTCCTTTGTTTTCAAACAAATCGGACGGGTTTGAAGAGGCTGTCTCAAAACTGCTTCTCCTGTTTTAGTTATTATTGTCTCGACTCTGTTACAAAACGGTTTTTTTCAGATAAAAAGGCTTGTTTTTGTTTGACAAATAAGATAATATATTCAATTGGTTATAGTGGTTCTAATGGTCATTTTACCTGAGAATGAATGAGCATGAGTTTAGAAATTTTCGCTAATCATAAAAAAACGTTTTTATTTCCTGTTGCACTTGAAGATTTTGTGCCCAAGATCATCCGGTGAGATTTATCCGAGCCTTTGTTGAATCATTGGATTTAAACGCTTTAGGCTTTGCTCAACGGATTGCAAAGGAAGGCAGACCGAGTTATTCGGCTGATCTCATGCTGTCTATTTGGTTATATGGTTTTTTTATGAAAATTCGCAGTAGTCGAAATTTGGAAAAAGCCTGCATGGACAGTGTGGGTATGATCTGGCTGACAGGAATGAATTATCCAGATCACAATTCGATTTGGCGTTTTTTTAAGAAAAATCGTGAAGCGATAAAAAAAGTGTTTAAGCAAAGTGTCCTATTAGCGAATTCGATGGAGTTGGTGGGTATGGTATTACATGCTGTGGATGGCACCAAGGTACGGGCGGATGCCAGTAATGATAAAGCACTTCATCGTAGAAAACTACAGGCAAAACTGGAGCAAATCGATACCATCATTGCCGCGATTGTCGGCCAGATTGAATCAAACGAGATTCAGGATCATGGTAAAGACTTCAAGTTGCCGGACGAATTCGTAGACAAGCTTGCGGATCACCGTGCTCTGAAGGATGAAATCACACGCAAGCTGGATCAATTGGATGAATCTGGTTTGAATCACCTCAGCCAGGTCGATGATGATGCCCGAATGATGAAAAATGGCCCAGGCAAAGATTTTTGCTATAATGCCCAGGTGGTAGTCGATGATCAAAACGGGGTGATTGTCTGTGCAGATGTTGTCTCGGCGCCAAACGATAATGTTGTTCTTGATAGTCTGTTGGACACGGTTGAGGATACGATGGGAAAGACTGCTGATGAGACGGTAGCAGATGCTGGTTTTTTTCTGGACAGACCCTCCATGAGGCTGATGAGAAAAGCCGTAACGTTTTGATTCATCTTCCTGATAACGCCCATGATCATCAAATTCCTCGCTCCAGCGAATTTCATCATTCCCGTTTTATTTATCATCCGGATGGTGATTATTATGCGCGTCCGAAAGGGGGAATCCTTTCGTTTCGTCGTATAAAAAAGAACCGTCGTAAATCGTATGTAGTTCGTCTATATCGTTGCATCGATTATCGTCATTGTCCCTTCCGTGATCAGTGCAGTATTGATCCACGAGGTCGCAGTCTTGAACGTTCACCTTATTGTGATGTTGTTGAACGCCAACGCCAGAAACAATCCAGTGATACAAACCAAGCGCTTCTATCAAAGCGTAAAGCCATTGTTGAGCCGGTATTTGGCGTCATTAAACGGAAAATATGAAAGTATTGAGACAGCATCTTGACGGTGATCCGCTCCAGCGGGAGACTGTACCCGCTCGTAGCGATAGCGGCAAAGACGCGTTCCTTGCTTTCACGGACGGCGGCGTCCGGAAGCCCGACCATGAGCATTCCAGGCAACTGGCCTTCTCGCATGAAAACTTCGACGGAAACCGGTTGTACATCAACACCGGCGACTGTGCATGTCTGAATTTTTGCTATCATCATATTGATAACCCTCCCAAATAAATGCAAACACATTGAAACCAAGCAAAGTTTTTGCCAAATTGTTGGAGTCGAATAATCCATTGAAATTAAAAGACATTTTATTTGGCTCATATTTCGTGGATTCCGACATGTTCGAAATACGAACGATGTCGTCCGGAATACAGACGATTTATGTAATCTAAAATGATTTACCCGGAAATTCATATAAAAAAAAGCCCCGCGAGTTTTCCTTTCATCTGCGAAAGACTTAGGGGTTTGGAATCCATTGTAAAAGGTACGGCCATCCTATTATCTGGGCCGCAACTACAAAGTAATTCAGAAAAAATGATTCCTGCTTCACAAAACAGGGCCGTTGAATCATCTTAACACAAGGAGTATTTGACTTGGCAGATTAATAATAAGATAATCGGATGAATGAAATGTTGATTACGTTGACGACATATTCCTTTGGAGGTAATTGTCATGAGAATCAGAACAAAATTCTTTCTGATATTCCTACTCTTGTGCATACCCGCATTTGCTTCAGAACTAAATAATCTTCTTCTTGACGATCAACTGAAGCTAATTAGAAAAGTTGAATATTCTGAGGTGTCAATCATGGGTGAGCCGCAAATAATTGAGGTGAATAGTCCAACCGTCGAGACATGCCTAAAAACACTTACGAAGAAGATCAAGGATGGATACAATCCAGATTATTCAGGGACATTCGACAATTCCTATTTGAATGAACTGATGATGGGAGTGGAAAAATTAGATCCTTATTACAGTCGAAATAATGATGCTCATAGGAAAATAGAATTTAGGTTTACATCTGACAGCGGCGATCCACGGACATTCATGTGTGATGTCAGACTAAGCACAAACCACAAATATGTCGGCATTAATCTGTTGCAACAGTTTATCGGTTACGAATTGATTCAGCCACGCTTTTTTTTATTAGATCATCAAGGCAATATTTTGTGGGAGCCTCCCACTAAGGAAATACAAAACAAAAATGACATAGCAAAAATTAATCCGTCTTTCCCCGGGATTCCCTGGTCTCAAGGAACCCGTGTCGACAAAAATCCTGTTGAGTATTTTATTGTTTCCAATAATGGTGTTACTGGCCAATAAAAATCCCCAGAAATTGGCCAATAACTTTCCCCAGTTTTGGGGGTATATTTCGGGGATTTTTTGTGTTGAAGGGTCAGCCACGACAATTTGATTTAAGGTTATTTCCGATTC
>JBASEY010000027.1:0-117425 GCA_049652745.1 bacterium | reverse complement strand
TTCTCGAAGAATTCCATTACTATCTTTTCTAGCCATCGTTCTCTCCTTTCTAAAAGGTTGTTCATATTTTTGGAGTTTACGATGGCTCTTTGGTAAAACCAAATTGCAAACTTATTTGTACTCTATCTACTTTTTTTAAGATGATAAAACAACTATTGCTTGTAATTATAATTTTTCAAATTAATGTTTTTCGGAAAAATCGTATCAAAATATTTTTCGGATTGAAAAGAATAGGACCCCAAACGGCATCGATAAGTTAGATACCTTCGTTTTCGATCGGTTGGCCGTGAGTTCAAGGCATCGCTGCCGACATGTCGTTAGAGCACAACGGCTTCAGGATGTCCGGTTTATCCATCAAAATGATCATTCCTGTGAACAACGGGATACAAGTAGCTATGAACGCGTAGCTGAACAAAATTTTCATAGAAAAAATTTTGAAACGTGGCTTGTTTGATGCCGGTTGTTGAAGGTTTATGTATCGAAAGAATCGATCTTATGGAAGAAAACGTGTTTTGGGGTGATGAAAAAGATCAGTAAAATCCGCAGATATTTCCAATAAGTGTTTGGCACGTGTATCAATCCAGATAATCCCGGGATTTTGAATATCGGCGTTTCTATTCGGCAAAACGCTCCATATTCCCGGTCCGGCCAAGTCGATTAAATCATGAATCAGATCCAGTTGCTGCGTTGCGATGACGGCATCGATCATCAGCCACTGAGAATGCGGACATTTGTTCAGAGCGGTTTTAACGGCGGCTGGAAAATTGTTGGAATGATCATGTTCGGTATCGATTGGATAAGCGGCAAAATCGACGAGAGTATTCTCTGGAGTGAACAGGTGAATTTTTTCGGTCGAAGGGAGGAGGGCTTTCGGCATCGACATAATTAAATCATTCAGATTACTTTTCAAAAAACCGGATTTATACGATCCTTCAAATATTGATGGATCAATAAAAAGTCCGGCGTGCATAGGCCGTTTTTCGAATTGATGAGAGACTTCCTTCCGGATGATATCAAAGGCTATGGTATGCCTGTCGTCAGTCATCGTGAGTTCTGCAAGCACGGGAAGAATTTCCGGCGGAGGTTCATCGTTTACATGGCGGCGGAGCCATATTTTCCCAGGCAGAGAAATGTGTTTATGACCTTCGATGATAATAAGGTCATGGTCTTCCGCCAAGCGCAAAATATCTGAAAAAACGGTTTCGCCCTCAAAATGATGGCGTCGTATAAAGCGTTGGCCTGAATCGTGACCGAAAACAGTGGCACCGGCTTCAAAAAAACGGTCTGTGTCTTTACCGGGGGTATCCAGTTGAAACGATCGTTGATAGTGCTTCATGACAGCCGTTCTAAGGCCGTTGTCGATACAGTTCGAGATCAGTTTTTCGATCAGAGTTGTTTTGCCGGAGTTGCTGAATCCACAAATGGTCACAATTGGAATCCCAGCCGGTATAATTTCGTTGGAGTTTTGTATTGACGCTGTTTCCACGATATCTCCTGACAGGCGAATATAACTCATTGAGGCTTTAAGAGCACGTCATGTACTCGGATGCCGGATCTCGTAAAAAAAAGAGCACACACGATGTGTGCTCTTTATCAATCAAATTGGTGACAAGGCGAAATATACTGGATGTTTTGCGATTAGAAGCGGCGGCGCCCGCCACCAAAACCACCTCGGCGATTGCCTCCGCCTTCGGTTTTAGGTCGAGCTTCATTTACACGAAGGGTGCGGCCATCGATTTCCTGACCGTTCAGGGCTTCGATAGCGGCAGCAGCTTCCTGATCATTCGGCATGTCAACGAACCCGAAACCTTTGCTTCGTCCGGTATCTCGGTCTTTGACGATGCGGACTGATTCAACCGTTCCAAATTCAGAGAACATGGATTCCAAGCTGCTTTCGTCCGTGTTGTAAGACAAGTTGCCTACATAGATGTTCATTCCTTTTTCCTTTCAACGCCCCCTTTGCCAAAATACATTCTCTATCCATAGCTTTTAACAAAGGGGCTGAATAGATCGCAATAACCTTGTCAACGGGGAAAAAAAAGAGACTGTGCTTCATATCGGTGAAGCAGGACTAACTGGTGGAGGCGCCGGGAATCGAACCCGGGTCCGAGCATGTTCAGCATAGGCGTCTACATGCTTATTCCGTCATTTGAATTTCACTGAATTTCTGCCTGACGGAAGGGTGCTAAAATTCAGCCAACTCCAGAGATGTCTTGCCGAATGCCCTGAAGTGCAACATCCGGTCACAGTTCATCTTATATGACAATCAATCCGGCTTGCGATGAACAAGCATTCCGGTGACCGTGACCGCTCAATTAGGCAGCCAATGCGTAGCCATTGTTGGCAATTGTGGTTTCCCATCGTTTTACAGGCGGACGAGAACGCCCGGCATGCAACCGATGCCTCAATCATACCCGTCGAAACCTGATCGCCCCCGAGTTTTCAAAGAACATGCTGCCGATACAGCAACCATAATATATGTTTAGTTTGCATACAGAGCAATAGAAAAATTTCATAAAAATATCGAAAGCCTCGCAAGTTATCCGAAAGTATTACACATTGAACAGTATTGTGATTATATCACCATCCTGAACCGTGTAGTTTTTACCTTCAACTCTAAACTTTCCAGACTTTTTTACCGCGGCAAGATTGCCGCCATGCTGAACCAAATCATCGAAATGAAAAACTTCAGCTCTGATAAAACCACGTGCCATGTCGGTGTGAATTTTTCCAGCCGCTTCCAATGCGGTGCCGCCACGGTGTATCGACCAGGCTCGGGTTTCATCGCTGCCGGTCGTTAGAAAAGAAATCAAATCCAATCTGGAATAGACCATGTCGATGAAACGCTTGGCGGCGCCTTCCATCAATCCGATATCGTGCAGGAATTCCAACCGCTCCACATCCGAAAAAGACTCGAGCTCCAACTCAAATTTCGCGGCAATAGGCATTCCGGATAATCCATGAATCTGCATGGTTTCCATTAACTCAGCGGAAATACCGTCCCCAGGGTCGGTGTTCACGATAACAAGCCAAGGCTTTTCCGTCAGTAATCGAAATCCGCTGAGTTCCTTAACGGCATCCGAATCCAATTGCATATTCCGAACAGGGATGGATTGCTCCAATCCCTGTTTTAATCCCATAAATAATTGCCCTTCGCGGCTTTTTATCCGCCCTTCTTTCACCAGTTTTTCGATTTTCTTTTCGACCTGAATCAAATCGGACAACAACGCCTCATGAAGAAAGCTGTTTATATCTCTGACAGGATCTAAACCACCCGATATATGTGGGACGGCCGGGTTGGAAAAAGCCCTTACGACAAGAACAATGGCGTCCATGTTACGAATATGACCTATGGTGGATGAAGCCAAAGCTTCGCCTGGGTGCTTTTCAAACGGTATATCCGCAAATTCGATGGTAATATGCACTGTTTTTCGAGAATCGAAGTATTCCGCTAATTTTTCGACACGTATATCTGGAATTTTCGTTTCACCGAGATGGACTTCGTTTTTTCCGGAATATGCCAATTGTTCGTAATCACGCTGACAAAAAAGGCTGAATACCGTGGTTACTCCAGAACCGGGAAAACCTATCAAACCTACTTTCATTGCTTAACCTTCCTGGTGTTGAGATCGATCATCGGATTGAGTGCGATCATCCGCGAAAGCCGACATTTGGGAAACACTCAAATGATTCCATATATTCCGGTATAGTAATGGAAATATTGAGTTCATTGCGTATAAAATTCCCAAGTGCCGTCAATGCATCGGGTTCTCCATGATTCAAGAATATTCTGGATGGAGATCGATCGAATTTTTTCAACCAAATCATCAATTCATCTCGATCGGCATGAGAACTGAACCCATCGATGGATTCTATCGATGCTCTGATCGGTATCATCTGTCCATGAATTTTCACGCGGGGTTCACCGTTGAGAATTGTCCTGCCACGTGTCCCGATAGCTTGGTATCCGATAAACAGCACGGTGTTTTCCTTTTGAGGGAGTCGATTGGCGAGGTGGTGAAGAATACGGCCGCCGGTAGCCATTCCGCTGGCCGAAATGATGATCGCACGGCTTTTCAGGTTATTCAGGGATTTTGATTGTTCGACGCTTTGATACACGTGCAGGTTCGATGGCACCAACGGCTGTTCACCCACGTCGGCAAGATAGCGCGATTCCGTATTGAATGTTTCTTCAAAATCATTATGTATTTCCGTGACTTTGATTGCCATGGGGCTGTCGATATAGATCGGGATATCTTCAATTGCTTTCATAGATTTCAATTGACGTAAAGCATAGAGAAGCAACTGCGTACGTCCGAGGGCAAACGCCGGAATAAGCAATACGCCTTCTCGTTCCATGGCGGAGTTTACGACATCCGCAAGCGTTGCGAATGCGTCTGCATCCTGATGTAATCTATCACCATAGGTCGACTCCATGACAACCCAATCGATATCGCTGTAAGATGCCGGATTGGGAAAAATCGGCGCGCCGTACCGTCCCAAATCACCGCTGAACAATATCGAGCCTTTGTTTTCCAGATTGATTCGGATGGAACTCGACCCCAAAATATGCCCTGCTTCATGATAACTTACGGTAAATTTCGAACCGATCGAAAAGGGTTTTTCTTTCGATACAGGTCGCAATAAATCAATGGCTCTTCGGGCGTCTTGAGAAGTATATAAAGGCAAAGCCGGTGAATGTTTCGAAAAGCCTTTTTTGTTTGCATAATCAGCCTCTTCTTCCTGTAGATGAGCTGAGTCCATCAGGATAATTTCAGCAATTTTCGCAGTGGCGGGAGTGCAGTAAATTTTGCCTGAAAAACCACTTTTCACCAGCCTGGGCAAGTATCCACAATGATCCAGATGACCATGTGTCAATAGAATCGAGCCAATTGAACCCGGGTCAAGTGGAAAGGCATTCCAGTTTCGCAAACGCAGTTCTTTTAAACCTTGAAACAGACCACAGTCGACGATAAGGCGGTCCTCGGGTTCATGACCAACCAGCAGAGCTGTTTTTGATCCAGTGACGGTGCTTGTAGCTCCTAGAAATTGGATAATTGGTTTGAAATATTCGGTCATCTGCATACTCCCCAAATGAGTCAGGCGCCCGGCTCTTTATATAAACGCCGATTCATCATCATATCCCGCAGCGTATCGAGTTTCATATGGAATCTCTCTTGGCGCATCACCGCTTGCATTCGTTCGATGTATGCGGTTGAAATGAAATACGCCGCCAATTTTTTATCCAGGGGCAATATTTGAATTCCTCCCGACCAACTGACCGGCTGATTGTCACGAAAAGCCAAACCATGTAAAAACGCCCACGACACATCGACGACATGAATGGGAAACGTATCTCGATCGATCGCCAACAAGCGACCTTCCGTATCCGGATTGCTGTACCGAAAAAAACGATGATACAGTCGAGCTGTATGGTAGTATTCGGGTATGTTATATACGCCGGCAGCACTCAATCGACGTGCTAGAAGCTTTATGATGATCATGACTTTCCAGCTTATTCCCAGCCCGGGGTATTTTTGTCCGGGAAGCGGCGTCTCCAGATCTTTATATGATCTCAATGGATCTTGCAGGCAGAGCCATTCTACATGCAGGAAGGATCCCGGTTTTTTCGGAAATGTATCGAGGGATGTATCGAAATCCGGAGCATATTCATGGCGTAAAATCAGATCGACAAGAGGTTCTCCGCTGAGCGTTTTTTCTGGAAAAACGCGTAACCGCTCTCGCCCCCGTTCCAACTCATCGACGTGAATTTGCGCATCAGGATAACCTTTTTGTTTTAAATACATGAACAGTCCATACTGACGAAAGACTTCCTTAAGACCTTCTGTGCTGTAGCAGCCCATAAACAAAACAGATTTTCTATTCGTGATGTCACTCGAAATTTTAATTTGATCTTTTTCTGCAGGTGTATAGGCGAGATCAAATTCTGAAAGATTCTGATATATTCGAGTTAGTTGCTTTTCCTGCTTACTGATCCAATCCGGCCTATTGATGACGAGAATCGGTCGATTTTTTTGTGTTTGAGCGGTCTTTAGAGCGTTCGTTAATCGATAGCGGTCGATATATGATCGATCCTGCATGGATACCACCAGCAGATCGGGGTCGTATCGGTTCAGAGATTCTTTGAGAACATGAACTGTCGAGCCGGGAGGATTCCAGGTGTCGCAATTTTTTATGAATTCAGGAGGCCAGTAGCGATCACTGACAAAGGAGAGGTAATCCTGGGTTTTGTGCCGAGGTTCTCCGCTTGTCGCCAACACGGTCTTTTTACTTAACAGGCGGACGGTCCGCAAGGCGAATGCGGTGCTCAAACGAGTTTGCTCATTGAAGTTCAATATCACCAATGATGTTTGGAATAGATGGGTTGAGTCGTATTGAATCGGATCGATTTCTTCCGGAATCAACATAATCGGGGCATGAATTTTTCGTAGTATCGACACGATAGGTGTTTTTGAATTGTATAAATTCAGCGTAAAATCCGGTTTATACATTAGAACGATTAGATCGATTTTATTCTGATAGGCCGTTTTCATTATCACAGGGATAATATCGCCTGATCGAATAATGCTATCGACTTGAAAAACGGGTGGTATTGCTTCGACAAGTTCCTGCAGGTCTTGTCGCATAGGCAGATGAGAAGCCGGGTCTTGGTTTTCAGGTATTCCAAGGAGAAAAATTCGGCCGGAAATCGGGGGAAAACATGAGCAGACCAGATTGACTAATTTTTTTGATTGCGCCGATCGATCAGCAGGAATCAGAAGGCGTATCTGGGCCGATAGAGAGCGGCGCAACGGCAAAATATCAGCCGGATTTTCAGAACTGTGGAGATATGACATTTACAATACAATCTAGATATATTTTCGGCCTCGAGCGACAATTTTCTCTTCGGGCATATCACCCGATGCTTCGACCCCGATAACCTGATTAAAAACTTTTTGATCGTGATCACTCAGATAATCCAGAAAATCTTCTTTAGAATTATCCGATCCAAAAATAACAATCTCTGAGGATTTATCTAAAATTTCATAAATTTTCTGAAAGTAAGCTCGTCTGGATTCTTTTCGATGTCGGCGAAAGTCGGGCGTAATGCCATCAGACGGCAAATCCGGTTCGTCGGATTCAATTTGTGCGTCGAACGTCACATCAGAAGGTGTGGTAATTATAACTCGCGTAATTTTTCGTTCCATCCATAAGATTGTTATTTGCTTCATCTATTGACGCCTCCCGCTATTGGCGAGCGAAAGCAACTTCACTACCATTCAAAAATAACATAAGAGTTAAATTTGAACAACTTTTTTTTCATAACTGTCATAAGCAGGCGAAACAAGGTAAAAAATTATTGATTGAGAATATTTGACAGCTTCGTTATCTTCTTTTAGATTAGTTCTATCAACAGAACCGGACGTTTTGTTGTTTAATCCACTTGCAGGAGGTTGTTATAATGCGGGATCTTGTTGAAATGATTGCGAAAAAACTGGTTGATAATCCGGATCAGGTTGTGGTGAACGAAGTGAAGGGAGAGCACACAAACGTCATAGAATTGAAAGTTGCACCTTCGGATATAGGAAAAGTCATAGGGCGCAAAGGAAATACGATATCGGCTATCCGAACCATTCTGAACAATGTAGGAACAAAACGGGGTAGTCGATATGTTGTTGAAATTCTGGATGAATAAAAGTATTCTCCAGCCGCTGTTTCGGTTTTTCCGAATGCAGACGCGGCGATGAGCTGGTGGGCGAAAGACGCTCCATTTCTTTATAATTCAATTTTAGAAAGGAATATAGGAATGTTCAAACCAGGCAGTGATAAAGATAAAGATGATTTTCGGCAGAGCCGAAAAAGCAAGGGTTTCAAACGTCGTAAAATTTGTCGTTTCTGCCAAAATAAAATGGCAGTGATTGACTACAAAGATATAGAAGTATTGCAGACCTTTGTAACAGAACGAGGGAAAATTATTCCTAGACGAATTTCAGGTACATGTGCAAAGCATCAGAGAGCTCTTTCGAAAGCGGTCAAGCGATCACGCCAAATAGCCCTGATGCCGTTTTTATCTGACTGATTCGCAAGGTAACTTTTTTAGTGGGCTTCTAAAATAAAAGTCCGCATCGATCGGGGGTATAGCTCAGTTGGGAGAGCGCCACGTTCGCAACGTGGAAGTCGGGGGTTCGAGTCCCCCTATCTCCATCATTTAGAAATGATAAACCCGTCTCTCCAGGACCATTTTCCAGCGTGGACATATTGGATGCCATGCCCGCTTTATGCGGAATGAGTTCCCGGCTGTCAGTGGTCACTCGCGTGAACCGATCTTTGCGGTCTTATCCGGACGAGAGTGTTTGACAATCGGCGTCTGCCTATATATGTTGGAGGATGTTTAAAGTTAGAGAAGCAGCGCTCAGTATCCCCGTTACCGCTTCTGCCGTGGCAAGAAAACTAATCGTCCATGAGGAGCTAGAGAAATGACCGAGATGGAAGACCGCTGGTTATCAGTAGATGAAATAGGGAAGTACCTCGGTATCAGCAGTGACACCGTTTACCGCTGGATCGACAAGCATGCGATGCCCGCCCATCGAGTAGGCAGACTCTGGAAGTTTAAAAAAGAACAAGTCGATGCTTGGGTCGAGGCTGGCGGTGCTGCAGCAGACAAAAACAAAAACAATGAGCTCTAAATAACAGGCGGCAATTTCAATGGATAAGCAGTTTTCAACAATCGGATACGGATTCCTTCTGGAAGAGACTCTCATGCTGCTCGATGCGGCATTGGAGAGCAATGACGCGCAAGTTGTGCGTGGCACCTGTATCCAACGATGGCCTCAGAAGTCTGAGTCCAACAAGGAAAAACTGTGGCAACACATGAAATATCGCTTTCTGGAAATCGAGAACAACTCGATCAAGAACACTTCGTTCTTGAAGATGTTTCGAAAGATTCGCAATAATGATGAAGCGGTTCAGGATCTGGTGTTTTTCCAGCTATGCATCACTACCCCGATTCTTTTTGAAACTCTTTCACTTTTGGTTACAGACAGCTTCCTGAATACCGGTGAGGCCGTTTTCTCTCGCTACCATCTCGACCAGCTCCTGGAACGTAAATACGAGCGCATGCCTCTGTCAACTCGAGATCGAGTGCGGTCGATCCTCGTTAAGGCAGGACGCCTGAAACTTTCGAAATCCAATTACTCGGTGACCACCTACTGCCCAGCCGCGACCGTTTTGGGCTACGCGCTCTATCACGACGCATCAAAAAACGGTTGGCGGGCGCCTTCAACAGCCACAGTCATTAACGAAGGGACCATCGCTCCTATCTTCATGTGTAACCGCGCTTTGCTGATTGCCGGGGTCAATAAACTCGCAACCAAGGGACATTGTGAATATCACCGGCACGGAAGTACGGATCAAATTCAACTGATTCATCAATCGCTGGAGGAGTACGTCAATGCCTGGAGATAACAAAACGACTCCAGCTCAGGCCAAGGCGCTCAATGAGCTTATAGGATTGATTGGCGAAAGCCACGTTGGCGGCCGGACGCTTTGCTGTCTGATTGGCGGTCAAGGTTCCGGAAAAACATGGCTTGCGGAACACATGGCATCGCTGGACCATTTCGGGCAGGTCCGATATGTGAGCGTGAATGAAATCATTCTCGACCTGTTGGCTAGAGATCCCATGTTTACCGAAGTGTTTGAATTCAATGCTACAACCATCACGGCGGATCTTAAACGCTACGGGAACAGACTTCGGAAAGCGGTACATGACCTTGTAGCCGAACAGCTATTACTAGAGGGACTGACCATCCTAGATCACCTGGAACTGCTTTTCGCACTTGGCATGGACCCCATGACCACTTGGTACAACGATGCCGTGGGAAAAAGAAGAATTTTGCTGGTGCTGACAGGACGAATGGATGGTCAGCTTTGCCGCTGTGGGCAGTACACACTGACTCGCGGTGATCAACCAATTGTGGAGCTGGAGGCCTGATATGCCACTAATGAATGATATGTTTGATTTCACGCCCGTCAGTAGTTGGGTGGAAAACTTCAAAGAGTCGACTCACGATTCGGCCAGCCGGACGCGAATTTTCGAAAGCTTCGTCATGCTGCCCGAGGTTGAGGAGTCGGCCCGAATTATCCTGGACCGAATTTACCGTGAGCAAGGCCGCGGCTTCTTCATCACCGGTCTATACGGTTCCGGTAAGACCATCTTCATGGCATGGCTATCCGCCATTTTGACCGAACCGACGCTGCGCAAGCAGTTCCTCGATACCAAGCCCGAATGGGGCATTGATGCGCTCGTGCCACGAAAATTCCTCACGATCAATTTTACTGCCATTGAAGTGCCTGACGAGACTCTTGAGCAGGCCTTTTGGAACTCGGTTACTGCCCACTTGCGGCACCTCTCGCCGCCAGTAACGGCGACTTTGTCCAACACCGATGCCTATCTGGATACCTTTTTCAATCGCACCGCCAGCGGCACCCGCAGCGATGTGGAGACCTGGATTCGCGACAACCGAAATCTCTCCATCGATCAGCTTCGCTCCTATGACAAGGAATATCAGAAGACCATTATTGAGCAGGCTGTTGCCGCTCTGAGCATTCAACTCGTTCAGGACCGCACCACGGTCACGGAAAAGGTCAAGAAGCTGGTCGAGATCGCCAAAGAACGTGGTTACGAAGGTGTCTTGGTCTTTATTGACGAATTGTATCTTCACCTTATCCAGAGCGACGAACATTTCAACCGGGGCACTGCATTCCTTGGACAACTGGCTGAAGCAGGACTAGCCGGAGATCAACCGTTCTGGATTTTTGGAGCGGTTCAGGAGGAAATTCAGGCTATCGCCCGCCAAGCCGGGCGCAATTATGATACGGAGTTGATGGGCAAGCTTTCCGGGCAATCCGGTCGCTTCCTGTCCATCAACATCCCGGTCACCCAATTTCATCGCATCTACAATCACCGGCTGTTTCGTGAGAACTCCAAATGCATTCATAAGCTCGCTGACTCTTTCAGACAAGAAATTCAGCCGCATTTCCGGGGAACCTTTACTGACTTCCTGAAACGCTACTTCCGCGAACGCGAACCCATCACCGACGAGGCAAAACACTTTGCCGACATTTATCCGATGCATCCCTTCGGGCTGTACTGTCTCACCGCGATCACCAATCGGGGCGGCAGATCCCGTGGCGCACTGGGATTTGTTCAGGAATTCATTGAAAGACGTTTGCAGAACGGCAGCGATTGGAAACGTATCGCGGTGCTCGACGATGTGTTCGACTACGAAGATCTGCGTAACAAGATCATCCATGACGATCCGGAGATGGCCAAGTATTACGGAATGTTCGAGCGATTCTGCAGTACGACCAGGGACGAGGTCCTGTCCCGTGTGCCTTATAGGCGCTGGTCGGATGCCGATCAGGCAGCCGCCAAAGTAGCGAGCGAGCGCCTGATTAAAGCCTTGATCGTCCTCTCCATGGTCAAGGAAGAACTCACCGTCTCCAAACTAAATGACGCACTCTTGCTGCGATGGCCCGGCAAGGAAAGTGACCCCGCTGGAAGCGACCAGGAAACAGCTCGGATTCTGGAAAAGATTGCACAAGCATTTCCACCCCTTCGTCAGAAGGGCAGCGGGGAGAATCTGAGCTTTTTTCTCTCGGTTGAAGGTGACGGGGGCGAACGCGAAGAGCTGTTGGTTGAAGTCGAGCGAGTCAAGAATGGCTTCGCACCGGATATTCAGCATGTTAGCGCCTACCGCTCTCATCTTGAACTATTCCTTCGCTTCCCGGGCAGTCCCCTGGGCGGCACTGTGCCGCCACAACATGGCTTCTCGACCCAGGTGGATGTGGATTGGCAGCGAACCCGCCGCGCCCTGGACTATCGGCTTGAACCGGTGACGGCGCTCACCAACGACCGTGCGGTTATTGGCTTTGTTAAGGACGTGCCCGCCGCCAAGGCGTTGCACATGGCCGTACTCTACCCGTCAGCCTCGCCGCTCGATGTCGAGATGGGTGCAATCCGTCATGGTAACGGACGGACTCTTGTATGGCTACCGGCCACATTGCCATCCCAGGATATCGATGAACTCAAACGTAGCATGGTTTTGGTCAAGCTCTTTGGCGACTATCAGTCCCAGGTTAACGCGGGCGGTGCTTCGCAATCCATCCGTCGCAAACTGGAGTTGCTGGGCGAATGGATTGACCTTCCCGCCGGAACTAAATCAGCCCAGCCTGTCCGCAAGGCGACGGAGATTTTGCTCGAGTCCTTTGTGAATGGCGAAATTCGCCAATGGAATACGAAGGACCAAGTCTGGGAAATCCTCTGCGAACCCGCAGAATTACTCACCCTCTACCAAAGCATTCCGCAAAGTGAGCGCTCTTTAGAGCGGCTCCTAGAAAAGGTCGCCACCAAGGCTTTAGACAAGGTCTTCCAATTCCACCCGGATTTCCGGGAGGCCTATTCCTTCAGCGCAGACTTGAGCAATCAGATGCGCAAACGCATCCTCGAAGCCATCTGGGAAGTCCGCGTAACCGACAGAGATGGGACTGCCAAGGCTGATCTTGAAAAGCACCTCGCCCCGCTTGGTTTGCTCAACACCAGTGTGCCCGGGGAGGTCTCGGTTACATTGGCCGCTAGCAGTGCGGAAGCCTTCAAAAAAGCGAGGGAGCGGATTCGGGACAATATCCGCAAGGCAAACCCGCCTGCCACCAGCTTCGCGGAAACCCGCAAACGGCTGAAAACAACGGACCTGGGATTGACCGACACCTGGGTGGATATCCTGATTACGCTGCTCATCAGCACCGGAGAGATCAGCGGCTTTACTTTTCACGGCAAGACGATCTCCCAGGATGATCGCACCATTGGCAGCCCGGTCGACTGGCTCCAGGAGTTGGATGAACTGCGACCAGGGACGCGCCCGGATGAAACCCTGTGGCACGATCTGACCGCGTCGCTTCGCGCCATTGGCCTCTGGAAAGAAGGCACCGGTTACAGCCCGGCAGCCGCCGAGCGCCTTTTTGACCTCTTGAAAGAGACGGAAACTCGTGCCCAGCGCGAGTTCCGCCAAGTCGAACAGGCTTTACAAACCTGGCCCGGAGCCTCGGTTCCCAACCCCATTTCCGAATGGGCCGACATCTTTGCGCTGCCCGAGGATGACAGGGAAAGCCGGGTTGCCTGTTATGCCTCGGTGCGTGATGCCTTGCGCGACATGCTGGGGCTTGCCGAGGACGACGATATCGAGGCGGCCAATCGTTATACTTGTGTCGAGGAATTTGCCCACCGCGTGCGAGAAGCCCGTGATTTTATGGATCGCATTTCCGAGATGGCGAGTATCACCGGCAAACTACGCGAACTCAAAGCGCTGGGTGTCACGCCCACTATTGAAAAGTCATGCCAGGATCTGCTCGACAGCATCGAAACCTACGTCAAATCCGCTGGCGCTTCAGGGGAAATGAGCCGTATAACCGCCGAATGGAAGGATCTGCACGAGCTCTATCTCAATCAGTATCTGAGTGAACACGCGGGTCTGCACAACGATCTGAAAGCCCTCCGTGATGCCGTGCTCGGCAGCCAAAGCTACCAGGTGCTGAAGGACCTCTCACGTGTGGAAGGGCTCAGTGCCCATTTCAGCCCTGCCTCTATTAAAGCCCAATTGGCGGAGCTGTTAACCCAGGTAAGCGTGCAGCAGGTATGCGAGCAAAGCTGGGATGACGTGAAGAACGACCTGTTCCACGGCTGGTTGTGTTCCGCCTGTGGTTATAAACTCGGCAAGCGTCTGGAACTCAAGCCGGACCATTTCCTAGAGTTGGTTGAGCGCGGCATCAAGGAATACCTGGACCATGTGCGGGGCTGCGAAGCCGAGCTCCGGGATTACGTTAGTGACACGCCCGCTGCAATTCCTTTGCTAGGGTTGCTCAGTGATCCCGCAGAACAAAGCGCTCTTGATGCGCTGCATGAAGTCCCAATGCGCCAATACCTGGCGGAGGCTCTTGCTGAGGCGGAAGCCCTGAAAGTCAATGTCGACGAACTGTTGGACCAGCTCAAACCGCGACTACTTGGCTTCTTCAAGGGGGGACGACGCGAATTCGAGCAGCATGTGCACGGCGCATTGGGTGAGCTGCTGAAAAAGAACGATTCGGAAGAAGAACAGTCTTGGAAGGTGGAATGATGAAGGTACTTTTCAATAGGCCACTTATTTTTGTAGACACTCCAGAGGTTGACGAAGTTTCAGTGGAGTTTAGGCGTGTTCACAAGATGCTCCAAGACACAATGGAGGTCACTCATAGTGAATTTTCAAGCCTCCAAGATCTAATAGAGGACGACTCTTCTATTACCTATGGGATCGTCAAGGCGGGTGAGCCTGACCCAGACGGTGTCCCCATTGTAAAGGTTGAAAACATTAGAAAAGACAGGACTATTGATGTCGAAGGCCTTTCGAGGGTTTCACCTTCCATTTCCAATGCTTATTCACGAACCATACTGCAACCCAGAGATATTCTAATATCAATTAAAGGCACAATCGGGCGGATAGCCGAAGTGCCAGATGAGCTTGACTCAGGCAATATTACTAGAGACTCGGCATTGATACGCCTGAAGGACAAGAATGCAAATGATTTCATCATGCTGTATTTGGAGTCTGAGCTGGCGCAGCTTCAAATGACTCTTCACAGCAGAGGCGCTGCAATAAAGGGAATTAATCTATCTGATCTTCGGGAGGTGAAGGTTCCTGTTATTGATAGAATCGACCAAAAGCAGATTATTGAAAGATATAACGAGTTACGAATTTTTTCTCAGAAGGTGGAGGCAAAGGCAATATTGTTTGAATCCCAAAGGCAACAAATGCTGGATTCTATCGTTGAGCTTATTGCTCAAGAAATTGGCTTACCAAGTTTTCCTGCACCTTGGTTCGGCAAGATGTACATCCAATCTGCAGAGGCAGGAGTTGATCGAATCGATGTTTTAGGGGCGAATACTGATTTTGAGAAGATGTGCGAAACGTCAGGGAAGTTTGGTCAACTTGGAGACGTTTGCGAAATTGATGGCACCAAACAGCAAATACCGATTGGATTGCAGCGCTATATATCGATCGAGGAACTTCCAGGTAATTTTTGGGGAAATATCGAAATACCTGAAGTTGAAGTCGAAGAGCAAACAGGCAGGACACATTTCCTACCAGGCGATATTGCTTGGGCGCATTTGAAGCCTTCAATACTACAAGGAAAGGCTTTTGTCATCAACGAGGAATGCTGGGGGTCTCATCATTTTTTGCGACTTTCAACATCGGATGTTGATGAGAATATGAGGACCATTATCTGGGCATACTTAAAAACAGGTCCTATCAAAAGACATTTAGCAAATAAATGCACTGGGAAAAGCGAAAGCCAAAAAGACGTTAATGATCGGGCGTTGGCACAACTACCGTTCCCAGTATTAAATCAAGATCAGGCTCGTCGGATCGCCGAAGGGGTACGCGAAAAAATTAGGCAATCCCATGAGCTTGAAAGAATTGAAGGTGACTACCGGAATAGAGCTTCATATTTGTTAAACAAGGCTAAGACAAACATCTCCAACCTTTTAGATGACCGCTGGTTCAATAGGTTAGTTGATGAAGCAAAGGAGGCGTTGCAATGACCGCCATGGAACAAGCCCTGGCTGGCATGTGGCACAGCCGGGATAGACACAAGTTGCCCTATCTGCTGCTCAATGACGTGCGAGGCTATTTTGCCGAAGCACCCGCCGAACTGCAGGTCGATGGCCAAGGCATTCCCGTGCATGTCTGTGCCAATGAGTTTTCTCTGCGCCGCTATACCGAGCACGAGCGTCGGCAAGCGAATCCACCCGCCCGTATCCTAATCTCGCGCCAGCAGCTTCAGCCGGATCATCTGCCCGACTTGCAAGCCCGCTCCAATGTGTCGCCTCGTACGGTAACGGGTTGCGACATCGCCATGGCGTTTGGCGTTCAGAATCCCCGGGCCTTGCTTGACCGGCTTCCCATCCCCGCATTCTGGAACTTGGCCCCGTATCTGCCGCAGCTCGACGCTTACGGTCTAGAGCGCGTAGTGCTCGCCTCGCTGCTGAACGATCCCAGCGTGTTGGCTGCAGGCTGGGAGCCGGATCGGATTCTCGGCAAGCTCTGGTACGAAAATGGATTGACACGGGTACGCGAGGTGCTGAGTTCGGTCGATGCGGATGAACGCCGGTCGCTGGAGCAGGAGTTTCTCGATGTGGTTCGCACCTGGCTCGATGGCCCTCGTTTCGCCTTAGTCGAAGCCGTCATACTAGAAAGCGACCCGCCGCCGGTGCTGCCGATCTGTCTGCTTGCCTCCATTCTGGACGGCTGGAAGATGCTTACGCCGGAACAGATGCGTACCTTCCTCGATGGTAGTGAACTGGGCGACCTGTTTGTTGACGTGTTCAAAGACGGGCAAAATCTACACGGGCTCGCCGAATGGGGTCGTCGCATCACCCTTAAAGACGGTGCAGTATGTAAACAGGCTCTGCACTACCTTCAGCACGAAGTCTTTCCGAAGCACCCGAGTGCCGTCGCCGAGTCCCTTGCGACAGTAGTCAAAGGCGTTGGTGGCAAAGGCTCGGAGCGCCTGCTGAATCAGCTCATCCAGATCCTGGAGGCCGATGGTGGTATCCTTGCCCAAGGTTTGGCGGTCACCCTGCATGCGTTGCTCGATGTGGTGGTCAA
Organism: bacterium; assembly: GCA_049652745.1. Lineage (GTDB taxonomy): Bacteria > CSSED10-310 > CSSED10-310 > CSSED10-310 > CSSED10-310 > JBASEY01. Next base: position 100,728 of record JBASEY010000027.1, on the reverse strand, counting down.
CGGCGAGCTCGCCGATACGCTTCCGCTTGAAAAGGCCCCCTGCAAACTGACCGATACGTTGGAAACACCGGATGCCCCGGAATGGGAAGAACTCCTGGAAGCCCTGCGGCGACATCAGGCCCGCGAGCAGTACGAGGACCACGTGTTGCTGCTGGAAGCGATGGTCACGATTCACCGGCTTACCGACAAGGCCAAGGCGGCGGCGAAAAATCTCGCCAGCCTGGATTGGAAGGCCTGGCTGATGCTGGTGGATTCGGTGTATCTGCCGCTCACCACAATGGCGCTGGAGGCAGAACGGCGATCCAGCCAGTTGCCGGAAAAGGTCAATGTCTTTCGTATCACCCAGCGAGCGAAAAAGGCCTGCGAATCCATTCGCATCGCTTGGGCGGATTTCTATGTGCAACCGAGCCGAGGACTGCCGAAGTGGCTGAACGAGCGTAAGTTCGCGGCAGGGACCTGCAGGCCGTGGCTGAACAGTGATGTCATGGAATCTGTGGTTAAGCCATTGCTACAGGATTCGGAGATCAAGCAGGTCTATCTGATTGTCTTTGACGGGATGAGCGTGGCCAACTGGACCTTGCTGCGCGACCGCTTCCTGATGATGCCGGGACGCGAGCTGTTTCGCCCTTACCAGTCGCTGGGGCCTGAGTTCCGTGCCTGCACTTATCTGCCCAGCATTACGGAATATTGCCGGCAGGCTATTTTCGCCGGCGAACCCCCGGCAGAATTCCGAAGCTGGCCTTATGGCACCAGTGAACCCCATCTGCTCGAGCGTTGCCTGGACAACCTGGGGCTTTCGCCTGCCTCCTGGTGGGATCGCGACAAAAGCTATCTCTGTTACAACGAGAAGGAAGCCAACGCCGACACCCTTAACCGGAAAATGCGCGACCTGGTGGATGCACCCGGGCGCTTCAAAGCGGTGGTGTTCAACCTCCAGGATCGGCTTCTGCAGAAGGGTGTGTCGAGTTTCCAGGAGATCATGCTGGCCTATGTGAAGGAGGTGGCGTTGCCCCACCTGCGAAGAATCGCCGCCCAGGACAAGACGGCTGTCGTCATCACGGCCGACCACGGCTTTACCTGGTACAACACACAGTACGTCATTGACGATTTGAAATCGGACAGCGGCCCCGGACGGGATGTCTTCATCCATAACCGTTGCCTGGAATACAAAACAACCAACCGCACCAATGTTGGCCCTGTGGATGTGAAACGAATCGAACCGGTTGCCGATTACGGTCTTCCATCCAGCCATGATGCCGTTGAGTTGCCCTTTGGGCACGATAGCTATGGCTGGCCCGGTGGCAGGCAGACATCGGCAGGCAACCCTTACAAGGTTCAGGGCAACGACCATGGTGGATTGACCCCGGAAGAAACAGTCATCCCGATTGCGGTGTACATAACACGAGGAGCGAAATAGCAGATGGCAACTCTTGATCAATTCAGAGAATTTCTGGTCTCAGACCTGGGCTTCAAAGCCCACCAGATCAATGACGGTGATGGTTCTGGCGTTGCCACAACGGTTGAAGGACTGGACGAGAAAGCCGACTTTCTGGTGTCAACCAGCGTCGGCAATTGCTATGCCGCCTTCAAGCATGAAGGCTCGGCAACGCTGAGTGAATCCGAGGCTAACCGGTACAAAGCCCTTAGCATTCTTATGCCCAATGGCCCGGCAGCCTATTGTGTTATCGAGGTGGCAGGCCATTTACGTATCTATCTTGTTGAAAGAGGGAATGAAATACATGACGAGATGAAGGACTGGGATGATGTTCGGGATGCCGAAGACATGGTGCGCGAATTAAAGCCAGACATAGTCAAGGGCCTGCGGCAGTGGGCGCAGAAAACACTCCATACGGAAAACAGCCTCACCCGCTTCGTGCAGCTCATGAAGGGCTGCTGGCAGGATATCTGGGACATCGAGAACAAACGCAATGACTGGATCTTCGACGAGTTCACGCGCTTCCTGTTTATCAAGCTCAATGAAGACGCAAAACCCAGCGGAAGTTTTACCATCGCTAAGCTGAAATCGTATTGTGAGCAAAACGAACACATGGGCGACAAGGCCAGCCAGAACTTCATCAACAACCTGTTCGATGATCTGAAGGGACAACACCCCGAAGTCTTTACAGACGAGAACGAGCGAGTACTCAGCAAGGCGGCAACCGTTAAGCAGGTCATTGCCCGTCTTGAAGGGATCAACCTGAAAGACACCCAGGGCGATGTGCTTGGCCGTGCCTTTGAAATTATGCTGTCCGATACTTTCAAGGGTAAAGACCTCGGCCAGTTCTTTACGCCACGCGAAATCGTCGCCTTTATGTTGGACCTTGCCCGGGACAACTTGGACGGCCCGGCCTTAGACATCGAAAAAGGTGAGCGCTTTCTAGATGCCTGCGCAGGGTCAGGTGGTTTTCTGATCGCCACTTACGAGGACGTGTACAAGCATGTGCTCGGGGGTGGTGTGGAGCCACACAAGAAAGATCAGCTTTTAAAACGCCTCGGCCAGGAAACCTTTTTCGCGTGCGAGATTGAAGAGAAAGCGGCTCGCCTTGGAAAACTGAACATGATCGTTCACTCAGTCGATGCGCAGAACGCCCAGTGGCTTCACCAGAACTACCTCTACAACGAGGAATACGGCGGTTTGAAGCCGTCAATTGAGTATGAAGTTGACTTCGGCGACGGCAAGAAAAAGCGCTGCATAGGGCCGGATAGCATTGACCTGGTACTGACCAATCCGCCATTTGGCAAATCCGTCAAGACAAAAGATATCCTGCTGGACTATCAGTTCGGACATGAGGTCAAGGTATTCAAGTCCAAGGGCCGTCCGCCGGAGAAGCGACCCAAAAACAGTCAGGACAGCGAGGTCCTCTTCATTGAACACTATCTTCGGGTGTTGAAGCCGGGCGGTAAACTGCTCATCGTTCTTCCCGACGGTGTGTTGTCGAACGCTACCGCGAAGCCCGTTCGGGATTATATGCGGGAGTACGCCATCATCAAGGCTGTGATTTCACTGCCAAGCGAAACCTTCGCCTCAACCGGAACCACCATTCCGACCAATGTGGTTTATCTGCAGAAGAAGCGCCCAGGTGATGTTCAGGGTGATATCTTCATGGCGCGGGCGGACTACGTTGGCCGCCGGGCCAATGGCGACCCGCGCAAAGAAAACGACCTCCCGTTTATTCTTGAAAAATTCCGTGAATGGCAAACAGGAACGCTTGAACTACCGGGGGAGGATAGCGTGTGAGCGAACTTTATATAGGAAAACATCTCGATCCCAATGGGATGCCGGGAGAGTTGTACCGCCACAAGCTGAGCGATCTGATTACACATACCTTTATTTGTGGTGGCTCAGGCTCCGGCAAGACGGTAATGGGTAAAGCCATCATTGAGGAAGCAGCTCTCAAGGGGGTTCCCTCGATTATCGTAGATCTCAAGGGCGATTTGTCTTCTTTGGTGCTTGCTTTCGGAGAACTGGAAGCACCGGCCGTTGCGCCATGGATCGAGGTTGAAGACAAATCTACGCTTGGTCGCGCCGCCCTGGCTGAGGCCAACACCTTCCGGAAACGGTTATGGGATTGGGGGCTTACCGAAACCAACGTGCGGGAGTTTTCCAACCAGGTAGCCGTTGAAATTTTCACCCCCCGCAGCGAACTCGGCCGCCGGGTATCCATTCCGCTCATTTCTTCCCCGCCTCCGGACATCAATAAGCTGTTTGAAGAAGACCCGGATACGGCTTCGGTCATGGTGACCAGCATGGCGGAAGCGCTGGTGCGCCGGGTGATACCCTCGGGACAGCGGGACCGGGAAACGGATTTTGTCACCGCTCTCATCGAGCACGCTTGGCGCACGGGGGTTGATCTAACCGGCGTGACAGGTCTTGGACAATTGGTATCCATGATTCTGGAACCACCCTTTGCCACCATTGGTGTGCTGGGGATCGATGACCATATCCCCGAGAACCGGCGACAAAAGCTTGCCCAGGCGGTGAACGGCCAACTCGTTGGCGCGGCCGCCAACTGGGTCCGGGGTGAAGAGATGAACATCAACAAGCTGGTGGGGGCCAACCGTGTCGACGGCAAGACCCAGATCAGTGTTATCGGCCTCGCTCACATCACTGATTTTGAGGATCAGAGCTTTGTTATCGCCCAAATTGCCTTTGCGATCAACGCCTGGATGCGAAAACAAGGTAGCGCCCCTGGTGGAAACAGGCCACGCCTGTTGTTCTTTCTTGATGAGATCGGCGGCGGTGGCGGAAAGTCGGCTTTCTATCCCACTTATCCCTATACATCTACCTGCAAACCTGCACTGAATATCCTGGTCAAGCAAGGACGCGCCTTTGGTGTCGGCTGCATTTTGGCAACACAAAACCCCGGGGATATTGACTATAAGGGCCTTTCGAACTGCGCTACCTGGATCGTAGGCAAGCTGCAGACAAAAAGAGATCGGGATAAGGTTCGTGAGGGTTTGGCCGACGCGGAATTTTCACCTTCCGACTTGGCGCAGAAGCTTGCACGACCCAAGACAGGCGAGTTCATGCTCCTGAACAAGGAAGGCGATGTCCATTTCATCAAGGAACGCTGGCTGCTGACCTATCACTGCACGATGAGTCCGGAACAGCTTCACCGCTATAAAGTCAAGGGATTAGATCCCTATGAAGGCTCACTGAATACAGACATTGTCCTCGAGGATTTCGAGGAGGCCATCAAGTCCGACGAGCAGGAAGAAATCCAATCGCTTTGGAACGATGCCAAAGACGCTATCGGGCAAGCATGCAACCTGCTCGAAAAGATTCTAGATCACGACATCAATTCCGAGAAAGCACGACTTTGGATATCCATCCTGTGTGACCCAGATGGATTCAATCGCCGCCTTCAGGAAGCCCAAAGGCAGCTTGCCGAGTATGCAGAAGCAACTCCAAGCTCCAAGGTTAGCAAAGGCCACGAACCCAGCGGTCTGATGACGTTGCTCTCTGAAAAGAAGAGTACGAGCCTAGGCCCTTCGTTCAACGACACATGCCCGCTGACGAGTCCTGTTTCCACGTCGCCACCGGGCGATAGCGTCCTTGTGGAGGATGATGGCAGCGTCACCTACAAGGGGCGAACATTCCAGCTTTACCGAAGATACGCAGGCAAATCTGTGGCGTTCATTGAGGCAGATGGCGAACTGAGATTTTCTATCGAAGGCAAGGTCCTCTCAAAAAGCTTCAAGCTGTAGGGAAAATGGAGGCTGACATGGAACACAGATCACAATATTCGGCGACGCCATCTTTGCTCGGGTATATCTACCAGTGTCGTCTTGCATTGTTGGAATCTCTAAAACGTTTGAAGTCTGATCCGGATATTGTTGTTGCAATCGAAACTCTCGACGACGTTGTGTTCGAAAAGGACGGCAGCCCCACCGAAATCATCCAGGTTAAACATCACATCACCCGGAAGGCCAGTCTCACCAATGCGAGCCCCGATCTTTGGAAAACTATCAGGATCTGGTGCGATCTGTTTTCCGGAGGACTGGCTGAGGAAAATTCTATTCTCTGCCTGGTGACGACAGAAGAGTCAGCCGAAAATTCTGCTGCACGTCACTTGCGCATCGAAGAAAGGAATATTGCCGAAGCTGAGGCGCTACTGTTGCAGACGAGCCAAACGTCGTCGAACGAATCGAACAAGGAAGGGTATCAGAAGTTCAATTCGCTCACGCCGCAACAACGGAGGACTCTTCTGGCGCGGGTTTATATCCTGGATAACTCCCCTTTAAGCAAGGATCTCCAGGCCCATCTAATTGAGGAGCTTTGGGGACATTGTGAGAGGCAATATGCGGATCAATTTCTCAAGTATCTGGAAGGCTGGTGGCTCCAGCGGGTCGTAGCTGGGATTGATGGCAGCGAAATAACGGACATTGCCGACAAAGAAATCGATTCCGATAGCCTCAAGCGCAAGAAGCATAAGATCCTCAAGATAACCGGCTCGGAAATAGACGCCCAGCTTGATTCTCTAAGAGAGCAGTTCAAATCAGACTCCTTACCGATACATCCCGAGATCCAATCAGCGGACCCGGATGTTACTCCATTTGTGAATTTGGTGTTCGCAAAGCAGCTTCGACTAATTGCTCTGTCCGAAAACCGCATTCAGAGAGCAGCTAAAAATTTCTTCAAGGCGGCAGAGCAGCGATCACGATGGGTCAGGGAATCGCTCCTTATTGATAATGATTTGGAGCAATATGACGACATCCTTATCGAAGAATGGGCGATCCGATTCGACCAAGCAAAGGATTCCCTGCCTGTAGATTCGACATCTGATGATCAAATAGCTGCAGGGAAAAAAGTTTTTCATTGGGTGGAAGCGGAGGCTAACATTCCAATTCGTCCTTCATGCCATGAAGTCTTTATAACCAGAGGCACGTATCAGATGCTCGCGAACAGCCTGCGGGTTGGCTGGCATCCTGAATTCCAGTCGCGCCTGGTTGCTCAATCTGCGGAGGATAATCTATGAAGGAATGGGCGAACAGACCTACAGAGATAGCAGCACTTTTGAACCCGGCATTTTGCGGGTTTCTTATGGCAATCGGCTTGGATGCATATACACAAAACGTCAATGAGGGGGTGCCGTATGCTTTTCCCTTCGTGATGTTGCCCCTGGTTCTGCACAAGCCAACAAGACAGGCATTCCCACGATCATCTCGCACGGCATTTTCCGCCTGGATCACCAATGCAGATACCGTAATAGCCAAAGTAGGCTTTGCAGAACGCGCAAAGAACATGGCTCCCTACGTCAAGGAAGCACTGGCCTTTGCCATGCAACACAATAGCATCTGTGTCACAAAATCAGGACTGCTCAAGACCACAACCCCAGCGCCGAAGTCCTTTCCTAATGCGACCCAGGAGGTCAATGAGTGTGTCCGCGCTGCTGTGATGTGCGGAAAGTGGTTTTCCATGGTCGGCGACTTCAAGACTGCAATGGCACTACTGGGAGTAAAACCTTGAAATTTCAGATTCTTAACATTCTTGTATATGGGGCGAACGGCCAAATCCGTTCCATTGAACTTAAACCAGATGCTGTCAATGTCATCACCGGTCAATCTAAAACGGGCAAATCGGCTCTTATTCACATCGTTGATTACTGCCTGGGTCGGAGAGAATGCAATGTTCCTGCTGGCGTCATTCGTAAGCATGTTGAGTGGTACGCAGTAAAACTCCAAACCTCTTCGGGGGAAGTCTTTATCGCCAGGCGCAATCCAAAGCCTGGTAAAGAATCCTCTGAAGACATCTACATCGAGCGTGGAACCTCCCTTAGTTTTCCCCAAGTATCCAGTCTGACTAAAAATGCAAATTTAGAAACGCTTGCGTCAATACTTAATCAGGTCTTGGGGATTGGAGAATACATTCACGAGCCTAAGGCTGGCCAGACTCGCAAAACTGGCGCTGCGGATATCGGCAAGGCTCTTTTTTATTGCTTTCAAGAACAAAGCGAAATTGGTGATCAGAAATTTCTGTTCCATCGCCAGGGGGAGCCTTTCATCCCTCAATGCATTAAAGACTATCTCCCTTACTTTCTCGGCGCTATCACGGAGGAGTTCATCCAGAACAAGGAAGAACTACGGAGGCTGAACCATAAGCTGAATCAAGTGGAGTCAAGAATTGCCGAACGCAACAGGCTGAAGGGGCAGAATTTCGAACGCGCTTTTGCTCTCCTGAATGAGGCTAAGAGCGTAGACTTGATTGCTGCTGACGAGCCTCTTCAATCTTCATGGAACAATGTACGACAACTGATCGAGGAAGCACTCGCTAAGAATATCGATAGCGATCTGGCGGAACCTAATGTCGATGTCCTAAATGACCTTCTGGATCGCCAACAACGGATCAGGGAGGCTTACAGGATTGCCACCTTAGAACTCAATTCACTAAAAGATCTAAAACGCTCATCAAATGGGTTCGGCTCTGAGATGGGAGAGCAAAAGTCACGACTGGAATCAATCAACATCTTTGGTCACACAGGTGATCCGAATACCTGTCCTCTTTGTTCATCAACGTTGCCCAGAGCAGTTCCGTCAGCAGAAGCCATTCGAGCGTCGTTGACCGATATCGATTCCCAGCTCGCGGCAGTCACCAACGATACCCCACATTTAGATGCAATGATAGCCAGGGCCGAGGACCAGTTGGGGGAAATCAAAAGGCAGCTCAATGAAGTCAAGACGTCAATCATTTCCCTTCAGACTACGAACCAGCACATCTCTGGCTTGCGGGACTTCAATTCCAGACGCGCAATGATAAAAGGCCGACTCAGTCTTTACTCGGAGAATATGCCTGTAAATGATTTCGATGACTCGGATGACAAGTTAGAAGTAGAAAAACTGGCTGAGCAAATCCGTGCCATAGAAGCCGTGCTTGACGATGAGGCCCTCACCGGGCGCTTAGACTCCATCCTCTCTCTTGTTTCTGCTCAGATAACTTCATTGGCAAGAAAACTTGAGATTGAGCACTCGGACTCTCCGATGCGCTTGGATCTCAAAAAGTTAACCATCGTCGCAGACCATGCTGACGACGGAGCGATACCCATGCCCAAAATGGGCAGCGGAGAAACCTGGGTTGGCCTCCATCTCGTGACCCATTTGGCTCTGCACAACTGGTTCTTAAAGAAACAGCGACCAGTACCGCAGTTTTTGTTTTTTGACCAGCCATCTCAAGCGTATTTCCCGCCTGATACCTCGGCCGAAACAGTTCGCGAGCAGACCGAAGCAACGAACCCAGACCGGCAATCGGTAATCCGTATGTTCAAGTTGATTGTCGAGGAGACCAAGAATTTTCAGGTGATCGTCACCGAGCACGCAGATATCAGGGAGGATTGGTATCAGGCGTTGGTCCGTGAAAACTGGTGGGATGGGAAGCAAAAGCTCGTTCCCCTTGAGTGGATTGAAGGGGAATCATGAGCGTTCTTTCAGCGGCAATTCAAATTCTGAAAAAGTCCGGGTCGCCCTTGCATGCGAAAGATTTGGCAAGTCAGATGATCGCTGAAGGCCTTTGGAAATCAGACGGAAAAACTCCGGCGGCCACCGTAAGCGCCCGGCTCTATTCCGACATCAAGAGCAATGGGGATAAGTCACCTTTTGTAAAGGTAGGTCCTCAGACCTTTGGGCTTCGGGATTCCGCTGAAATACCGAGCGGTGCTGCACCGGTTCCTGCGATCATTCAAGAGGCTCCAAAACCTTCTGCTGCAAACGCGGGATTTTCTTTCACCGATTGTGCTCAAAAGGTGCTTGAGGAGTTCGGCGCCAAGAAGCCGATGCACTACAAAGAGATTACTGAGAAGGCCTTGGAAAAAGGTTGGCTGATGACGGGCGGTAAAACGCCAGAGGCCACCATGTACGCTCAGGTGATCACCGAGATCAAACGCCAGCGAAAGCGCGGTGAGCGCTCTCGCTTTATCCAACACGGCCGTGGCTATATCGGCTTGAGCCAATGGATGAAACGCGGTCTCGCATTCCAAATCGAGCAGCACAACCTCCAGGTTCGGAAGGCCCTGCGTGAGCGCCTGCTAGCCATGAAACCCGGCGAGTTCGAGGAACTTATCTCACATTTGCTGGCGGAGATGGGTTTCGAGATGGTCGAGGTAACCAAACTCAGCGGCGACGGCGGCATCGATGTCAGGGGCACCTTGGTGGTTGGTGATGTGGTTCGTATCAAGATGGCCGTCCAGGTCAAAAAGTGGAAGCTCAAGAACAACATCCAGTCCCCGGTGGTTCAGCAGGTGCGCGGCAGCCTGGGGGCGCACGAACAAGGTCTGATCATCACCACCAGTGACTTCAGTCCCGGAGCCGTCAAGGAAGCTGCCCAGTCCGACAAGACCCCCATCGCCCTGATGAATGGGGAACAACTTGTGATGCTCCTGATGGAACACGACATCGGCGTCCACCGCTCCACGCCTGATCTGTTCGAGGTCGATGAGGAGTTTACAATTGCTGAAAAAGCGAACGAAATTGAAAATAGGAGGCTGAAATGAGTAGCAAACTGAAAAATCTTTACAAATATTTGATTGAAAACCGGAAACACGAAGTCAAAAGATGGCATGATGACTACAAAACGTTTTGCGAAGAGGTCGATAAGATCCGTGATCGCATCAAAAATACAGGAGAGGGATTGTCTCATGAAACTGATAAGGGTTTCCTGAGGAAGCTCCTTTTTGAAAGAGAAAACGGGATTGCTTCTTGCGGCCAGTCTACATTAAAAGAAGATTACTTTGAGGAGTTCATCAGTAATGAAGATTTTATATCCGCGTTACAAGAATTCATACTGGATCCCAACAGAGAGAACTACCAGAAATTTGGCGATGCGTGGTCTGCCCAAAGGAAGGGTAACAGACCGGTTCGTGTCAATCGTGTGGCGGCAGCCTGCACGCTCGACGTTTCCACTACTGTGGTTTTCGAAAAGTTTAATTATGTCTTCAAATGGCTTATTCGTGAGGGGATTATACCGGAGTATCCGGGAGAAGAGGATCAAGAAGATTGGTATTTAATGAACAAATACTTAATGGAGAAGATCCGAGCGGAGTTCAACGATGAACTTCAACCAAATGAACAAGGGCAAAGAGAAACGGACGAGTTTTATCTGAGTCAGTTTGTTTGGGAGCTCTACAAGAATATATCCAATCCATTCAGCCTAAAAAAGCAGATCGTTAAATATGGTGCTCCCGGAACAGGAAAAACATACGAAGCTCGCCAACAGACCTCGCTGCTGTTTGATATCTGGAAAGAAGAGTTTGCTCCAAACAGCGCTTTCAAATATGAAGACCATAAAGAACTGATCCAGTTTCATCCTTCTTTCAGTTATGAAGACTTCATTGAAGGCTTGCGCCCGGTTCTGGATGAAAATGGAACAGCTCAACTGACGTTGCAAAACGGTATTTTCAAAGAATTCTGCCGAAAAGCCGGGAAGTGGGAAATTGATGTTTTCAATCTAGGCATCAACAAGGAATGGGAAGAAATTACGATCGATGAGCTTGACCTCGATAAGTTATCAGGTGATCATTGGCAGCATATCTTTGAAATATCAGACTCATCCACGCTGGTATCCGATGCTGTACCACCGTTCTTTTTTATCATTGATGAAATAAACCGGGCTGAGTTGTCTCGTGTTTTTGGTGAGCTGATGTATTGTCTGGAATATCGAGGCATTAAAGATGGCCTTATCAAAACCCAATATGCCAATTTGAATAACGCAGACACCGGTATGCTCAAAACCGATCAAGGATACCGGTTCTTTATCCCGTCAAATATCTACCTGATTGGAACGATGAATACCATTGACCGAAGCGTGGAAAGTTTTGACTTTGCCCTCCGACGTAGATTCCACTGGGAAGAAATGACGCCGAATATAGAGTTGTTGGAAGGCCATCTGAAAAAGTTCTGCGAAGACTGGGCCCCTCTGGCGAACAACCTTAAACAGTTGAACAAAAAGATAGCCGAGGAACGATTACTGGGCCAAGATTACCAAATCGGTCATGCCTATTTGATGGACTTGAAGTATTCCAGCAGCCTTACAGTTGCTGAAGTAAGAAAGCGTGTCTGGGATGATTTCATCCGGCCATTGCTGCAGGAATACCTACGCGGTACCGGCAAGAATGATCTCATCGATTCTTTCAAAGAGGCATTCTGGGTTTAAATCATGCAGCTGTCCCATATCCTTAAGAACGGGACTCTGGTTGATAACCAGTCTTATGAGGTCAACAAAGGCCGTTTGACCAATCGACGTTTAGGTGAGATTACCCTCAGTGACAAATCAAAACCCTCCAAGCATGATATTTGGGAATTTTTGAATTGGGTTTCTCGTGATGTAGGAAATATCGAAAATGAAAAATTTAATGCTGCACGAATCCACTTCAATGATGAAGAATACGAACATAATACCGACGACCCTTTTATCCATGTAACCGGTAAAGATGCCCAAAATTTCAATCTCGATACAGGCAATCTGATTGGGTTTGTTAAGCGTGAGGATTGTTCCCTGAAGATCAGTTCCCGGTTTGGGGATGATTTCCTTAAATATATTATTGCTGATGCCGACGGGTTTCTTGAAGTGGAAAATATTGGTGGTGAAAATCACGACGATGGATATGAGTGGCTCCTTGCATATCTTTGGAATACCAAATTCAAGAGAGCTTACCGGTTGGGGTTGCCCAAGACCTATATTACAAGGAATGATCGGACTTCCCGTGTTCGCGGCACAATCGATGCGGTTGACTATTTTCGGAACAAAACCTCAGGCAAATATCTGTGCTCCTACCGTGAACACAGCTACGACAGCCCTGCGACCTCACTTTTCATCAAAGCCTATGAGGCGGTTAAGCACCACTCGTTTTGCAAGAGTACGAGGAATGTCTACAATGCGTTTCTTGTAGCTAATCAGGGTGTCAAAAGAACCTATCAGGAAATTTTGAGGACACCGTATTTCACCAACCCCTTCTACAACGACTATAACGTGCTGATACGTTTGTCGAAACAAGTCGTGAGCCGGAAATATTCTGATTTTGGCTCCCAGGACAATACAAATGCCTTATTTTTCGATATATCGATGCTTTTCGAATATTTCATCCGGAAACTCATCAAACGAGATGGACTCCGGCTGCTTGGCAAGCGCGAGCAACGCTATGAAATACCGGCAGGTGCTCTCAATAGCTATATGCGCAAACTTGAACCGGACCTTGTTTTTGAGAGTGATGAGGGTTTGTACGTCTTTGATATGAAGTATAAATCCTTTGAACCACAATTCGGCGTCAAGCGTGAGGATCTTTTCCAGCTGCACACATACATAGGACAATGTGGAAATAGGGCATCGATAAAGGGTTGTGGCTTTATTTACCCGATATCAGAGAAAAAATGGGCTGAACACAATCTGGATAAAACGCAGGGGCTAATTTCCGATGAGATTCGCCAGCAAGGGAAAACTATCCCGTTTCATGTCCTTTTCCTGAAAATTCCTAGTAATACATCTGATGATTTTAAAGGGCTCATGGAAAAACAGTGTCGCATGTTCACTCATACTATCCGGTCGGAAATACTAGGTAAGGGATAAGCCGCTGCATGGGCTTAGATAAAATATCTCGCGTCCTGAGCTGCCTCTTTGGCCGGTTTGCCGGAGACGTTCTCGACAGCCTGTTCGAGTTTCAGTCGCCAGAGGATATGCACGTGCTGTTCATGACTGATGAACGCAACAAGTATATAGGCAAATTGATCGATCGTCTAAAGGGGATAGTGAAATGAGTAAAAACACATGGGGAACTCAATATTGTCACATCGGGAACAAGGAAATATTTGATGAGCAGAACTCGGATAAAAGCGAAAACATCGAGTCCAAAAGAAAGGTAATTGAGCCCTGGTTGGCTGCTGTTTTTCAGAGTGAGCATCTTGCTCTCTTGCTTGGCAACGGTTTCACAAAGGCAGTTGCATATCAGGCCGGATTTCATGCAGATGATGCCACCGCACACGATAATTTCATTGCGATCAAACGACACATCCTTAACCCGCAACCGCAAGCACTCGCTTATGCGCATGCCGGTTCCGTACAACAGCCGGACTAATAAGCCTTCCACGCCTTCTGTGTGACCAAGCAACTGCTGAATTTCCGACTGACTGCAGACCGTCGGCAGTCGTTTTCCTCTTTTGGCACGCGGAAAATCGCCGACCTCTTATTTCAACACTTTCCGATACAGGAAAACCAACGCGTTAAGCGCCTGGTTTTGGGCTGTGCCGTTGCCTGGTATTGCGGTGGAAGGATTTCCCTTATTGGTTCAATAGCGCGAGGCCTTGGAACATTGTCCGGATCAGAACAGGTCAATGAATCTTTTATTTCCGGCGGCGAGTTATCCAAAACCGACAAGTCACCTAAAGATAGTCCGCGAAACTGCTCATAATATAAAATCAGGGCATTTCGTGCCTGTGCAATTTGCCAATCATTCATGGCTGGATCGTTTTTCAGCAATTGCAGAAACCGCGCAATATCCACTGCCCCCAGCGATCGCCGTGGTTTACTCGGATTGCGATTAAAAAACTGGCGCACCCAATGCGCGTAAAACGGTCGCCGGCGTTCGGGAATGCCGGCTTCTATCAGCACCTCGAAATAGCCGCCAGGCCACTTTGGCTCCGGATTGGACAGCGCAGGCGGCTTTCTGCCAGCCATTATACTTTTCTGTTGTATTATATTTTTCTTCACACATGTATGCAACAAAGAGCAAGTTGAAGGAGCTTTATTGTTGCTTTTTCCCTAAACCTTAATTATATTCTTAAATCACGTGTTGGAGAATATACTGTTAGCTCTCACGGAATTACTTATGGCATCCGAGACACCAAAAGTAGACCCATATTTGTTTGAACGTCAGTACGAAGCGTTTCAAGAGTTCGTGGAAAGCAAGTCGAATATTACGTTCGTATCCTTTGCGTCCAACCCATACACGGATAAGCAGGAGAGCTATAAATACAAGGTTTACCGCGCAGCACGAGACGCCCTCTCCTTTGAAAAGTGGCACAGATCCGACATAGGAACTGGAGACATAGCAGAAGCAGCAATCGCAGCGATCGAAATTAATGATAACAATCTCGTATCCTGGCAAGGGCGTTACGGCAAAGAATCGCGCCCACATCACCCGCTCTATCAAGCTCTAGAGGAACAGCATGAATTGAAGGCTGTAGAGGACACTTTGTTCAAACTATATCGGGAGACGAAAGACGAAGAGTCGTTTGTGGAGTTGGTTCATATATTTGGCAAAAGATATCCAATCTTGGCCTATCTGTTTTTTATAAAGGATCGCTCCCGATACCTCCCAATTGCTCCAACATATTTTGATGTCGGATTTCAATTACTGGGTGTCGATTTCAAGACAACACGACGGTGTTCTTGGGGCAACTACATCACCTATATAAAAATAATAAGCAAAGTAAAAGACATACTTGCGGAGCACATGTCTTCAGAAGTTAGTCTACTAGATGCTCACTCGTTCATTTGGATGCTCTCGTCCCAGATGCAAAGTGAGGGTTTCTTTGCTGACGTCCAGGACTATCTATCTCTACCCTCTACTGAGCGCGAAGCAGTCATCAAGGCTCGCGTTGGGCAGGGGCGATTCAGAAATAGCTTAATCGAGTATTGGTCGTCGTGCGCGGTAACAGGGTGTGCAGAAACTGCCTTACTCCGAGCGTCTCACATAAAGCCTTGGGCCGCGGGGACTCTCGAAGAGCGTCTAAGCCTATACAATGGTTTGTTGTTATCCCCAATGCTAGATGCATGTTTTGATTCTGGCTATATCAGTTTCGCTGATAATGGCGATATTATGATTTCTAATAAACTCAGCGCAAATGATGTAGAGTGTTTAGGTCTTCACTCAAACATGAAACTTCGTCGCATAGAAGACGACCATAAGCAATATCTAAAATACCACAGGGAAAACATCTTCAAGTGAAAGCTAACGAGGCGCTGCACCTGACCGCCAGCACGCAGCGAAGCAGCGGGATGGCATCAGGTGAGCTGGGGCGTTAGCCCGCTAGTTTTGACCTTGTTTCAGTAATCGGGAAATGAGATGACATGGAATCGATAAATTGGGACCAATTAGCTCTTTCTTCAGAGGTCGAGTATTCTAAGGCGCTTAAGAGCCAGCCAAACGAATATCCTCGGTTCATCCATATGTACAATCCCTTTGTTCCTTGGAGCGGTGACTTCAACCGCGCCATAGGCGTGAAAATAGCCGACTTTCAATCCCTTGAAGATGTCATTGGTCAAGTAGAACATATTCATCGAGAGAGAGCATTAGAGAGACCAAGCCGATTTGATATTTATCCTCCTGTGTTGAAAGAGGACTTGTGGCGCGATTATCTGCTCAAGAAAGGATATAGGTTATCAACTGCCATCTTCTTCTCCGCCCCACCGCTGGAAGCTCCCTCATCATCAGAGTACAGGCTGGAAACACCATCTCAAGATGAGTACATTGAGTGGTTTTGCCGCATCGTTCAATCTCGTGGCTACTTCGAAGAAGAGTGGTTCCAAGAGCTGAAGCCTCTGCAACTACATTTCTCAAGTATTTTCAAACCATATTGGCTGTTGAGAGGAAACGACTTAGTAGGCTGGGTATATTGCGCCAACCTCGGAGGCTATGCCCGCTTGTTCGAAGTGGAAATTGGTGAGGAATATCGCGGTCAAGGAATTGGCAAATTGTTATTACAGGCAATACGAGCCGAAGGCAGTAAAATGGGCGTGAACTTCATTCTCCTTCAATCAGGAGAGGCTCTTCGGCATTTCTATGAAAGCGCTGGGTTTCAGGAATGTACAAGAAATTCTATAGTATGGTCAAGAAAGTGAGGTGATTATAACCAGCGGGCTAACACCGGCTCCACCGGACGTCGCTCCGCTCCGCCGGTGAGCCAAACCGTTATCTGGACCGCTTTTTTGGCAATCGTGAAGGGATGCTTACCGATCTCAATGCATTCGTTGAGCGTTTTAACCGCCACTGGGACGATTACGCCGATGTGCCGCCTTACAACGAGGATGCCCTGCACAAGCTCTGCATGCAGAACGCCACCGGCAGCGGCAAAACGTTGCTGATGCACGTCAACCTGCTGCAATAACGGCACTACGCTGCAAAGCATGGGAAGGATAAAGAACTCTCCCGGGTCATCCTGCCTGTTGCCCTGGGCGAGAGCGAATATCAGTTTGTCACCGATCTGAAAACCTGGTGCGACGGCCATAAGGCAGCTCTGGAAAAGGATGGGATGGAACTCTTCCTGCTCAGGAACATGAGCCGGGGCAAAGGTGTGGGATTCTTCGAGGCGGGGAATTTCCATCCCGATTTTATTTTGTGGATGCCGGCAGACGGAAAACAGTTCGTCACCTTCATCGAACCGCACGGCCTTTTGCACGAAGGCCCCGCCAGCGAGAAGATTCTGTTCCACAAACGGATTAAGGATGTCGAGCAACGGTTGAAAGACCCAGCCGTGATCCTCAACAGTTTCATCCTTTCCTGGACGCGATACCCGCAACTGAAATGGGGTAGCACCCAAGAAGAGCTGGAGGAGATGCACGTGCTGTTCATGACCAATGATCGTGACAGGTATATCGACAAGCTGTTTGCCCGGCTGAGGGGGATAGAGAAATGAGTAAAAACATATGGGGAACTCACTATTGTTGCATCGGGAACGCGGGCTGACCACCCCCAGCGGGCCTTTGTTCAAAACATGCGTGTAGATCATCGTAGTGGAGACATCGGCATGGCCGAGCAACTCCTGCACGGTCCGGATATCCTGTCCTGCCTCCAACAGATGGGTCGCGAAGCTATGGCGCAAAGTATGTGGTGTAACACGGTTTTCGATTTCAGCTTCTGTGCCGCCCGACGCACAGCCCGCTGAATACGGATTTCATGCAGATGATGCCGCCGTGCACGATAATTTCATTGCGATCAAACGACACATCCTTAACCCGCAACCGCAGGCACTCGCTTATGCGCATGCCGGTTCCGTACAACAGCCGGACTATCAAGCCTTCCACGCCTTCTGTGTGACCAAGCAACTGCTGGATTTCCGACTGACTGCAGACCGTCGGCAGTCGTTTTCCTCTTTTGGCACGCGGAAAATCGCTGAAATCGCCGACCTCTTTTTTCAACACTTTCCGATACAGGGAAACCAACGCGTTAAGCGCCTGGTTTTGGGCTGTGCCGTTGCCAGGTATTGCGGTGGAGCGATTTCCCTTATTGGTTCAATAGCGCGAGGCCTTGGAACATTGTCCGGAGCAGAACAGGTCAATGAATCTTTTATTTCCGGCGGCAGGTTATCCAAAACCGACAAGTCACCTAAAGATAGTCCGCGAAACTGCTCATAATATAAAATCAGGGCACTTTGTGCCTGTGCAATTTGCCAATCATTCATGGCTGGATCGTTTTTCAGCAATTGCAGAAACCGCGTAATTCCACTGCCCCCAGCGATCGCCGTGGTTTACTCGGGTTGCGATTAAAAAATTGGCGCACCCAATGCGCGTAAAACGGTCGCCGGCGCTCGGGAATGCCGGCTTCTGTCAGCACCTCGAAATAGCCGTCAGGCCACGTTGGCTCCGGATTGGACAGCGCAGACGGCTTTTTGCCGGCCATTATACTTTTCTGTTGTATAATATTTTTCTTCACACATGTAATACTATACAACAAGAGCAATTTGTCTCGTAAATTAACCATAAAGTTGAAGGAGTTTTATTGTTGCTTTTTCCCTAAACCTTAATTATATTTTTAAATCCCGTGTTGGAGAATATACTGTTGGGCGTAAAGAAAGGCCATCATGACTACAGTACTGATCATCATAGGGGGCGGGGCGGTTATCGTTGTTGTTGGCTATTTTGTATATTATTTGTGGTATTTATTTATGGTTGCTAGAGGGGTAGCCATCATCGCAGATTCGATGCGTGAAGAGCATGACCGGAGACAGGATGAATTGTCACGTCAACTTCACGACTTGCCGGTTGGATGGCGTGGCAGCACAGAACGTCTTGAGGTGGAGGTCGGCGATAACTACTCATCTCCGGGCAAAGCATACCGTAGAGAACTGTTCCGTATCCGTCGCATAGAGGTAAGAAGAGACACAAACCGAATCTACTTGGACGGGCAAGGCGATTGGAGTCTGGACGAGTGGTGCCGGCATTCCATGGGGGTACCGGAGGAGGACCGTGCCAAGTACGTCCGTAATGGTCAATACAAGAGGAAAGAGTCAAGAGAGGTCGTGTTGCATTGTTCGTTTCGCCTCGATTCAGACGGGAAAGTCGGACTCGACACAAATGACTGTGGCGGTCAAGCCTTCAGTGAACGCGATCTTCTTCGGATCCTTGCTGTTGCAAACCGGAAAATCAAGGAACTCGCCCAACAACAGGGTGGAGGCGACGCGGACAAGCCGCGCTCCTCACCCTGAACGTTATCTAGACCGCTTTTTTGGCAATCGTGAAGGGATGCTTACCGATATCAATGCATTCGTTGAGCGTTTCAACCGCCACTGGGACGATTACGCCGATATGCCGCCTTACAACGAGGATAGCCTGAACAAGCTCTGCATGCAGAACGCCACCGGCAGCGGCAAGACGCTGCTGATGCACGTCAACCTGCTGCAATATCGGCACTACGCCGCAAAGCATGGGAAGGATAAAGAACTCTCCCGGGTCATCCTGCCTGTTGCACTGGGCGAGAGCGAAGATCATTTTGTCACCGATCTGAAAACCTGGTGCGACGGCCATAAGGCAGCTATGGAAAAGGAAGGGATGGAACTCTTCCTGCTCAGGAACATGAGCCGGGGCAAAGGTGTGGGATTCTTCGAGGCGAGAAACTTGCACCCCGATTTCATTCTGTGGATACTGATCGGCGGGAAACAGTTCGTCACCTTCATCGAGCCGCACGGCCTTTTGCACGAAGGACCCGCCAGCGAGAAGGTTCTATTCCACAAACGGATTAAAGAAGTGGAGAAACGGTTGAAAGACCTAACCGTAATCCTCAATAGTTTCATCCTTTCATGGACGCCATACCCGTTACTGAAATGGGGTAACACCCAGGCAGAGCTGGAGGAGATGCATGTGCTGTTCATGACCAATGATCGTGACAGGTATATCGACAAGCTGTTTGCCCGGCTGAGAGGGACGATGAAATGAGCATGCTAGATTGGAAAACTGCGGGCAACACGGTAATACGCAAGCACAACCAAGAGACCGACGAATTTCAAACAGAAATCAGTGCGGTGAGGACAGCCATCGAAGAACCAACGGATCTACTTTCTTTAATGGCGCTTCTGGATAGGCCTCATTGCAAATCGAAGAAAGGAACGTTCGAATGAAAATCCTTCATACATCCGACTGGCATCTCGGCCGCAGCCTTTACGGCAGAAAACGCTACGAAGAGTTCGAGGCTTTTCTGGCCTGGCTGGCCGAGACGATACAGCAGAATGAAATCGATGCCTTGCTGGTGGCGGGCGATGTCTTTGATACCAGCGCTCCAAGCAATCGCGCCCAGGAACTCTATTATGGCTTTCTCCGACGGGTGGCGGCCTCGTGCTGCCGCCATGTTGTTATCATAGGAGGCAACCACGACTCTCCCTCTTTTCTCAATGCCCCCAAGGCGCTGCTCAAAGTGCTTGATGTGCATGTGGTGGGCAGCGCTTCTGATTCTCCTGAGGAAGAAGTGCTGGTGCTCCGTAACGAGCATGATACGCCGGAGCTGATTGTCTGCGCCGTCCCCTACCTTCGTGACCGGGATGTCCGCACGGTGGAGGCTGGTGAGAGTGCTGAAGCGAAGGGGCGCAAACTGGTCGAAGGCATTTGTAAGCATTATGCCGCTGTCGGAGCTCTGGCTGATCAGATACGGGCGGAGTTGAACAGTGATATTCCCATTATAGGCATGGGCCATCTCTTCACCGCAGGCGGGCAAACCGTCGATGGTGATGGCGTGCGCGAACTTTATGTCGGCTCCCTGGCTCACGTGACGGCTGGGATTTTTCCAGCCTGCTTTTACTATCTCGCGCTTGGACACCTTCATGTCCCGCAAAAAGTGAAGGGCTCAGAAAGCATACGTTACAGCGGATCCCCTCTGCCTATGGGGTTCGGAGAGGCAAAACAGCAGAAGAGCGTTTGCCTGGTTGAGCTTGAAGGCTCATCTGTATCTGTAGAGTTGATCGACGTGCCCGTTTTCCAGCAACTTGAGCGCATCAAAGGGGAGTGGGAGAGCATCTCAGACCGCATTGCCGAGTTGTCGGCAATGGGGTCACGCTGTTGGCTCGAAGTCATCTACGATGGCGCCGAGGTCATTGGCGATTTGCGTGAACGCCTGGAGGAGGCTGTTGCCGATTCTCAAATCGAAATCCTCCGCATCAGGAACAATCGCGTCATCGATCGTGTTCTTGGACGATCTCATGAAGAGGAAACCCTTGAAGTTCTTGATCTGAATAAGGTCTTTGAACGCTGCCTTGTTGCCCATAATGTACCGGAGGAGCAATGGCCGGAGCTGCTTCAAACCTACCGGGAAACACGTGTCTCTCTCCACGAAGAAGATGTGCAGGCTGAATAGAGAGGTTATCGATGAAAATACTACAGATACGCTTTAAAAATCTGAACTCGCTGGTCGATGAATGGCAAATAGACCTGACACACCCTGCCTTTGTCGCTGACGGCATCTTCGCCATAACCGGGCCTACCGGCTCGGGGAAGACCACGATCCTGGATGCCATCTGTCTCGCCCTTTACGGGCGGACGCCTCGCCTGAATAGAGTCACCAAAAGCGGCAATGAAATCATGTCGCGCCAGACCGGCGAATGCTTTGCCGAGGTGACCTTCGAAACCCAATCCGGCCGTTACCGCTGTCACTGGAGCCAACGCCGGGCACGCAAGAAACCGGATGGCGAACTTCAGAACCCGGAGCACGAAATTGCCGATGCCGATTCCGGCGAAATTTTAGAATCCAGGATCAAAGGGGTTGCCGACCGGATCGAATCAGTTACCGGCATGGACTTTGATCGTTTCACCCGATCCATGTTGCTGGCCCAGGGCGACTTTGCCAAGTTCCTTCAGGCGGCACCGGATGAGCGGGCTCCGATCCTGGAGCAGATAACGGGCACAGAGATCTACAGCCAGATATCCATCCGTGTCCATGAGCGCCAGCGCGAGGAGCAGAAAAAACTGGAGTTGCTCCAGGCGGAAACGGCAGGCATCGTGATTCTTGAGCCGGAGCAGGAACACGAGATTGCAGAAGCGCTTGAAACGAAGCGACAAGAAGAAGGAGAGCTTGCAGCCAAATCGGCTGAAACCGGAAAGGCGATAGCCTGGCTCACTGCTATTGACGGACTGAAGAAAGAGATCAGTGAACTGGCTGACGAGGCGGATGAGCTGCAAAATGATATCGAAATGTTTAAACCGGATCGTGAAAAGCTCGAGCGGGCTTTGAACGCCGCCTCACTGGACGGCGCATACGCAACGCTTGATGCCATCCGGAAACAGCAGACAGATGACAGAGTCAAATTGAAAACCGCTGCAGATGCTCTTCCTGGAATCGAATCCCTCGCCAAGGAACAGGCCGGGGTGCTGGATTTGGCTGAGCTACACACCGCCGAGGCCAAAAAAAAACTGAAAGATACCGAGCCTATATTGCGGGATGTTCGCTTACTGGATAAGGAACTTGACGGTCTGAAAAAAGCAATTTCGGAAGGCGATAAGAGCTGCAAGAGGGATGCGGACAAGATTGACGCTGACAAAAAAGCCCGACTTGAAGAACTGGATAAACGATCCAAGGCCCAGGAGGCACTTGAAAGTGTCAACGGCTACCTCAGAGACAATGCTCGGGATGAATGGCTGATCGGCGGCCTGGCGGGTGTTGAGGAACAGTTGAGCAGCCTGCTTTCCAAGCAAAATGAAATCGTTCAAAAGGAGGAGGCTCAAAAAAAAGCCAATAGGGACCTGGAAGCGGCAACAGAATCACTTGCAAAGTCGCAGAAGGAAGTCGGCAAACAAAAGCAGAAGTTGGAGAGCGCCTCAAAACAGCTTCAGCAGGCTAAAGATGACTTGGATCAACTATTGGGTGACCGCCTGTTGCGGGAATACCGCACCGAGGAAAAAAACCTGCTGCGTGAAATGACCTTGCTTACGAAGATTGCAGAGCTAGAGGAGCATCGGGCAAAGCTGGAAGATGGCAAGCCTTGTCCACTCTGTGGCGCAACCGAGCACCCGTATGCTGAGGGGAATGTCCCTGTTCCCGATGAAATCGAACTGAAGATTAGCAAATTGACCAGGCTAATCAGTAAAGCCGAGTACAAAGAAGCCGAAATCGAGAAGTACAAAGAAACTGAAAATCAAGCTCGCAACAAACTGCTGGAGGCTAAAGATCTGGAGGCTGTAGCAAATAATAAGAAGACGGCTGCCGAGATAGTGCGTGCCGAGGTGGAGAAGAGCCTGGTGCAATTGCGTGCCGATTTTGACGAACGAAGGCAGACCGTTACCAAAAAACTCCAGCCGCTTGGTATTTCAGTCATACCTGAAGCGGACATTTCATCGCTGATCGAATCACTTAAGGAGCGGAGGGTGGCGTGGCTGGCCCAGATCGAAAATAAAACAGAGATCAAAAATCAGATTACCGCCGTAGAGAGCGAAATGAAACGGCTTGATGATCTTATCCATCTTCAAAGCAACACCTTGACCGAAAAGCTGGAACGCCTGGAAATCTTGAAAAAGGAACTTGCCACAGTTAGTGAGAAGCGTTCTGAACTGTTCAGCGACAAGAATCCCGACGATGAAGAGCGCCGTTTAAACAAGGCGATTTCGGAAGCCGAAGATACCGAAAAACGGGCCAGAGAACGGCACAATGAACTCCAACAAAAATTGAATACTGCTAAGGAGCGCGTCGAATCTCTGAGGAAACGTATTGACCAACGAGAACCCGAACTGACTGAGTTGGAAAATGATTTCGCCGCAGTTCTCGCACCCATTGGCTTTTCAAACGAAGAACAGTTCCTGGCAGCTAGATTGTCTGCAGAAGCTCGAGCTGCTTTGACGGCCACGGCCAAGGGTCTGGATGAGCGTCAAGTAGACCTAAAAGCTAGACAAAAGGATCGAGAGACGCGCTTGGCCACGGAAATGGCCCGCAAGATCACTGACAAGTCGTTGGAAGAGCTTGAACCCCAACTCAAGGAATACGAGGATGCCCTGAAAGAGCTGTATGACATCATTGCTGGTTTTAAGCACAAGCTAAGTGAGAATATACTTGCTAAAGAACGTATCAAGGAGAAACAAGCACTTATCGATGCACAGAAAAAGGAGTGTAGCAGGTGGGATAACCTGCACGCATTGATCGGCTCTGCTGATGGCAAAAAATACCGCAATTTTGCTCAGGGGTTGACCTTTGATATCATGATTGGTCACGCCAATCGGCAACTGCAGAAGATGAGTGACCGCTACCTGCTGACCAGAGACAATGCTCAGCCCTTGGAGCTGAACGTGGTCGACAACTATCAGGCAGGAGAAATTCGCTCCACCAAAAACCTTTCCGGCGGAGAGAGCTTTATCGTCAGCCTCGCCCTGGCTTTGGGGTTGTCCCAGATGGCCAGTAAAAACGTCAGGATTGACTCGCTTTTCCTCGATGAGGGTTTCGGAGCTCTAGATGAAGATGCCCTCGATACCGCCCTGGACACCCTGGCGGGACTTCAACAGGAGGGCAAATTGATTGGTGTTATTTCACACGTAACCGCCTTGAAGGAGAGGATAAGTACGCAGATCGAGGTAACGCCACAAAGCGGTGGCAGAAGCCGGATAACCGGGCCTGGATGCAAGTAGGTCGGGCATTAAAGAGGTGTCCGTAGAAACACGTTGAAATGAAGTCGTCGGACGATTTCAAATCAGAAAATGACCGATTTTGCTGATGTACGATACCCGAACACTGGTGAAAATGATCGAATTGTTCAATCCGGTTCACGAGTTGTGCTGCCCGAGAAGCACGGGCTTTGAGACCGTTTTGCGGTAAGTCGTCGTTGCCTCTCTCAAATGAAAAAACATACTTTTTGTTACTGAATATAACCAAGCGCTCGAAGTTCGTCGAGCATGCGATTGTCACCATCCGTTACGGTCAACTCATCGATGGTTTGTCTACTGCCATAAGTCGGTATGTATTCGATTGCTTTCCAACCTGGGCTGAAAATATTTTCGATCACGTGCCCATCAAAATCTTGAGCTACCGGAAGCCCCAAGATGCGCAATGCCGTTGGAGTGATATCGAACAGTTTTGCGCCTGTTATTGTTTTCCCTCTTTCAATACCCGGACCATGAGCGACAAAAATGCCTGGCGGCGCATGGGTGTGCAATCCCCGGGGCAGTCCTTTTTGGATAATTATATTGCGGAGCTTTAACAAACGATTGTCCAGAAAGATAACGTCATCCAATGATATTGTATCGGTCAATTTACAAAACAAGGTAGCTTCCTCATCGAAAATCTGAATATCATCGAATAGCTTTATACCCTCCATTGTCTGTATTTGCTTCAAAGTTGCAGCTAAGTCTCCAAGCTGGGATGAGGCTGCTTCCTGCGTGACAACTCCGTCCGGCTCACGCCCGACCATGTTCAATCGAAACAAGACTGCTTTATCATAAGGCATATTGCGATAGGTATAAGCCGAAGTCTGCGGCCAAGCGGTTTTTTGGCCATGCCGGACAAGAAAACCGGCAAACTCCAGGATCAAATCGAAATCGATATCCCAAATATAATAGGGATCATCGACGCTCTCCAGTGAATGAAATCCATGATCTGAAACCACCATCAGAGTTCGGGTTTGATCTTCGAGTAATTCCAGGATGATATCATCATAAAAGCGGTACCAGACATAAATAGCCTCGGCTTCCGCTTTTTTTTCCGGGTCAACGCTGTTTTCGTTGTGTGAACCCCAAAGAAAATGCTGAACTCTGTCAGTGCTTTTCAGATATAACATGAACAGATCAGGCGAATATTTATTATAAACATATTTACCTGCAAGCCAGACAGAGGTGTCGTCGAACATTTTCGAACTCACCTTGCTTTGACCGATCAATATAGGAGGCGCATTTCGTTCTGAATTGAGAGCCTTGATTGGTTGCTGCAGAAGCATTTGAGGGTTTTGCTTCGGAAGTGGGGGCTGCGGAAAATCATCCATTATGCTTTGGTAGCGGAAGGGATCGATTTCATTGAATAAATCCAGAGGATATGTTCTGGGATCCGTGTCCTCAGCTTCCAGTCGAGGTGACAACATGGCTCCGTTGACTTGTTCAGCGGGCCAAGTAGCGAACCACTTAACAGAGACGACGGTTTTACCCTTATCTGAAACCATGTTCCATAGAGCTGGAACTTGCCTGTCGGTGCTGGGAGAAGGCACATATTGATCGGTTCCGGGTATTCGTCTGGTGAACGTGTGAACGCCGTGACGCGACGGCGATACTCCGGTTGCGATCGTAGTCCAAAGCGATATGGATTCAGTGGGAGTAAACGTTTCAAGGAATCCCCATGAACCTTCCTCTTTCAATCGTTTGAATCCAGGTAATTCACCTTTGTCTATCAAGAAATCGATGACGCTCCATGTGGCGCCGTCCAGGCCTAAAATGGTAAGACCCGTCGATTGCGGAATTTCTGGAAACTGGGTTTGGTTGCATCCGGAGAAAATGAGAATGCCGGCAATTAGTAAAAGGTTATATGGACGAGTTAGAGCTTTCATAACCGAACATATAACAGTCGGGATGAGATAAAATCAAGGGCATCAAAGGTATTTGCCAAAAAGCGTTTGAATGACGTATGGTATTGACGAGGAGGGGAGTGATCGAGCGAACGAGGTGCCATAGTGATAAATGCCGATAACATAGAAAGTCGTTCAGGTTTGTCGGACCGCGATTTAAAAGTTTTTCGTGTCATCATGGAAGAATATATCCGAGCTGCCGAGCCGGTAGGTTCAAGAAGAATCGCCAAAGAATTCGGTCTCAGTGCAGCGACCATTCGAAATATCATGGCGGATTTGGAAGATCATGGTCTTCTTGAACAACCTCATATAAGTGCCGGACGTGTGCCGACAGATGCAGGATACCGATTTTACGTCGACAATTTTATTTCAGTCAGTGACTCTGAAACGCAACTGACTCAGGAATCACAACATAACATTCAAAAGAGTTTGGATGAGCGGAACGAAATTGAGCGGGTTATGTTGCAGGCATCACAACTCCTTAGCCGCTTGACGAATTATACGGGATTGGTAATTGCTCCGAGATTTACCAATCTGATCTTTAGACGAATACAATTTATCCGCGTCAAAGAATTTCGTGTACTGGCTGTTTTTGTCGCTGAAAATGGATTGATCCAGAATAAATATCTGGTTACCGAGCAGGATTATGACCAAGATTTTCTGGATAAAATAACACGGCTGCTCAATGAACGTTTTGCCGATAAAAACCTGGTCGAGATACGGAAAGATATTGCATGTATTTGGGAAGAAGACAGAAGAAAATACGATCTGCTGCTTGATTCTGCAGTGCGGCTTGGGGAGATGGCCATTAATAGAAATCTGCTGGAGAAAGCTGATCAGGTTTATATCGAGGGCGCGTTTAACATTTTGGATTTACCGGAATTCAAAGATTTGTCCAAACTGCGTGAGCTGTTCAGGACTTTTACCGAACGTACCGCCATGATTCGTCTGCTCGATCGGTGCATGGAGGGAGACGGCGTTTCGGTTGCAATCGGAACGGAAACGGATATTCCCGAAATCAGCGATATGAGTGTGGTCGCTGCAAAATATACGGTCAATGAAAATGTTGCCGGAGGACTGGGTGTTATTGGGCCGAAACGTATGCATTATAAGGAGGTTGTCTCTTTGGTTTCTTACATGGCCACCGCTTTGGGATTACTATTACAGAATTGGATCGACCCTGATTTAAATATAACCGACAAAATGGGAGACAAACGTCATGGCTGAGCCTGAAGAAAAAAAGCGAAACAGCACTGAACCCGATCCTGACAAAATGGAGGAGGATGAAATTCTGTTTAGCATTGAAAACGGCGATGTGGGGGAATACGATATTCGTGAAGATGAACTTGAGATGGGAGACGATTATATAGCATCGGCTTTGGCTTTGCTGGAGAATTATCCTGAGCATATCAAGCTTGTCATCGATGCTGAGCGGGTTGAAGGCGAAGGGGCGGAAAAAACAGAAAAAGGCCAAATGGATGACGGACCGGCCTTTGCTTCAATGCAGGCGCGGATAACCGAGCTTGAAACAACTTTAGAACTGGTTCAAAGTCAGGCCAAGAAAAAACTGGAAAGCCAAACAAGTGTAATACACGAAGCCAATCAATTGATTCACAAGCTCCGGGAACGGTGTGAAAATTTGGAGAAAAGCAGGGCGGATGCAGTTGAGGAGTCGGAAGAATACAAACGTAAATGGCAGGAAACAGTTGCGTCTTATATGAATTATCAGAAGCAGTCCAAGAAAAAACTGGCTGATTTTATCGAAATCGAAAAAGCTAAAATAATTCGACAGTTTCTTCCCGTGATCGATGATTTACGTAGGCCGATGGACTATGATACGCCGTCGGAGTCATTACTACAGGGTATCAAATTGATCTATCGACATTTCGATAATTTTATTCGAAGTCTCGATGTCAGACCGATTCCTGCTTTGGGCGAACCCTTTGACCCTTATAATCATGAAGCAGTCAATAGAGTGCCGGTGGAGGAAGGCCCTTCAAACCTGGTTATTGAAGAACTCCAAGTTGGGTATTTTTTGGGCGATAAAGTTTTGAGGCCTTCGAAAGTCAGTGTCAGCTTTCGGCCGGAAGCCGAACAGAATGTTTTGGGTTCGGCTTTGGAAGGCACGGAGAAAGAAAAAATCGTGCCGGTTGCTGAAAGTGATGCGTCGGCTTCAAGCAGCCAAGACGCTCAGGATATTCCAGATTTGGATTCGGTCGATGTAAAGGGAGAAGATGTTGTAGGGGAAGCTGAAAAGGAATCGCCGGCTGATGGCAGCCAAGAGGTTCAGGGAACCGCGGAGAATTCAAATTAAGGTGGTAATATTTGTTTTGTTTGGCTAAAATATATACAATTAGATATTTCACCGAAGGATTCGGTGGATATTGATGGTTGTTTTCATGTTGTTACATACATGGAAAAGTTGGTAAAATGAGGCACATTCCTCGACAAGGAGGCTCAAAAGGATGAGACGAGTAATTGGAGTTGATTTTGGAACCACAAACTCATGTGTATCCGTTATGGAGGGTTCAGAGCCTATCGTTATTCCGAATTCCGAAGGCAGTCGGACGACGCCTTCCATTGTCGCAATTACGGATGATGAAGAGAGGCTGGTTGGCCAAATTGCAAAGCGGCAGGCGATTACTAACCCGGAAAACACCGTGTTTTCGGTTAAACGCCTGATAGGTAGAAAGTTTAATTCGCCTGAAGCGGAGAAATTTGCCTCTGTTGCACCGTTTAAAATTGTTGAAGCCCCCAACGGTGATTGCCGGGTAAAAATAAGAGGAGCCGAATACTCTGCTGAAGAAATAGCTGCCATGATTCTTACCCGAATGAAGCAGACAGCCGAAGAGTATCTTGGTGAAACTATTTCAGAAGCCGTGATCACAGTACCGGCTTATTTCGATGACAATCAAAAATCGGCAACCCGTAACGCGGGAAGGATTTCACAGGTCGAAGTGCTGAGACTGATTCCGGAACCAACAGCCGCGGCTTTGGCCTATGGACTCGACGATAAAAAGAATCAAAAAATTGCCGTGTACGATCTTGGTGGAGGCACATTCGATATTTCTATCCTGGAACTGGGCGACGGCATTTTTGAAGTTATGTCCACTCGTGGCAATACATTTCTGGGTGGTGATGATTTTGATAGACGTATAATGGATTTTCTGGCTGAAGAGTTTCTAAAAGCCGAAAATATCGATTTACGTGAAGATAGGATGGCTTTACAACGTTTGAAAGAAGCAGCCGAAAAAGTCAAATGTGAATTGACGTCGGTTGAATCATCGGACGTCAACTTGCCCTTTATAACGGCCGATGAGGAAGGCCCAAAGCATCTTAACTACACGTTGACACGGGAAAAACTGGAAGAATTGGTAATTGACCTGATCGAAGAGACGTTCGATCCATGGGTTATACAAGCCCTGGAAGATGCTGAATTGAATAAAAATCAAATTGATAATGTGCTATTGGTCGGCGGTCAAACTCGAATGCCCTTGATCCGAAAAAAAGCTGAAGAGTTCTTCGGGAAAACCCCTCATTCCGGCATCAATCCCGATGAAGTCGTCGCCATCGGCGCGGCTATTCAGGGAGGCGTGCTTACAGGTGAAGTAAAAGACATTTTGCTGCTGGATGTCATCCCGATCTCTTTGGGAATTGAAACCGTAGGCGGCGTGTTTACTCGAATTATCGATAGAAACACGACGATTCCAACCAAAAACACTCGCATGTTTTCGACTACTGAAGATAATCAAACAACCGTTTCTATACACGTGCTGCAAGGTGAACGTGAATTGTCCGCCCATAACAAGAGCCTCGCTAGATTTGAACTTCAAGGCATCCCTGCTGCTCCACGAGGAGTTCCTCAAATTGAAGTCACATTTAGTGTCGATGCCAACGGCATTTTAGGCGTCCATGCACGAGATCTCGCTACAAAACAGGAACAAGCGGTTGTTATTGCTGCTTCTTCCGGGCTGACGGATAGGGAAATCGAAGAAATTATCGGCGATGCCCGGATGCATGAAGCGGAAGACAAAAAACGTAGAGAGATTGTTCAGGCAAGAAATTCAGCGGAAACCTTGATTTATACGACCGAGCGAAGTCTTGCGCGATACGGTGACAGAATTGCCGATGCACAACTTGAAACAATCAAAAATGCTTTGATGTCGGCAAAAAAGGCGCTTGAATTTCGAGAAGTCGACAAAATTATCGACGCAGTGCGTACCCTTCGCGAAGCTTCGACAAAATTAGCTCAGCTTGTTTATCAGGAAAGTGAAGGAGATGAGATAGGCGAGGAAACAGAGGGACTTACTCCCTAATTCACACTTGATCTGGTGATTGTTTGCAATCAAATCAAAATCAATTGAAACGAATCTGGTACTATCTGGATTTAAAGCCCGGAAAAATTGACCCTGACGTCTATTTGAATCTTTGTTGGGAATTGAATTCGTGCGGTAACCAGGAGGATTGTCCGGACAATGGTTGGTATCGTGTCTATTTTCATGACAATGTGTTACGGCAAAAAGCTGAAGACCGGATTTTGGAGCATGCAAGAATTTTCTCCGACATGATCCAATTGGTTTCCGGAACCGTGGAAGACCCTGGGTGGAGAAGTGCGTGGCACGAGTTTTTCAAACCGACATCGGTCGGAAAAAAATTCCTGATTTTGCCGTCTTGGGAGCCGGTAAAGACGACAGAACGGATACCTATACGTATACGTCCCGGGCAGGCTTTTGGTACAGGGTATCACGAATCGACGGCTCTGTGCTTGAAATGCATGGAAGAACTGGATTTTACCGGAATGGATGTGCTGGACGCCGGATGTGGTTCGGGAATATTGAGTATTGCCGCCGCCAAGCTGGGAGCCAGGTCGATAACCGGTATCGATCATGAAGATGAAGCTGTTTATGAAGCCGCTGAAAATGCCGCACTTAACGGCGTCGCGTCGACTTGTCGGATA
This sequence comes from bacterium, assembly GCA_049652745.1. GTDB lineage: Bacteria > CSSED10-310 > CSSED10-310 > CSSED10-310 > CSSED10-310 > JBASEY01. Next base: position 69,563 of record JBASEY010000027.1, on the reverse strand, counting down.
ATCTCAGGAAAAATCGAAGAATTGATGGGAGATTTCGATTGTTTAATCGGTAATATCCATGCTGAATTCTTCGAACATCATCCCGGCCTTCCCGGCCGATTGGTCAGGAAAAAAGGGTATGCGATTCTGTCAGGGTTTACATCGGTATCTCTCGAATCAATGCAAAATTACCTGGTCGGCTCAGATTATTCCCCAGCGATGCGAGTTTTTGAACAGGGTGAATGGAGAGCTCTGTTTGCACAAAAGAACTAATAAAATATATCGTTTTTTCAATCCGGAAACTGTTGCTGAAGATGAGGTGATTTATCTGGATACGGCCGAATCGCATCATGCGAGAAATGTGCTTCGTTTAAGACAGGGAGAACAGGTTCAGGTATTGAATGGAAAAGGACTGGAGGTAACAGGGATACTGGAGTTCAAGAGTGGACGTAATGCTCAGGTGAAAAAGTTGACGGTTCGGTATCTCGATAAACCGGAAAAGCCTTGTATCCTCGGCTTTGCGGCGACGGACAATCGAGACTCGGATGCCTTGATTATTCGCAGCGCCGTAGAAATGGGAGTAACTGAAATTTCCGTTTTGATCTCACAATATGCAGGGTTCAAACAGTCCGGGGACACAAACAGGTTTTTGGAGCGCCGCCATAAAATTATGGTGGGGGCTTGTAAACAAAGTGGCCGGCTATGGCTACCAGAGATAACAGGGCCTATGAAATTAGAGGATTTTCTCGATAGCGTATCGAAATCAGTACAAGTATTTGCCGGCTGGGAACCTGGCTTGGGTAAATCGATGCCGAGTTTTTTACCTTCGCAGATACAACAAAAAGGTTTTGCCTGGATCGTCGGCCCGGAAGGTGGATGGAGCTCTTCGGATGTCTCTATTCTAGATAAGAAAGGGGTTAGCTTGATAAGCCTGGGTTCATCAACGTTGACATCGCCTGTAGCGGCGATCGCCGGGTTGGCTGCACTCAAGGTCATTTTCGATGACTGGTGGCCTTTCTATGATGAAATTCGGATGAAATAAAATGAAAGCATCGGTTTTACGTATTCTTTGCGCGATTATAACCGGAATTCCTATCGGGATGTTACTGGCAATATATCTGTTTTATTCATCACAGTTGCCGGAATTGGATGCTGCTGTTCATTATCATCCTGCTACTGTAGCTCATGTTTACGACAGGCATGGTGTTCTTTTGGCCGAATTTTCCCAAGAGCACCGAATACCTGTCTCATTATCAGAAATATCGCCGTTTGTGATCGATGCGATAATAGCGACGGAAGACCGAAATTTTTATGGTCATGGGGGTATAGACAGTTTGGGCATTATACGTGCCGCATGGGCGAATTATAAGGCCGGAAACGTTGTTCAAGGCGGAAGCACAATTACTCAGCAGTTGTCAAAAACTCTATTTTTAACGGACGATCGGAAATTGGAGCGGAAAATAAAGGAGGCTATTTTAGCTTTCCGTCTTGAGGAGGAATTGACTAAGGAGAGAATCCTGGAACTCTATTTGAATCAAGTATATTTTGGAAGTGGAGCATATGGAATCGAGGCGGCGGCGCAAAGGTATTTCAGTAAGTCTTCCAGCAATCTCGATCTACACGAAGCCGCATTGCTCGCAGGACTTCCAAAAGCTCCTTCGCGTTTTTCACCATTGACAAATCCTGACCTGGCGCGTGAAAGAAGAAATGTTGTGCTGCAAAGAATGCTCGAAATGAAACGCATTTCAGTCGATGACTATGAGCGAGCCAGACAAATGGAACTGGGAATACAGGTATCGTCACCAAGATTGTATCGAGCACATTATTTTATCGAGATTCTTCGGCGTGAACTGGAAGAGGAATTTGGGTATGAAGCTTTATATCGATCAGGCTGGGATATTCAAACAAGTTTGGATTATAACTACCAGCGTTTAGCGGAGGATGTGGTCAGAGACAGGCTTTTTGAGATTGAAAAAAAACGACGAAACTGGAAAGGCCCGGTAGATGGGGAGCCGGCAGTATCGCCTCCAGCTCCAGGTGAAAAAGCCCTGTCCGTAATAACGCAGGTTGGCAGCGACAAACTCACCTTGGAATGCGGATCGTTACCTGTGACATTGCTTTTTAAAGATATATGGATAAAGGATAAAGACTTAAAAAATCTTCAGCCGGGAGACAAAGTCTATTTTGTCGTGACTCGTTACTCGGATGCGTCCCGCACGAAAATTGAATCCGGTTGGATCGTTCAGGAGCCGGATGTTGATGCTGCATTGATTTCTATGGATGTTCAAACGGGCGAGGTGCTGGCGTGGGTGGGTGGATATAGTTTTTGGCGAAGTCAGTATGATCGTGTAACACAGTCTAAAAGGCAGCCGGGCTCGGCTTTCAAGCCGATTCTTTATGCGCAGGCTCTTGACACCGGGTTTACCGCGTCCGATGTGATTTACGATACCCCGATTGTCGTTGAAAAAACCTGGGACATCAGCAGAAAACCCAGTAAAGGGACATCCAGGTTTTCGGCTGAGATGGGGCAATCTGGATTAAGTGAATATGATGAGCTGTCAAATATCGAGTTTTGGAAGCCCAAAAATTACGGTGATGAATTTTATGGAGCCACAACACTTCGCGAGGGTCTGGCGAAAAGCAGAAATATTATTTCTATTCACCTTTTGCGTGAATTGGGGGCGTCCAATGTTGTTCAAATGGCTCGAAAACTTGGGATTTCAACCCCTTTATACGCTGCAGATTCACTGGCTCTAGGGTCTTCGGAAGTTACCTTGATGGAATTGACACAGGCTTACGGCGCTTTCGCCAATTTAGGCATGCGCTCCGAGCCGCTCAAAATCAAACGGATAGTTGATAGCGATAGAAAAATCATTAAAGAATACTACCCTGCTTTATATCCGGCAATTCGACCTGAAACCGCCTATTTGACGACCAATCTTTTAACAGCGGTGATCACCGAAGGCACAGGATTTTCAGCTAATGAGATCGGGTATCCTTTGGCTGGAAAAACAGGCACGACTAATAATCATTATGACGCTTGGTTTGTCGGGTTTTCGCCTTACGTTTTAACCGGTGTTTGGGTTGGACTCGATCTGTCGGAGCCGATTTTTTCTCAAGCTACGGGAGCTTCGGCTGCACTTCCCATATGGAAAGATTACATGCAATTGGTGGTGAAAAACTATCAACCGGACACTTTTCCGATTCCTGAAGGGATAACATTTGCGAAGATATGCCGTCAGTCGGGAAAACTCGCCACACCGGATTGTAAAAGAGTTGTCAGCGAAGCATACCGGGTTGGTACGACGCCTTTAGACTATTGCGATCAGTGCAGTCCCAATTTAAAGGGTGTACAGAATAGCTCCATTACTGACCCGGATTGGGATTCCATGGAATTTGATTTTGAATAGTATCTTCAACGAGAGTGCTTTCATTGAAATGAATCGGGATAAGGCGCCAGGGAGTATATTTCGAATCATGGATTCTGAAGACGGTGACAGGAGGTTCATATTCGCCTGATTCGGAAAACCGCGAAGGACCGTCGACACCCATCAAACCGTTTTCGGCAGCCAGTAATGCCCGCAATTGAGATCGATATCGGATTCCCTTTTCGACAGACGAAATGATCAGAAAAACAGCCTCATAACCTCGCAATGCAAATGAATCGGCTTGCTCCCCAAACTTGGCATAATACCTGTTGGAAATTTCTTTTCTAACCCCTGCAGAAACGGGGTAGGAGCTGACAAAAAAGCTTCCTTCCAGATGTTGACCGGCAATATCCATCAATTCAGGCTTTTCCCAAGCGCTGATCCCGGCGATCGTCGGTGTAAACGCTTCCTTATATCGGATGTGCCCGGCAACGATGGCAGCCCGTTCTGCCAGATCGGGAATAACGATAATATCCGTAGTGCTGTCGGATAGTGTTCCTATACGAGTTCCAATCGTCGCCGGATCGCGTGAATATTGGCGCTTGAATACCAATTCCGCCTGTTCGGATTGAATGACGTCCTCCATCACGGCACAAGCTTCCTCACCATAGTCGGTATCAGGATAAAGGCATCCAAAACGATACAGACCAAGCTCTCGTACAGAAAATTGAATGAGTTCCCGCATTTCATATGAGATAGACGGAAACAAACGGAATGCCCATCGAGATTTCTGCACGAGATTCTCCTGAGAACTCCCCGGAGTTACCAAAGGCGTTCGATAGGCAGTACACCAGGGCAGCAGCATTTCAGTAACGGCGCTCCTGACCGGTCCGACGATCGCTATCACGTTTTCATGTTCCACCAACTTGATAAAAGCATCTACAGCGCTATCCCGAGTTTCACCGGTATCTTGTAAACTGAATGAGAATGAAATGCGTCCTCCGTTTTGTTGGTAATCCGACAAGGCAAGCTGTGCTCCCCGGTAAATACTGTGTCCGATTGAAGCCACCTGTCCGGAGAGCGGTAGAAGAAGGCCGATTTTTTCCGGATTTGCGTGGATGGCATTTGTCAATTGGCGTTTAACCGGTGTAAGAAAATCGGAATAATCAGGATAGCTATAACCAAGCTCATCAGCACGTCCCAACGTGATAACCGGATCTTCGAATTCAGCCAGTCGATCGATATATTTCAGGTTTATAAAGAATGCTCCCGGTCCCGATGTTTGTTGACTGGCAAGCTTTTCAAGATCTTCAATATCGGCATAGCAATCAAGGACTTCCATAAACTTGTCGCCAACACTTTTCTGATTTAAAAGCGACGAATGTTGAAGAGCTAATTCAATGGCTTTTTCCACTTTACCTTCCCGATTTAGAATGTCCATAGCTTCGATAAGAGCCAAATAACGCTCTGAAAAATCGGTGTCGAGAGCTTTATATAAAAAATTTAGAGCATCTTGATAATGGCCTAGCCTTGACAAACTGATGCCTTTAAAAATATTGCAGGAAACAATTTCATCGGAATTCAGCGAAATCTCGGGAACCGTTCTAAGGGTGTCGATAACGGCTTTCCAATTTTCGTCGGCGAAATACCATCCGACAAGGTGAAAATCTGCACGGTGAACATAGAAATCAAGAATATCGGCGTTTTTTTCCAATAGAGCTTTTTTCGCTGATAATGTCTCGAATATTGAGGGATCTGAAGACATGTTCATGCCGGTAATTTCTATTTCTGAAGCGATGTTCCAAGGAAAATGGTCAGGCTGTCGGCTTGCCGATATGAAATGCCCGAGAGCTTCGTTTTGCCTGTGTTCCGCCATTTTAATCAGGCCGAGTCGATAATGTGCTTCAGTGGCTTCGATAGAATCCGGCGCGTTCGCAATAATCTGCGAAAGGGTATCGTTATACGACATGGTTTTAGGTGATTGATATAGGGATGGGGTCTTTGGGGCTTGTTTTATTTGGCAGGCAGTCAAAGTTGTGGCAGCCAGAGTCAGGAAGCAGAGTTGAAATCTAAGGCGATTTAGAGAGGTGGTAATCCGCATAAGAACCTCCGGTTAAGTGTCTTCAGGAACTTTATGGTGTAGAAATCACACTGTCAACAGATCTGGGTATTTGAGACAGTTAGAGCGAAAAGCTTGTTTTTCGTTGATAAAAAGACTTTAATTCGAACACAGAGACGGTTCCGGTTATCGATTGGGAAATAAAGGGTTTATATCTAAAAGGAAAAAAATAAAAAAGGTATTTGACAAGACTTAAAATAGGCATTATCTTCTTTAGATAAGCCGTTTTTGGTTGCTTGGTTTGGCTGAAAAGTGGAGATATTTGTTTAATTGATTCGGAAGGGATGGGACATAGCGATTCGGGATACAACGACGGGTCATTACCGTCGTTTTAGAGTTTCCCGTTTGGTGGCTTATACATCGGTAGCGCTATGTGTTGTGTTTTTGACTGGTTTTATTTGGTTCGGCCGGGGACTCTATCGTTATCATTCTTTGGCTGGAGAGCGTTTGCAGTATCAGAAGAAGCTGGATGAACGCAATGCTCAATTACGTTTTTTTGCTGAGCGAATGGGAAAAATCCGAGCGGATCTTTCGTCAATCCGTCGTATGAATCAGACGATCGAGCAAAAGATGGGGCGTGGTGAGCCGGTAATGGAGAGTGGGTTGGGTGGTCCTATCCGAGAGGTTGCTGAGCAGAACGTCAAGATGCGGACATATTTGAATTATGAAAGCGAGTTTCTGGAAAGCATGTGGTCGGAAATGGAGGAATTGGAGCTTGAAGCCAGCCATGAGTTCGATAAAAGTATTCTTCTGGCAAAATTTCTGGATGCCCGCAGTGGTTTTATATCTGCTCTTCCATCGTTGAGACCGATAAACGGAGGTTATATTTCTTCGCATTTCGGGCGGCGCCAAGATCCTTTTACCGGATCGATCAAGATGCACACTGGTATAGATTTGGCGCATAGTGCGCGAGTCCCGGTATATGCAACTGCCGATGGCGTTGTGGCATTGGTATCCAGAAGCCCTTCTTATGGAAATGTTGTAAGTATTTATCATGGCTATGGCATATCGACGTTATACGCGCACCTTCATAGAAATGATGTCAATACCGGAGACCGTATCAGCAAGGGTCAGCAGATTGGAACCCTGGGTTCAACAGGGCGATCGACTCATTCACATCTTCATTACGAAGTGCGGATCGAGGGTAGGCCGGTCAATCCTTTCTACTTTATTTCTGAAGATCTCACTCAATAGCGAGAAAAGGATGTTTTCAGGATTCATTTGATTCTATCAGTGAATCATTGATAATTGCCGTATGTTTGTGATTTGGAGGAAACCGGTTTAAATGGCAATATTTGATAGTATCTGGAAGTTATTTCCTTCCGCCAATGATCGTGCGTTGAAGAAAATCGACCCTTTAATCAGACAAATCAATGAATTAGAAAATCAAATTTCGGGTTTGAACGAGCATCAGATGCAGTTGCGCATTCGTGAGTTTCGCGAAAGCGTATCACAGGGTGTGTCATTGGATGACATTCTTCCGGAAGTCTTTGCAATTGTAAGGGAAGCCAGTCGTCGAACTCTCAATATGCGCCACTTTGATGTTCAATTGATAGGTGGAGTCGTATTACACCAGGGTAAAATAGCGGAAATGAAAACGGGGGAGGGAAAAACGCTGGTAGCCACTCTCCCGGTAGTATTGAACAGCTTGACGGGAAAAGGGGTTCATGTCGTCACTGTCAACGACTATCTTGCTGAACGTGATGCTGAGTGGATGGGGCATATATACCGATATCTGGGCTTGACTGTCGGTGTGATCAAAGGCGATTACGATGTGATGGGCCATTACAAAGCCTATCGATGCGATATCACGTATGGAACCAATAACGAGTTCGGCTTCGATTACTTGAAAGACAACATGAAAACCGATTTGAACGCCTTCGTGCAGCGTGAACATCACTATGCCATTGTCGATGAAGTGGATTCCATTTTAATCGATGAAGCGCGCACTCCGTTGATCATTTCCGGGCCAAGCGAAGACGCCACTGATCTTTATATACGTATCGATCGCGTGATTCCCGGGTTAAGGCGCGATATTGATTATACGCTTGACGAAAAGAGTAGAACGGTATCATTGACCGAGGAAGGGATCGCCAAGTGTGAGAAAAAGCTCGGGGTCGACAACCTGTACGACCCTAGGAACATGGCGGAATTGCATCATTTGAATCAAGCTTTAAGAGCGCATACGTTATTTAAACGTGATATTGATTATGTGATCAGCGACAATCAGGTTGCCATTGTTGATGAGTTTACCGGCAGGCTGATGTCCGGGCGGAGGTGGTCGGATGGTTTGCATCAAGCGGTGGAAGCGAAAGAAGGTGTTCCGATACAGAATGAAAACCAAACTTTGGCCACCATAACCTATCAAAACTTCTTCAGAATGTACGCTAAATTAGCGGGAATGACAGGAACTGCAGCGACTGAAGCGGCGGAATTTGCCAGTACCTATAAGTTGGATGTGGTAAGAATACCTACGAACAAGCCGCTGATTCGAGTGGAAGAGCCGGATATCGTCATGCGGTCTGAGAGGGAAAAATTCAATCGTGTCGTCGAGGATATCCAAGCGCTGTATCATAAAAAGCAACCAGTCCTGGTTGGCACCATTGCGATTGAGAAATCCGAAATTCTGTCTCGAATGCTGAAACAAAAAAAAATCCCTCACAATGTTTTGAACGCGAAACAACATGCCAGAGAAGCCGAGATTATTGCTCAAGCAGGTAGAAAAAGTGCGGTGACGATTGCGACGAATATGGCGGGCCGCGGAACCGATATCTTGCTGGGCGGTAACCCTGATTTTTTAGCTAGACGTGAATTCGCACAGACAGAAATGGATGAAAACACTCCTGAAGGGCAGCAAAAATATCAGGAAATACTTGAAGCTAAACGACTGGAAACAAAAAAAGAACATGATGAGGTCGTTCAATTAGGCGGTCTACATATATTGGGAACGGAAAGACATGAATCCCGTCGCATTGACAACCAGTTGCGCGGCCGCTCAGGTCGACAGGGTGACCCTGGATCGAGCCGGTTCTATTTGTCTTTGGAAGACGATCTGATGCGGATATTCGCGCCTGAACGGATAGCGGCTATCATGGATCGACTCGGAATGGAAGAAGGTCAGGAAATTACTCATCCGATGGTCAGCCGTGCTATCGAAAACGCACAGAAGAAAGTGGAGCAATACCATTTTCATATGAGAAAAAACCTGTTGGAATACGATGATGTTATGAACAGGCAAAGAGAAGTGCTTTATCGTCAGCGAACAGAAATTCTTGGCAACCCGGATTTGTTATCGATGATCTTTGAAATGACGGCGGATGTTTTGGAAACGATCTTGGAAACGTTTATCCCTCCAAAAACTCACCAGGAAATGTGGGATATGGATGGCTTGGAAAATGCATTGCGCAACCAATTCAGCGTTGTTCCACCATCACAGCATCCTGAGGGTGATTTCTGGGAAGAGTCGACATTTTTGGATTATTTGATAGAGGAGTATAATTCGATTTATCTGAAAAGGCGTGAAGAAATCGGCCCGGAAATTATGGACTGGTTTCAACGCATGGTTTTACTGGAACGGTTTGATACCAACTGGAAAGGGCATCTTCTGAATATGGATCATCTTCGGGAAGGCATCGGACTCAGAGGTTATGCTCAAAAAGATCCGCTGACCGAATATAAACGCGAAGGTTTTGAACTCTTCGATGAGATGATTCACTCCGTGAAGGTGGAAGCTGTTCGAAATTTGTTTTTCTATCGTCCGGTTGTAACGGAAAATCCAAAACATATTGAGTCTGATTCTTCAAAAATGCATGAAAGACACGGTTTTCTGCCGCCGAAAGGCTCTAGACAAAATGATCATCGTATGAATAGAGGACAATCAGGTGAAAAAGTAAACACCGTTCGCCGAACGGTGCCTAAAGTCGGCCGAAACGACCCATGCCCTTGCGGCAGCGGATTGAAGTATAAAAAATGCTGTGGAGCTTAAAATGTCGGTCGAAACCCTGAAAAGATCCTCACGCTGTGTTCGATTGGCCGGAATTCAAATCGCCGCCCAAAATGATCGTGACAAGAATATAAAAAGAACTCTCTCCTTTACGCAAAAGGCTCTGGAAAAAAATGCTCAAATTATAGCGTTCCCTGAATGTTTCACTTTGCCATGGTTTCACAATATGCCAATAGAGGCCTATCGCAAGCTGGCTGAGCCCATTCCCGGCCCTTCGACGGAACCTTTTTTAAGGCTTTCTCAAGAGTATCCATCAACCTTTTTTTGTCCCGTATACCACAACTATGAGGGTCGGTTTTTCTTTTCCACGGCTTGTATTCAAGAAGGTCAAATTCTGGGAATATACAACAAAGTTCACCTGGCATCGGCGGAAGGATGGAATGATCGTTCATTGGCTGAACCAGGGAAAGATATTCCTTTGTTTAAAACGAACCAAGCGACGGTTGGAATTATTATGGGCTGGGATGTCTTTTTTCCGGAAGTAATCCGATCCATGGCATTACGAGAAGCGGAAATCGTTTTAGCGCCCACCGCAGCAGCCTTGGGATCAAAATTTCGTTGGCTGTCAGTACTGTCCGCTCACGCTGTCTGTAACAATTTATATGTTGTCAGAATTAATCGATGTGGAACAGAAAACGATCTGGAGTTTTATGGTGAGAGCTTTTGTGTCGACCCTTTCGGATCACTTGTTGATGAACCGACATTTCATAAGGACTCTTTGATGATAGTCGATATCGACTTGGGAGATATTGAAAAATCAAGAAAAGAGTTTCCTTTTCTGAAAGAAATGCGACCTGATTTGTATGGTTTGCTTGGAATTGAGGATTATAACAAGGAAAAAGAAAATGGATTTTGAAAACATATCGGGAATTATTTTTGATTTGGATGGAACTCTGACGGACTACGAAACCGGGTCGGAAACAGGGTTGAAATTGGCGTTTAACCGTTTGATTGAAGCGTCGGAAACGTCAATACCATATGAAATCTTTCAAGATGCATACAAGGGTGTGATAGATGCCGAGTCTGCTTGGAGCAGCATATCGGGTTTTACAGGGTCCGCAAAAGAGAATCGCGTCCGCCGATTTCAATTGCTTTTACAAGGGTTGGGTAGACAACAGCCGGGCACTGTTCTGATGGAAATGGCTGAAGCCTATAGCCAGGGAAGAAGTTCAGGAACCAAGCTGTACGCCGATGTCATAGACACTCTTGCCTATTTGAAAAATAAATATGCTCTTGCCATTCTCACTGAAGGGGATGAAACGACACAAATGAACCAGATCACCCATCTGGGAATTGAACCGTATTTTTCAACAATCGTGATTTCCGATCAGACGCCATGGCATAAACCGAGCATCACCCTGTTTCGTTTTGCAGCTATAAAGATGGAATTGGAACCTGAAAATATCTTAATGGTTGGTGACCGACTTGATTGGGATATTCGGCCGGCAAAAGAGGTTGGCATGAAGACGATATGGTTGAATCGAGCCGGTTCAAGGGACAATTCGCCAATAGAGCCTGACATTGTCATTCAAAAACTCGATGAACTCAAAAAAATCCTCTAAAATCAAAGGGTTTTGAAAGGGCTACAAATGCCTTTAAGTGGAAGCCTGGAAAGCCTGAATCCCTCAGATCTGCTGCAAATGCTGATGTGGAATTTGCTGACAGGACAACTGACGTGCATTAACAAAGACAGCCGGCAGCACATTTTTTTATATAAAGGGGATGTAGTTGGAGTTACGTCATCGAAATATCAGGACAGGCTTGGCGCGGTTTTGCTTAGGTTGGGTTATGTGACGGAAAAGCAGTTTGAAGAGGTGTTTCCTGAACAATTTTCAAGCGAAAAACATCTCGGTGAAATATTTGTCACAAAAAAATTAATGACATCTGAAGAATTGGATACAGCATTAAATATACAAGCTCAAGATATTATTTTTGAATTTCTGACTTGGATGACCGGCGACTTTATTTTTGAAGAGCGACCTTTAAAGCAAAGTGAATTTAAATTGAAACCTATTGTAATTTCGACGCTTTTGTTGGAAGGAGCCAGGCGTCGCGATGAGATCGGCAGATTTAAACAGTTGGTTTCTGATCCGGATACCGTTTTTTATAAATTGAACGATGAACCCGTCGGCCAAGAGGAGTTGGATCACGCAACTAGAAGCCTGCTTTCGTGTCTGACTATTCCCAGATCGTTCGCTGATATCGTGAACATGCTGAATGAAACTGAATACACCATCATTAGTTCGATCAATGGTTTGTTGGAGCAGGGTTTAATCGCTGAAGACCCCGATGCCACACATTTGAGAAAAGAGCAAAAAGAACGAATTAAATACCTATTGGAACTATCGGAAACAATGGAACAAAAAGGCTGGTTTCATGAAGCGCTTACAAACCTGGATGAAATCCTGGTAAAAAACCCTAATTGCATTGAAGCAAAAGAAATCAAGGAGCGTATTCAGGAGAAAGTGTGGATGCTTGTCGAGCAGGTTTTCAAGTCCGACGAGAGCATTCCAAAGATAAGGCATTCGGTTGCAGATGTATCGACAGGTAAATTATATTTGAATCATCAGGAAGGAACAGTTTTTTTTAGGCTCGATGGAAAGACGAATCTGAAAAATCTTCGATATATTACGAGTTTGCCTAAAAAGGAGCTATATATAATTCTGCATAAATTCATGCGCATGGGACTCGTTTATTTGGACGAGCCTAAATCCGGTCGCTTAAGGAAGTATGGCCGCTGAATAATGATTTCATCAGACCTTACAATGTCCAAACGCTTATTCTTCATTACAGCAGCGTTTCTGCTGTTTTTTGCCGGAACATGTTTATACTGGTTTTATACCGTTGAAGATGCCTTTATCAGCTTCCGCTATTGTGATCATATGTTGGAAGGTAAAGGGTTGGTTTTTAATCCGGGAGACAGAGTCGAGGGATACACGAATTTTTTATGGATTCTGTTGATTGCGCTTCCACGTTGTTTTTTGGATTTTCCATTTGCCGCTAAAGCAACCGGGTTTGTATTGGGGCTGATTCTACTGTTGACTCTGTCAGAAACCGCCGGCGATCGTAAAAAAGATAAGCTTTCAGGCCCACTGGCAGCATTTATTGTGGCCGCTTGCCCAGGAATTCAGATGTGGGCGGTTGCCGGCCTGGAAACGATTTTATTTACTCTCTGCCTTGTCAGCGCCGTTTATTTTCATGAAAAAAACAATTCCAGCGGCAGGTATTTTTGTGGAATATGTTTTGGTCTGTCCACATTGACCCGCCCGGAAGGGCTATTGTTCTTTGTCCTATTCGCTATAACGGTGTTTTTTATTTTCCGGACACATCCAAAAAACCGGATGGAATATCTGATAGGATACAGTTTGATTTTTCTTCCTCATATCATTTTTCGATACATCTATTATCAGGCATGGCTTCCGAATACTTTCTGGGTTAAAAGCCATCGATTTCAAGGGGGAGGATGGGCTTATTTTAAACGCTATGCGGCAATGACGGGAATCGTCACTGTTCCTATCGCGTGTTATGGCCTTTTTGACAAAAATCTTAGAAAAACCGCGCTGCCGTTGATCGTTATGGGAATCGGTTACTTGATCTATGTCTATCATATTGGTGGTGATTGGATGCCGTATGGACGCTTCATCGTACCGGTGATACCTCTGTTTGCACTGGCGGCAGCCAGGTCCTGGACCAATGAAGGTAAAGACGCTTTGCGTAGAAGTATCGGGATTGTATTGACAGCAGGCATTCTGATTTCCGTTACATCGACAAAATATGACCTTCTTCGATGGAGACCTACCCGGTATTTTGAGATCCTGACATGGGAAAACGAACACATGAAAGATTGGAAATTAGTTGGAGAATGGCTGAATCAGTCGTTTCCAGATAAAACGGTGCTCAGTACCGGGTTGGCAGGGATAATTCCTTACTATTCCAAATTTGTCACGATCGACAGGGGAGGGCTCAACGACAAGGAAATTGCTCAGATCATTTATCGAGCTCAATCCGAGTTAGAGGAAAAAAAAGAAATTGAAAGAGTCATAATTTCACGCAAACCGGATGTAGTATTAATTGAGGAGTCGTCATTCGATATGTTGCGAAAATCACCTGTGATGAAAGAAAATCAGCATACGAAGAACTCAGATTTCCTAGCTCTTTATTCGATCAAAACCTCGGTTGTTGAAGAACGTTTTTTTTCATACTATGTGTTAAAAGACGCTTATCTTGAGGAGTAAAATGCTTTTTCGCAAATTCTTTATTTTTCTAGTTGGTTTACTGGTTTTTCTCGTAATCAGTTTATACTATTCCTATGATTATCTTCGTCGGCTGCAGGATATGGCCGGTGTGCGCCACCCGGATGTTTTGTTGATAACCATCGATACTTGTCGAGCTGACGCTATAGGAGCATATGGTAACCCGGATGTTTATTCCCCTTTTTCAGATTCGTTGTCGCGGAATGGAATAGTTTTTCCCAGGGCGTATGCACCTGTTCCAACCACCGGCCCTTCCCATACGACTATCCTGACAGGACGGTCGCCGGTCGTTCATAGAGTATTCAGGAATGCAATGAAATACTCTCAAAAGCATACCAATCTTGCCCAAATTTTCCGCGATACCGGGTATCGTACAGCGGCATTCGTAAGCGGCTATTCTTTAACTGCCAGAACCTGTGGATTGGATTCCGGTTTTGAGTTTTACGATGACGCCTGGTCGAAAACAACTCTGGAACGGGATGCCATGGATACGATCACAAACTGCACTGCCTGGCTGAACACCGTTGGATCCAGTCCCTTTTTTGTCTGGCTTCATCTTTTTGATCCGCATGCTCCGTATCAAGACAGGAAGCCCTTTATTTATTCATTACGGGAAAATCATGAGAACAATCAGAATGTAATCAATTATTCAACTGAACAAATTCAAAAGTATTCTGAACATGCAGAGCGTGCTCGCGCCGCAGGCGATTTTATGGTTTTAGTCAGCAATCCGATGACATCTGTAACGGATGAGAAAACGCTTCAAAGATTTTGGACGGCATATCTATCGGAAGTCAGCTATGCCGACCACCATTTAGTGCAATTGAAACGCCAACTTCAATCAATGGGACGTTGGGAGCGAACCCTCGTAATCCTGACATCTGATCACGGGGAAGGCTTTGAGCATGATTATTTTTATGCTCATGGAGATCGATTATGGGAGACAGCAACGCATGTTCCATGGATCGTTCGGTTTCCGATGAATAAAATTCATAGCCGCGTGGCAAAAACGATTGCCCGCCATGAAGACATTTTTCCCACTACTTTGTCCATCTGCCAGATCGATACACAAAATATATCGGTTGAGGGCGCGGATTTGAAAAAAACCATGGAGCTCAATTCATCGGGTACTATCACATCCTGGATTACTATGGCGCCCCCGTTGATGAGGAAAGAACTCACCAAAGGCCTGGTCTTGGCCGCATATAATCCGGATTTTAAATTGATCAGTGTGGTTGATCAGGACGATCATCTATTGTTCAACCTATCGGAAGATCCGTCTGAAAAGAACGAAGTAGGTGATCGGTACCCTCAGGTAAAAGCGAAGTTGATGCAACAACTAAGACGCGTTTTAAGCACCCAGCATCTGCCCCGGCAAGTTGAGTTTGACCCTGGCGAGGTTCGCGAGATGGAGAAGCTGCGTTCCTTGGGTTATGTAGAATAAGTGTGGTTTAATGTCTTCGTATCAGAAATCCAAATACGAACCATTCAAACTGGTCTGTTATCGGTTGACAAACATGCTGCCAAAGATGATCATGTTGCCGGTGGCTGGTTCGTTTTTTTTATGTCAGAAATACGCATGCCTCTGTAGGAGATACTATGAAAATTCTTGTGATCAATGCCGGCAGTTCATCGATAAAATTCCAGGTTTTCGATATGGATACCGAAAAAGTACTTGGAAAGGGTAGAGTAGAAAATATTGGATCGAAAAAAACAGGTAAAGTGATCTTGAAATATGGTAATCAGAACCTTTATCAAGAAAAAGTACAAATGCCTGATCACAAAAAGGCTCTTTCGACCATACTCGATGTTATCACCTCAAAAGAATTTAATATTCTTAAAGATATTCATGAAATTCAAGCAGTCGGTCATAGAGTGGTTCACGGTGGGGAGCAGTTTTCAGGCTCATGTATCGTCGATAGACAGATGATCGAGGCAATGGAGTCCTGTACTGATTTAGCGCCTTTACACAATCCCCCCAATATTCTGGGTATAAGAGTTTGCCAGGAAATATTGCCGACTATTTTACAGGTCGGCGTCTTCGATACGGCCTTTCATCAGACCATGTCTCCGGAAGCTTACCTTTACGGCATTCCTTATGAATTGTACCAAAAGTATAAAATCCGTAGGTTTGGTTTTCACGGCACATCACATACCTTTTGTTGCTCTGAAGCCGCAAAAATCATGAATTGTTCAGTAGAAGACATCAAAGTGATCACGTGTCACTTAGGGAACGGCGCATCAGTAGCTGCTATTCGATACGGAAAATCAATCGATACATCGATGGGGTTTACGCCGCTTGAAGGCTTGGTCATGGGAACTCGATGCGGCGATATGGATCCGGCGATCGTTCCTTTTCTAATGGAAAAAGAAAAACTGAATTATGATAAGATCAGTAAATTGTTGAATCATGAATCGGGCATGTATGGACTTGCCGGGATAGATTCTTATGATATGAGAGATATTCTGAAGGCTGCAGAAAACGGCAATTCCAGAGCTAAAACAAGTATCGATGTGTATTGTCTACGCTTGAAAAAATATGTTGGAGCTTACATCGCCGAATTGGGTGGGGTTGACTGTATAGTGTTTACTGGCGGGGTTGGTGAAAACAATCCGATTATTCGAACAAAAACGCTTGAAGGCCTGGAATTTTTAGGAATTGAGCTCGATCAGAGTTTAAATGAATCGATTCAATCGCCGATTATCTCAAAAGGATCGGTCAAAGTGATGGTCATTGCCACAAATGAAGAGCTAGTTATTGCCAGGGAAGCGAAAAAATTGGTCATGGAAGTTCGGTGAGCTTCAGGGTCAAGATAGGCGACGAAGCAGTTTCCGAGCTCGATGTTGATATTTCGCATCGGCGGTGCTTGAAGCCGCTTGATTGAGGTATTTTCTTGCTTCATCAGAATTCTTCGCATAAAGGTTGGCTCGACCCAACTGGTATAACGCCTGTTGACGAACTCCTTCAGATGCTTTTGACTCCAAAACAGGCTTAAGTCGATCGATGGCAGATTGGTAATAACGCATTCTAATATAGGATTTCGCCACCTCTATTTCATGAATCTGTAAATGATCGATGACCTTGGCCAAATGAACTTCCACCTGCGCATAATCAGGATGGTCTTTGTACTTCAATAAAAATTGTTCCAGGTTTTTCTTTGACTCGATGGCGACCGTAATGTCACGCTCCGGATTGATGATCTCGTTGAACTTGCTCATCGCCAGATAATACTGGGCTTGCGGCGCGAGTTTGTGACCCGGATTAAACTCCAGAAAAAGTTCAAATTCCAAAGCGGATTTCGAATAGCTTTTTCTCATGTATAGGGACTCGGCAAGCTTGAATTGGCTTACAGCAGCATATTCGCTGGTTGGATAATCTTTAATTATACGTTCGAATTGGTCAGCCGCTGATCGGTAATTTTTTTGCTGCATGTAATGATTACCGATGTAATACAAATCTTCCGGCGATAACAGAATCAAAGTTCTGGAACAACCAGTGATGAACAAAATGAAAAAGCATAAAAAAAACATTTTGTTCGTTCGCATGGTATCCTCCATTATAGGTTTCTAAAAGACAATACGTATCCTCGACCCAGATCTTTCGCAGCATACATAGCTGTATCGGCGGCGTGAATGATCGAGTTCAGATCATTTGCATCATCAGGAAATTCTGCAATACCGGCGCTGGCGGAAAGGCGGATCGTTGAGCCGATAACGATTTTTTCTATAGATTGAATTACCTTTTCTGTCCAGACTTTGGCTTTTTCTACCGGCGTATTCTGCATAATCACCACAAATTCATCACCGCCAAATCTTCCACAAATACTGTCAGATGCCATCATTCCAGTGATTTTATCCGCTGTCTCGCGTAATGCTCTGTTTCCCGTTTTATGGCCAAAACGTTGGTTGATCAGTTTAAAACCATCCAAATCAAAAAAAATCAATGCAAATGAACATCGGTCTTTTATCAGTTGATCCAGACGGGTTTGAATAAAAAAGAAATTATATACTCCCGTCAAATCGTCGATTCGAGAAAGGGTTTCGGTCTGTTCATACACAAAGGCATTTCCAATACTGACGGCTGAAAATGCAGCCAATACTTCCAATCGTTCAATATCAACATCCAAATCTTGATATCGTTCGGAAAGATGAGAAGACACCAAAAGACCCAGCAGGTTATGTTTGGATACAACAGGTGTAATTACCAATGTGTGTGGCCGATTAAAAAGCTCCAGTAATCGATGGACCCATCGAGGTGACTGACAAGGTGATCGAACTATTAAAGGTTTTTGTGAGGTTTGCAACTCGAGGATTGCCTTTTTTTCAAGTTTGAATGCCGATGGTGTTTGAGGTTGTTTGTTATCCGATCTATGCTGAAAAGAGCTCAAAAGGCAGTCCCCGGTATTGGAATCAATAGTGAAAAAGGCATGGCTAAGTGTTGGAAGCAATGAGTTCGCATGATCGACAACCAGTTGAAACAGTTCACGGTATGAGAGAATTTGGGTGAGCTGCATTCCCAATGTAACGACGTCGTCCAGTTTCATTCGATGAAAATTCAATTGACTGATTATATCGTTTAATTCTTTTCTGGAACGGTGTAATAGAATCTGAGAATAAACAGCGTGAGCGATAATCATGGGAGGTGTGTTGAAATTCAACTGTAGATCAAATATCGCGACAGGATCTGATTTGTCACCGGGTTGGAGCTGTTCAATCCCTATAACAGGACAATCAAATTGCCTTAACTGGGAATAAACCTGGCTTGTCACTCGACCATGCCCATGAAACCAGGTGAGCAGTGCATCAGGCGACCCGACTGAGTCAAACCTCTCAGTCACTTCAATTCCGATGGCGTTCAATGCCTGGCGTAAACGAAGATATGCTTCATTCTGATCAATATGCGGAAAATAAACATGAAATTCGTGATTTGTATTCATGGCCGGTAAGCATTTTATCTGTAATTGTCTTTAAAGTGAAGAAGAATCATGGGCTAGATGATTCATTCGGATCAAGACGATGAGATAATAACTCATGAAACGACTGTATAATCCAGCATCGAACTGATGCTCATAAGCCGACCAACCACAGAGAGATAGCCGGGATATAGGTTATCAACACAAGTGCAGCCAGCATTAAAACGAGAAAAGGTATACATGCAAGGTACAACGTTATGACCGGTTTCTTGAAACGTAAAGACGCGATAAAAAGGTTAAGGCCGACCGGGGGTGTCATATACCCGATATTTAAATTAGCGAGAAAAATTATTCCAAGATGAATAGGATCGATCCCAAATTCTCGCGAAATAGGCAGGATTAGCGGGACGACGACAATGAGAGCAGAAAAGATATCCAGCATACATCCCACAAGCAGGAGAAAGAGATTCAACGCGATCAGAAATGCAACTCGTCCACTGATATAATTTTGTAGCCCGGCCAGGATTTTCATGGGTATTTCAGCATCCAAAAGGCAATTTGTATAGGCTAAAGAACATCCCATGATAATTAAAATCCCGCCGACCAATATCGTGCTTTTTCGGGCAATATCACTAAGATGGGTCAAATTGATTTCTCTATAAAGTATGACTTCGACAAAAAGAACAAGAAAAACAGAGAAAACGGCTGCTTCGGAAATAGCGAGTATCCCTGAATAAATACTGGATAAGATGATGATAGGCAACGGAATTTCGTAACGGGCATCCCAAAGTGCTTTTCCCAGCTCCTTCATACTGAAACCTGGACGTTGTACTTTGAACGCATTGGCTTTAATACCGCTGTAAACACTCATAAAAGCCAAAATCAAAATTCCAGGGAGTACACCGGCTTTAAATAAATTGTCGATGGATACTTGAGCTATTATCCCGTATAAAATCAGTGGAAGGCTGGGTGCAAATAATAATCCTAGACTTCCTGACGAGGTGATCAGGCCAAGAGAGAAGCGCTCCGGATAGTTTTCTTTTAGCAGGGCCGGATAGATCAGACCACCCAAAGCGATGATGGTAACACCGGAAGCGCCGGTAAAAGCTGTAAAAATCGCGCAAGCAATGATACACACAATTGCCAGACCGCCGGGCATCCACCCGAAGAGAGCTTGAGATACCCTGACCAGCCTTTGTGGTGCGCCGCTTTCCGCTAATATATATCCGGCAAAAGTAAACAGGGGAATAGGTAGAAGCATCGGCATATTTGCCAAACGATAGAACTCGATAATCATAAGCGTTGTGTCATACTGCATTGCATGAAGCTGCAAGAGAGCATTGGCGGCAATAATGACAAAAAGCGGGGTGCCTAATAACGCCAGGATGAGCGTGACTAAACCGCTGAGAAGAATCATGATCGATCCTTTCTCGGGAATGAAAGGAATATGAGAAAATCTGTTGCACTGTAGATAAAAAAGCGCACAGAAGTAATCAGAAAAGCATAGGGAATTATCAATTGATAAATCCAGAGCCGGATATTTAAGATCGTTGTCTGGGTATAATGAATTTCGTCGCGTATGAATAAAATAGAAGCCCAGAGCAGTATCCCGCAGATTATGGCAGAGAAAATATTGGTGATGCTTTGAATAAGAAATCGATTACGTACAGAAGCAAATCGGCTGATGACATCGATGTTGATATGTTGTTTGTCACGAGTTGCCAGAATGGCGCCCCATAGCCCTGTCCATAAAACCAGATGGTAAACGATGGTATCCCCATCCTTGATACCGGCATTGAAGAAAAGGCGCCCTCCAACCTGGTAAAAAGACAGCAATACTAAACATAAAAGCAATACCCCCATGACAATGTTTTCAAAATTATGATAAAACTTGGAAAAATTTTTCAATCTGATATCGCCTGATTTGAATTAGTTCTAAAATTATCCACAACAGAGTAAATTGTTTGATAGGCGTCCGTTTTATTCGGCGGTAATAAATCTGCTCTGACTTCGGTAAACAGAGACCGCAGGTTAGCGGAAAACTCCGGTGTCGGCGCCTGGACAGTGATACCGCGGCTTTGAAGGATTGTTCGAGCTTTCTCGTCTTCGTTTCTATTTTTTAATGTAATACCTTCAGTGTATTTTTGAACCAAGTTTTTAATAACAGGTTTCAAATCATCAGGTATTTTTTCCCAGCTCGGAGTTTTAACGATGAAAGCGCCGAATGAATGAGTCAGTGGAAAATCCAGCATATATTTGACTCGAGTGAACCATTGCATTGACACGATGCCTGCAGGCGTGTTGAAAACCATATTTAAAAGCCCGGTTTGCAAAGCTGTCATTACGTCACTGATACTGACCGTTATAGGTGCGACTCCCAGTTTGGAATACATGGCATTCATTACCTGATCGTTATCCCATAACCAGGCCTTGGCATTTTTCATATCACTGACATCCTGAATAGGAAATGTTGAATAGGCATAAGTGAAACCTAAACTCATAATACCTAAAACTTCAAAGCCTTTGGACTGAAGCCTGGACACAAAAAACTCAGATTGGGTTTGTAGGAAATGATCGACTTCCAGATCATTTAAAAATACTCCAGGATACGTGAGTAAATAAATATCATCGTCTAATTTGGAAAGAGCATTGGTGGTAAACAAAGCTCCATCCAACTGGCCGACGCGGATTTTTCGCAGAACCACATCATCGTCTCCCATAATACCGCCGGGATAGATTTTGAATGTGATCTGCCCCTTGCTGATCTCTGTCAGTTCTTTATTCAAGGCATCGATCTGTTGCATCCAGATACTGCCTTCAGGAGCCATGGTAGCGAGTTTCAACGTTTCGCTCTTGATAGGAAAGGGTAACGTACAAGCAATCGACAGAATCGCGATTATAACAAAACTGCGAGTAATAGAGTGATTCATGTTTCCTCCACGCTTTAAAACAACTCATCTATTTGTGAGAGATATTCAGTTGCACGGTCTCGAGCGATGGCATTCATCAGGTTCAGATTGGGATCGGAATACTGGGTAGGAGCTTTTAAAACATCCTCGAGAAGTTGTATAAAAAGTTCCTCATCAAAATTCGCTCTGGCATAGTAACGGGCATACAGGACTTTAGGGAGCAGCGCCTCCGGTCCCGCCAGCCGGATGGCGTTTTGAAAATGAACATCAGACTTTTCCAGGTCTCGGCCAAGCCCGGCAGGTTGGACGGCATAATACATTCCGAAAAACAGGTGAACAGCGCCGTCTTGATAAGTATCGTCCAATTCGAGTATTCGGTTCATCGCCGCAACGACATATGACAGATCAGAGATAGCCAAGATAGAATCAGGATGCACGGTGATCCATGAAGCCCATGTATTGGCCGGCCAGAAAAGATAAGCGATATCATCACGGGAAATGCGCTGCAGTTCACGATCCCAGTCATCGATCGCCAACATGCGAACAGATTTCCATCCAAACTTGGTTTCCCAAAGTGAAAATCCATAATTCAATGCCTTGTCGAACAACACGAAAGCACGTTTTTGATCGGTGCCGATTAGAAAAGCAGAAGCATAAGCATAATAGGCCTTAACGCCGCCAAGAAGATAAGTGGAGTCCTCCGGATTACGCAATATCATGGTGTCAGTTAAAAGAAGAAAAGGCGCCGAAGCTTCTTTGGCCAAAGCAACATCACGTTGTTGATAAAGAGCGTGCGTTAGATCAATCAGAGCATTATTGGCGAATCTCCGGATCGAACAGCCGCTGCATGCCAGGCAGACAGACAGAATGATCATACAATAAAACAATCTAGTGCTTTTTTTAATCAGAGGGGCCTCCTGCTTCAGTTAAAGAAGCTGTACCAAGGCATCCATATCTTGAATTACATTGCTTGAAACCGTTGCAAAGTCATTGATGAAATCCTGTAAAAATGCCAACGCTGATTCCATTGGAACCTGGTCGGTTCCCAACATCAAGTATTCGGCGGTGGATCTGGCGTGTGCAGCCACATGGGCAGCAAAAATTCGAGAACTTAAACATGTGCGTTTATAATTTACACTACCTTTATTGGGATGAGAATGAGCTTTTTGCACAATTGCTGCGGCGACTTCAACATAGGTCATCAGATCGGAGAGCGTAAACATGACATGCTGGTGTCGAGTTAATTTGACGTTATGAAGTTCCATAATCAGTTTGTTCAACAATCGGGTTGCCAGCGCAATACTGGAAGCGCCGATGTCCGACTGTTTATTATGAATTTCATCCATTTTTCTTGCAATGGCATCATAAAAACCACCTTTTTTTCGCATAGTGGTTCGCCATCGATAGGTTCCGATAATCATCTGCTGAATTTCACTTGTGCCTTCATAAATCGTCGTGATTCGAACATCGCGTTTTATTTTCTCTATTTCGTATTCCTTCATATAACCATAACCACCGAAAGCTTGGATAGCCATTTCGGCGGCTTGATTGCCGGCTTCTGTGGCAAAATATTTTGCTATCGCTCCCTCGGTTTCGCAGTCGCTTTCGCCTGAGTCAATCGCTGCTGCAGTCTGCTCGATATAAGCCCTGGCTGCTTCCAATTTGACCCACGCAGGTACCAGGAGTTTATGTGTATAACCGCTTTTTTCAATCAATGGTGTTCCAAACTGAATTCTTTCTTTTGCATACAAAACAGCGCGTTCAAGAGCTTCGAAGCCTGCGCCGAGACCGAAAGCGGCAACCATCAGGCGCGTATAACCGAATACTGCATTTGATTGTTTAAGCCCCTCGCCGGGAATACCTCCGACCAGATTTTCAGGCGGAACCTTGATGTGATCCAATACAAGAGGGCTGGTGTTTGAGCAACGTATTCCGTGTTTATGTTCCGGTTTGCCGGGCTTGAAGCCCTGAGTATTCTTTTCGACAATAAAAAACGTGGGGCCGTCTGAGGTTTCGGCCAGAACAGTAAGAAAATCAGCATAGCCGCCATTGGAAATAAATTGTTTGTTTCCCGTTATTTCCCAGCTCATTATTTCCCCTGAATCATTTTTAATAGGCACAGCATGGGTCTTGAGATTCGAGAGATTACTACCGGCCTCAGGCTCAGTCACGGCAAAAGCGACTAAACAGCCTTCATCCGCAATTTTACCCAGCCATTTTTTCTTTTGCTCTTCTGTGCCTCCTAAAATGATAGGCTCAGCGCCAAGATGTATCGCCAGAAAAGCTGTGGCGACACCCAGACAGATCCTGGATAATTCTTCTGAAACTGCGGCAATATCCCGTGCGCCGCCGCCCATCCCACCGTATTCTTCCGGAATAAAGACGTGTTGGAGTCCAATTTCAGGGCCGAGGAGTTCGCGGATAATATCTTCAGGAAAAGCTTCCGTTTCATCCAGTTCAAGAATTTTCTGCTGCGTGAGCATACGTTTTTTTAACGTTCGAATGAGATCCAGAACCATTTCACGTTCTTCAATCAGTAAACCTCGCATAACAACCTCCATTTGTCTGTTGAAATAGAACTATCAGGCATCGGTATAACCGTTTTGTTTTCCGGGAGGCCAGATATCGACAAGTTTCAGCATATCCAATATCAAAGGAATCGGCAGCCCAACGACATTGAACCAGTCACCGTGTATTTCTTTTACCAGGAACCCTCCAAGCGATTGAATACCGTAAGCTCCCGCTTTATCTAATCCATCGCGGGTCTTAGTATACCAAATAATTTCTTCCGGAGACAGATTTCTGAAAATCACACGGGTTTTCGAATAGCTGACGATGTCCTCCGACGAAGGCCTGATAAATGCGACGCCTGTAATCACGAAGTGTTCTTTGCCGGATAAAAAGCGAATCATATTTTCAGCTTCTGCCGCAGAATGCGGTTTCCCCAAAATTGTCTGATCTTGAACAACAATTGTATCCGCCCCTAAAACGATAGATTCCGGATAACGCAAAGCAACTTCACTCGCTTTCATCAAAGCGCATCTACAAGCGAAATCCTCCGGCTTTTCTCCGTAAAAACTATCCGGTTCTATACATCCGGGAGATTCAGTTCTGAAAGGGATGGAGAGCTGATCGAATAGTGATTTGCGTCGAGGTGAATTAGAGGCGAGTATCAGTGTTTTCATGTCACGATAATCTCGGTCTGATAGCCACACGAAGGGCAAGAGCCGTCTACATTGACAGAAATCTGTTTGAGAATATAACCAGATCGGTCGATTAGGCAGTGATGGCATTTTGGACAGTATGTTTTATTCGTCTCATCCGCGGCCAAGTTTCCCAGATAAACAAAATTAAGATATTGTTTTGCTGTCGAAAACGCGTTATGCAATGTTTTCTCAGGTGTTGCAGGCTTCTTCATCTGATAGGCCGGATGGTAGCGACTTAGATGGAGAGGAGTATTGATCCCCAAGTTTTCTCGGATAAAGACACTCAATTGGTGTATGTTGTCGTCTGAATCGTTTTCATCTGGAATAATCAAATTAGTGATTTCTACATGACATGATTTCGCTGCAAGCTCGCAGGTTTTTAGTACCGGTTCGAGAAATCCTTTGCATAATCGTCTGTAAAAACCATCATCCATTGACTTTATATCGATGTTAATTGCATCGATCGACGGTAAAAGAGCTCGGAAAGGCGTTTCATTGATGAAACCGTTGGAAACCAGAATTGTCTTGATGCCCGCGTCTTTCAGTAAGCGTGAGGTGTCAAGAATGTATTCATACCATACTGTGGGTTCGGCATAGGTGAAAGCGACAGCGGGAGTGTCATAGGTTTTAGCCTGTTTGACAACATCCTCCGGCGGCAAGTCATA
This sequence comes from bacterium, assembly GCA_049652745.1. Classification (GTDB taxonomy): domain Bacteria; phylum CSSED10-310; class CSSED10-310; order CSSED10-310; family CSSED10-310; genus JBASEY01. The sequence continues at coordinate 44,148 of JBASEY010000027.1, read as the reverse complement.
AGAACGAAGAGGCGTTTGGGATAGTTCCCAGTTTTGGCAGAACGCACATTTAAGATTGCATCCGTTATTTCCCAAGGAAAGGACTGAAGCGCCCGGCAGGAAATGGTAAAGAGGTTTCTTTTCCATAGGATCGATATGCATAGCGCTGACTTTGCCGTATGTCGTCAGAACCATCCGATTATCCTGGTTTTTTCTGGAGCGGCATGTGCTGATTTCTCCAGGACGCAATCGGCATTGAAGAGGACATAGTCGACATTGTAAGACCGTTTCCGATCGCTTTTCAAAATATAATGCTTCACGATCGAAAGGGTTGTTATAGGAGCTGTTCGGCATTTTATTCTCCTCGTTTAACAAGATTATTCGATAGATCAAGCAAACTATCCAAGAAAGGGGATTTTGGGAGATCAGAAAGGGTGTCGGCTGCTTGAAGAACAATCTGTTCAGCTTCCCGGCGAATCTTGTATGAAATACCTTTATCGTTGATCATTTCACGATATTTATGCATTTTTTCCGGCTTTTGGTCGGCTGAAAAGTTTTTCAAATCGTCTAGTAACAGTGTTTTTGCCGACGTGGTCATAGTGTCCAACAGGCGGAGAAGCGGTAGAGTGAACCGGCCTTCTTTGGCGTCGCTGTAAATGCCTTTGTCGGTATTATTCCCAGTCCAATCCAGTAAATCGTCTATAAGTTGGTAGGCCAGGCCCAGTTTTTCGCCATATTGTGCCAAGGTAGAAATCCATTTTTCGTTTCCTGACAGTGAAGCTCCCAGTTGACAGGAAAGTTTCATCAATGCCGCTGTCTTACCCTTAATGACATCAAAATATTGCTTCTCATTCAAAATTGCAAAACGGTTCAGGCCTTGAAAAATTTCCGCTTCGATCATGGCGACAACAGTTTGGTTAACGGCATTTCGGAGGGTTTTATTTTGTGACGACATCAAAGCCAACGCTTTCATATATAACAAATCACCGACAAGTACGGCGGTATCGTTCCCGAAAAGTCTATTGATACTTGGACGTCCTCGTCGAACTTCAGCATGATCTAAAACATCGTCTTGAAATAATGAGGCCGTATGTATCAGTTCGACAACGACAGCGTGTCGGTGGCATTGAAGAGATGTCTTTGCGTTGCATATTGCGGCCGACAGATAAACCAAAGTGGGTCGAACTCGTTTTCCCTTTTCTAAAATCTTTGGCAATACTGTCTGATTGATAACGGGGTTAATATCAGACAAAACAGTAGAAATAAGGTGATCAAATTTACTAAAGAGATGATCGATACTCCGGAAAGGTACTTTCACTCCCAAGTATACTCCAATAAAAACGTTTAAGAGTCATGCATCAGAAAGCGGGAATATTGATTTTATATTTACCCTGCTGTGTCAATTCCCTTTTACGTTGTTCCAGCCAGCTATCAACGGCATGATGCTGTCTATCGATTAATGACTGTCGGCGCAATTTGGGTAGTTCACTTTCAAAGGCTTTCTGATCAAACTCGATCTTTTCCGTCACGCGGAAAATAAAAGAATTATTGTAAACAGTATAGACATCGCTGATAATTCCCGGTTTCATTTCGAATAAGGTGTCGAGAACAGATTCGTCAGTTTTGAGTGCAGGTATTCCCGCTTCCCGTGAAACCAATCCGGATTTTTCTGTTTTGATATTGAAGGTTTCAGAAGCTTCTTCCCAGGTATGATTATCAAGAAGAAAAGCATGAACCGTTTCAGCTTTTTTGCGGGCAAGGTCTGCCTGTGTGGAGTTTCGATATTGAGTTTTGACTTTGTTTTCGATTTCTTCAAACGGAGGAATATGTGATTCCCTTGTCTCGGCGATTTCGAAAAGAAAAACACCAACCGATGTTTCAGTAGGTATACTGATTTCATCTTTTTCAAGATTGACAAGGATATCACTGAGATTAGGTGCGTAACCGAACAATCCTGGAGGTGTCTTAGGTTCAAAAAAATCACTGGTTTGTACAGTCATCTCGGCATCCTGAGCCAATTCGGCTAGTTTTGTTTGAAAAGGTTCAATTCGATCGAAAAGACGTTGCGCTTTTTTCATGGCGATTATTTTGCTTTCGCTGCTGCGCAAATTTTGTTCGATCTGATCTCGAACTTCCTCCAAAGATTTCAAACCTTCCTTTTTATAACCGGTTTTTTGAATGATGTGAAAGCCGAATTGTGTGCGTACCGGCGCTTCAGTCAATTGATTCATTTCAAGATCCCAGACTGCATTTTCAAAGGCCGGATCCATTGCGCCTTTTGGGAAAAATCCCAGATCACCCCCATTTTCGGCGGAAGGACATTCGGAGTATTCCTTGGCGAGGGAGGCAAAATTTTCACCAGCTTTGAGTTTGTTCTGAATTTCGACAGCTTTTTGTCGTGCTTTTTCAACAGTTTCTTCGTCATCATCAGCTTTTACCATTATTAGGATATGGCTGGCTTTGACCTGTTCCGGTTCATGGTACTTTTCGAAATTGGCTTCATAGAAGTCTTCGATATCGAATTCATCGATATCAGCTTCTTTTTCCATGGTTTTGGGGTCAAAAAGGATATAATTCAATTTTATCTGATCACCAGCACGAAAATCTTCAAGGTTATCTTCATAATACTGTTTGACAAGCTCAGTTGAGTCGTCGACGGAGTCTCGGAATTCCATTGGTCTGAATATGAAATAATCCGTATCGATTTTAACGTTTTGATTAATAAAAATTTTTTTCAATTCGAAGTCTGAAATTACACCTGCAGCGCCCAATAACGATCGTGTTCGATTTTTTCTCAAGTCTTGGGCAACTGACGCTTCATATTGTGAAGGTGTTATTCCCGCCCGTTTCAAAGCTCGTAAATAAATATCCGTTGAAAAAGTGTCGTTGACCTGGAAAGCACGACTTTTGCTGATTGTATCCTGGATATCTTTGGTTGAAATTTTTATTCCCAAATCTTCGGCTGCATCATCCAGCAAAACGTCGAAAACCAGAGCATTGATCGCAAGCTCGTCAAAATCTACATTTTTGGTGTACTGTTCAAAATTGTCTTTGTACATATCTCGATAATACTGGACAATACGCCGCCGGGTTTCAATAAGCTGAGAGGGTGAAATTTCAACATCTCCGACCAATGCTGCAGTGTCGGCCTTTTGTGGACGGGAAAGAAAAGACCATCCATAAAATGCGATAAACGATATTATGACCGGCCAGAGAATAAAATGACTCCAAAATTTAATTTTTGTTCGAAAAGTGCTTAACATCGGGGTCTCCTTGAATCATCTGGTGTGTTCAAACCTTCCAGGTTGACGTATGGTAAAAGATTGGCACATAATTTTCAACTGATTTTACGATTTGCCGCAAGGCTGGAGGCTTTTAGACATGATACGGATTGGTTTGTTGTCTGACACACATTTAAATCGATGTTCCTCATCGACATTCAAAGATATTCAGCAGGCTTTTGGAAAAGTCGATTTGATCTTACATGCGGGTGATATAACCCATGAATCGGTTTTGGATTGTTGCCGCGTTTTAGCGCCGGTTCACGCAGTAAAGGGTAATATGGATATTCAAGGAGAAGTATCCCTGTTGCCGACCAAGAAAATTTTGGAATTGGAAAGCTGCAAAATCGGCCTGATACATGGCTGGGGGGCTCCGATTGGATTGAAAAGACGTGTATTTGAAGCATTTGAAAAGGAAAATATCACCGTTATTGTCTATGGTCATTCACATCATCCTGCAATCGATGACCGGCAAGGGTGTTTGATGGTCAATCCGGGCAGCCCGTTCGACAAACGCTTTGCTCCATATCACTCCGTAGCTGTGTTGACTCTGGATTCTGGGAAGGCTGCAGCAGAAATCATCCGTTTATAGTAGCCGCCAGTCGATAAATTTATTTGGAATGGCGTTGTTGCACTATTTCAAGCCATACTCGTCAGACAATCTCAATATACTGTTTTAATGATTCACGGCAACGAGATAGAAATGTTTGCACCTCAAGTATTTTGTAATCCGGGTAAGTCCACGGCAATAATTCCCAGCCGGTAGTCCGATATAATAGAGTTACTTCTCCGTATATGCCTTCACCCAGATACACTCGATGAGAGAAGTTTTTGCTGGTTGCAAGGGCGACATGATAGAGGCTGACATATCCCGGATCAATATTGACTTGTCTGTGAAAACCATCATTGTCATGGTATCCCAGTGCCCATTCCAATCCACGGGTTTCAAGCTTTCGGTCCAACAGGCGGCTTTGGTCAAAAGGAGGTTCAAAAGCTATAAATCCTTTGATTAAATCAGATCCCATCTCCGAAGAGTAGTAGTCCGTATGCCGGAAATGCTTCGGTTGCAAAATGTGCAGAGGTTTTCCATATTTTCGAGATAATAGTGAAAGGGTATCAGTGAAAATTGTGTTGTCTACCGCAAGAATGGCAGTAAAAAAAATGCTGGGTGAGGGTGAAACCAGAAGCTTCATTTCTTTTGATCTATTCGTCGAATTTTTCCATACCCCCGTCGCTTCTGCATCTGCTCCTGGTAGAATTGCTCATACATCACTTCCCATTCCTTGCTGCCTTCAGGCGGAGGCTTGCTCATGGAACGAAAAGTCTGGCGAACGGCACGATCGATCTCATCTTCGAGCTTCAATTCATCGGTCAATATCAGTTTAATTCTCAGCCGAATTTCGTTTGTCTCACGCAAGACATCCATGAAAACTCCGTCTTCAATAGCCTCTGTGACCAAATGAGCCAGATGGTTGATTTTCTGATCCGATAAACGCATTGACCGTCTCCTATAAAATAAGACCTCTCTGTTTTACCAGTCTTGCTTTCACCAATTTGAACATTTCATGATATTGGATATTACCATGATCCATTGTCTTTTCATAATCCTCAAGTAATTTTCTGACTTCCTCATCCAGCCTGTCTTCAACCGAAAGATCCTCGGAAATGACCGAGGCTACTGCAGCAATTGCGTCATCTTTATCAAACACAATAATAAATTCTTCTTCAGATAGTATGCGCACTATTTCACCAGCAATATATTCTATTCGAGATGATCTTAGCTTCATGCCGCCTCCTAAGGAAATGTCTAACAAATCCATTTGAGCGACTATACCTTAAAGCGAAAAGGATAATCCGTCAAGGACAAGAATGGTTTGAGCCATGATTGTTCTATTTTGAAATTGCGGATATGTCGAATGATTTTGAGTGATTTTGTATGTTTGATCTTGAGAACAAGTATAAAATCCAAGGTTTTAGAGGTTTTTTATTAATAACAGCGCTAAAGCAGACAAATCAAATCCATAACAGAAGTCGACCTTTATCGTTCCCGATCTATTTGTCGTCAGTATGACAATTTCATTGGCTGTTGTCGAAAATGTTCAAATAGGATGTCTTGACACTAATCTTAAAACCCATTACATTTCAAATTCTTGAGGTTGGTGATGTTTTCCGACCCATATCAGGAGAGGCTGTATGGCAAAAGTATGGAACGATAAAGATAATGTTTTTCTTAGGGATAATTACATGAATTATAACAACCAAGAGCTTGCTGATATGTTTCAGGTGACCAAAAAATCTATTCAGGGGAAATTGCGCCGACTGGGCTTGCATCGAAAAGAAGAGGGTGGGGCTCAACAGGATTCGAATTTGAGCGCTTCATGCCCCGGCCACAAGAAAGATTTATTGGAAGACAGATCGTTATTACGTCGTAAACGCTTGAATTGCAAAGTTCCTGTTGCAAAAGTGCCGATGCCTCCCCATGTGCCGTTTCGTCCGGTTGAAATGACGGAAAGACGTAAACGCGCAATTCGAGAGTTTTCGAATGCTATCGAAGTCATGAATTCGGGAGACAAGGAAAAAGCTCGGCAGGAATTTATCTTTGTGCGTGAAAATTTCCCTAAAGAATTGGATATTGCAGCCCGTGCTGAATCCTGGATAAAAATTCTCAGCAAACCGCCGGCTTCAGAGCTGAAAACCCCCGAAGACCACTATATTCGTGGTGTTGAATTGGTCGAACGAAGTAGGCTCGATGAAGCTCTGGGACATTTTAACAAAGCTCTGGAACTCGACCCTGATTATGAAGATGCAGAATATAATATTGCTTGCATCTATTGCCGCCTTGGACAGTATGAAAAAGCGCTCGATATTCTTTGGTATTTATCTGAAACCAACGAACGTTATATTGAAGCGGCCATGAACGATGAAGACTTTGAGCCTATTTGGCAAAACAAGGATTTTATCGACTTGATTCGGGAATATTGTGAAGAAACCATGGAATAACAGACTGCCAAGGATCGATTCAGCCCCCTAAAAATTCATCATGTAAAACTTGCTGAGCTTTTTTAGCGTGCTTATTGTCTACGAGCACCGAAATCGTGGCATGAGAATCCGCAGTCTGTAAAATTGAGATTTCAGCTTTCGATAAAGCTTTTGAAAAGCGAGCTGCAACCCCTTTCATTTTATGCATACCTGCTCCCACAATCGACACTTTTTTACATTTATTACGGATAGAAAAATGATAATCGTTTTCTTTAAGCGCCCGAATTACCAGGGGAGCAAGTGAATCGTCCACTGTAAACTGCAAAAAATTTTCTGTGACGGTAAACATATCCATGCTCACCGATGCATCTGTAACAAGTTGAAATACTTTTTCAAGAAACGATGCATCACCTTTTATGGAATGAAATATGGTGATTTGGGTGACGATTTCACCATGTGCGACCGCAGTGATTAGTTGAGACGATTCGTATGATTCCTTGACTTCTATCTGAGTTGTTTTTTCGGGAGCCAAAACGCTTCCAATAATGACGGGAAGCTTGAAACGATCGATCATTTCGGCAGCACGCGGGTGTAGAACTTTTGCACCGGCCCATGTCATGTGCACAATATCTTTGGCGTTTATAACGTCCAAATGTTTTGCCTGTGGGACATCACGGGGATCGGCGGAAAAAACGCCGGATTGATCCGTATATATTTCAATTCGCTCTGCCTGTAAAGCTTTGCCCAAAGCCACGGCTGTCGTGTCGGACCCTCCTCGGCCCAAAGTGGTTATCTTTCCTGATTCGGAAATACCTTGAAAGCCGGCTATAACAATGACATCCATCAATTCAAGATCACATAGAATGCGATTGGGAAAGACAGTCTTTATCCGAGCATTACAAGAATTCTCATCGGTAATTATACCGGCTTCGAAGCCGGTTCTGGCCCTGGCTGATATGTTTTGCGAACGCAAGTAACAAGCCAACTTCACTGCTGAAATGATCTCGCCGCACATCATCAGTAAGTCTTTTTCCCGTAGGCATATATGTACCGGATCATCCGGAAGAAGCGTCAACAGCGTGTCCGTCGCATAAGGGTCTCCCTGAAACCCTGTTTCCACGTCTGGGCCACGACCGATAGCGGAAACCACAGCAACAACTTTTCGACCTGATCGCAGTGCTCGCTGTACAGTGCTTTTAACTGACTCAAACGCGGTTTGTCCCTGCATGGTGCTCCCGCCAAATTTCTGCACGATTATTGGAGGCTTGTCAGGGGCTATTTCAGGGCATAACCTTGTACTTGTCATTTTTATGTCCTGTTTTAAGATGGTAAAAAATGGCGGGAGCGCATGGGAATCGAACCCACCCAGGACCCTTTTAAGACCCCATACCGGTTTTGAAGACCGGAGGCATCACCAGACACCACCCGCTCCCGATATCACATTACTCATACTTAAAAACTTTTTCAACGCAAATCAGAAAATGCACGATACGCCGCCTGAGAGGATGTATATTTGTGCGTTAAAAACACAAGGTTTTCCAGATGATAGGTTTGTGGAAACATATCCATCGGTTGAATAACACGCACCCGAAAATCCGATTCCGCCAATATCCGCAAATCTCTTGCCAGCGTAGCTGGATCACATGAAATATACATCAATTTTTCAGGCTTTAACGCTATGATTCCTTTGATGGTTTCCGAGGACAGACCTTGACGCGGAGGATCGACTATTACCAAAGAAAACATTGATTGCTTGATAGATGGGTGATTGAAAAAGCCTTTATCGTCTGCGACAAAGAATTTCACGTTTGATACGTTTGCCTGCTCTGCATTGAAAATGGCATCTTCAATTGCCGATGGGTTGTTGTCCATACCGATCAATGATTGAGCAAACGGCGCTAAGGGCAAGCTGAAAAATCCACAACCACAGTACAAATCCAGAATCGTGTCGTTTGCAGATGGTGAAGACAACTGCAGAACCTGGTCAATCAGTTTTTTATGCAGATAATGATTAGCTTGAAAAAAAACATCCGCTGTAACTCTGAACTGATATTTTCCTACGCGATGAGTCAACGTCGCGTCGCCGGCTCGTTCCCCGTTTTTTTCCTGAATGACACCAGTGATCGGCAAGCCCAGCTTTTTCGATTTCTCGAAAATAGTCTCGACACCATACAGGTCTTTGCCGATCAGATACATGACAACATTTCCACCGTCCATCGACATTTGCAATTGGATTTCTTCAGGAATCGGAGCAGTTCCGGGAAGCGGCAGCAGTTCCGGTAAAACGGCGATTATGTTGTTCAAAGGTTTTGTCAACAACGGACAATGATCGATTGGAACAAGATCATGGCTTTGACCCGCATAATAACCTGTAATGATTTTATTGTTTATGACATCGACATGCAGCCGGGTTCGAATGCGATAGGCGACTTTTTCCGGCGAGCCAACGACATTTCTAATTGCAATGTCAATACCGCCGATTCGAGACAGTACATCAGCCATCATATCTTCTTTTGCTTTGAGTTGGGCCGTATATACCAGACATTGAAGATGACAGCCTCCACAGACGCCGAAGCGGGGGCATTCCGCCGGAATTCGGTTTGAGGACTTTGCCGTAAATTCAATTATCTCGGCACGACACATGTCCTGAGCAACTTTTGTCAGTCTGACTCGAACCGTATCACCCGGGACCGCTCCAGTAACAAAAACGGGGTAATTCTTATACCTGCCGATGGCTTCACCTCCAAAAGCGAGTTTTTCAATCGTGATATCGATAATATCGCCAACTTGAACGGAAGGTTTCACTAATTTCGCCCGTAATCGGTCTTCGTCGTTTTTTTCACGTTTTCCAAACAGACGCTCCAATTCCGCACGCTCATCCTGCTTTTTAGGAGCCCCCAATTTTTCTCGAAGCTTTTCCAGGAGTCGTTCTTCATCATCCAACGGTTTCATGAATTCCTCCCATCAGCCATATCATTAGATAAATATCCATCGATGTTTAATCATAACATAAAACCCCTACCAATAAGTAGGGGTTTGATTTTTTCTGCCGAGGGAGGGAATCGAACCCCCGACGCAGGGATTTTCAGTCCCTCGCTCTGCCGACTGAGCTACCTCGGCTACCAGGGTCATCGAAAACATGACCAATCGAAATCAAACGATATACGTCCCATCTTGTTCTGTCAAGCATGAAATTACTCCGAAACACGAGTCGGCAGTTTTTTTTGTGAACGCCGGGGAAAACCATGAATATCCAGGAGTAATTCAGATTGTTTTTCTAAATCCGTCACTATCTTGACCTGTGTTTGAAGAAGATCGGATTGCTCATCAACAGGCTCATACCTAACGGTGATAACGTGTTCAAGGGCTTTCAGACCATTGTCTATTGTAACGGAAACAGTTGGATCTGCGGAATCGACCGCAATTATTGTAAACGGAATTTCCTGGTAGGTTTGTATGGTGACGGTTTTCTGCATGGAAACTCCCGTCTCATAATTGCCGAACAATACGCTTGAAGGCGCTGAGTATAAATATCCGGTAAGTTCTCCAGCCAGGCTGATCACCAACTCAGGTGTATCAACCAGGTTTGTTTCAATGATCAATTCGTGAAGAAATCTTCCCGGCACCGCCTCATCGGGGTAAAACGTCACATCGAGCGACAACGCTTCACCTGAATCACGTCGATCATTCAATGCCCAAGAGAAGGCTTTTTGAGGGGCATTTTCATTTAGTCTAATTTGCTTAATTTGAAGCTCATCGATACGAGATCCTTGCAGGGTACAAGAACGAGTTTCAGGATTTGGACCATTCAATTTCCCATACCACAGCCGCCGAGGTGTTGAATCCAATTGAAGGTCGAGGTTTGCACTGACAGATAGCTGCACATGAGTGTTATTTGGATCATCTGTACGGACCATAATGGTTTTTGTGTTTTTACCGGATCGATAGTGCGTGTCGAAAGCGACTTCGATTTTCCCTTCCTCACCCGGAGAAATGTCACTGGCCGAAACCAGGACAGCCGTACATCCTCACCCGGCTTTTACATCTTTAATCGAAAATGGAGTCGTCCCCAAATTTTTAAAGGTAAATGTATGTTTAAGGAGGTTTCCGGAAACCTGGTCACCAAAATCATGTTCCAGCGTGTCGAATACGATTCCAAGAGGCTTGTCTTCTGCCATGTCCGGAGCTTTTCCGCCGGCAAGACCCAACCGTACAACCAACAAACAACAAACGACGATAAACATCGTTACTGCATTTTTTTTCATTTGATTCTCCCTGAAAAAGAATGTCTGCGTTCTGGACACGACTACGGCGTCAATTTATTTGATAATGAGCGTGTTTTACTTTGTGCATCGTCCCTGGTTTTTACGGGTGCGTTCAGGGTTCGGGCATCCATGGATTGCATGGTTCCGTCAGATCTGGTTCTACGTTGATAAGCATGGATTTCAACCTCTACAATCGGCTGAGATTTCAGATCGGTTTTAATCGATAAAGATGTGCGTATTCTATCCCGAGTCTCCTTGGGCAAAAATCGTACAGTCATAGTATGTTCTAAAAGAGCATCACGCTCCCACGGATCGATTTTGAATTCAGGATCCTCGATGGAAGCCGAAAGTATTTTGAATGGAATCTCGGTATTGGCGGTCAACTTAAGTATGTTTTCCATTTCTTGATCTTTTTCAAATTGACCGAAATACAATCTTTGAGGGCTGACGGAAACAGGCCCAAGAATTTCGCCGGTCAACACCAATTCCAATGTCACGGAAGGTTCGAGATTCGTTTCGATGATCAACACATCACCGAAACGACCAGGCGGAATTTTATCTCCATGAACGGTAACGTCCAAAGAGAGCTTGCGAGTGCCATCCGATTTATCATCGTTGATCTTCCAGGTGTATGCATCCTGATTTTTCGAGTCTTCTTTCAATCGCAGGCTGGTGAATTCGACCTCATTGACTTTCAATCCCTCAAAAACAAACTGGCGGGTTGCTTCTTCAGCCTGTTTTACCTGGCCGAACCATTGTCGAGTCGGCGCCACTGTAAGCAACTGATAAAGGTCGGCGACAACTTCGAGCTGCAAATTTGGATTGGTCTGATCGTTTGACGTGACAGTAACATTATGCTTGTTTATCCCTGTACGGTTTGCCGTCTTGAATGTGACCTTGATTTTTCCTTCCTCACCCGGAGGAATTTCCTTGGCGGAAGCCAAAGCAGCCGTGCATCCTCACCCAGCCTTCACGTTTTCAATGATCAGAGTGCTGTCACCCTTATTCGTAAAAACAAAAATATTTTCCAAATCTTCGCCGGATAACTGCCGACCAAAATCGTGAGTGGTTTCCTCGAAAACAATACGAGGGCCTTTGCCGGTGCCTGCATCGCTTTTTGAGGAATGTGCCATTGCAATATTCTCAGCTTTTTCGATAGAAGATACATCAGAAGATATACCTGCTGTTTCCTGATTGGAACACGCAAAAAAGACCAGAGTTAAAAACAATAATCCGGATAGCAACATAATTGAACGATTAAGTGATACGATCATAAAATAACCTCCAAGATTGAGACCTAATCCAGACGTCAATGAGAATAATCTCAATAGTGCCGCCTTTCAAGCTTTTACAAAAAATCACATCGGCACCCTTCCTGTTATATCGTTTGACATCGATGAACTGTTCCGACAAGAATTTAGTTGTAGAATTTCACGGCTCGCCGTCGTGGCTCAAGCATATAAAAACCCAGTAAGGAAAAAGTGATGGTACAAAAAGTCAAATTGGAAAATGTGATGATTTGGGATGAATACCGTAATTGCTTTCAGTGTGGGTCATTGACTTTTAAGGATGCTGTGCTGGAAAACATAGTGTTTGGCCCGGACAAATGTCCTGCTGATAAAAAGAAGTGGATTGTTCCGGGTTTTACTGACTGCCACATCCATCTGATTGGTTACGGATCAGCTCAGTCTTTGCTTAAACTCGACCGGCTTCCTTTGGAGGATATCCAGAAGAAAGTTAAAATACGGGTTAAAGAGGCTCCTCGATTTCAATGGGTGCATGGGCGCGGTTGGGAAGCGGCCTGCCGGCGTCAGGGCGGGTTTCCGGATCGATTGGAAATCGATGAGTTCAGTCAAGATAATCCTGTAGCCTTGACTTCTAAAGACGGCCATTCGTTATGGCTCAATTCGCGGGCTCTTTTTGAACTGTCGATAGACGACTCGGTATCCGACCCTCAAGGAGGCAGTTTCGATCGAAGACCCGATGGAAGTCTCACCGGTGTTCTCAGGGAAACTGCCGTCGATATTGTCCGACAAAAAATCCCTGCCCGACCGGATTCGGAGAAGCGCAATTTTTTGCGTAAAGCTCTTGGCGGACTTCATGCAAAAGGAATCATCGCTGTACATTCATTTGAGGGTGTCTCGGAACTTGATTTGCTGATCGATATGTCTCTCTCGGGAGAACTTCCCTTGAAAACAATGGTTTTTATCAATCTGGAAGATTTTGACCAGGTGATTTCACGAGGTTATAAGTTTGGTGATCGATGGTCCACTGTTCATCTCGGCGGATTGAAATTGTATGCCGACGGCGCTCTGGGTTCCAGGACGGCGGCGATCAGCAAGCCATATACTGACGAACCGGAGAATAGAGGCATCGAAGTCATGGGGGTCGAACAATTGACGGAGATGTCGATGTGGGCGGCTTCCCATGGCTTTCCAACGTCGATACATGCGATCGGTGACCGCGCCGTCAAGCATGCATTGCAAGCTTTGATGACCGTGAGAAAATCCCACCCGAATGTGAAAGGTTTACGCATTGAGCACGCTCAACTGGTCGCTCAAGAGGATATAGAAAAATTTGCGAAATATGACATCTGCGCTTCTGTTCAGCCTTGCCACTTGATTTCCGATATCGATATGGTCGAACGTTTCTGGAGTGATCAGGAAGGTTTGTTTTATCCATACCGATCGTTGGTTGAATCAGGAGCCGGCGTTGTCTTTGGTTCAGACGCTCCAATAGATGATGAAAATCCACTTCATTATCTCGAGGCTGCGGTAACCAGACGACGCACTGAGGGGCAGTGGAGCCGACAAGCATGGCATCCTGAAGAGTGCATGTCGGTGACAGACGCTTTGAAAGCGATGACATCGGCTCCTGCAACGCTGGAAAATATCGCCGCAAAAAGGGGGCTGCTGAAGCCGGGCTATCCAGCCGATTTGGTGGTTTTGGATAATGACCCAATAAACACGCGTGGTCGAGATATCAAGGTCGAAGCCGTGTATGCGGATGGTGTCCGTTTGATTTAAGATTTTTCTCTTCATTAAAACTCAAAATTTTCTGAAATTAAGAAATATTTTCTTGACATATTCAAAATTTGCCTTATTAATAGTTAATAGGTTCTAATAAGAATTAGAAACTTAGGATTACTTAAAAATGTATTTCAATACAAGTATCGTTCAGGTGGATAAACAAGGTCGAATTACATTGCCGACCAGCTTGTTTAAAAGTGGAGGTATAGAGCGTGGCGGTGAACTGTGTGTCTATCCAATGGAAGATTATTGGGTGGCCACTGATCCTGATCGATTGAAACAGGTTCTTGAGACAGAGATACCAGGCAAATCCATGAATCCGGAAACCAGGGATAACCGACGAGTTTTTATGATGAAGATAGTGTCTTTGTATATCGATTTACAGGGACGAGTTCAATTTCAACATCTGGATAAGGCGAATAAAACCGATCGATATGTCGTGATAGGAACAGGGCTGGATTTTGAAATCTGGCCGTTATCGGTTTGGCAGGAAAGGTTTGAAAAAGGGGAGGAGGATCATGAACAAAATGCGCGGTCAAATCCGACCAAAAGGTGAGATTGCTGTTATAGCGATAGGTGATTTTGGTGCGGAAATGTTGCAGAAGATATCTTTTAGCGAAGATTTCAGGCCGCTGTTGTTTCGTATTGATTGGAATGATCGCCTCCCGCAATTGCAGGATGAATATATTCACGTCGCGTTGAACAGTCGATATCGTGGCTTCAACAGCGGTGATCCGATCGCGGCTTCTAAAGCCGTCGCAGAAATCTGCCCGGATTTGATGGAGTTGACTTCATCCTCATTTTTCGTCGTTTTAATTGCTCAACCTGGCGATGGTATCGGTTCGGGCGCCACAACCGCTCTGACAAATATCTTCAACAGGGCCAAGATTCCTTTATTACCGTTGCTGAGTTTACCGGATGCCGAGATAGTAGGTAGAAAACGTCATATGACGGCAAGGGGAACGATCAGCGAGTTGTGCGCCATGAAGGAAGTTCCTGTTGTATTTGATCAAGCCGGCTTTCCAGGTTATTTGGAAGCTTTCAACATCAGTGTTGCGGACAAAATTCAGGCTTTATTGGATGCGCTGACACCGGGAATGGTTCCTATCGATTTCAATCGTATTCGGATGGCTTTGACAGGGTCATCGAGCAGTACGATAGTCACTGCGCGAGCCAGAGGTCAAAATCGTGCTCAAGAAGTGGCTGAAAGTGTAATGGTGGATTATTCCCTGGAAAGCTTTCTCAATCGTAAAGCAAGCCTTCTGATGCATCTTAAATCTGATGGACCGTTAAGTTTGTTTGAAGTTGAAGAAGTTGCTCACCTGATAACATCAAACTGGGGTGAAGATGTTGATTTGATCTATGGCGTCGATCAAAGTCGAGGTGAAATCGGGGAGCTTCGTTTGGGGTTGATCATCGGCGAATACGTCGAAGAAATGGCGAAATCACAAGCTGTCGTTGAAGATGAAAACCAGGATGATCCGATACTTATCGAGTTGTTTTCAAAACTGCAATACGGCCAGTCTCGGGGATGAGTGCTATAAGAGGTCGTGACTCCGGTGTATATGATACGGTTGAAGCGGTGAATCCCAATATGCTTCAAAATAATTGAATCAGCGACCTACTCCGGCTGGCCGTTGTTTTCAAAAGGCTCGCCGCCTCTTTGACGAAATGCCTTGAACAGTTCGCGGACAAAAACCGTCGTACAAATTTCAGGGGTGGCCTGTAATGAATTCCGATCGAGCGCCTGATGAAAAATATCGTCCCATAGCTCAGTCGAAACTGTTTTAAGGTCGATATTTTTTGATGTAATTGCGGTTTGAATATTCTGGATCAATTTAAAAACCGGTGATATGGTCCGGGTTAAAAGGCTCTTTTGTTCAATGGACCAACCGGGTGAAAGGCTGATGCTCAAATCGATTTCCTGCTTTAGCACACGGGTCGGTATTGGATGAATTCCAGGACAGAAAATTTCCATGAGACGTATGGATTCCGGGGAACTCCAATCTTGAGAAGGGCGAATGATTACCAGGGCCGGTGCCAATAAGAGACTGATAATGCTGTTTCTCAAATAATCCACCTGAAAGCGGCGGTTTTCGTTCAATTTCCATTTATCAGGTTCCTGAGCGGGAATAATGTTGTCGAAATCCCGCATTCGCATTAAGGCGGATTGCAGTACGGCATCGAACTTGGATTTATCCGAGAATTCCCTGGCGATGTTCGCGTTTGGATGAACCGCTTCGATGAGCCGCAGCAAATCTCGGGCCCCGGCAATGATTTCGGCCGAACTTATCCAATGATGAGGATTGTCGGCCATCAGAACGGTGGCAACCAAGGCTGTCGATGTTATCGGCATGGTCAGCCTAAGGTTGTTCATAATCTCCATGCCCAGCATGTCCTTTTGTTCTGTTTGTGAGCCTGTCGTGCTGAGCGTTTCAGCCAATGAAACCGGTTTTCCAACTGCAAAGCACACGTTTCCAAAATGTCTTTTCAGTAGATGGCGACTTTTAAAGAGGCTGGATATGCGCTCAGTTTGTTTGGGAAGGCCTTTGAGTTCTCGAATATAACTATCTTCTTCGACAATACGATCATAATTGACGGCCACAGGCACGAATTTTACATCTTTTAGTTTCCCAGCAATGAAAGCGTCGATAATCATATTCAGCATGCCCAGCTTAGCCGGGAGTAAAGCTCCAGTACGGCTTCGGCCGCCTTCGATAAAAAATTCGACCGGTTGAAACTTTCTTAAAACCATCCATAAGTAGGAGCGGAATACATGGGGATAGATATCCAGACCTCGAAAGGTTCTTCTGATAAAAAAAGCCCCTGTTTTTCGAAACACATATCCCATCGGCCAGAAAGACAAGTTTTGGCCTGCTGCTACAAGCGGACAGGCAAGGCCTTGTTTATAGATAGCGAATGAAATGAAAATATAATCCAGGTGACTGCGATGTGTTGGCGTTAAAATGACGATGTTACGCTTGCGAAGCAAAATTCGTAGTTCATCCAAACCTTCATGGTCAAAATCCAGAGAAGAAAAGTTGTTTTTCAAAAAATGCGCCAAGACTTTTTCCCAGAGCCATGGTGAGACATGGGAGTAATCGGCGGCAATTTCACGAACATAAGCGGCGACTCGGGATTGCAGTGTCGGCAGTGTATCTTTTCCTTGTGCAGCCAGGTTTTCCAACAAGTTCTGTAGTACCGGTTCAGACTGAATAGTCTGTATGATTTTTCTTACAGGTTCTTTTTTATCACCGATGATACAGCGGCTTTCCTGATTCCAGGCGGCAAGGAGTTCGCGGCGGATTGCCTCGGCTGACGGTATTTCCATTGTTATGCCGGGTTGAATGGTTTTAGGGAAGCCGGTGCTGATCACATTATGGTGCCTGTGCCGAATAAACCCATATAGAGGATAGAGGTATTGGCGGTTCGGCGAACGATTCCATAAGAAGATGAGTGGTATGAATTGAAGGGTTTTACTGCGAATAGCACAGTCTTCCAGTAACTGGACGATCCAATCTTTTGCAGTAAGTGAATGTTTTCGATCGATCCCAAGTTCCAGAAAAAAAACCGGATCGTTTCGGATGGACGAGAAAGAATCTGCTTGTCGTTTGAATATGTTTCCCGTTGTCAAAAGGTGTCGTGGAGCCGGCCAGCCTTCAAGTAGAAAGCGATTTCGTAGCAGATGGGCAAGCCATCTGGGAAATATAGGAGCAGTGAAGACTGTGATGTTTTTATATGCTATGGCATCGAATCGCCGCTCCGCATGCGGCAGCACCCAGGCTTTTCGGCTTTGAAAAGCGATCCAGTTATACCAGGGCCGACCAGGGGCTGAAGGTTCGCCGACTAGGTCGACGGCTGACGTAAGTGGTTGAGTGATCAAAGTCATGAATTAGCTTGGAGACTCCAAGGGAATGAAATCATTTTTGATGAAGCCAAACGACGTCAAAGGCCAATATCGAAAGGACGCTCGTCCCATAATATACTGTTCAGGCACAAAAGGTGACTTGTTTGGTTCATTCGCCCATATACGACTGTCATAACTTTGATTGCGATGATCACCTGAAACGAAATAGTGCCCCTGAGGAATGATCAGGCTCTTGACGTTTTCACGGCTGCTGAAATATGCCGGAACGAAATGATCGTCGATTTGCTGGTTGTTGATAAACACTTTGCCTCGCCTGACCTCAATTGTTTCACCCGGCAGCCCAAGGACGCGTTTTATAAAAAAATCTTTGGGCTCGGCAGGATGATAAAACACGACGATATCTCCGCGTTCAATGTCATCCAGGCGGTAGATCAAGCGATTGACAAATATGCGTTCCCCATTTTGCAGAAGGGGCTGCATGGATCTGCCTTCCACTTTATAAGCTTTGAATACATAGCTGGTAAAAAAATAGACGAAAATCGCTCCCCATAGCAAACTGCGAGACCAATCTTTTATTTCACGAAGCGCTTTAATTTTGATATTTTGTTTCATGCCAGAGTATTTCCTCACGATCGATCGCGGTTTGAGAGTAATAAAAATTGTCTTTGGTGTAAACCCTTTTATAATACGATTTGGGAGAGTTAAAGTGTCAAATGTTTTTCGATTGTTGATTGCCGGTGGTGGAACCGGCGGCCATATCACGCCTGGTTTGGCTGTTGTCGAGGCTGTGCGCGAACGCATACGTCATCCCAAAATACTGTGGGTTGGAGTCAGAGGGCGCAGCGAAGAGGATATGGTTCCACGCTTCAACGTTCCTTTGACAACCTTGAAATTGAGTGGACTAAACCGGTCTATCGGGTTTAAAGCGACCTGGCGGAATCTGAGCACGATAGCAACCTGGATGACGCTGCGCCCGATCAGGCAGGCTCGAGCAATCATCCATGAGTTCGCTCCCGATTTCGTCTTGGGAACCGGAGGTTATGTCTGTGCTCCTGTAATGATTGCGGCCAAAATGGCCGGTATACGGACTTGGCTGTTGGAGCAGAATTCTGTTCCCGGTCTCACTGTCAAATTGCTGGCCCGTTGGGTGGATGGTGTGGGGACGGCATATGAAATAACTCGGAGTCAATTGCCGTCTCAAACTTGTGTTGAGCTGGTCGGAAATCCGGTATTGAGCAAGATTATATCGGCCGATAGGCAATCGAGTATCGAAGAGTTCGAACTTGATCGATCGAAAAAGACTCTCTTAGTGATCGGCGGCAGTTTAGGTTCAGAAGTGTTGAACTCACTGGTGCGAGACCTGATGATTCTAGATCGCAATGGCTTGATTTTGGAAAACTGGCAGATTTTGCATGCGACAGGCCATGGAAAATACGAGAAATTTATCCAAACGATCACTCCGCGCCCGAATTATCATCCATTTCCTTTTATATACAACACGCACCAAGCATTGGCTGCGGCCGATTTGGTTTTATGCAGAGCCGGCGCAATGACACTCGCTGAAATTACCGCCAGGGGAATTCCCTCTATTATCGTGCCCTGGCCGGGGGCAGTGCGGAATCATCAAACAACGAATGCCGGTGAATTGAGCCGTGCCGGTGCGGCGTTTGTGTTGCCGGAAAGCGAAGTCTCCGGTGTTCGAATCGCCGACATCATCCAATCGCTCAACGCCTATCCGGCTCGATTGGGTATTATGGCTCAAAAAGCAAAAGAACTCGGTAAACCCGATGCTGCCGAAAGAATTGTCGATCTGATGCTTTCCAAGGATATGTATTGAGCATGAGTCGAGAGAAATCGCGCCAGTCGAGAATTTTAAGCGGCTTTTTCAAACTGGTTTCCACTACGATGATCAGCCGGGTTACCGGCTTGATACGTGAAATGGCGCTGGCCTTTTTTTTAGGGTCAGGAGCCGTGATGGATGCATACGTCGTTGCATATACTCTTCCCAATCTATTCAGAAGGATTTTCGGCGAAAAACTGCTCGAAAGCGCTATGCTTCCCACCTATAAACTGCTGGATAAAGCAGGCGATAAGGAAGCCGCCGGCAATTTGGCCAAAACAGTGATGTTTTTGCTGGTTTCGATAGGCTCGTTTGTCACTGCTCTGGGAATGGTTGCTGCACCTTGGCTGGTCCATGTATTCGCCCCGGGATTTGACCCTGAAACGCATGTACTGGCCGTTACCATGACTCGGATAATGTTCCCGTTTTTGGTCATTATCAGTGTGGCGTCGATGTTCGGCGTGATTCTTCAAACCCGCGAAAAATTCGGCCTCTACGGCATCGCTCCGGCCATGTTCAACGTCGGTACCGTTGTGATCATGTGGATCGGCATGACTCGCTATGGACCCTTGACAGCGGCGGTCGGAGTATTGATCGGCGGAGCCCTCGAAGCTCTTGTCATGCTGCCCGCCGTCAGGCAGACTTTTCAGTTCAATCGACACAAAATTGTGTTTTCAGATCCGGCCGTGAAAAAAGTGAATTCTTTGGCCGGGCCTATTATGATCGAGACGATTATGGACAAGACGATCGTTCTTGTCGATCGCCGGCTGGCATCGATCGTTTCGACCGGAAGCATCGCTGCACTCGGATATTCTTTTCGACTGCTTCAGTTGCCCTACGGCATCCTTGTTCTGGGAATCGCCAGGACATTTTTTCAGCATATGGTCGATGCCGTGGAAGACTTTCATGAATTCGTTCGGATGATATCCGGAGCCATGCGTTTCACCTTGGCCATTATGACGCCGGCCACTTTGGCGCTTTTTGTGTTTGCCGAGTTGATTATCCGCATAGTCTATCAAAGAGGTGCCTTTGATGAAACAGCGGTATCGTTGAGCACATCCGCCTTTGCTTACTACAGCCTAGGCATGGTCGGCATGACTGCTCTGGCGATCCTGTCGCGTGCTTTCAATGCCATGAAAGATACTAAAACTCCGGTAATTGTTTCAGTTGCAATGATGATCATAAATGTCGTTTTAAATTACATACTGGTAAAAACGCCTTTACAGCATGCCGGTTTGGCTCTGGCGACATCGATCGCCTATTCTTTTGCCGGCGTCATGCTGCTGATTCTGATCAAGAAAAAAATACAAACTCAGGTTGATGACGTGGCTATTAACTTCGATTTGTTAGAACCCTTTGCAAAAATATTGTTATCATCTTTGGCTGCATCGCTGGCTTCATATTATGTGATCGGTTTTGCAGGCGATTCTCCTGGTTTTTTTCTCTCTTTGTTATATCTTTGCTTAGGGTGTACGGTTTTTTTAATTGTATATGCGGGGTTTTTATATATGCTTGGGCAGCCCATAACCAAACTATTGAAAATTGATTGATCGAGGAATAGGGGATGCGTTCAAAATCGTGGTTTTCAGGTAAAATCAATACGGTTCATTTCGTCGGTATTGGCGGAGTGGGCATGTCAGGTTTAGCTGAAATTCTGTTGAACCTGGGGTTCAAAGTGCAGGGTTCCGATATCAGGGAATCGCCGGCAACCAAACGCCTTGCGCAATTGGGCGCTAACATTTTTATCGGCCATCGTGCCGAGCAGATCCAATCCGCCGATGTCGTCGTTCATACATCTGCGGTCCGAGATGACAACCCGGAAATTTTAGCTGCCTGGCGGGCGCGGCTTCCGGTTATCCGGCGAGCCGAATTGCTGGCTGAACTGATGAGATTTCAGACAGGGATTGCGGTGGCCGGTACGCACGGTAAAACCACTACGACGTCGCTCATTGCGCTGGTAATGAGCTGTGCAGGGCTCGATCCCACCGTCATTATCGGTGGAAATGCCAGAAATATCGGCGCCAATGCGAAGGTTGGAGCTGGGAATTACCTGCTGGCCGAAGCGGATGAAAGCGATGCGAGTTTTTTGCATTTGACACCGGAGATAGCTGTTATTACCAATATCGAGGAAGATCATCTGGACCACTATCGTGATATTGGTGAAATTATTGGGACTTTTAGGAAATTTCTGGATCGGGTGCCGTTTTTCGGCACAGCGGTGGTGTGTGGGGACGATCGAAACATACGTAGTCTTGTCAGAACCTATAGACGCCGTGTATTGAAGTATGGTGTAGGTAAAGACAACGACTTGGTTGGAATTCCTGTATCGGCTTCGGATGATCATCAGACCTTCGAAGTTTGTTTACAGTCAAAATCGTTGGGATCGTTTACCCTGCCGGCCCCTGGAAAACATATGCTTTTAAACGGCTTGGCAGCGATTGGAGTCGGACTTCAACTGGTTATTTCACCGGAATGCATCAAGCAAGCGTTGGAAAGCTATCAAGGTGTCCGGCGTCGAATGGAATTGAAGGGAGTCAAAGACGGAGTTCTAATCATCGATGACTATGCGCATCATCCGACGGAAATCAAAGCTACTTTGGAAACACTGAAAAATTGGCAGCAAAAACCGATCATAGCTGTTTTTGAACCTCATCGATTTTCCAGAACCAAGTTTTTTCTGGATGATTTTGCCGATGCTTTCGAGGGTGTGGAGACGCTTGTCATTCTGCCGGTTTATGCCGCATCGGAGCTGGAACACCAAGGTATTTCATCAGATTTGCTGGTTGAGCGCTGCCGGACTCGTTATGGAGATCGGGTTCTTTTCGCAAAAGATTTCGAAAACGCCGTCCAATTATTGAGACGGAATGTCAAGCCGGATTCCGTCATTATCACTTTGGGCGCCGGCAATGTCACTAAAATCGGTGAAATGTTTTTGGCGGAGCTCTAAACGGAACAGATATCATCCTCAATACGCCACGACAAAAAAGCCACTCTCCGTTCAACTTGAACGCGTTCGCCGCCTTTCGGCAAAAGGCCGCCTAAATAATACTATCCGTGTCGGACATATTCCGGAAGTTAAGGGCTCCCAAGACAAAAAAATATAGCTTAAACAGCTCTTTCCAATGAAAGTTTGACTTAAAATCGTCTTGAAGTTATTATTTTTTCCGAGATGGCGAATAAAAATTGCCTTTAAGGGCGGTTGTTCAAGGCGATATATTTTTCGATATCTCTTGAGAAAAATGATTTCTGAGATCATGGAATTTATCATGTATGAGACAGCCTGCACTATTTGAAAAAGAAACCACTGGTTTTTACACATTGAAAGAAGCTGCTGCTTGGGCGTCACAGTATTTGCAACGTAATGTGACGGTATCGAATATCTCTTACCTGATTCAATATGGAAGAATTAAAAAATATGGTTCCAATACCAATCTGCTGGTCAGTCTAGAAGAATTGGAAGGCTACTATAACTCTTTCAACATTGAAAATCGTTGGAAAGAGAAATTGGGTAAAGATCTAAACTGGAGCTTGTCCTTTGATGAGTATACCGAGTCTGAAAGAACAAAACATGTACATCGGTTACATCCATACAAAGGGAAGTTTATCCCTCAACTGGTAGAATATTTTCTTGATTCCCATACAGATGACTTTAAAAAGAATGTATTTTTCTCTGAAGGCGATATTGTTTTAGATCCTTTTTGTGGCAGTGGAACGACTCTGGTTCAATCAAACGAGCTGGGAATGCATTCAATAGGGATTGATATTTCCGCTTTCAACGCATTGATTAGTAATGTAAAAATCGATAAATATGATCTTCATCAAATAAAGAAAACCGTTCAGAAAATATCAAATAACCTTGATGATTTTCAAAAACATAAAACTAATATCGCCTTTGAAACACATCTTTTAGCAGATCTTGCACAATTCAATTCGAAACATTTTCCTTCGCCGGAATATAGGAGAAAAATAAATAAAAACGAACTAAATGAAGCTGACTATTCAAAGGATAAAGAGTCAGAGTTTTTAATAATTTATAACGAGTTAATCAAAAAATACGATTTAAAAATCGATCAAGAGAAAGACGATACATTTTTAGACAAGTGGTTTTTATTACCGGTGAGGGAAGAGATCGATTTTTTGAACGATGAATTGAAAAAAAGTGAAGACATCCACATACGAAGGATTTTGTCGATAATCCTGAGTCGAACCGTTCGTTCATGTAGAGCGACGACCCATGCAGACCTGGCGACGCTGAAAGAGCCTGTGAAAGCGACATATTACTGTAAAAAACACGGTAAAATATGCAAGCCGATATTTTCCGTTAAAGGATGGTGGGAACGGTATTCAACAGATACGCTCGTTCGGCTTAGACAGTTTGATCGGTTGAGGAGCGATACATATCACATTTGTCTGACCGGCGACAGCAGACAACTGGATATTTTATCGGAAGTTAGAAAACACATTCCAAAGTTCGCCGATTTAATCGAAAAAGTGAAGATAAAGGGAGTTTTTACTAGTCCACCTTATGTGGGGCTTATTGATTATCATGAGCAACATGCTTATTCGTACGAGCTTTTTGGATTTGAAAGAAAAGACGAGAAAGAGATCGGTCCTCTGTCAGCCGGGCAGAATAAAGAGGCAAGAGATGCTTATTCCATTGGGATTGCAGAAACTTTAAAAAATTGTAGGAAATATCTTCAAGAGGACTTCGATATATTTTTAGTGGCCAACGACAAGTATGACCTTTACCCAGAAATTGCCGACATGGCAAAAATGAAAATTGTCAATCGGTTTGAAAGACCTGTTCTGTGCAGAGTTGAAAAAGATAGATCAAATGCATATTCGGAGACCATTTTCCATCTGAAGGAGAAATAAATGTCTCTAAACAGAGAGCAAATACAAAGCATTGAAAAGACTATTAAAGACAGCATGCAAAAAAAGTTTCTAATGTATGCCCCCGAAACAAGCCATATGCCTTTTCAGCACAGATTACTGGGTCATGATAGAATGCATTTGTTTTCATTTATTCATTCTTTGAATACCACATTCGGTACGTCAATTTTTGAACCAGTTGCGGAAACCATGGCGAAACTAAATTTCGTGCTTGCTGAAAAGCAATTTGAGGTTGGGGATTTAATCTCTGAGCACGCCCAGATTGAAATTCAGAATATCTTGGATGATCTGGCCACAGGAGAGAAAAAATCAAACAAAATTGTAGAAATCGAAAGAATTTCAAAGGTCTGTAGCAAGGGTGCAATCAGGAAAACGAAGGCGGTTAAGGCGGATTTGTTCGCTCAAAGTGAAGATGGAACTGTTCATTTATTTGACTTGAAAACCGCTAAACCAAATATCAGCAACTTTCGAGATTTTAAAAGGACATTGTTGGAATGGATTGCAATATATTTGGTGAAACATCCTGGCGTAAAAGTAAATTCATATATTGCAATTCCATATAACCCTTATGAGCCGGATAAATACACTAGATGGACATTAGGGGGTACGTTGGATTTAGACAATGAACTCATGGTTGGCAAAGATTTTTGGGACTTTTTAGGTGGAGAAGGGGCATACACTGAGCTACTCAACTGCTTTGAAAGAGTTGGAATCGAGCTGAACTCGGAGATCGACCAGTACTTTCAAAAGTTCAAATAATAGAAACAGCTTGATAACAATGCTTTTGTATAAAACAGCTTTCGATTAAAACTCGATCTCTGTTTTTCCCTTTAAAATGGCATTCAACAGCGGTCCGAATTGAAGTCCTTCTTTGCCTTCGGGTGATCTCAAGTGGCCGAAAACCAACGGTGAAACCTCGGCGCCGGACGTGATGTTGGTCAAAAGCGAATTGCCGTTTGTCACGTTCGGTCCGCATGGAACCGAACGGCTCATGCCCGAAATAAAATCCCACGTTCCAAATTCGGCATTGTACAACACATTGATTCGCGTGTCGTAGACCAGCCGTTTATCTGTTTCAAGAACCCGGGCGTCGATCAGGCGCAATTGCTGAACGGCAGTATCTTCATTGAAATTTTCGAACGATTTCAATTCTTTTTTAAGGTCGTTTTCGTCCAAATGAACCATATGTCGGCCGGAAGCATTCAAATAAAGATATTTCACGGCAGGATCCGTCACCTTTTTGTTGAAGAAAAGGAATACGCCTTTACCACCGGTGGAATTCCATTTTTTCATGACCCAGCCACCGTATGACGCGAGTTCTGCGACGTTTTCAGGGGTGACTTCTTTATCGAGAAGCGTTTTAGGCCGCGAAACCGCTCGATCGGGATGGACGGCTTCCCATCTTCTGAACGCACGTTCTTCAATGGTTTTAGATCTTAAATCATCGATTTTCCACGGATTGACGAACAGAGTATCGGGTGTTTCATTGATAATTTTGTTACCTAGTACGTCACCATAAAATACCGGGACGTGAATTCTCTCGATCCGTCGATAGACGATATCGATAGGCTTACCGTGAACCCACAGTTTGCCGTTTTTAACCTCGGGTTTTTCATCGGGAGTGATTCGATAGGTTTCCATACCGGCCTTTTGGAAAGCTTTGATCATCAGAATATGGGCGGTTTCTTCTTCGCTTTCGGGGTAAGGCCTGGTGAACACGGCTGCTCTCGGCAGTCCTGATCCGCCTTTGCGGTGGAACAAGCCGATAAGCATGCTTGCGATTTTTTGCCGAACCATCGTAGGATGGCTGGGATAGTCAACACGGTCCGGATCAAACCCTTTGACCTGCAGACGTCGGTATAATTTCAAGGCATCGACGGCCGGGCAGGCGGGATAGGAATTACAACATGGGCCTTCAACCAGGGTTGGGCGAATGTCGATGATTCTTCTTGGATTGTGAGGATCGACTTTGCCCATGAAAAGGATGTCCAGTCCCAAAAGATAGCTATGCGGAAGATTTTCATCTTTGCAATACTTCATATAGGCCGCAAGGGAGTTTCGGCCGACTTCCATCGCTTTTTCCCAGGCATTGTCAATCAGCCAGGTGGGTGATTCATCATAACAGGGAATCACTTCCTCCTGACCCAAGCCGCCATCAGTCAACCTTAAATCTTCACCACGATAAAACATGTATACCTCCTTTTAAACAATCGGCCGAACCTGAATCAGTTCGGCCGAATCATAATCCAACGTATCGTTAAATCTCGAATCAGTCGAAAGTGACTTCCGTTTTTCCTTCATTCAGTGCAGTGAGAAGGGGGCCGAATTTCATTTCAGAGCGGTCAGCTCCCTTTTTCGTATGTCCCATGATCAGCGGGCTGATCTCGGCGCCCATCGAGACATTGGTTAAAAGGCTGTTTCCGTTTTCAACACCTTTACCACACGGAACCGATCGGCTCATACCGGACAGAAATTCCCATTTTTTGTTTTTGCTGTCGTACAGAACGTTGATGCGGGTATCATAGGCAAGTTTTTTGCCGCCGCCCAAGTCGCGGGCATCGACGAAACGCATCTGCTGAATGGCGGTGTCTTCATCGAACGAATCAAACGCTTTCAGTTCGGCTTCCAGCTCGTTTTTATCCATAAGAATCATATGTCGACCGTCATAACGATTGTATAACCTGGTAGCGGCGTGTTTTGCGACTTCCTGGTTGACATGCATGAAAACACCTTTGCCACCGGTTGAATTCCATTTTTTCATGACCCAGCCGCCGTACTCAGCCAATTTGCGCACGGAATTGGAATTGATTTCTTTGTCCAGAAGGGTTGTCGGCCGTGAAACCTCGATACCGGTTTCTTTTCTATACAATCGGAAAGCTCTTTCTTCGATTGTTTTGGATCGAAGGTCATCTATTTTCCAAGGGTTGATAAAGATCGTTTCAGGCGTATCCGAAACGACTTGCTTTGCAAATTCCTGTTCGTAAAATTGCACCCATTCCTTTTCTTTATATTCCCTGTGCGGGGGATGGGCTTGGCCCGGCAGATGGATACGCTCGATACGACGCCAGACCATATCGATCGGTCGGCCGTTTACCCAGAGCTTGTGATTGCGAACTTCAGGTTTTTCATCGGGCGTTATCCGATAGCCTTCCATGCCGTAATCTTTAAGTTTTTGAAGGGTCAGATTGTGCGCTGTTTCTTCTTCCGACAAGTCGTACGGACGTGTAAAAACGGCGACGACCGGCTTTCTGGAGGAATCCCCTTTTTCAATCCAGATGTTTTGGAATAAAGTAGCGATTTTGTCCAGAATTTTTTCCGGATGTGTGGGATACTCAACGATATCCGGGTTTTTCCCGAGATATTTCATTTGGCCATACAGGCGCGAAGCCCATAGGTTCGGACAGGCCGGATAGCTGTTACAGCATGGGCCTTCCAGTAGAGTGGGACGGATATCGATGACTTTCTTGTGATTGTTGGGATCGATCTGACCCATCACCAAGATATCAAGACCTAAAAGATAGCTGTGAGGAAGATTGTTCTTCTCACAATACATCATATAGGCGTTCAACGAATCATTTGCCACTTTCATGAATTGATCCCAGGCGCCGTCGACGATCCATGTCGGCGACTCCAAGTATGCCGGCAATTGACTCTCATGGCCACGATCACCGATCAACAACTGAAGGTGTTCTGGAAACTGCATGTCATCCTCCTTGAAATAATGGTTTAATTAAATCCTGCCGTTTGAATGACTCGAAAGAGTCAATTAAGGATCAAAACATTATCAGCTCCAAGCAAAATGTCAAGATAGTACATCGAGATCTAGATCAATATCCGATTTCCATTGTCCAGTCACCAACTGTTTGGAGTTCAATAATTATGGTCTTGTAATTTTTGTCAGAAAATTCGCCAATTATATATAAACGAAAACCAAACCAGGTACCGGAAACCAGGAACGAGGAACGGCGCGAAGCGCCAACTCAGCACTCAGCGCCTGCATTCGAAGAACGCTCAAGCTGAAACAGAGAACGGTGTAACGCGTATGCGAAATGCGCATAGCCGGACTCTCGTCGAATGACGACAAGCTATCGGGTGGAATCGACCAGGGTTCTGAACTGTTCAAGTGTTTCCCGGAGTTTATTTCCGGCTACAAGAGCAAAGTCATTATGTCCGGCTTCGTCCAGCCACAACGACATCTTTGGTTCACGCGCAAGTTCATACAGGATTTGGCCGTGTTCAAAGGGGACGATGCTGTCTTTTCGACCATGCATGACCAGAACGGGGCATTTTACCGAGTGCATTCTTTTTCGATTGGGAAATCGATCGAAAGGAAAAACCCGGCATGGCAGTACGACACGAAAGGCGGAGATAAACCCTGATTCCAAGATCAAACCGCCGACGGGGTATTTCGATGCAAGGTAAACGGCGGAACCGCTGCCGACGGATCGGCCGTACAGGATAATATGGTCCGGCGTGAGGTTTAGGGTTTCAGTGAGATATCGGTAGGCGGCATCCGCATCGGCATAGGCATTTTTGACGGACGGTTTTCCGTCGCTGGTTCCATATCCGCGGTAGTCATATGAAAAAACATCGAAACCCCAGGAGTGCAGTTCTTCAAGATAACTGCGCACGCTGCCCAAATCTTCGGCGTTTCCGTGCATGAACAGCAGGGTTGGCGAACTGTCCGGAGCACAAAAATGAATAGCTGAAATATTCTGATCGCCTGAAACGGGGATTTTGATAATCTCTTCGGTGTCACGATAACGACTGGGTTGCGGAATGAATATCATTCCATCCGCAATGAAATAGACGATGATGGATACCAGGATATAAACGAGTAAAGCTGAACGCAGCAGGCGCAACCAACTGAATGATCCAATCAGTAAATTTTTCACCTGAGCGTTCAGCAATGATAACTCAAAAATGAAGCCGGAAAAGATCGATTAGAAGCTGAACTGTACTTGGAAGACAATTTCGTCGTTATCGATGCCAGAGACCTCTTCCATCTTGGCAACATAGTTTAAAAAGAACTTGGTATAATGTTTTTCCAAAGAATAGTTCAGGCCGGCGGTAAACCATTTCTGACCATCTTTATCGACGTCTTTATTTGGATCCCAGATTTCATACCGAGCTAAAAGTTCCCAGTTTTCAACAAAAGAGAAGCCTCCCTGCACGAAAGCGGCGTGGTTTTTCACTTTCATTCCATGGCCGTAATCCTGGTTACCCATTATGTATTCCGCCGCCGCATGAAACTTGGGGTTTCTCCACTCAAAATTAGCGCCGAACCGCGTAACGGTAAAATCTTCATCGGTAGAAGCGATATATGGTTTGCCGAACCAGCCAAAAGCCCCAATTTTCATCTCTTTGTTGACATTGAACGTTGCGCTGAGAAGGAAATCTTTGGCGTCGTTTTGGTCGCCCCAGTCATTGCCGTTCAAAGTATATTTATCATCAAATTGATACCCATTGAAAACACCATAATACAAGCTGAAAGAATCGATGGTCGTCTTGAACTGAACTCCTGTTTGACGCCACATGGCATACTGAGATGTCGTCAAAGGATATTTAATAAAATCCTGTTGAGCAGCGCTTTTAGGCATGAAAAGAGTAAAAAAGGGTAAAAACCTGCCAATAGACAGCTCGGTATTCGGGATGTGATACAGCATCAATTTTGAATCCAGAAGAATCGGGCTTTGAATGGCATTCGCTTGCACCAGATATTTGATTTTATCCGGCACCAAGGTTCCTGAAAGCGAGATCATAGCGCGCTGTGTTTTGAATTCGCAGGGGGTATCATCATATTCAAACCACGTGAATGTGGATTGGTATATACCGCCGATTTTCAGCGAACCAAAACCAACGGTCACACCTTCTTCGGCGGACGCTTTCTCTGTAATGAACACACCTGTCATCATTCCAACAATAATCATTCCCATCAATAGAACTCGATACGTTTTCATAATAACCTCCCTATAGAAAAAGACTTCGAGTTATGCTGAAACTTTTAATCCATCAAAAAGAATATATGGTAGATAACTTGACCCGGCGCCTCCGCCAAAACCTGAAACCCACTCTCTCTCAGCGGAAGATTCACCGTATGACTTTTTGAACATCGAATAGAAGTTGCCTCCTGTCATGGCGTTTTTGATTCGGCCGAGCGGGCGGCCTTTTTCAAAGAGAATTCCATACTCGATATTGCCTGACCAATCACCGTTGATCAGATTACCCAGAAGGACACCGGTAAGTTGATCGATCAATAGCAGTCTGGGGGTTGATTTGAGAATCTCGTCGAGGCCTCTTTCTCCTGCCGGCAGAATCAAGTTGGTGAATGCCGGGCCGGGGGCGGCGGCATAGCTTCGGCTTTTGATCAAAGACGTATATCGGAAGCCGTTTCCTGTTGGCGTCATGTTGAGTTTTGAAGCTGAATAGAGGTCCAGCAGATAATTTTTCAATATTCCTTTTTCCACCAAGTAACTTTGTCGGCAGGGTACGCCTTCGTCATCGACCATTTGTGAACCTGACGCAAGAGGATACAAAGCGTTATCTTCAATGGTGATTTTCTCGTTCAAAAGCTGTTCGCCGATTTTGCCTGTCAGAGGCGACATACCTTTGGCCACAGTCGAACCGCTGATGCCGGCGCCAAAAGCCGAAAAAATATCCGCCAGGGCAAGAGGAGTAAAAACGATAGGCAGGGTATTTCCGTTAAATGGGACATTTTTTCTACCCATGGACAACAGATCGATGACCTTGTCTGCGAGGGCTTCCGGGTTGGAACTCGGTGTTTGCCCCATATCGTAACGATATGTGGTCAGAATATTGCCTTCTTCCGCCATGATTGCAACTGCCGCTGTGGAATACGTTTGGCGTTCGTAGCGTACATCGACTCCGTTACTATTCAGAATTGTGACAGCAATCGTATCAGCGCCGGAACCGGCATTCGACATGAGCGAGGAGTCATAGGCCGTGATTTTATCGATAATGGTACGGGATTGATCGAGCAATAGATCCATATTTGGTTTTTCGACGGGTGCTGTTTCCAATACAGGGTATGAGGAAGGTTTGGGGAACGAAAACGACACCTGTTGGCCGAAAGGCACCAGTTCCATAGCCTGATCGACGACTTCCAATGCCTTGTCCATATTCGATGTCGTGGCCTGAGCGATTCGGTTGTCCTTGATAACCCTCAGACAAAAGCCGGCATCCTGGGATTCGCTCATCTCTCGAAGGACGCCATTTCGAAAATCCACAGAAATATGACCGGATTCAAGGCTAAAAATTTCAGCCTGATCCGCTTTGTCCATCGCCTTGTCCAATACGGTTTTCAATAGTTTTGTTTTGTCATCATTCATCAGCATCTCCTTCTGCTTGACTTGAGTGAATATGATCATAATTACGATAGGCATCTAGAACACTGTGTCGCAACATATCGGCAAATTCCTTTTTTTTCAGTACGACCAAATCGCGAAACGAACCATTCTGCATACGAATCGAGGGCATTCCAAGAAACAATCCACCTGATTTACTCTCAAGAATGCGAATCCCTTTTATCACGATCTCGCCATCCAGCTCAACATCGACAACCGCTCGAATTTTTCCCCCTCTGGCGGCGGTATCGAATGGATAAATTCGAATAGATGTGATCTTCATTTAAAAAACCACCCTGATCATATATCTATCTGATGTTCGGATTTCAAGGTTCTCGTCATCAAATCCATAACAGCTTGTCGAGGAGATTTGCCGTGGTACAAGGTTTGGTAAACTTGTTCGGATATCGGCATTTCGACATGGTGACGGTTGGCCAGTTCTCTAACGGACAGGGTTGTTTTGACACCTTCCGCGATTGTTCGGGTGCTGGTTTGTATATCGTCAAGGGTCTCGCCCCGGCCAATTCGGTAGCCAACTTGAAAATTCCGGCTATCCGTGCCGTCACAGGTCAGGACAAGGTCTCCCATTCCCGAAAGTCCCTGGAAGGTGATGGGTTTTGCCCCCAAAGCCACTCCAAGTCTGGTGATTTCCCAAAGACCGCGTGTAATCAATGCAGCCCTGGTGTTTGACCCTAGTTCCAGCCCGGCGACGATACCGGCGGCGATGGCGATCACATTTTTAATCGCGCCGCCCAATTCCACACCGATAACATCGCTGTTGACATAGACTCTAAAGGAAGAGTGATTGAAAACGGTCTGAACAATTTTTGTTTTATCCGGATTTTCCCCGGCGACAACCGCCGTTGTAGGAAGGCCGCCGGCAACGCCTTTTGCAAACGTCGGCCCGGATATAACGGTGTACGTAATAGGAACATGTGGACTGACAATCTCGTCAACGACCTGGCTGATCCGAAGCAGAGTTCCATTTTCTATCCCTTTACTGGCACTGACAATCATCGCGTTTGGCTGAATATAGGGAAGAGCCTGTAAAAGGACATTTCTGACCATTTGGCTGGGGGTTACCAGAATGATGAAATCCATATTATTTAGAACATTCTGAATAGAATGATGAGGAGTAATCGTGTCGGGAAGAGTATAGCCCGGAAGGAAATAAGCATTTTGTCGGGTTTTTTCGATGATATCGACCAATTCAGGCTCATAGACCCAAAGCCGTATTCTGTAGCCTTTTCTGCTGAGCAACAACGCAAGAGCCGTTCCCCATCCACCTGCGCCAATAATCGCTATCTCTTTATCGTGATCAGCAAAATCCTTCATTGTTCTCTCGATTCCATCAAACAGCAAACCTGTTTGCGAATCGAGTATAGCAAGAGAATCGCTATTCATTCAATTGGTGAACTTGGGGAGTGATTATTATCAGCCGTGGGAAAAATCGTGATGAGAGGCAGCTATTTAGGTATAATGTAAATTTGACTTGGAATGGTTGCTGGGATTGTGGTAACGAAATACAGGAAAGTGACGATCGAACATGGAAATATTGATTGATGCATCCAGTCTGATGAAGGAGTTGACGGGTGTCGGCACCTATCTCTACAACCTGCTTGAAAAAATGATCACTATAGATACCTCTGTTCGTTACACCATTTTTCTGAACGCTCTAAAAGGTCAAACTCCACATTTTCCTTGGGAAAATGCAAATAATGTCAAAATTGTGCGTAGACGTATTCCTGGAAAAATGCTCTTAGAATGGTGGAGGCGAGGTCTGTCTCCCAGTGTAGAAACTCTGGCCGGCTGCAAACCGGATATTTTTCATTCCCCTAATTTTTTCTACCAAAAATCCTTCGCTCCACGTATTGCTACAACACTCCATGACCTGGCATTCTTTAAACGTGAGAATTATGGAGGCCGTTATTCAGGGCGTTTTCACAGGGAAATGATTCTCAGGAATATAAAAAAAATCGATCATTACATCGTTCCCAGTGAGGTGGTAAAACAAGATTTGATGGTATTGTTAAAGATACCTGAAAAATCGATTTCGGTTATTCGCCACGGTATCAATCCGGTATTTTCAATACGTGAGCACACTATCGACAACGAGAAAATCAGCCATAACCTCCTGTTTCCTAATCGATATGTCTTGACGGTTGGAACGATCGAGCCCAGAAAGAATATGCCTTTATTGATCCGAGCATTTCGAAAAACGGCTTCTCTATATCCAGATATACATTTGGTAATCGTCGGCAAGCCGGCTGAAGGTATGGATGAACTCTTAGAAGCTATCGATAGCGCAAACCTTAGCGACAGAACACATTTATTAGGCTATATTCCCTTGGAGATTTTAGTTGATCTCTACCGTCGAGCGATTTTGGCGGTTTTTCCTTCATGGGACGAAGGATTTGGATTTCCTCCTCTGGAAGCCTTGGCTTGTGGAGTGCCGGTATTAGTTAGCGATATTCCTGTTCATCGGGAAATTCTTGGGGAGGCGGCCGCATATTTTGAGCCGGATAATTTGAGAGATCTTGAAGACATGCTTATTTCTGCGCTTGAAAAACCTGAAAGCTTTATAATGAAAAAGACGGAGGCTCAGCGCCAAACAAGACTTTATTCATGGGATCAAGCTGCGGCGCAGCATCTTGAAGTATATCGAAAGGTTATCGGATGATCGACGTTTTATACGATGCGCGTTTTATCACTCAACGGCAAACCGGCGTAGGAAGAGTGTCTGAAATGTTGCTTCGTACGTTTCTGGAAGAAGCTCCCGAGTTGAATTTGCATGTTCTTTATAAAAAACCATTCGATAAAACGCTCGAGGGCAATAATCCCATTTGCACTGCAACCGCTTTTGACAGCCATCCATGGGGCGATATGTATAGAAACACAGTTCTGCGGAAAATTATAAAAAACCGCCGGATCGACCTGTATTTTTCGCCTGCATTCTATGTCATACAAATGGCCGGACACATAAAACAGGTGGTTTTAATTCATGATTTAGCAGCTTTCGATCAATCTCATTCGCTTAAACGATCATTTCGCACGTATTTAAAACAGATGATTTTTTCAGCGTTGAGAAATGCTACGCATATTACGACACCTTCGGAATTCATACGTGCGGGATTAGTGGAAATGCGTCCTGATTTAGCCGACCGGATCGACGCCGTTCATTTGGGTGTCAATCCCGTTTTCCGCCATTACGATGATGCTAAAGCAGAAGCGCTGCGCCGCTATTATTGTTTGCCGGCTAGATTTATCTTATCCGTAGCGACCGTTGAACCAAGAAAAAATTTGTTAAATTTATTGGATGCCTATGCAATTTATTCGAAGCGAGCTTCTGCACCATTGCAACTGATCATTGTCGGCGGAGACGGCTATCGATCGAAAGACATTCATCGGCGTGCCGAACAATCGGACATCTCGACGGGAACCAGGTTTCTTGGGTACATTCCGGATAATGAGCTGGCTTTGTTGTTGGGGATGGCGGATTGTATGGTATTTCCATCTCTTTATGAAGGTTTCGGTCTACCGGTAATTGAAGCGATGGCGGCCGGTTGCCCGGTTATAACGTCGACAAGAGCTTCTTTACCCGAAGTTGCCGGCGGTGCAGCGTTACTGGTCGATCCGGAAGATGTCTCTCAAATTGAAAAAGCATTGCGGCAAATGACATCTGATTCGGCTTTGCGAAAAAAACTCAGTATTGAAGGAAAAAAGAGGGCTGAGAAGATGACATGGTCAGTAACTGCAGGAAAATATATCAGAATTTTTCAAAAGACTGTTGAAGCGGGGGAAAAAGAAAAATGAGTTCAATCCAGCCTTATCGAGTTGGAATTTTAGGCGCAACCGGTGCGGTCGGCATGCGCTTCGTTTCAATGTTGTCGACGCATCCTTGGTTCAAAATTCATAAGTTGATGGCGTCGGAAAGATCAGTAGGAAAGCCATACCGGCAAGCCGTCAATTGGATGCTGCCGCAAGAACCCGAAACCTGGATACAACAGATGATAGTGGAAAAATGCGAGCCTGATGATTCGCTGGATATGGTTTTCTCCAGCTTGCCTGCCTCGGAAGCCGCCCAAATTGAAACCGAGTTTGCTTCCGAAGGGATACCGGTAGTGTCCAACAGCAGCGCTCACCGAATGGCCGAGGATGTGCCGTTGATCATTCCCGAAATCAATTCGGAGCATCTGGCAATGTTGGAGCATCAACGGTGTCGACTGAGAAGCCGTGGTTACATCGTAGCAAATCCCAATTGTTCGACGATAGCCCTGTCGCTTGGTCTGGATCCGGTCCATCGTAAGTTTGGAATTCGAAAGATATTGGTATCGACTGCACAAGCTGTGTCCGGGGCAGGGGTGCCCGGATTGAGCATGATGGCGATGCTGGATAACACTATTCCATATATTTTAGGTGAAGAATCAAAGCTTGAAACCGAGCCGAAGAAAATATTCGGTCGTTTGGAGGCTGGAAAATTCAAACCGGCTGATATGACTATCAGTGCAGGGTGTACGCGTGTTGCGGTCAGAGACGGTCACTTGATGCATGTAAGCTTTACTTTGTCGAAGCATGCAACAGAAAATGACATTCTAGAGTGTTGGCGGAATTATCGTCCTGAAATACAAGATTTACAATTACCCAACAGTCCGGAATATCCAGTCATCTATCTGAATTCACCGGACCGACCGCAACCTCTGCTTGACCGTGATCGTGGCTCCGGGATGACTGTCAGTGTCGGGCGATTGCGACCTTGCCCCGTGATGGACTGGAAATGTGTTATTTTAGGCCATAATACTGTCCGTGGCGCGGCTGGAGGCGCTATACTTTTAGCTGAGCTTCTGGCGAAAAAAGGTTTTATCGGTCGACTGAAATAATTGAATTCTGTCATCTGGAAATGACAACTTGTCGCTCTTCAATGACAGGACAGAAAGCGTTTATATTGAAAATCAAAGTATTTTCTCTTGGTATGAAATTTGCTCTTCCCTTTTAGCGGAAGGAGTCTGAGATATGATTAAGATTCTCAAAGTGTTCAGTCTTATATTTACGTTGACCATGACCGGTGTATGGGCTCAAGGCGTGGAAACCAGACCGGATCAACGCAGCCGCATTTCTTACGTCAAGGGCGATGTTGTCATGCAGCCGTCGACATCTGGAAATACGCTGGAAGCGGTAATGAACATGCCTTTTATGAAGGGTGACCGCTTGGCGACCGGCTCCGATGGAGTTTTTGAATTCAGGCTGGGCGACGGCGTGACGGGATGGGGCTGGTATGATACGAAAATCGAATTGATGGATTCTATCATGCGAGCTTCCGATCAGCGTTCGTCTGTTATCAAACTTTGGTACGGCGCTGTCGCCTTACGATCATTTCCAATGTCGTATATATCCCATCAAATATCGGTCGAATTGGAAAATGGAATATTGTATCCAGACCTGGACAGCCTGGTTCGAATCACGTTGGATAGTGACTTAACGGCAGTTTATGTGACGGTCGTTAAAGGCGGAGCATTGATAAATTTAAACGATAGCCACGTTCGTCTGGAACAAGGCGAAACCTGGCAAGGTGTTATGGGGACGGCTAATTGGACTCGGATTCGACCTTTGCGGGATGATTTGTTTGATGGCTGGTATTTGGAAAGAGACAGATTGCTGCAGGATTCGTATGAATACACCGACCAGGTTCCCGCTGAAGCAGCTCCGGCGGAATACGCCGATCAGGCGGCGGCTCTGCATGGATATGGAAAATGGATTTATATCGAGAGTGGCTGGTATTGGATGCCGTATGTGGCATCTGGGTGGATGCCGTACCACGCGGGATTTTGGGATTTTATCCTGCCTTGGGGATGGATATGGATACCTTATGAGCCCTGGGGCTGGACCGTTTATCATTATGGTTATTGGCGCTATTTTGCCGGACGTGGCTGGATGTGGTATCCAAGCTGGTATTGGCGCGGCCACTATGCTCATTGGAGATATAACCCCGGTCATTCCGTTCACTGGATAGCGGCTCACCCCGACGACGATATGGACTCTGCAGGAATGTTACGCGAAGGCGCAATTCCATTGAACAGCAGGCTGGCTATCGGTGTCCCGGTTGAAGCGGCTCAGACCGTAGACCAATTGTTGAATCGTGTTTCAGTGCAAAGAAATGCCAACCGATTGCTTTCCGCCGATGATGCCAAGTGGCGTGGTTCATTACCGGAAACATTAAAGCCTTCGATGTCTCGTCGCCAGTCGCCGGACGCTACCATCAATGAGCCCATGTCACGCACACCTCATCCAGGCTGGGCTACAGGCGAAACACCTCCCGCCACCGATATTCAACAGCGTCAGCATTCTGAATGGCGGGAAGGTGGAGTCAGCCGTCCATCCGATTCGAGAGGACTTCATCAAGCTCCGAAACAGCCGTACAGGCAATTTGATCCGCCTCGTGCGGTACCGGGTAATACGATTCAACAACCGCAGCAACGCGCTCCGCAGCAGCGGACCCCGCATCAGCCCACTCAGCAGCGAGGTCCGCAGCAACAAGCTCCTCAACATCAACAGGCGCCGAAACCACCGGAAAACAATCTTCGCGGTAAACAACCCGCCATTCCGTCTAAACCCAAACCCCCGATCAATGAGAGCGGATTATCCGAAAACGTATCCGTCGGCGTATCCAGAACATCGATTGTCACAGGAAATATATTAACGAATCTTTTGAAAACAGGCGCTTCGCTGGGAGTAAAAGGAGCTTCTGAATCGATTGGCCGCAGCAATTCCGCCGGCATCCTGCTTTCAGTGAAATAAATTTCGGTAAAAATCGGTATTTATCAAAACAGGTTTTTTTAACGTGAAACCTAGAACCTGTTTACGATTAGCCTTGATTGGTAGGTGGACTAAAAAACGATTTTAATCCCTGCTCCAAAGGTCAGGATATCTGAATCGAACTCTTTTACATCGTTCCAGTAATTGAATTCATAATTTGCATGAAAATTTAATCGAAGGTGTTCGGCCAGAATTGGGAATTCCAAACCGGCTCTCAACAAATAAAATGACTTTGTCCAATCACCTGAAATATGAAGATCCTTTGTTTCATCCCGCCATTTGACGTTGTTCCAGCCTATACCGACACCTCCATAAAAAGACTGGCCCAGCAGTAGCAGCAGTCTTGGCGATACAGCGGATTTGGCGTCCAAGTATCCATCGGGATAAAATTGAAGCTCCCCTGAAACCCCCAAGTGTTTATTAGGCTTGTAACAATAGGAAAAATTTATACCAAGACCATCTCTTTTAAACGCCGATGAAACGGATTCTTCCAAGTCATCACTGATTTCTTTCAGGGTATAAAAATATTGAAAGCCAACACCTAACGCATGATCACCGGCTTTCGATACAACTGGAAAGAAAATGGAAAAAGCGAGCAAAACTAAAAAGAACTTTTTCATCGATACTCTCCTTTTATTGACGTTCCATTACTGACAGACATCTATTAAAGTATAGTATGTTTTACCGTATTTTCAATGCTGAAGCGGCGAACAATGCCAAAATGGCAGCGACGATCCATAATCTGACGACAACTTTGGTTTCTGCAAGGCCTCGATATTGCAAAGAATGATGCATTGGAGCTCGAAAGAAAAACCGCCTTCCTTTGGGCAAAAAGATATACTTCGTCAGAAAAACGCTGGCGGCTTCCGCTACGAAGACTCCGCCGGCTATCATAAATAAAAATTCTTGTTTGATAAGAACGGCAACCGTTCCCAGCAGTCCTCCCAGAGCCAAAGAGCCGGTATCGCCCATAAAAATTTGGGCAGGATAGGAATTGTACCAAAGAAAGCCGATTCCTGAACCGATCATAGCCGAGCAGAAAATCAAGATTTCTCCAGAACCCGGCATAAAGTCAAACAGCAGGTATTCTGCGATGACGCTGTTGCCGATCACATATGAAAAAGCTCCGAAAACCGCCGCGACGAAAAAAGCGGGGACAATAGCCAGACCATCCAATCCGTCTGCAAGATTGACTGAATTCGAGATGGCGACAATCACGAAAATGATGAAAAGCGCATAAAACATGCCCAGATCAGCGATAGGGTTTTTCAAGAAAGGCAAAAACAGTTTGGTCGCCAGATGCGATGGAACAGGCGACAGGGAAGGGGAAAGATAGATAAAACTTAGAAATATGCCGAATAGAACTTGGAGCAAAATTTTTTTCGTTTCTGACAATCCTGCTTTAGACTTAAGGCGCAACTTCAAATAATCGTCCCAGGCGCCGATACATCCGAACCAAAGCGTAGCACTGAGCAATAATTGAATGAACCTGTTGCTCAGGTCACACCATAGCAAGGTGGATGCTAAAATTGCCGCCAATATGAGAAAGCCGCCCATGGTGGGAGTGCCGCTTTTAGATTGCACGTTTACCAGACCATAACCCCAGGCAATATCGGTCGATCCGCGTTTTTTAAGCCATCGGATCAAGGGTGGGGCGAAGAAAAGGGACATTAGAAACGCCGAAACGGAAGCAAAAATCGCTCGAAGAGTGATATAACTGAAAAGTCTTAGCCAGGAAAGCGAATCGAAATGTTGGTTTAGAAGCGTAAAAAGTTTATACAGCATGATGCTTCACCTGATTGTTCAAACCATTGTCCATGTCTTCGTCATGCAAAGCGGACAAAGTCGATAATGTCTGCCGAATCGGAAACGTCGGAATGAATTCAGTGCTGGTCAGATCTAATCGAGACAACGTCTCTTTCACTTGTTCAGGTGTATATCCCAGCCTTTGTGAAGCGTTGACAAAAGCTTCCAAGGCGGCTTCGCGCACCTTCCAAATATCCTCCTCCAGCGGTATTTCCAACGCATGTATATGTTTTTTTTCCGCCATGACCGTCCCAAGAACTCTGAATAATGCCGCTCGAACCTCAAAGTTTTTTTCTCGATATATTCGCTTGGGACGAAATATTGGATATGAGGGTATTTTATCAAGTGGTTTTCGGTAAATCTTTTGAATGATCAGCTCGGTCAGTTCACTATCCGCTCTGCCTTGGGCTGCCAGTCCTTTGGCACACGCAGTCCGCACTTCCCAATAGGGATCCTCCAAGCCGATTTTGAAGGCTTCAACAATAGCATCGTCACTCTCAAACGAAGCAAGAGCGATAGCGCTGTTTCTGCGGATAAAACCCACTTGTAATCCGCTGGTCAGGAATTGAATGAGATTGGGTGAAAACTCCAAAAGCTTACCTCTATGAATAAGCTTCACAACGATGTTTCTAACTTGCCAATTCGAATGAGATAAGTTTTTTCTGATCCATTGCTCTGAATCCTCCGGCCAGACTCCATTACGGGCGTCGTTCAGCCGTTTTTCAGCAGCGGCGTAAAAGCGGCGTTCGTCCAAATTTTTCTTTATAAAACTGAAAAACACTTCTGATTATCCTGGTTTTTCCAACCAATCGAGGGATCTATACCCTGACAATTAAGGATATTCACAAACCAAGATGAATGCAATCATTCTATTTAGACGGCGATGTCGCTTGGAATGAACGCTAATGATGTCTTATCGATAGAATATTGTTCGCTCAATCCTTAGGAGGCTTTTTTCATCCGCAGATGAACACAATGAGTAGTGCGTCTGTATCAATATGTGGGAGACAGGTGGGGCGGTTAGCGAACCGCCCCTGCAAATATGGAATCCTATTGTTGGTCGAAATGTTATCTGCGTCTATTCGTGGTTAACAAAAACAGCATTCCTCGATAGTAAGAACACAGCGCATGACAGCTTCCCGGAGCACACATCAAGGCGAAATTGTTCTCACCAGGCGAAAGCCCAAGAGATCGCCTGGCCAATACGGCGGGGATTTTTGGCGACATGCAGACCGGCACAAAAAGGCTTCAAAGTACCAAGTGCCGCCCCGGGCGACGCGCTCGGAACCGGAATCCGGACCGGGATAGTCGGCCATCGTTCCCGTTGGATAAGAATCTGCATACCAGTCCCAACACCACTCCCATACATTCCCATGCACATCCTTCAGATTCCAGGGATTCGGAAGCTTACTTCCCACAACTTCCGCCGTACCGGGATCGTTGGCGCAGTAAACACAATACTTCTCCAGCGTCTGAAGTTTCCCAGGCGTACAGGAAGCACAATTACCGGAATTATAATCCAGTTCATCACACGAAAACGGGCCATTGGTGCCGGCACGGGTAAAGTATTCCCATTCCCCTTCTGTCGGCAAGCGATACCCGTCCGCATTGAAATTACAATAGATTGGTTCAGTCGTATAATTCGAAGCCGTCACAGGTATTGTATATTCGACATCCGTGTAATAGCACCGCATGAAACCGTTCTGCACTGATAACAGGTTCGCAAACAACACCGACTCATACCAGGTGTTTAGCTGCACAGGGTGGTTCATGCTCGGGCTGTAAATGATATCACTTGGATCAGCCGGCAATGTCACTTGAACAGCTTGAAGATCTGCCCACATCTGACGAGAAACCTCCGTTTCCATCACGGCGATGCTCTTCGTCAAAATGTGCGTGAACCGAGGTCCTTCATCGCCTTGTCGGCAGGCTTCTAGAAACAGCGATCCCTGCGTGAACGATCCGGCAGGCACAAACCGCATGTTTCCCACAAGCGGATCTGTGGCAAACAAATCACCCGGAACAGGAATCGGGGTTGGTGTGTCGATGGGAGTCGGGCTTGGAGTCGGAGTAGGAGCGTCAGGATCGTATGTTTGTACCAGGCGAAAGCCCCTGATGCTGCCCTTGGTCGACGGATTACTAAAAAAGCGAGACGCTGACCGGCAGGGGTTGGCGGGGTTGCCCCAATTGCCGCTCCGACAGACGCGGTTGGAACCGGAACCCGGGCCGACGTAGTCGGTCACCGTTCCCATTGGATAAGAATCTGCAAACCAGTCCCAGCACCATTCCCAGACATTCCCATGCACATCTTTCAGATTCCAGGGATTCGGCAGCTTGCTTCCCACAATTTCAGCCGTACCGGGATCGTTTGCACAATAAACACAATATTGCTCCAGCGTTGAATGTGTCCCCGGCGTGCAGGAATTACAATTGCCGGAATTATAATTCAGTTCGTCACACGAAAACGGGCCACTGGTGCCGGCACGGGCAAAGTATTCCCATTCTCCTTCTGTCGGCAGGCGATACCCGTCCGCATTGAAATTACAGTAGATTGGTTCAGTCGTATAATTCGAAACTGTCACAGGTGCCGTATATCCGGCATCCGTGTAATAGCACCGCGTGAAACCGTTCTGCACCGATAACAGATTCGCAAACAACACCGACTCGTACCAGGAGTTTTGCTGCACAGGGTGGTTCATGGTTGGGCTCTTACTCGTATCACTTGGATCATACGGCAATGTCCCTTGAACAGCTCTAAGATCCGTCCAAATTTGACGGGAAACCTCCGTTTCCATCACCGCGAGGTTCCTCGTCAAAATGTGCGTAAACTGAGGCCCTTCATTGTCATGGCGGCAGGGCTCCGTATCCGGTGATCCCTGTAGGAACGCTCCAGCAGGTACCAGCCGCATGTTGCCGATAATCGGAGCTGTTGCAAGCAAATCACCGGGCGCAGGAATCGGAGTCGATGTCGGAGGTATGGGCGTATCGGTCGGCATGGGCGTATCAGTCGGCATGGGGGTCGATGTCGGGTCAAAGGGCGTATCGGTCGGTATGGGGGTCGATGTCGGGTCTATGGGCGTATTAGTCGGTATAGGAGTCGATGTCGGATTTATGGGCGTATCGGTTGGTACAGGAGTCGATGTCGGGTCAAAGGGCGTATCGGTCGGTACAGGAGTCGATGTCGGGTCCATGGGCGTATCGGTCGGCATGGGGGTTGGGGTCCACTTGTGAGCGGAATCAAGCCAGAAATCCTGATAATCATAGTTCCAGGTATCCATGTCCAGAAACCAGGCGCCCCAAAACCGCATCGGACCAAACGGGATAAACGCGTCG
Organism: bacterium; assembly: GCA_049652745.1. Taxonomy (GTDB): domain Bacteria; phylum CSSED10-310; class CSSED10-310; order CSSED10-310; family CSSED10-310; genus JBASEY01. The sequence continues at coordinate 701 of JBASEY010000027.1, read as the reverse complement.
ATATTTTCGAAATCAAACTCCAGGAAAATTACATGGGATTCATCAGGGTGAATATCATGAATTTCAAAATTCACGTCCTGTGAGAATGACGGCCAGAAGAAATATTCACCCAGCACTTCAAGAATACCGAAGATGGTCGCCCCAGGCGTCATCGCGCCATGATTGTTCAGGTAAAGTTCGGCCTTGAAGTGGTCGAATGAAATGAACCCGCCATCATTCAAACGCATCTCGACATCGATGTCGACACCAGCGTCCGCCGACGGCAGCCAACACCACATCAGGATGATCGAAAGAATCACTGTTTTGATCCACCAATTAAAGTTTTTCATAATTGATAAACTCCACCTTCTTGAACGACTGATGATTGAAGAAATATCGAGCAATATTAGAGATCAACTTTATCTTTTTGGAATAACTATTTTTTAGAATTGTTTCTCTCCCTCAACATTTCAACGTATGCAACAATTTACTTAATTTTTTCAGAACTCAAAATAATTTTCAAGAGCGAAAAAGCCCAATTAGGCTTGTATCCATTTTTAATCTCTCTGTCTTCAAGTAAAACTACCGCTGGAACTTAAACTCATCTTTAACAGTTGTACCCAACGTTTGAAAACTGAATCGAGTAAAATCAAGGCTTTGCGCTGAAGCGGTGTTGAAAAAAGTTAAAATGTAGTGCCACGAATAAGTTAAAAATTTGTTGA
>JBASEY010000026.1:0-243442 GCA_049652745.1 bacterium | reverse complement strand
CCCTTTCCCATACATCGGTCAAGGAAATTTTCCGTTTACAAAATAATTAAATAATTTTGGGGACAGACTTCTAATTTTTTTCTCCGCAAATACCGCTATTCTTTGTGACAATTCACAAGTGAAATTTAATGGCTTGTATATTATTGATTTGTGTAAAAGGCTGGCAAGGCTCTTCACTTCTCAGAAACTCACGGCGCAACGGTTCAAAGAAGTAAAATACGGAAAAGTTTTGGGGACAGACTTCTAATTTTTGGATTGACGTTGGCACTGACATAGATGTTGACGTTGGTTAGGTATCCCTTGGCCCAACACAGGCAGTCATAAGACAATTCAAACCGTCTTCAAAGTAAATTATAGTCTTATGTCGGCTCGGTGTTGCACGACGAAAACTCATACGCTTGTATCCGAAGCTTTAAGCTGTACAATCTGCTAGTTCGTCTTATGGAGGTGATTTAAATTTTTGAATCAGGGATCCGGGCTTTCTCCATAACCCCATGTGATCACATCATAGTCGCCGAATATTTCTTGAGTGGTATGATGCAGCATCGCACTCCAAAAACGAAGATCGTGAACGACACCTTCCGTGTCAGGCCAGATAAACGTTAAAAGAACGTCATCCGGATACACACTGTTTGGAGCTACGGTCTTTGTCGCGAATGATAACGACTCGCTCCATTCCGGCCAAAACCAATAATTTTGGTAAACATCCAAAATGACAAAGTGATCCACGGATGCTTCGGGGCCAGCATTCACCAATGTGCATGACAATCGAAACAGGTCGGCGGGCGTCAGAAACGACTTGCTAAGGTGGAGCATAACGCCGGATCGGGATGGATCAGGCGTGGGAGGAGGCGTGGCATCGGTATTACACCCGGTGAGCTCCATCACCAATTCATGAATAGTGAAGCGTTGGTCAGGCGCCTCGATATCCGTCATGGTAAACGAGGCCAGATTTTTTGCCGAATCGGCATATCTCGCCATAAATCGACCATTCCAAGACGGATCGGAGCCTTCAATTCGGTAGGTCTGCCATGACTCGAACATTTCGGTGCCTACGACATCGAATTCCAGGGCAAAATTTTGGGAATCGTCAAATTCATCCGTCAACGTATCAGCGCCAAAACCCAAATCATAATTCGCTTCGTAATATCCGTAATAATAAAGTGTTATGTTGTCCGTCCACCGGTTGCCGACCGCAATGGGAAAATTCAGCACATCGCGGGGCGGTTCATATTCTTCCGTCAACTCAACGATAAGATTTCCCACTCGACGCCACGAAAAAAGACTGTACATCCATAAATCACCCGTTATCCGACGGGTGGAATAAACCGTGCCGAGCGTCTTGACGTCTACCCAAGTTTCCCCGATATGGGCGCCGTTTCGGAGTTGAACCGGTATTCCGGACCCAAAACCCTCTAAATTTACGGTTCCTTCCCCGGTAAGTGTTCCCGAATACTGCAATTCGTAAACGTCGTATGTCCGTTGCAAACCTCGGGTCAATCGTCGTTTTGCCGTGCCCATACAGGTATATCTGGGCGCATTGTCCACGAAAACCATATCGACCTGATTCGCGTTTTCTGAATCCTTTCCGGAAACATCCAATCGAGTCTGTATCGACCACCAGTATCCGGGAAACCATTCCGGCAACTCCACACCGGCGATCACCGTACTCGTTATCGTAACCGCCAAAACCATGTATGCAACGGTTCTGATAGTCATAGTTCGTGCCCTCCATCATTCGGAATTGCTTTTTATCCATTCCGATACGCCCATGTCAACGCCTAAACTATAGCTTGATCCAGCCGCCAGGTCTATGCCGTAATTGAGGGCAAAACGATAAGAAGATAAAAAAATAATAGTCCCTCGAAAGTAGATTTCGAACCATCTCTTGTAAAAACAGCGCATTGAATCGTATAGTGGACCAGTGATTTATGGTCTTTTTGATCTGCATTTTTTCGATGGACACACCGATGCCGAAACAGATGCTTGAAAAAATCAGTATCGTCATTCCCTGTTACAATGCTTCCGGATACCTGGCCGAGTGCCTGCAGGCATTCAATCGGCAGAGTGTCGATCGGCACTGTAAGCTCTTACTTCGCTTGTGCAACACCATTGGTTTCTCCCAGTTGGAGAAACATTTTTCAGCGTGACAAAAGAAACCTCGCTATTGAAGGGATAAACATCAGCCACAATGGAAAAAACTCTCCCTTTGTGGAGGATGTCGATTTTATCAGCCACACCGGCTTGGGTGAACTCAAGAATGAGTGATTCTATTGGTCGATGACGCTGAAAAGCCAGTCTGATACCGTTTTTTCCAAATTTCAGCTTGATAAGGACGTCATTCTTACGTTATGATACTTACGTAAGAAAGGAGGTATGGAGGATGGATAAAATTTTGTCAACGAGACTTGATGAAAAAGTGATACTGCAAATCGACCGATTGTCCAAGCAATTACGTGTTTCGAAAAAAAAGGTGATAGAAGATGCTGTAAAACTTTATGTCGACAAAGTCGAAAAACATAAAAAGACCGATATTCTTCAAGAAACCCATGGTATATGGTCGCGAGATGAATTGGCGGAGACCACCGTTCGGAAATCTCGGAACATGTTTAATAATTCGATGAAAAGGCATTTCGTGTGAGAGCGTACATCGATTCGGATATATTGATATGGCATTTACGTGGCGAAGATAAGGCCACACAGTTTTTAAGCGGGATTTTAAACGATAACCGATATGAATGTTGGATTGGAGCGATGCAGCGGGCAGAAATAGTATTTTTTATGAGACCTGAAGAAGAAACCATGACCATGCTTTTTCTTTCACAATTCAAAACTGCGTCTGTCAATCAACAGATTGTCGATGCCGCTGCTTTACTGTATAGAACTTGGTATAAAAGCCACGGAATCGATATTAATGACGCCTTTCTGGCCGCCACCGCTCTGGATTCGGGTGGAACAGTGTTTACACTGAATATCAAGCATTATCCTATGCCTGAATTGTCGGTTGTTCAGGCCTGGGATTCGTCTGAAACATAAGACATCATGGCGCAGTGTCTCTCAGGGCAGGCGAATGGGCCACCCTGGAATTCGGTTGGGAGCAGAAACCCTCGCCATTCGTGAAGAAAATTCAGAGCCAATCCGCTTCTCTTGAAAAATCGATCCTGTGAATCGTATAGTGAACTGATGAGTCGTGAACGTTTCAACCGTTTTTTTAGATGTAAACCCCATGATGGAACAGCCACCTGAAAAAATAAGCGTCGTCATTCCCTGTTACAATGCTTCCGGATACCTTGCCGAGAGCCTGCAGGCATTGAATCGGCAAAGCGTCGTTCGGGCTCGATACGAAGTCATCGTTGTAGATGACGGTTCGACAGATGACACGTTTCAAGTGGCCGAACCCTTGTGTGATAAATGTATACGCACCACGAACAGAGGGCCTGCCGCAGCAAGAAATACCGGCGTAAACGAATCCTCCGGTTCTTTGATTCTGTTTACGGATGCCGATTGTATTCCCCAGCCTGACTGGATAGAAAAAATGATCGCGCCTTTTGACAACCCGGATATCGTCGGCGTCAAAGGAGCCTATCGCACACGGCAGACACGACTGGTCGCCCGCTTCGTTCAAGCCGAATACGAAGTCAAATATGCCCGCATGGCAAAACAATCTTTCATCGATTTTATCGATACGTATTCTGCAGGGTTCAGGCGAGACATCTTTTTGGAATTGGGTGGGTTCGATGAACGCTATCCGGGTGCGTCGGTGGAAGACCAGGAATTTTCTTTCCGCGTTGCCGAAGCCGGTTATAAAATGGTTTTTATGCCGGATGCCATAGTGACTCATCGCCATGCTGAAACACTGAGACATTATTTTCGGAAGAAAATGAACATTGGATATTGGAAAACAATGGTTTTGAAGCGACATCCGACCAAAATGGTGCATGACAGCCATACACCGCAATTGCTCAAGCTGCAACTGCCTTTAGCATTTCTGATGGTGGTGACTTTGTTGGTCAAGCCCTGGATAACCTGGATTCCGGTTATCGGTACCACCGGTGTTTTTCTGATCTGCGGTTTCCCCGAGATATTGCACTGTTATAAAAGATACGGTTTAATGCAGGCTGTGAGTAGCCCGATCATTATGTGGGTACGCTCCATCGGGCTTGGACTGGGTCTATTACGAGGTATTCTGTTTTCCGTCGGACAATCCGGACCATGAGTTCTACCTGTCGGTGAAAGGGGCACGATTGGCTAATCGCTTGAACAATGATACACATAATCATCTAAACCGTATCCAGTCCAGGTGGAAACGCCATGTCTTCATCACGATTCTGTTGGCAATAGGAGACATCCTCCTGCTATGCGCTTCCTTTATTGTCGGCTATTACCTGCGCTTTCACAAAGATCTGAGAATCGCTAAAGATTATGTCAAGCAGGTGCCGATCGCTCCACCCGGCATGTACATCAATTTTACCGTCATCGCCGCATTCCTGTTTTTTTTGATGTTTATCCTGTTGAACTTGTATCGTCGAGACCGGGCGCGATGGGTGATAGATGAACTGCACAATATTTGGCGAGGTTTGAATTACGGGTTTCTGTTCATCGCTCTGATCACCTTCTTTCTTCGTATTCAAGATATTCAGTTCAGCCGATTGGTGCTTGTTTATTCCTATGTCCTGGCAACACTGTCGATATCGATATTTCGGGTTATCGTTCTGAAAATGGAACGCGGATTCCACCGAAAAGGTCGATTTATCAGCAATGTATTGATCATCGGTTACGGTGACATGGCGACGATCATCATCAATAAAATCCTGGCCAATCCTCAACTGGGTTATCGTATCAAGGGATTCTGCGCCGATCTCAACGGCGACACGCCGAGTACAGAAAGCGTTCCCTATCTAGGCCCTTTAAATAATTTCGAGACGATCCTTGTCGATAACTCCATCGATGAAGTCTTGGTCAGTGAATCGTCTATAAGCCATTATACATTGTTGGAAATGCTGTCAGTTTGTGAGCGGATGGGGATATTTATCAAGATGGTACCGACGGTTTACGATCTGCTGATCGATTTTGCCGATGTCAATGACCTGGATGGGCTTCCCTTGGTCGCTATCCGGGAACAGCCCATGTATGAGCTCAGATTGCTGGGGAAACGCCTGTTCGATATCGTCTTCTCACTGCTGGTGTTGATCGTGGCTTTCCCGTTTTGTTTGGTTATCGCCATATTGATCAAACTCGACTCAAAGGGGCCCATCTTTTTCACTCAAATACGAGCCGGTGTCGGTGGTAAACCCTTTAAAATGTATAAATTTCGTTCGATGCGGACCGATGCCGAGCAAAAGCTGACGGAACTGATCGATCTGGACACGCTTGAAGAGCCGGTTTTCAAGTTGGAGAACGACCCGCGAGTCACCCGGATCGGTAATTTTCTCCGCCGCACCAGTTTGGATGAAACACCTCAATTTTGGAATGTGTTGATCGGGGACATGAGCGTTGTCGGGCCGCGCCCGGAAGAAACGCTGCTGGCGAGTAAATACAACATCTGGCAACAGAGACGTTTGAAAGCGAAACCGGGGATCACCGGGATGCAGCAGGTCATGTGCCGAGGCACCACATCGCTCAGCGAAAGAATCAAGCATGATATTTACTACCTTCGGAAACATTCGCTGCTATTGGATATGTGGATCATTTTGAAGACGATTCCGGTTGTCATTTCCGGGCGAGGCGCCCGTTAATCAGGCCATAGAAGTTGAAAACAACAGGCTGATATCCTGATTTGTTAAAAAAAAGAATCGCCTGAGTTTATTGAACAGAACCGAAAAGGCATCTTCTTCACAAAACGATTTTTTTGAATGCAAAAGCCGCCCGAATCCGTCCTATGATCAGGCCGGTATACCGTATCAGATCCAACATAGGCAGTTGTCTTTGAAAATCGTCCTTGGAAAAAACAGAGATCGGCAGTTTCAACAGCGCCGCCAGCCACCGATAATACAATCCCCACCAAACCCACGGGCGAGTCAGCGGATAGAAAGCAAGATATACCGCCACGCCATCATAGCCATAATCAACCGCCTGTCTGAATAGACCCGATCGCGAGGCTCGATGATCATGATAAACCGTTCCACCATCGACATAGATCAATTTCCAATCGTTATTCCGTATCCGCCAGCAGATATCCGCATCCTCGGCAACCCGGAAATGTGTTCGGAATCCTCCAGCCTGCTGAATAGCCTCCAACCGAAACAACGCGTTCGCTGTGGCCAGGAAGGGAGGTGAATAGGGATAGTCGCCGGCAAATTCCCGGTTCGACACAATTTGGCGCAGTTCATAAAACCTTGCCAAAATATCATCTCCAGGTGTAACGATGTTTCCTCCCGCAATACCGACAGACGCATCTTCAAATAAAGGGGCCAAATCCATCAGCCAATTTTCCGTGACGCGGCAATCCGCATCGGTAAACGCCAAAATGGGTGTTTTACAGTGTCGGCAAGCCGTATTTCTTGCGTAACCACGGCCGATAGTCGCTTCATGGATGACCGTTACGGGATATCGAGCCAATATATCCGGTGTCGAATCGCTAGAGCCGTTATCGACCACCATCAAGGTCAGCTTGTCTTTGGGATAGTTCAAGGCCATCAAGCTGTCCAGGCAGGCTTGCAGTGACGTTTCGCCGTTTCTGACACAAACAGCAACGGTTATTTCAGGATAATCATGAGTGGTTTCCAGCTTTGAATCAGCCATCCCTCTTTACACGTCGTGATTGGAATTTTGAGGATATTCCATTGAAAACGCATCGTTGTTGCAGATCGCCTGTATATCTTCGAACACATCCATAAATGCCTGCACGACGACAGGATCATACAAGACACCGCTCTTTTCGAGGATTTTTTCTTTTGCGTCTTCGTGCGTAATCACATCCTGATACGGTCTGGCGGAAGTCATGGCATCGAACGTATCGGCCACGGCGACGATTCTCCCATATAGCGGAATTGCCATTCCGATGAGAGCTTCCGGGTATCCGGAACCGTTCCATCGTTCATGATGGTAAAGTATTCCGGGCATCATATTGCGAAACATCGGTATGTGGCAGACGATTTCACCGCCGAGAACAGGATGCAATTCCATCAAGGAACGCTCTTCCGGTGTCAGAATACTTGGTTTTGACAGGATATCTTCTTTGATTCCCAACTTGCCGACATCGTGCATCAGGGCGCTGATTTCAAGTTCATCCAAAGACTCTTTCGTCAATCCCATCTGCTTTCCGATGGCCACGCTGATATTTTGAACTCTGCGCGAATGGCCACGGGTATAAGGATCTTTGGCATCGATAGCGGCGACTAACGATGACACGGAGCCCAACAGCATCTTTTTGATATTTTCAGCGCTCTGGCTCAATTCCTGCGTATGGAACTGCAAAGAGTCGATCATGCTGTTCAGTGTGCGCTTCAAATGCTTGATATCTTCCGGGCCGGACATATCGAATTTATACGAAAAATCGCCCTGTGCGATGACGTTGATTCCGGACAAAATATTTTGAAGCGGCTTGGTGAATCGAAGCGCCACCAGAGCCCCTGTCGAGCCTGCCAGTAAGCCGACGAAAATCAGCCCGATAAACAACGCTAGAATGAGCCGTTTCATCATTGTCAGAGCCGCCGACTCCATCTCGAGCATCACTTTGGTCAAATTGATCGGTTTTTTTTGCGTTATCACTCCCCAATTCATTGCATCCACTCGACTCAGAACACCGCTATACATGACATTATCCATACCCCGGAAATTCATTTTCTTTTCTACGACCCCCTTGGTCACAAAATCATTTACCAACTGTGTATGAGTGAAATCGGTTTTTAAGTCGTAACCCAGGTCTTTTGTCTGCATAACGATGCGGCCTTCTTCATCGACCACAATAATGGATCCTTCAAACGGCTCTTCCTTCAATAAATAATCCGCGGTCGGTAGATGCACCAGAAAAAAATCACGCTGCCGAGTATCGATCAAGCCCGGCGTTGAAACAACGAAAAACAGCTCTTTTTGAAGATCGTCCATCCATAAAGGTTCGGAGATTTCCATGCCTTTATTCCCGACGGGTTTTAATTCGATTTCGTTTTTTAATGCTCTTTCAATCGTTTCTTGCATAGCAGGGGTGGCCACCCCGGCTTGAATGCCGCAGAACGAACACATCCAACGAATGTGATGAAATCGATTGAAATATTTCTGAATCATCTGCTGCTGTTGATCCGGTGGAATATTCAGACCTTCGACAATGCCGCTAAGAATCGATGTGTGAACCTCAAGATCCAGGAAAAAATTGTTCAATCGCTCCGCAAATTTTTGGGTTGACGCCACCTGTTCCAAAACCAATTGTTTGTCCAAAATCGTTTTGTTGAAATTGACAAACGATGTCAATAACGGAATCACATTGAAATAATATAAACCGATGCTCAAAACCGCCAAAGGAATGACAGCCACCAGAACCATGGCCAGGACATACTGCCTGCGCATATCATTTTTCAACATTTTTTTCTGCGAAGCCGAGTTTTTATTATTCATGTTTCTCACTGTTGAATCGTGTCCAGCGCGCAGATCACTTTATTACGATTTTGTTTCTTGGCCATAAACAACGCTTCATCCGCTAATTGCGCCATCTTGTCAAAACTGTCGGCATGGCTTGGAAAAACCACGACGCCCAAACTGGCCGTCAATCGAAGCCCCAGCCCTTGATCTTTCAAAAAGACATGTGATTCTATCGCTTTTCTGATATTTTCTGCAATATCCATCGTGTCCGGTTTATCGGCTCCAGGTAAAATAACCCAAAATTCGTCGCCTCCATACCTTCCGACAATAGCATCCGGTTTCAAGATCGATTGCAACAGACTGCCAACCTCTTTGATAACGGCTCTGCCACGAAGATGGCCGAATCGATCGTTGACCAGCTTCAAATGATCCAAATCCAAAAAAATATAGCCGAAAACGCTCTGCTGCTGCTTTGCGGTTTCAATGCATCGTTCCAGGCGTTTGACAAGAGTTCGTTGATTGTAAAGACCTGTCAATTCATCCCGCTCGCTGATAGCGCTGAGCTTTTCGAACATGATGGCGTTTTCCAGAGCTATCGCGGCCAAGTCAAGTATAACACGCACCCTATCCATATCCTGGGATGCAAACTGAGACCCCACTTTGTTTATAAATTCGATGGCTCCCAGGTTGTTTTCCTTTGTTTTCAACGGCATACACAATATAGAATGGGATCGAAACCCACTGCTTCTGTCAACCGCCTTGAAATGCCGATGGTCTTTCGAAGTGTCAGGAACGATCAGCGGTTCCGCATTTTCACAGACCCAGCCGATGATGCCCTTGCCACGAGGAATTCTGAGACCTTTCACCTGTTCCGCAACACCACCCTGCGCCGCTCGAAACACCAGGTCACCCGTCTGCATGTCACGCAGCGCAACCGACCAGGCCTCCGATTTCAACAACGATCCCACCGCATCCATAATACCGGTCAAAACCTTGTCCACTTCCAATGACGACGTCATGTAACGACCAGACGTGACAAAAACTTGCCGAGCCGAAATCAAATGCGCCAACTCCATTCCCATCTGCTTCAACTTTCGGCATACATTGTTCCTATCACGCACCCGTTCCATCGCTTCCTGTATCTTGAACGGCTCCAACGGCAACGCCGCAACGGAATCCAGCAGCTTCAACCTGCTCCAATACTCCGGCCGCAGCTCTTCCGGCGGAAAAAAAGCCAGTATCGGAATATCGGGATGATCGGCCTTGAAAGCCTCGATATTCACCATGATCGGATGCTCAAAACCAGGCAAAATCAGCAGCAGCAAATCGACGTCATCAGACGAAACATCCATCGACCGATCGATTTCAAGCACCGAAACATCATAATGAAGATACTTCAAAACTTCTCGACATCGATCCTGCCAAGCCAATGTATCCGTCAATACTGCAATTCGACAAGTTGAGGTCATTACACCCCCTTTAGCATGTATATCGTATTCATTCCGCTGAAATAAAACAACTCCGCGCCGCCACAACCACTCACTGCTCCATCGCTAACCACCGGATTTCAGCAGTCGAGCCATCGGTCGCTACATGCACCATACCGTGAATATCGGATCGAAAAATCCGAATCTCCTTGACTGTATGTGTTAAGGTATGCAACGTTTCGGCATGAGGATGACCGAATTGATTCCGCCGCCCGCAGGGAATAACGGCCGCCTGGGGTGAGACGGCTTCAATAAATTCCGGGGAGCATGACGATCTGCTGCCGTGATGGCCGATTTTCAAAATATCCGATTTCAAATAAAGACCATAATCCAGCACCGCCGCTTCGGCTTCCCGCTCGGCGTCACCCGGAAGCAGCACTCGAAATGATCCATACCGAATGCCGAGAATCGCGGATCGGTTGTTTTCGGACAGTGGAAACACCCGAAAAATATCACGTTTTTCCAAGTATTTGATGGATATTTTATGCCGCCGGGCCTGCTCGATGATTTCCAAGAAATCAGCTTGAGATTCGCTGGAATTCATCACCCAAAATTCTTGGGGTTTTAAATGAGCCATCACCGCCTTCATACCCAATTGGTGATCCGGATGAGGATGTGTAATCACCGCAACATCGATGTTTTCAATCCCTATTGTCCGTAACGCTCGGATAACGACTTTTTCGCCGATATCATAGTCTGAATCCAATATGCCGCCGGCGTCGATCACCATTGTTGTGGAGTCCGGCAAGCGCACCACGGTGCAATCACCATTGCCGACATCCAAAAACCATATGTCCATTTTGCCGTCATTTCGGTGATCATTCGACAATTTAACGATAAACAGAAAAGGAACGATTAGACAGGCTGCTGAAATACGAAAGCCTTTCACATCTTTATAACTCAGAACGATTAGAAGTCCGGCGGCCGCCAGGGTCGTCCATAACGTCGGAGTCGATGGTGTAAGTGTAATCCCGGGAATACCGGTCTCACGATCGGCTCCCCATACCAGCAGCGCCACCGATAAACCATGCAAGCGTAGAAGAATGGGTCCGAGAACCGGAATGAACGCCAGGCTCAGCGCCGCTACACCCGTCATCATCGCGATGGAAACCAGCGGTATCAACGGCAGCCCAGCCAGCGCGCTGACGAACCCTATCCGATTGAACCAATAAGCCGACACCGGCGCCGTGGCGCTCTGCGCCGCTATCGATACAGCCAATCCGTCCTGTAACCATATCGGTCGAATCCATTTCAGCTTGTTTTTCAAGCCGGGATACAACAACGCGATTCCACCAGTGGCCGTGAACGTCAACTGAAAACCCGGATCGCCGATCCATGCAGGTCGATAGAAAAGCAAGGCGATTGCAGCCAGAGAAACGACGTTCTTCAAATGAGCCGGTCGGTAAACGATCTGGCTGATCATCATTGCGGAAACCATGACCGATGCCCTGATAATCGACGAACCCGCTCCCGCTAAAAGCGCATAACACCATACAATCAGTATAAGCGCCGCTGAACGGCTTCGAAGATCCCCTGGAATCCGTTTCAAAATCCATAATGCAAGGCCGGCGATAATTCCGACATGAAGACCAGAAACCGCCAAGACATGCACTAAACCAGTCTGCTGGAATACTTGGTAGGCATCCGGCGACAACTCACCTCTCGACCCCAACAACAACGCTTTGGCGACAACCGGAACATCGTCGCGAAGCCTCTCCGGCAGCCACTCACCCGATGACCGCGTCATGTCAAGCAACTGCAAAGCTTTTAAACGAAACCTGCCTAATCGATTGAATATCGACGAGGACTCACGCAATACCCGAAAAAATTCCGGATATTTTACATAACCGGTAAGATGAATACCGCGGCTTTCAAGGTGATACGCCGGATCGAATCCGCCCGGATTCATGAACCCTATCGGCTTGGACAGCGTGGTTTCACACCGCACGACGGCGCCGGGACCGGGCAAGCCGGTTTCGATGAACCCTGCCCAAACCTCGTCGCCGACGACGATGCGGACCTGACCTTTTCGCCTGATCAGCGTGTTTCGGGATGTTTCAATACCCACGACATCTATTTCAAAATATCCGCCGGCTCGAGTGGCAACCGGAAAAGACGCGATCCTGCCGATAACGGCGACTTCCCCTTCCGGCGGCGCCAGGATCAGATCGTCAGGATTTACGGTGTTGACGCGGACGTAATACCATGCGCCTGACGCCGCACCCAAGGCGGTCATCAACAGAAAATACGATATCTTTTGGAACACAGCACCTAAATATCGACAGATCGATGCCGCGACAAGCGATGCCGTTCCGACGGCTATCGCCCCATAAAACCATCCGACATCCGCAACGCCGACAAATACTCCCATCCCTGCCACGACGGCCAAGGCAGGAATGAAAAGCGGCGCTTCCAATTCACCTGACCTAATCACGAACACTCAACCATTCTTCACAATATCGCATTTTTTCCCATGTCAGCCCGGTGCGTCGATAAAAATCATCCCGATTCAGAAAATTTCCGTTGCGGTCCCGTTCTTCAACTATCCGACCGGCTTTGACCGGCCCGACGCCGTTTAAAAGAGTGAACAGCGTCGGCGATGCGCGATTGACATTCATTCCCCGAGGGAGCAGCGGATAGAAATCAACTGAAAACGGTATCTGTGCTTCCATACCTTGGATCAAGGGATACGGCCGTGCCGGACTTTTACCGGCCGGCGGAAAAGAATCCGTTTGAATCACCAGGGGTTTCGGGGCTTTCTCGGGCTGGGAGCAGGTATGGCACACACGTAGTTGAAAAGCGGCCGCAGAAAAAATCAGTGTCATGGTCACACACAGCGCCAGAGCCCCGAACGCTTTATTTTCCACTAAACAGCATTTTTGTAACATAACATTACTAATATAGCTTCTATCGATTTGTTTTGTCAAGTTTATCGATCGTTTTGTTTTCTCAGAGATTTCTTGACCGTTGCGCAGGTATCTTTTATTCTTTGTCTGCCCGGGTTGGGTTAAGGAGGTTTTATTGAAGATACTTTCGATTCTGATCCCTGTCTATAACGAGGTTTCCACTTTGGATGAATTGATCGAGCGTGTTTTGCAGGTTGATTTATCCGAGTTGGGGTTTCAGAAGGAGTTGATCGCGGTTGACGACGCATCGACGGATGGTTCATGGGAAAAGCTCGAGTCGTGGCGTTCCGAATTTGCGCATATTATCCGCCATCCGGTGAACAAGGGCAAAGGAGCGGCTATTCGGACGGGCTTGGCGTTTATCACCGGTGATTATGTCGTGATTCAGGATGCCGACCTTGAATATGATCCGGATGAATATATCAAGCTGTTGAATCCGGTTGTAAAAGGTAAGGCGGAAGTCGTTTACGGTTCCCGATTTACAGGTGAGCGGCGGAACATGTTTTTGCATCATTGGATCGGCAATCGTTTTTTGACGGGAATTACCAATTTGTTATATGGGACGACTTTGTCCGACATGGAGACCTGTTATAAATTGTTTTCGGTCGAGTCGTTGAAAGGGATTCAGATACGGTCCGATCGATTCAATTTCGAGCCTGAGATCACGGCAAAGATATTGAAAAAGGGAATTCGTATTTATGAAACGCCGATTTCCTATACGGGCCGTGAGTATCATGAAGGTAAAAAAATCACGTGGCGGGATGGTTTTTCCGCTTTATGGACGATAATAAAATTTCGTTTTATCGATTAAACACGGCACTAATGCCCAGAACGTTGAAGGAGAAAAAAACATGCGCCTGGAATACAATGTCAAAAAATTATTTTTAGATGCTTTTGCACCTCAGCCTGGGGAGACCATGACGTTTGTCACGGATTTTCCCGCCAATGCCTCTAAAGCGAGTGATGAAACGCTTCATCGGAAAGAAATGACCGAAACCTGGCATGCCGCAGCGAAGGAGCTTGCTCAGGTGATCGGTTTCAAAGTCGGTTCGATCCTGTATTTGGATTTGCGCAACCCGGCGCCCGGGGATGCGTTCGACGCCGATGGATACATCGACGGGCAGCCGGTCGATGCCAAGGCCGTGATGAGCAGTTGGGGTGAGAAGGACATCATTGTCGCCATCACTGGTCCATCGATCACCGGCGAACTGGTCAGCCGGCTGAAACAGAATTTCCGCTTCGGATCCGCCCCCGGTGTAAACGCTCATTTTGAAGGTTTTAAGGCCGATTACTCCAAAATCCCGCTTCGCTTCGAAATCCTGGTGTCCCGTATGGCCAAAGCGGTTGCCGCTCATTTTACATTCCGCCTGAAAGATAAAATGTGGAAATGCTCGATCGACCTGCGCGGTCAACGATATCAGTTCTGTGAAAACGGTTCGGCAATGAGACCGGGTGAGTTTATCAACATCCCGTCGGGTTGTGCCAACATCCCGCCCTATCCCGGCATCGACGGTGATTATCGCGGTGAGAGCCGCACCAACGGTGAAATCCCCGCGCTGATCGAGGATGAACTAGTCGTTTACAGCATCCGGAAAAATCGAATCGTCGATATTATCGGTTCAGGTGAAAACGCGAAAAAAGAGCGCCGATTGATCTTGAAAGGCGATCCTGCCGAAGCCGTCGTTACGAAATTGGGTTTAGGCGTCAACGACCAGGCTCGCTGCAACGGAACGCATGTCGGCGACGAGAAAACGATGGGTATGCACTGGGGACACGGCCCGAAAAAACGTTTCCCGGATACCATCTGGGCGGAGCATCCCATTCAGATGGATATGGATTTCGAATATCCCGACGGCAATTTCGAACCGATTTTCCGAGACTCGGTCTACACGTCGAATCTGGGGGAACTCTTTTAAGCGTTCAATCAATCGATCGACGTTGTCGGTCTCGGCTTTTAAACTCTTTTTGTGCGGTAACGGCGGCATATCCATCACGGATATCCCGCCGTTTTTTTTTCGCTCTCGCATTCCTTGTCGATGGACGTTTTTTTGAGCGAAACGTCCTCTGCTTATCGATTAAAATGAAAAACGTCGAAATCCCATAGACGTTTGTTCAAACACGATGCACCTCGATACGGATTGACTCGAGCATCCAATCGAATGAGTGTTTTCAATCACCCCCGCTGATAGATTTGAATATTCGATTTTTTAAAAGATATCACTCGTTGAATGCACGGGTTCAGAGGTTGAAACGACGATTATTTATGGTCTTGAAAGCGGCTCCAAAACAAAAAAAACAATATGAGCGTTCGAAAGAAATAGGGTGCACCGCCCCCTAAAACGCCTCCCCACAACATTTTGGGCCGTGCACCCTATCGATCAAACGATCAATCGATTATCACAGCGGATCGACACATACAGATGCGCCCAGCGCGGCCATAAAAATCTGTTGGGCATCGGCCGAAGAGACGCTGTCGTCACCATTACAATCCGCCGCACATTCTTCCTCATAAGTTGGAA
This sequence comes from bacterium, assembly GCA_049652745.1. GTDB lineage: Bacteria > CSSED10-310 > CSSED10-310 > CSSED10-310 > CSSED10-310 > JBASEY01. The sequence continues at coordinate 228,016 of JBASEY010000026.1, read as the reverse complement.
CGAAGCTTCCCAGCGCGATTTGAAATGCCATTTGCGCATCTGAAGAACTGATCAACCCGTTCTTGTCCACATCCCCGTCATGAATGCACAGGTTGGGAGTCGGTGTCGGATTTTCACAGGGTTTTTCGAATGACACCAGAACATCGTCGATATTCCACCCGCAGTATCTCCAGCCCGAATCAGTCGGGCCCATTCCCCAGCGAATCTTGACTTGTGATTTTCCTGCAGCATGACTGCTGATATCGAACTTCCACAGTTCCCAGGCTCCGCCGTTCAGTGTCGATGAGTTCTCCCATATCGTCGTCCACGATCCACCGTTATTGTTGCTGACGGCAATATATGCGTGGTCATACCAGCTTTGTTCAACACCCAGCCACGCGTAGAATTCAAGGTTTACAACAGATGCTTCGGAGCAGTCGAACGCCTGTGTCGTGGCCCATTTTATCGTCGTCATGCTATTCTGATAGTCGCCATTGAGATTGTAGCCGACAACATTGTTACCCGTGTAGCCGCCGCTCGGATCCGGCGATCCATACTGACCGCCCTGTCCTGTCGGCGGGCCCCAGGCCCAATCCGGTTCATACGTCCATCCGGGATCGGTATTCATATTGGCATCGATGAAGACAACGACATCGTAAGTCTGTTCGCCGTAATGCAGTCCGCCGTTGTCATCCACCGCTTCGTTGCCGGCGCGGTCTTCGGCCAGGACATCGAAGAAATAATATGTGCATGGCTCAAGATTCGTAACGGTCAATGTATGGTCGGTTTTGAACCCATTTTCACGCTCTTCGGTATCAGGCGCGCTTGTACCGTACATGATGATCGAGCGCGCCGGTTCGTCGGTCTGCCACGTCACGGTAAAGGTCTTGGATGTCACCTTGGTCACCTGGACGTTGCTGATGACCGGGCTCACCCCGTCAATCGTCGCCGTCGCTTCCATATCCAGGCTCTGGTACCAGGCAGTAATCGTCGCGCCGTGAGTGACCGAAATTTTACCGTCACCCGGTACCGGCAGCGCGGACGTCGTCAAAATCGTGCCTTCAAACTGCCCCACGGCAATTTGAGTCAACGTGACTGTCTCCCATGCCGTTTCCACCGTACTTTTCACCTTGACTTGAACGGAGCCCGAAGCATCTCTATCTCTAACCGAAATGACAACCGTATCGTTTGGTTGATACATGGGTTTATCCAGATAGACACCGGCCAGCGCTTGGAAACAGGCATAGACATCCAGCAGACCCCATCCCCAAACATGATTCGGGATCGTGGTATTGGCATTGATACCTTCACAGGTTTGGTTCCAATATCCGGCTCCGCCTGGTTCCGTATAGGCATTATCCAGAATGATCTGTCGGGTGGTCTCGATATCGCCGATCAATCCCGGCGCCGCCGACCACATCAAAGCGACGGCAACGCAGGTATGCGGTCCAGCCATCGAGGTGCCTCCCCAACCACCTTCGTAACTGTTGCCGGGCACGGATGAGCGGACATCGTATCCGGGCGCGACAATTTCAGGCTTGATAAAATTCGGAGCGCCTGGAATACCCGCCTTTGCCGGTCCGCGGCTCGAGCCCCAATACGTCCAGTTTTCGCTGACGATCCGGTTCTGCACATCGCTCGCGCCGGTGCTCAACACCTGCGGATAATCGCCGGGCGAGCGAAGAGATTTGCAACTGTCGCCCTCGTTACCGGCGGAAAACTCCATAAAAACTCCCGCCGCCTGCAGCGCGTCGATATCGGGAGCATACTGGTAGTCGCCCCCGCCGACCGGCCAGCCCCAGGAGTTGTTCACTACGTGAGGAGCCTTATCGGGCACGCCTTGAACCGGGCTTTCACCGAATTTATACGGCGCTAAAAACCATTCAAAACATTCGTGAAATCCGGCATCGTCTTCCAGCGGGCCGCACGCAATCCACTTGGCGCCGGGAGCCCCGCCGATCTGGTTTCCCATGCCGTCGTCTCCGACCATGGTGCCCATCGTGTGTGTACCGTGATCCCCTGAATCATGTGGAACAGAACTAGGCGATGAACCCGCGTCATGCCAGTTATAGTCGTGATTCGCCGTTGACCCGTTCCAGCCGCGGTACTTCGACTTCAGCGCAGGGTGATCCCACTGAACACCGGTATCCAGATTTGCGACGACGATGCCTTCGCCCGTGACACCTTCCGCCCAGACATTCGTGATGCCGATGTGCGACAGGTTCCATTCCGGGCCGCGCCCGGGCATATTGTCCACGTAAGCCAACGGCTGCTCGTTGACGAAATGATACGGACGATTCTCACGAATAGCCGATACCATCGCATGGTTGACAGCGCCTAAGAGCATATCCGGCGACCCGTCCCGAACCAGAATCATGTTTTGGATATGAAACCGCTGGATATCCGCATTCTGCAACCCTAAATCAGCGATAACCTGTGGTTGCGTCCGCTCGGCAACGTCGACCAACTGTTTGAAAACATACATTCCCTTGTCTTCTTTGCGTTTGAACTGCTTCGCGCCGGAGATATCGGCTTGTTCGGACAAGACGATGAAAAACTCAGCGATACCCTCATTTTCCATCTGTGTAATGATCGATGCCGGAACATTTTTGAGCGACTCCAGCGATGCCGGGCCGCCCCAAAACACGCTGTCCGGTTCAGCGGCGGCGAACGAAACGCCCGCCACCAGAAACATCAACATAACTGCTTTTCCAATAACGTTTTTCATAAAATAAAGCTCCCCCTAAGTTGTAAATGAGCTACACCGGGTCCACGCAGAACCCTGCTCCCAGCGCAGCCATAAAAATTTGTTGGGCATCGGCGGACATTATCGTGTCATCTCTGATACATCAGCCATAAAGTCTTTTCATCATCAGGATCACGGCACATGCCGGTGACTTCCGCTCCAGTTCAGCTCTCAATTCTACCCCTTGTTTCCGTTTATTCCCCTTGGTATCCAAACGTCACAAAACCTATTTCCCCGACAATATTGTCCAATTCAGGCGTTAAAAAGGCGCTATAGAATACGATATCCGTCGCGGATCCAACCACTTTCGGCCACGTGAAAGGCTCAAAAACATAAAAAGATGTCAAACCAGGTTCGTAATCGGATGTAACCAGATCAAACGAATTGCTCCACGACGGCCAAAACCAGAATTCTGTTGCGACATTCAATAAAATTGCAGTCGGAACATTTGCTCGATGGACATCCGTGCACACATTGCATTTGAGCCAGAAGATATCACCTGTTTGAAAGGGCTCATTTTGTGATATCTCGAGCTTTGTTCCCAACCATTCACATTCAGACGGTGCTGGTGTAGAGGTCGGTGAAGGTTGAGCAGGCGTATTCGTAGGCGGATTTGGAGTGAACGTATTAACAGGCGTATCAGTCGGTTTTGGAGGTGGCGTATTGGTATATTGAGGAGTCGGTGTGTTGGTGTGTTGGGAAGTCGGCGTATTGGTAGGTTGAGGTGGTGGTGTGTTGGTATATTGGGGAGTCGGTGTATTGGTTGGTTGAGGAGTTGGCGTATAGGTATATAGGGGAGTTGGTGTTGGATTATCGCAAGGTTTTTCGATTGACAACAGAACATCGTCGATATTCCATCCGCAGAATGCCTCAGACCAACTCGTCGGGCCCATACCCCAGCGTATCTTGACCTGAGGTTTTCCTGCGGCGACATTGCTGATATCAAACGTCCACGGCTCCCAGGCTCCACCTAACATTCTACTCCTGTTTGCCCATATTCTTGTCCATAATCCGCCGTTATCGTTGCTGACGTCAATATAGGCGTCGTCATTTCCCCAGCCCGTATCGACACTCAGCCACACGTAGAATTCAAGGTTCACGACTGTTCCTTCGGAGCAGTCGAACGCCTGTGTCGTGGCCCATTTAGTCGAAGGCATGTCATTCTCGTAGTTGCCATCGAGATTGTAGCCGACAACATTGTCACCCGTGTAGCCGCTGGTCGGATCCGGCGATCCATACCCACCGCCCTGCCCTGTCGGTCGGCCCCAGGCCCAATCCGGCTCATACGTCCATCCGGGATCCGTATCCATATTGGCCTCCATTATGACGATCAGATCATTGGTTTGCAAGCCGTAATGCAACCCGCCGTTGTCATCCACCGCTTCATTGCCGGCAAAGTCTTCAGCCAGGATATCGAAGAAATAATATGTGCATGGTTCAAGATTCGTAACGGTCAATGTATGGTCGGTTGTGAGCACATTTTCACGCTCTTCGGTATCAGGCGTGCTTGTACCGTACATGATGATCGAGCGCGCCGGTTCATCGGTCTGCCACGTCACGATAAAGGTCTTGGATCTCAACTTGGTCACCTGCACATTGCTGATGACCGGGCTCACCCCGTCAATCGATGCCGTCGCTTCAAGATCCTGGCTTTCATACCAAACCGTGACAGTATCGCCATGGGCAACGGAAAGGGCGCCGTCACCCGCCACCGGCGGCGCGGACGTCGTCAAAATCGTGCCTTCAAACCGCAACTCGGAAACTTTAGTCAACGTGACCGTTTCCCAGGACGTTTCCGACGTGCTTTTGACCTTGACTTGAACTGAACCTGATGCATCACGATCCAGAACTGTAATAACGATCGTATCGTCAAATCGATAGACGGATTTGTCCAGATAGACGCTTTTCAACGTCTGGAAACAGGCGTAGGCATCCAGCAGGCCCCATCCCCAAACATGGTTCGGAATCGTGGTGTTCGCGTCGATGCCTTCACAGATTTGGTCATGATAACCGGCTCCGCCTGGTTCAGTAAAAGCACTGTCAAGAATGATCTGTCGGGTGGTCTCGATATCGCCGATCAAACCAGGAGTCGCCGACCACATCAGCGCAATCACCGCGCTGGTGTGCGGCCCGGCCATCGAGGTGCCGCCCCAGCCGCCTTCGTATTCGTTGCCGGGAACACATGAGCGGATATCGTATCCGGGAGCGACAATCTCGGGTTTGATGAAATCAGGTGCCCCTGGAATACCCTCTTTTGCCGGCCCACGGCTCGAGCCCCAGGTTGCCCAATTTCTGCTTACGATCCGATTCTGCACATCGCTCGCACCGGTGGTCAATACCTGAGGATAATCGCCTGGTGATCGAAGTGTTTTGCAACCATCTCCTTCGTTACCTGCTGAAGCCTCCACAAAAATTCCCGCCGCCTGCAACGCGTCGATATCGGGAGCAAATTGATAATCACCTCCCTCTAACGAGCCCCAGGAGTTGTTTATCACGTGCGGAGCCTTGTCCGGCAGGCCCTGAGACGGGCTTTGGCCAAATTTATACGGCGCCAAAAACCATTCAAGGCATTTGTGACAATAGGAGCCATAGCCGCCTCTAAGACCACGGCAAGCAATCCATTTCGCCCCGGGAGCTCCCCCGATCTGGTTCCCCATACCGTCATCACCGACCATGGTGCCCATTACGTGCGTGCCGTGACCATGAGTATCAACTGGAACACGGAACGACGAATAGCCGTCATGCCAGTTATAGTCGTGATTCACCGTATATCCGTTCCAGCCGCGATACTTCGACTTCAGCGCAGGGTGATCCCACTGAACACCGGAATCCAGGTTCGCTACGACGATGCCTTCGCCCGTGATACCTTCCGCCCAGACATCCGTGATGCCGATATGCGACAGGTTCCATTCCGGGCCGCGACCCGGTGCATTGTCAGGATAGGCCATAGGCTGGTCTTCTTCGAAATCAATCCGGATATTCTCCCGAATCGCCGAAACCATCGCATGGTTGACAGCGCCTAAAAGCATATCCGGTGACCCGTCCCGAACCAGAATCATGTTTTGGATATGAAACCGCTCAATATCCGCATTCTGCAACCCTAAATCTGCGATCACCTGCGGCTGCGTCCGCTCGGCGACGTCGACCAACTGCTTGAAAACATACGATCCTTTGTCTTCTTTGCGCCTGAACTGCTTCGCGCCGGAGAGATCCGCTTGTTCAGACAAGACGATGAAAAACTCGGCGATACCCTCATTTTCCATCTGCGTAATGATCGGTTCCGGAACATTTTTGAGCGACTCCAGCGATGCCGGGCCACCCCAAAACACACTGTCCGGTTCAGCGGCGGCGAACGATACGCCCACCACCAGAAACATCAACATAACTGTTTTTCCCATAATGTTCATAATGTTTTTCATAGTATGCAGCTCCTCCTTAAGATAGTGTTCAGCTACACCGGGTCCACACAGGAATTTACTCCCAGCGCAGCCATAAAAATTTGTTGGGCATCGGCGGATGTTACAGAATCGTCTCCGTTACAATCCGCCGCACATCGTTCCAGATAAGACGGATAGTAAGACCCCAGTGCGATTTGGAATGCCAATTGAGCATCCGCTGAGGTCAAACTGTGGTCGAAATTCACGTCTCCGTTATTGATACAATCCGGTGTCGGCGGCGGCGGACTTGGCGGCGTCGAAGTCGGAGTCGATGTCGGCGTCGGTGTGGATGCCGGTGTCGGCGTAGCCATGTTTTCAATCGTGCCGCTAAGTCTGAACGCGACATCATGCTGGCTCGGCCCCATTACCGACCAATTCTGCCAGGATGTCCCATGGCCGAATCCGTTACCGGGATTGATAAACTTGGCAATAGACAGATTTGACGTATCCGACGACAATCGACCCAGTTGCCCGTAATTGCCGAAATGCATGGTTGGATAAAATATCAGCCACCACGTACCTGGCGGCAGAACGATCGGTGTATCCAGCGTCAGGTTGGTGTCGCTGTCGCCATCCATCAAGGTAACCATTGGATTACCGGGAGACAAATCCAGGCTCCAGAACGGCGCGCTGCCGCCTCCTGTCGGATCCCCGGCCGGCTGCCCGTTATTGTCGGCATAAATCCGCCAATGCAACATCGTCGCATTCATCAACGACGTCCCACCGTTATAAAGTTCGCCCGGCACAAAAATCTGGGAAATGTACCACTTATCAAGATTGACAAAATCGTCCGCTACAAAAGCGGTATGCGTAGCATAATCAGGAAACTCCTGGTTCGCTACGCGGCCGGGATTCGACGGACTGACCGGTTGATCCCACAAAAGACCCAGCGTTCGGACCGAATAATACATACCGCCATTGTCATCGACGGCGATATTGCCTGCTGCATCGGCGCTTTGAACTTTGAAGAAATAATCCGTGTCTCCGCTCAAACCCGTCACCAGAATCCGATGCGACATCGACAAGTGGCCTTCTTCAATCATTTGAGACGGCGGCATCACATTTCCGTAGTAGAGCACGCTGTCAGCCGGCTCGTCGGTTTCCCAGCCAACTACAAATGACACCGAACCGATATTGCTTGATGTCACATTCGAAATCATCGGCGGCAGGCCATCGACCGTGGCGGTCGCATCTGAATCCAAGTCCGGATACCACACGGTTATCGTCGAGCCGTGCTGCACGGAAACGGCTCCGTCACCATGAACCGGCGGCCCGGATGTCGTATTGAACGAACCGGAAAATTCGCCGCTGCCGGTTTGAGTCAACGTCAGGTATTCCCAAGACGTTTCGACAGAGCTCTTGATTTGTACATCAACCGTTCCGGTGGCATCTGCATTCCGAACGGTGATGTTCATCGTATCGTTCGGTTGATATACGGGTTTATCCAAATAGACTCCGGCCAGAGCCTGTAAACAGGCGTATGCATCCAGCAGACCCCATCCCCAAACATGGTTTGGAATCGTGGTATTGGCGTTAATGCCTTCACAGGTCTGGTTCCAATATCCGGCGCCGCCTGATTGAGTATAAGCGTTATCGAGAATGATCTGTCTGGTGGTTTCGATATCCCCGATCAGCCCGGGAGCCGCCGACCACATCAGCGCAACCACCGCGCAGGTGTGCGGCCCGGCCATCGAGGTGCCGCCCCAGCCGCCTTCGTAACCGCTGCCGGGAACACTCGAACGGACATCATATCCGGGTGCGACAATTTCAGGTTTGATAAAATTGGGTGCTCCGGGGATACCCGCTTTTGCCGGTCCACGGCTGGAACCCCACGTTGCCCAGGTTCGACTGACAATTCGGTTCTGCACATCGCTCGCGCCGGTGGTCAGCACCTGCGGATAATCGCCGGGGGAGCGAAGTGACCTACACGTATCACCTTCATTGCCGGCGGAAAATTCCATGAAAACTCCCGCCGCCTGCAATGCGTCGATATCCGGAGCATATTGGTAATCACCTCCACCCGTCGGCCAGCCCCACGAATTGTTGACGACGTGTGGAGCCTTGTCCGGCACTCCTTGAGACGGATTTTCGCCGAATTTATAGGGAGCTAAAAACCATTGGAAACACTCATGGAAACCAGCGCTGTCGGTCAAAGGACCGCAGGCGATCCATTTCGCCCCGGGAGCGCCCCCGACCTGGTTGCCGGCGCCATCGTCACCGACCATGGTACCCATAGTATGCGTGCCGTGATCTCCTGAATCATACGGGACAGAACTGGGCGATGAACTGACGTCATGCCAGTTGTAATCGTGATTCGCCGTCGATCCGTTCCAACCGCGATATTTCGTTTTCAACGCCGGATGATTCCACTGAACGCCCGTGTCCAAATTGGCGACGACGATGCCTTCGCCCGTGACACCTTCCGCCCAGACATCCGTGATGCCGATATGCGACAGGTTCCACTCCGGTCCTCGACCCGGAGCATTGTCAGGATAGGCCATAGGCTGGTCGTTGACGAACTCATACGGCAGATTCTCCCGAATCGTCGAGACCATCGCATGGTTGACGGCTCCTAAAAGCATATCCGGCGACCCGTTTCGCACCAAAACCATATTTTGGATATGAAACCGCTGGATATCCGCATTTTGCAGACCCAGCTCAGCGATCACCTGTGGCTGCGTCCGTTCGGCGACGTCGCGCAATTGCTTGAAAACATACATTCCTTTGTCTTCTTTGCGCCTGAATTGCTTTGCGCCTGACAGGTCGGCCTGCTCAGATAGAACAATAAAAAAGTCAGCGACATCGCCTGTCTCCAGGCGTGCAATGATCGAGTCCGGAACATTTTTCAACGACGCCGCTGCCTGGGAGCCGCCCCAGAAGCCCGGATCGGCGGCATAGCCGATCGTCGGCGCCGACAGCGCCATTCCGCATATTATTATCGTCCGCAATAGGTATTTTGTTTTCAAAGCATGCTCCTTTCAAAGATAAAACAATATCTTCTGAATCTTCCGATAAATACGCGTTCCGTTATTTTTGAACGCACAGCTTTCACGCCTTATGGTCAGTCGGCGAAAAGCTTCTATCAAACCCTCCTCTTTCGACATCCTCATATTTGAACCATCCAAGCCCGATTTTAAGGCATTGAACTCCGAATGTCATCTACAAATCATCTGCAACCTGGAAAATCGCGATCGGCAGACTTTGGTCGGAAAGCAATGCATCGATCGGACCTTCCAGAGTGATATAGGCCAGGACTCCGGTTGAACCTTCGGGTATGACCGGATCACTGTACCCATCGTTAAACGCTCCTAGACGAATTCGACCCGGTTCCGGCTGATGGCAACCGAATTGCCGCCAATCCGGATTCAAGTCTCCCGGCCGACACTCCGACAACGTGAATCGCGTGTCAACCAGGCATTCCAGCCAGAACGCATCGGTTTCCTTTTGGTTTCCATTCAATACCACGGCGATTTCCAATCGGCCGGCATCGATTGCAGTCGCTTCCAGCTCGACGACGCTTGAGTCGGCCCGCACGATCAGTTGATCGAGGAGTCTAACGTTATCCAACGGATCGGCGCATGAGGTTATCTCGAGGGCGGCCATAAAAATTCTCTGTGCATCATCCACCGTGATGATACCGTCTCCGTTGCAATCCGCCGCGCACTCTTCATAAAACGACGGCTGAAACACGCCCAGCGCAATCTGGAAAGCGATCTGCGCATCGGTGCTGGACAACGCGCCATCGAAATTGCAGTCGCCATTATTGATGCAGGGATCGCTATAGCTGTCGGCCCATATTTCGACATCGTCGATATTCCAGCCGCAGTACACCACGCTGTAATCCGTCGTGCCCATGACCCATCGCAGATAAACCGTCGGTTGATCGTCGGCGACCGCGGAAATATCGTATGTCATAGCTTGCCAGTTTGGATCGGTGAAGGTGCTGCCGGTATGCTCCCATATCGTCGTCCAGGTCGTGCCGTCATTCGACACTCTGAACGAAGCTTCATCCCAATAACTGGATTCGATGCCCAGCCATCGCATGAAGCGCACTTCGACGTTTTCCAGGTCGGTGCAATCGATGGCGGTGGTCGTCAAGTATGTTTCAGGCATGTTGTTCGTATAGGCGCCGGCAAGGTTGTAACCATAGACGTTGGCGCCGGTATAACCGCTTGTGGGATCGCCGCTGTTACCCTGCGGAACCCCCCACTGCCACTGGCCTTCCGCCGTCCATCCCGGATCGGCGTCCATATTCCAGAAATACCGTCGAATGAAGTTGGAAGACGTAATTTCGATATCGAACGTCACTGTGGCGATCGCTTCGACAGCCTGCAGTTGCAAGGTCACCGTCACCACGGTCGGATCCGGCGTATTCGGAGCGGCTCGAACCTTGAAATGCGGCGCGACCGTTCCTCCTGAACCCAACCCTTCCAAATTTTCAAATACGGATTCTCCGTCCAAAATGATCAGATAGTCAGGATGATTGCTCGATATCGTTCCGGTCACGCCTGTCAGGCTCATCGGTCCCAGGTTTTCCAGGTCGACGACCAGCGTGGCGGTTTCCCTGGGATCCAATATGCCATCATGATCACCTGAATCCATGATCGTCATCGACCCGAATTGGATATCGGCGCCCGAAACGGTTTCATAAAACGTGAATGTTCCATTACCGCCGTTGAAATGATAGGTGACGGTAAAATCAAGAGTTTCGCCGTTGACTGCGCCTTCACCGACTTCGAACTCAAACGGCGTCAGCGTCTGCCCGTAGCCTCCGGCCGGAATATCCGGGAAAGCCGCTATACCTTGAGTGACTTCGACATTTGGATTGGTCGATGATAAATACGCCGTGAAATTCGTTCCTGAAATACCGGTATTCCAAACAGTGACATCCATCAGGATCGTTTCTTTCGGGTTGATCATGCCGTCGTTGTTGCCGGCGCTGTCATCGATATCGTGGTCATGATGCCGCAGGATCGGCGCGTTGCATGGAGCCGCATAGGACACTTCCACGTTGTCGATGTTCCAGCCGCCGACCGATCCGCTGCCGGACGGTCCCATTGTCCACCGGACGTACACGGTGGGCTGTCCGTCGGCATATTCGGAAATATCGTATTCGTATCGCGTCCAGGCGTAATCATACACTTTGGAGCTTGGGTTGCTGAAAATGGTATGCCAGGTCGTGCCGTTATTCGAAACGCTTATATGAGCCTGGTGGGAGTCATCGGACCCGCCCACTGCCAGCCATCGATAAAAACTCAAGCGAACGCCGAACGCCATCGAGCAGTCCAAAGCTGGAGTCACCAGGTGATACGGAGTCGAACCGCCGGCATAGGCTCCGTTGAGATTGGTGCCATAGACATAGGGGCCGTCGAAGCCCGATGTCGGGTCGGCTCCCGGGCCGCTCGGGTTGCCTGTCGGCTGCCCGAACGCCCAATCCCCGCCGGTAATCGTCCAGTTAGGATTGGTATCCATATTCTCCTGTAACACATAGATTCGAACCATAGTCGTCAACGAATAGTTTGCGCCGCCGTTGTTGTCTTCGGACAGGTTTTCAGCTCCATCTGCGGAGCGAACGAAATAGGTATATTCCGTACAGGAATCGAGCCCCGTCAATGTTACAGCATGATTTTTCCGCAGGCCTTCCATCAGGACTTCCTGATCCGGGGCGACTTTTCCAAACCACACCCTGCTATCGCAAGGCTCGTCTGTATTCCAAGAAACTACTGCGCTCGTATCATCGACAAATGTGACTCTGACATTGCTGATAATCGGATAGGTATCATCGATCATGGCCGTTGTGGTGACCAGGATATTGACGCCGCCGAAACCGTCGTTTGCATCGACATACGTGCCGGTTATTTCGTCGCCTTCCCATACGCTCAATTTATTGTCGCCGGGAGTCGGCTGGCCGGGTTGAATAGCAATGGAACCGGTGAAAACGCATGTGTTCAGCCCGGTTTCGACCAGTGTCAGCGTTTCGGAGTCGTTTCGATCGGTGATCAAGGCGACATAAACCGTATCGGCGATATTGGGATCCAGGTTCAAATCGACGTCCTGAACGATACATACAAGGGTTCCGTCACTGGGATAGGCAGGTTGATCGAACGCGATTTGGCCTCGTGTCGTGACATGGCCGAAAAGCGGTGTCTGCGGGCATCCAAGCAGGTTGACTTCATAACAGGTCCATCGGTTGGCCTTATAATTCATGCACCAGGCGTTATCCTCCTTTGAATCGGCGTTCATCCGGCCGACTTCACGAATGTCCTCGGTAAAAAACGCGTCATGAAACTGGCGATGAAAATACTGACCGGGGCCGTCCGTGCTGCCCGCTTCGCCCCAGCCGTAGCGGCCGTTCATCAGTACCGCGAAGGCTCCGCCGTTGCTCCACGAAAAATATTCAGCGATACAGTCGGTGGTATCGAACGCGCCGGCATAACACCCCTGCGAATAGACCAAAAACGGACGGGTGTTTGTCAAGCTTTGAATGTTCGACGTGTATAAATGCATCACATAGGTTTCGTTGGCGTGACCCAGGTGATTGACCCAGTGAAAATTGTTCGAATTGAATTTCGGCACCAGTTGGCTGCTGCCCCAGGAGCCCTCCCGTTCATACAAATGATCGATAGTCCAATCTTGTGGATAACCCGGCGTCGTGTATCCCCACTTGTCCGTTCCGTACCAGAGCTCATCCATATAGTCACCGCCATAGGTTTGCGGCCACAGGTATTCCCCCAGCAACAACGCATTTTTCGCCCAGCTCGCCTCATAATTATCCGTTTCGTATGCGATCGTTTTTCTGACAAAATTCTGAAGCTGAGTCGCTGTGTCAACTGAGGCTCTACCGACAAAAAGCTCGGCGAAAATATCCGGTTCCGTACCGCCGGGGCCATCGTTGACCTCGCCGTAACGGTTGTTGCCGTTACTGTTCCAGTTGCCGTCCAAACAGCCGAAATACATATCCGTCGGTATCGTATTGTCTTCATATCCTTCAGCCGTGGCATAGCATCCGCGTGAAGGGACTATTTGGTGGTCGCCGCCGAGCAATATATACTCCGTATTCCAGTTCTCATAGGCATATTTACAAAAATTACGGATTTTTTCCTGGTTATCCGCGCCCATATACTGCGAATAGATTTCTTCTATGGGTTTGATTCTGCCGCTGATACCACGCGATGCTTTGAAGGCGAGCAAATCCTGGAAATTGTTCGGGCCGGACGTATTTATCAATGTGTTGTTCGAAATGATCACATATCGATAATCATCCCGCCTCGGTGGATTGCCCGATTCCACCGGTTCAGCTCGATATTGCAGCACCATTTCGGGGTTATCGACCTTGCCGGCCACCCATTCCCGATCCGATTCGAGATTTCTGCAGCGAACGCGGTCGGCACGTGTATCCGCCGGCACGGTATTCAGTATGACGGTAGCATAATCAGCCACATAAAGGCTGCCTTCTTTGGGCTGATAGCGCACAGGATAGAGATTGATGATGACCAGTTGATATCCTTTACTCCAAAAAATTCGTGGTTCCGAATAATTCTCTTTGGGAAACCATTTGGAGCTTTTATAGATCAATGGATTCGGCTCGGTATAAACTTGCAGATCCGGCTGACTCAACGGATAACTGCGCTGACCGGGCGCCAGCAGGAACGAGCCGGGTATTTTTTGCCATTGATTATAGTTGACCACAACGTTTTTAATGGTTTCGTGCTGTGGCAACAGCAGCGTAACCGGCCGCACCGGTACCTGAGGTTCACCGGGGTGCGCCATCAACGGTGCATCAGGCATCTGAATTTTTGTGAATGGATCCGTAATGTCTTTGCCGGGCACATCCACATTCCATTCCAGCAACTCAGGTTCACTGAAGCGAACAGTATGCGTCACTTGTGCCATTCCTGGAACCGTCATCAGGACCAGGCATATACTCAAAACAACATTAGAGTATTTCATCGATCGATCTCCTCCCTGCTTCGAAGTCATCCACCGCATACGTCTGCCCCGCAGACACAAGCGGTGTAATAAGATTTTAAGCAATTTTTGTGCCGTACAACCTGTTTTTAACGAGTGTTAACCTGTTTTAAATGAGCGCTATGAGGAAGATTTTGGGGAGTCTTCCGCTGACTACTGAAGTCGAGTTCAAATACTACAATTTTTGCGCTTATGGTTACGGCTTTTCGGATTGCCGTGACGCCTGGAGATTTTTCCAGAATGGTTTATAGAGAAAACTTTTTTCGTCCAGGCTGCACAGCAATTCGAACAGCGGTTTTGTCACCGTGAACGCCAAGATATCGGGAGGCAGATGTTGACGCATAGCGATATCGGTTGCGCCGATCATCGCTTGAGGTACATCCAAGTTGTCGAAAAGATTGACCTGCTGCATACATCCCGATCCGAACCGGGCCAAGACAGGCGGCGGATCACCGGGTTTTGCACGGTATTGGGCGCCGATGGATAAAAGGCTCAACTGATCGGGATTGACCCAGAACGTGACGGTTTTCAGATAGTTATATTGATCGGGTTTTAATGGGCCGATAACGATATTGTCGTGAGTCATCCGGTACGATTTATTGGTCTGCAACCATTCCGCCATCAGGTCTCTTTCGGCCTTCAAACCTTCGATTTCAACCAGAAACGTCAGCATCTCATCCCGCGACCGGGAGTGAACCCCGCACAGGTGCATCCCCGATCCCGGGCAGTCGAATTTATCTTTCCGCAGAAGTACACTTTTTCCGTTCATCCAATCTTTCCAGGCGGCGAAAAAGCAGGCTTTAGGTTCGGCAAACGGCGCAAACGGCGCGATATCGGGCGTATCGTATAAGCCGGTCAAACAGGTGGTTATACCTGTCATTTTCAATAATTTTGTTGGATCTGGCTGCATGGTTGCCCCGGCAATTATTTCAGCGACACAAAGAACACCGGCATCATGCCGCCGCCCTGGTGCACATTGATGATGCTGCCTTCGGCGGCCCGGACGAACGAACCGGCGAATTCCCCGTCATGCGACCACAGGTTCAAATTGACATTTTTCGGTGCAAACCCCTTGTAAACGCCGTTTTTGACCACCGGAAACTCTTCTTTCGGTATCGTGACGAAATCCTGAACGGTATAGATGATTTTGTCTTTGAACGCTTTATCGATCAATGCGTTCCAGGCGGCATCATCGGCGAATTTGCCGACCATCACACCGAAACCGCCGTATCCGTCATTGGGTTTCAGCACCAGTTTGTCTCTGTTTTTTCTGACGAACGGGAGCAGGTCTATCGGTTCACCATAATAATCGGTCTTCTTTTCCACCAATGTCCGGGTCCACGGAACATGTTTTCTGTGGGTTTCTTGTTCTTCCGGCGAAAAATAGTGTTCATATTGTTTATCGGTCAAAATTTCCAATATGGATTTCCAATCTCCTGATGCGGCGCTGACCGGGTTGACGAAGCAGACCGCGTTATCCCGCAGCGCTTGAACCAATTGCTGACTATCATCCCAGTACGGGTCCAGGATCACGTCGTCGATCGCATCGCGATAAATCAGGTGTATCGGCTGACCACGCAGGGTAAGTATTTTGCCGTCATAGACGAAATCCCGCGGATCGCCGAATTCCGTGCTGTACCCCATCGCTCGATAATATTCGACAAACGCCAGAAAATCGCCAAGAATCGTCGAATCCCGTTTACACATGAACGAGACATTGGGTTTCTTTTCGGGTTTTATGCCTTTTCGTGCGCACCATTCGTGGTATTTTTTGAAAAATATCTTGAAATGGGATTTGACCAGCCAGTCAACATGAAAGTCATACTTTTTCTGAAGTTCCTGAATAACCGGTAAATCCAGGAACATTTCGAGCATTTGATCGTGCCATCCCATACCGCTGGGGTCGCCGCAGTTGTATTCCAGCAGTTTGAGTTCATTGGTTTCCGGTACAAAAAACACGTCCAGTCGGTTGATAATCTGGTGGCCGGGATATCCGGGATCGATCGATGCCAAGTCGGCCACCCGGCCGGCCAATCGGATTTGTTCTTTGAACAACCCTTTTTCAAAATATAAATCTCCAATTTTGTTCAGTGATGAGATCAGATTCCGAGTGACTTTTTGCAGTAACGGTATCGTTTTTTTATCCAGGAAATAGGGTTTTAGAAACGTAGGGAACAGTTTCCCGTCCATCACCATTTTTTTGTCGGTCATGCGCTCCGCCAGCGTGCGCATTTGCGCGCCGGGATTGGTTTTCACCAACACGTCTGCAAAATCAGCGTTAATGTTTTTCAGTAAATCGGTCATGTGACAGCTCCTTTCGAAAGAGGTCTAATTAAAGCCGAATTAATTTTAAACGAAAGTGATGCTATAGGCAAAGAATTACTGATGGGGGGTGGGACATATGGGACGGATGGGACGAATAACATAAAGGGAAGAGAAAGAAAACTTTTAGTTTTTTAGATTTTGTGTCGCTTTGGTCCCATACGCCCCATTCTTCTATATCTACCCGATAAATGTCCTCTAAAGGAGTTGAATAAAATCAATAGTTAGAAACAGTACTATAAAAAAACCGGATTGAATATCCTGTTTCCATTGTCCAACAACCAATCACCTAGTGTTGGAAATCAGCTTCTATAGCCTTCTAATTTGAACCAAAAACCTCACTGACTAAAATTAAATGAAAGACCATAACTCAGGACTCAGCACTAAAACGCACGCAGTGCACGCTACTCAGGACTCAGCACTCAGCACTAAAGAATTGTGTTCAACCACATAACACCGATATACTGCGTATCTGTGTGAACCTGGGTCTTTTTCCCCAAAAAAACAGGGAGGAAATCATGATAGCAAAACAATTCGGAAATACATGGATCATACGAATCAGACGCGGCGAAGAAATCGTTTCGACCCTTCAAAAAATCTGCGTCGATAACGATATTCGACTCGGAGTCGTCTCCGCTATCGGGGCCGTCAACGAAGCGACCATCGGTTTGTATGACGTCAAAAATAAAATTTATCACTCAGAAAGCTATACCGGCGACATGGAAATCGTCAACCTGGCAGGCAATGTCAGCACAATGGACGACGAAATCTATCTGCACCTGCATGTCAGCCTGTCGGATACCAGCCATAAACTCTTCGGCGGCCACCTGAACCGGGCCGTCGTCAGCGCGACATGTGAGATTTTTATTCAAACCATACCCGGCGAAATCAACCGATTCAAAGACGATGAAACCGGATTGAACCTGATCGAATTTAAAGATTAGTTAAAAGAAGCCTGCCTATTCCGTCTCCAAAAACCTCTCTACCGTCACTTCCGGCAAAGACCGCCACGGTTCCGACAACTCGGGATTCGGTTTAAAACCCTGCAATTTCAACGGTCGCTGCAGCTTCCCGCCGACAAGACCTTCTAGCTGCCTGGCAATCATGTCGATATCGGCACGAGTGTGTATCCCTGGCAACAACGTCGTCCGAAACTCATGCCATAAACCCGAACCGGCAATCAACTGAACAGATCGACGAATCGCTTGAATATCAACCGATACACCGGTTATCGTCCGGTACATTTCCGGCTCCAACACCCCTTTGATATCCATCGATATACCAGTAAGCCGTTTTTCAACTAAAAATTTCTCCAAAATATCCGGCCGGGCACCATTGGTATCCAACTTGACCGGAATACCTTCCTGGTTGAATCGATCCAAAATAACAGGAAATTTTGGGGCGACCGTCGGCTCACCACCCGTAATCACCACACCGTCCACCCAACCCTTCAACGCTTTCATACGCTGCAAAACATGTGACAACGGGACATCAGGGATTCGCTCAGGATGCAAAACAAGTGTGCGGTTGTGACACCATCCACATCGAAAATTACAACCGGGCAAAAACACCACCGATGCTATCTTGCCCGGCCAATCGATGAATGATGTCTCAATAAAACCTTTGACGTATTCTTCAGAAATCAGGGGGTTTCACTCCAAAGACCGGAGAAACTGGGAAATCCGGATGGCGCCCATGATTTTTTGTTCATCGTCCGTGACCAAGATCGGCAGTTGTTTCTGAGCCGTATCCACCAGCTCATAATATGCCAGATCAGCCAACGCATCGGCATTCGTATCGGACAACTCATCGATCTGAACACCCAGCGACTCCAGATCGAAATGGCTTTTCACATAGTCACATTTCCCACAATCCGTTTTGGTAAACAAAATCATCCCTATTCTCCCCTTACTATCAAATGAAAAAGATCAAGGCGCCGATCTAAAATATTCCTGTGATCGATATCTATCCCGCAACTCCCCTAGCTTGCCTTTGTTCCAACTGGCAATTTTTGTAAAATAACCCGTGATCCGCGTAATCCCTTCCACTCTGGTTGAACCGCAGAACCCGCATGCATCCTGCAATCCCCTGCCTGTCCGGCCGCAGTCCAAGCATGTGGTGAACTCCGGACTGAAGGCCACCTGGTCGTTCTGCGTGTTCTTGAAAATCTTCTTGATCAGGTTGGCAAGCGATTCCGTTGACGGCCGGGATTCCCCCAGCCAAACATGCGTCAATGCACCGGCTTCGATAATCGGATGAAACATACCCTCTTTTTTTACCCGTTCGATCGGGTTGAGATGCTGCCCGACATTCAAATACGTTGAATTCGTATAATAGATTTCTCCCGATGCAAAATTACCTTTGACGATTTTGCGGCTTTCCATGGCAAAATCTTCGCTGTCCAGCTTCGCAAACCGATACGCCGTGCTCTCCGCCGGCGTCTGCTCCAACACAAACTTCATGTTGTGACGTTTACCCAACCGATCTGACAACAGTTTCATGTGAGCGATCACCTTCAAGCCAAACCGAAACGCATCGACGGATTCATGCATTTCACAACCTTTATGGTACTGAACCAACTCGTTCAATCCGACCATACCGATCAGATAAGTGACCCGCTTCATGCGCAGATAGGGCTGCCCGTCGGCCTGCATCGCCAACATCGCCAAAGGCCCGTTTTCACCCTGATCCATTAACTGCTGGATAAAATTCCGTTTTTCAATATGAGCTTTAACGGCAAGCTCAACCTGTTCGGACAAAATTTTGAAGAGTTCGGTGTCGTTCCGGCCGGCTTTGTAAGCCACCCGCGGCAAGTTGATCGTGACGTTCTGAAGCGCGGAATACCGCATTCTCCAGGGTTCCCTGGCATCGTCCAAATCGCTCTGCTCCAGCTTGAACGACAAGCGGCAACATTCGGATATCTTGGCGGTTTCACCACGATCGAACACAAAATAAGTGTTGCCTTTTTCCGCTGCAACCCGACAGATGTGCTCCAAAAACGCCTCGTGACCCTCGGTTTTGAAGAATTTTTCGGTGATATGAACCAATGGTTTCGGGAAAAAGAACGGCCGCCCACTGGCATCACCCTCCAAATAGACGTCGAACAACGCCCAAACGAATCGTTGAGCCGTCTTGGCATAATCTTTATACGTTTTACCGGTATATTCACCGCCTGGACCGATGGCCGGAACATCCTCAAAATGTTTCGGCACTTCCCAATAGAGGTTGATATCGGAAAAAATCGCTTGGCCGCCGCGAGCCACCGCCTGCTGTGAAAACTCGAATATCAACATCTGGGCGAACTGATGCAGCTCTTGATCGGTTTTATCGACCAGATAAGGCGCAAAAAACAGGTTGACCGCATCCCATCCGATGGCTCCCGCGAAATTCGACTGAAGCGCCGCAGCGAATTTGACCATGTGCGCCAGCAACACCTCGGCATGACGCGCCGGTTTGGCCATCGCCAGCGAATTCGGCAGGTTCAGGCCGAATTTTTTGATGTATTCCAATGACTGACCTGAGCAATAAGGGCGATCGATGAATCCCAGATCGTGCAGATGCATATCGCCGTTCATGTGCGCATCGGCGACGTCCTGACTGAAAACGTTCATCAACGCATATTCCTTCTTGATCTTTTCAGCCAGCGTCAGATTCGTCGCTTCCGGACCATGCGGCACATTCGCGTTTTCTTTGTTGCGATACATGATGAGCTGTTCGACATCATATAACGGCACTCCCAGACGCGTGTGCATCTTCCGAGCGGTCTCGAGGCCGCGTTCGATCAATTTCGCATCGACCAGCTCGCGGATCAACGGCGCCGTCACCACCTTGACATTGCCGCGCATGATCACGTCTTCGACTTCACAACTGATCTGCTCCGCCGTATCTCGATCGATATAAGTCTCCCGAACAAGCGCCTCGACGATTTTGGCGCGATCCCACCCCTTCATCGTCTCCCCGGATGTTCGAACAAACAACATCATCTCCGTCGTCTCTTTGGAACCAGGAAAAACCACCATATTGTCTAAACGCGAGGACTCCGCCGCCGCTCCATCCACCCTATCCGTCTTAATATGATCCACGATCAACCTACCTTGTTCGACTTTTTCCCGGCGCAAACCGGTAAAGCCTTGCTAACAAAACACAAAAATCACTCCTGCCTTTACGAGTCAAACGATTTTAAAAATCCTTTATATTGACTACATTTCTAATCTAACCACTAGACCTTGTATCGTCAAGCAAAATTTTCAAATACAGCCGCTCAATAGTTGCGTTTGATCCGGCTCTGTTTTATTTTCAATATGTTATGAAACGCGAACGCTGGATTGCCCTCATCATTCTTTTTTTGTCGCTTCTAATAGGCGTAAGCCTGTTTTGTCGCATTTTTTCCCCTTTGGCCACTCCTTCTTTGTTCGATAACACAACGGAAAATAAAGATATTGGCACTTCAGAAACCTCTCTGATGCCGCTTGCCAATGCCGTCGATCAATTATTTGCGAATCCCAAACTCCGCGATGAAACAGATACGGAGACGTCGGAAAAAGCACCTTGGGAAAGCCACCTGTATCGCCTTGTACTGAAAGGAACAGCCGGGACGGCTTTGGCGGTGCTTCAGGATATGGACGGCGGCCCGGAAATCGTCGTGCGGCCGGGCGATACAATCGGCCACGCCCGTGTTGCCCGTATAGAAAGAAATCTGCTGGAACTCGACGGTGTTTCCGGTCGAGATATCCTTCAACTGCCGGCAGGCGATCACGGCTCTGCCCAGCCTGCTTCCCGAAATGCAAAAACACCATCGCGTTTCGGCGGGATGGATGGCGAACTTTTAGTGATCGAGCGGGAAAAATTGCGAGATCTGACAACCCGGGTCGATGCGTTGAGCGGCGACATATCGCTGCAGCCCGTTCGCAATGCCGACGGCGAGCCCGCCGGTTTTCGGATCGCCTATCTAAACCCTGACGGTCTTTTTACACAAATGGGACTTTTTGTCGGGGATATAGTAACCTCTGTCAATGGCCAGACCATTCTGACAATGGAGGATGCCTATCGCGTGTTGGGAAGCGCTCCGCATCAAAACACCCTGTCTTTGTCGATTTTGCGTGAACGACAACCTATGGAGATTGATTATGTCATTCGTTAAAAGCCTGTTTCATCGGTTTTATCCATTTTCGATCGCTCTGACGGCTGTGCTTATATTGAACTTGATCTCGCCGCCGCAGATGAATGCCGACGAAAATTTGGGAGAAATTCCGTCTGAAACCGGCTCGCCTGTCCGCATCCAAAATACCGGCAAAGACGTTACGTTCGATTTCGATGAGATCGACATCCGCTCCTTCATAAAAATCGTCAGCGAGCTGACCGGTGAAAACTATGTCATCGATCCGGCCGTCAACGGCAAAATCACCGTCAGTTCCCCGAAACCTATCCCGCACGAAGCGGTGCCGGTGGTATTCCAGTCCGTTTTGGATGTCTATGGTTATGTCGCCGTCGCCGACGGAGACATCGTCAAAATCATTCCCTTCACACGCGCCCGTGAAGGAGGCGGCGTAATCACACCCGGCGACCAAGCCAGAAGCGACGCGGTTGTGACGCGCATTTTTCAGCTCGGCCATGCCGATGTCAACGACGTGCGCAACGTGATCCGGCCGCTGTTGAGCCGATCGGGCAACGTGACCGCTCACGCCGGCAGCCGAACTCTATTGGTGACGGATTTTGCCGGTAACGTCAACCGCTTGCAAGGTATCATCGATATTATCGACGGAACGGGGCCACGCCTTCAGCAAAAGGTGCTGCCGTTGACCTATGCCGATGCCGACGCGGTCGCGTCCGCCGTCACCGCATTGTATGCCGCTCAACCACCTGAATCCGGCATCCGCCCGGTCGTTATCCCGGAGCGACGATCGAATTCGCTGTTGATTCACGCCGGGCAGGACGATATGCAGGGCGTATTGAACCTTATCGGTGAGCTCGATGTCGCACGAGTCGAAGAGCGCACCTCGTTGAAAGTGATTCGGCTGCGGTATGCCGATGCTGAATCGACGGCTCGGTTACTGACGACACAGTTTTTGCCCGGTGATACGGATGGCAGAGCCGGACGCAGCGCCGGCGCGATGGGTGGTGGAACGGACGCTATCATCGTCAACGCGGACGTTTACTCCAACAGCATCGTCGTGTCAGCCTCACCGGAGCGCATCGCTGCTGTCGAGCAGGTCATAGGAGAATTGGATATTCCGCGCCGGCAAATCCTTGTCGAGGCGTTGATTGTCGAGATGAGTTCGGATTTGACTCATGAACTCGGGATGGAATGGCGCCTGACCGATGCGATACGCGATGACGGATATACGACGATAGGAGGCACCTCGTTATCCACCAGCGGCACTTCGGCCATGCAGTCGACAGCGGCGAACCCGTTGGCGCTGCCCCCCGGCCTGGCGATCGGCATCGTTGACGGCACCATCAGTTGGGGCGGAACGACGATCGCCAACATCGGCGCATTAGCCCGTGCCATGCAGGCCACCAGCGGCGTCAACGTGCTGTCGACACCGCATCTTCTGGCTCTGGATAACGAAGAAGCCGAAATCATCGTCGGCGAAGAACGGCCCTTTTTGACCGGCTCCCAAACCACCGACTCCAACTCTGTTATTCGAACCTACGAATTCAAAGATATCGGCCTGGTCTTACGCGTGACGCCTCGAACAACCGACGACGGGCAGGTGGTATTGAAATTATTCCAGGAGATCCGCAGTTTTCTGGCGGAGTCCGATATCGGCGCCGTGACGACGTCCAAACGACAGACCAAAACGACCATTCGTGTCGGGGGCGGCCAAATGGTGGCAATCGGCGGCCTGTTGAAAGAAGACCAACGTGATCTGACTTCTTCGGTGCCCTGCCTGGGCGCTATCCCGTTGATGGGCCACCTGTTCAAAGCGGTCAACACACGCACGACAAAAACAAACCTGCTGATATTCATGACACCGACGATTATTCCCGATGCGAACACCCTGGAAGAAGCTTCTCAGAAATATATCGATCGGATGGAATCCGAGCCGACGCCCAAACCCGCTATCGATATTCCGATACCATGAGCAACGACCATCCCGCATTACCGTCTTCCATAACTACCGCCTGGTTGCTGCGTCACGGAGTCGCACCGATACGCCGACGTGAGGACGGGACACTGGAAGTTTTGGTAGCGGCTACAGATAATTCGCTACCGTTGGATGTGCTTGGAGCTGTTCTGCAGAGTCCTATCGTCTCGGTTCCTGGCGATAAATCTACCGTTCGTGAAAGACTGATGGATAGAGCCAAACAGTTTCGTGAATCCGTCACCGAACTGACCGCCGGGGGTGCTGAAACCGAGGCGGATGGCGAGATAACACCTATCGGTGAGCTGCTGGGAGGCGACCCTGACGATCCGACGGTGATCCGAGTCGTCAACGCTGTTCTGGCGGAAGCGGTGATGGCCTTGGCCAGCGACGTACATTTGGAACCGGACAATTCACGCTTGCGCGTGCGATACCGAATCGACGGAATGTTGGAAGACCGCGAACCGATACCGCCGACATTTGCCGACCCGGTCGTCAGCCGCATCAAAGTCATGAGCAAGATCGATATTTCGAATCGCCATCATCCACAAGACGGCTCATTCAACGTCACCCTCGGCGGTCATCCGGTGGATGTACGCGTGTCGACGATACCGACTCCGGGCGGCGAACGCGTGGTGATGCGCCTGCTGGATCGCTCCGGGCGAAGCGTGACGTGTGAAAGACTGGGTATGCCGACATCGCTGATCGCTTCATTGGAATCGATTCTGAACAGAGCGCAGGGCTTGTTGCTGGTCGCCGGCCCGACCGGATCCGGCAAAACCACGACGCTGTATGCGTGTCTGAACCGGATCGATACGACCGAACGCAACACGATAACAATCGAAGATCCTGTCGAATATTTGATTCCGGGAGTCAGTCAGGTTCAAGTCGGCCGCGACAGAACGCTTGGATTTGCCGATGGTCTCAGAAGCATCCTGCGCCAGGATCCGGATGTCATCCTGGTGGGTGAAATCCGCGACCGGGACACTGCATCGACGGCGCTGCAGGCGGCTTTGACGGGTCACCTGATCCTGAGCACCATCCACACGATGGACCCGGCTTCGTCCGTGATACGCCTGTTGGATTTGGGCGTCGATCCGCCGCTGATCGCTGAAACGGTAACCGCCGTGATGGACCAACGCCTTGTGCGAACCCTTTGTGAGCACTGCGCCGAACCCGTTCCTGAATTACCGGGTCAACGGAGACCCGTGGGATGTCCCCGATGCCGCGACACCGGATATTCCGGCCGAACCGGTCTGTTCAGATATATGCCGCTGAACGCCGATTTGCGGAAGGCGATACGAGCCGCCGATCATCAAGCGATCCGGGAAATGGTCGATGCCGGCTGTGGATACCATTTGCAGGATCAAGCGAAAATCCTGATAGATACAGGTCGAACGACCACGGCGGAAGTCCAACGGATTTTTGACGCCGATAGAGGAACCTGAGCATGAGCCGATTGACGCTATTCCGCTCAGCCGACACGGAACAGATGTCCGTTTTTCGGACACTGGCAGCGCTTTCGGCTGCACGGGTGCCGCTCGTGGAAGCGTTGGATGAATGCTTGGATCAACCCCTGAGTTCCCGGACACACGCTTGGCTGACACGAACTCGAAACAGAGTCAACGCCGGTGAACCTTTGTCGAAAGCATTAGAGACGGAGCCGACAATACCGTCGTTGATCGTCGCTCTTGTCAAAACGGCCGAATCGACCGGCACATTATCCGATGCTTTTGAGAAGGCGGCGGATTTTTTGGAGATGCAACACGAACGATCCCGCTCACTGGTCTCGGCGCTTGTATATCCAGCCGTTATCTTGGTTGTCACGTCGGCCGCCTCCATATTTCTGGCCGCCGTCGTCATGCCGCAGATCGACACCATGTATCGTCAGGTCGGCAGAGATCTCCCATTGATCACCCAATTGATGCGCTACGCAGTCTATGCCGTTTTGACTCTGGCTGCAGTTGCCATGCTTTTCACGATATTTTCGCGCCGCACCCCTAATATATTGAAGACAGATCGTTCAACGACCCTTTCCAAGCAAAACCCTCAAAAGGCGGCAATATTTCGGCTTGAAATTCCGATTCTGAGTAAATTGACCGAAGCTCATTCCACCGCGTTCTGGGCGTACAGTATTGGAACTCTGGTGTCTCACGGTGTCCTGCTACCTGAAGCTCTGGAATTGACATCGCAAACTGTCGCTCCGGGATCGATCCTGGCCAGAGAAATACAGTCGGCCTATCACCGCATTATCGCCGGCGAAAAACCCGGAGATGCGTTCCAATCCATTCAAACCCTGCCTCCTCTGGCGCGTCGATTGTTGGCGGGAGGTGACGCGGCGGGAAATTTAGCTGAAGCCTGTCAACGAGTACATCGTATTTATGACGCGGAATACAAATTGTGGAATCGGCGACTGACGGCATTCGCCGAACCGATTGCGGTTCTGATTGCGGGCGTGTTCGTTATTCTGGCGGCTCTGGCTGTCATACTACCTGTCGCCGAGCTCGGAGGCTTGCTGTGAATCGACAAGAACACGGTTTCACACTGATTGAAATCCTCATCGCTCTGGTGATCACCGCCATGACGCTTGTCGCGGTCAACCAAATGGTGTCCGGCATCGTTCGAGCTCAGAAAACTGCGGAAATACGGGCGACAGCGGCAAGTCTTGCTGATTCGGCGATGGAATACGCTTTATTATCGAATGAAGCAGGCGAAATAAACCTTCAAGAAACCATTCAAAAAGCCCGACAGACCGGCTGGACTATCGTCTTTACACGGTCACCTGCACCACTTTCGGGTTTCGAGACTGCCGGGAGCTTTGAAACGGTCAGCGTCAGGGTGTCGGGAAACACTTTGGAACCTCCTTTTGAAATAACCCGGTTACATCGAATTACCGACTATTCGGACGGTGAAGAATGAAAAACCCGAATGCATATGGATTCAGTTTGATCGAGGTCATTGTCGCTCTGTCGCTGATCGGGGCCTTGACGGCCATGCTGTCATCGTCCTGGTGGCTTTTAATCCGATTAAACGAACAACTTGCAGAAAAAGACGATCTAAGCACCGATTTACAGGACAGGCTACGATTACAACGGTTTCTTGAATCGATCGTTTCAACGGATTTTGCCGATGAATTCTTACTGATGACCGAACTGGACACAACGACACTCACCACCTGGGTCAGCCTCGGTGCTTTTGAGATACCCGGGGCCGAAACCGATCCATGCCGACTGACATTACAGACCGATAGCGCCGGCGGCGTTTCAGCCAGATTGCTGCCGATGGGTTTTACCGATTCATCCGATGGAACGAACGATTTTGAGCTTGCCTGGCACAGCTTCCAAAAGCTGGGCAGATGCACTATCGATGTCATGGGCTGTGACGGCCGATGGTATGTGGATTGGCCTGAGACGACGCAGCGCGGCCTGCCCTTATGTGTCCGTTTACGTTTCCTCGATTCAGAGATCTATCCGGAAATTCTGGCGCATATTCACACTTCAGGAGACTGCCATTCATGACGCGATTTTCTGGGGACAGACTCCTAAAAATGTCCAATAATACTTTATCGACAAGGTCTTCGATTAAAACACATCTGTTTTTTATGACGCATAAATTAAGGGACAGACTTCTGTACTCCATAAGGCGAATTTCCAGGGACAGGTCTTTATACATCACAACGCAAATCGCCGGAAACAAATACCAATTCACTGAAGCGACACACCAAAAGCTGATCGACAAACCGCCAAATGATTCCGGCTTCAGTGTCGTAATCGTCATGGTTTTGTTGACGGTCCTGACATCGCTTGCCCTGGCCGCCGGTCAAATTGCTCTGGACCGCCGTAAGCAAAGCGCGTTTTATGCCGAAAGGATTCAAGCGCGTCATGCCGCATTATCGGGTATCGATGCCGGCAAATTTTTACTTCAAATCGATCAAACCCCCTGGGACGGACCGGGAGATACCTGGACACAGAACCTACAGTTCAGTCTTAACACTACCCACGTCTCAATAACGATCAGGGACGAACAGGCCGCCATCAGCCTGAATCACTTACTATTGCCATCCGGCGAACAGAACACACCGCTGATTACGACGGCGGCATCATTGCTGCCGGAAATGCCTGATCTTGGAGATCGATGGAACAGGTTCTTATCGAAGCGTCATGAGGCCCTGGGTTTCATGCCCGTTACGGTCGACACATTGAAACACTTCATAGACATCGATGCTCAGGAGCGCCACATCGATCTTTCAAACCGCAATCCTCATCTTGAAGTTTTGAATCGAGAACAGCTTGAAAGCCTCTTTACCGCCTTCAGTTCCGGTCATATCAATTTAAACACAGCATCGCCGGAACTGTTGAGAGCTCTCGGCGGTCCTTCCCTGGAGCAAGCAGTGACGCGTCAACGTAACCAGGCTCCATTGACATCGATATTTGAAATACCGGGAGCGTCAAACCTGCTACAAGGGTTGACCTCCGTCGTGGATGTAAAATCTTCGTTTTTCACCATTGTCGTCAAGGCAACCGGGTCGTTTGTCACCTGCCATGCTGAAGCGGTAATATGGCGGCGGAACACGGATATCACCGTGTTGCGGCATAAAGCGTGGTGGTCATGATCAAAACATGGTTTACAGAATCCGCCGCTGGTGTGGACATCACCGATTACGGTATTACTGCAGTCAGTATATCATCTTCCGGTTTGTTCGGTTCAGAACGGTTTGTTATCGACAATATTTACCACCTTGCACGTAAACCGGGTGAAACAGACACCGATCTGTTGACGCAAATCATAAATTATTTACATCCGAAAACTCCTATCGTTCCCGTCGCTTTCCCGGCGGTTTGCATCAAATCGAAGAGCAATACGACGTCGGCGGAAACAGTGACAACGTTTCAAGATACGATAAAACCTCTGATCGAAATCGGAGGTCGTGCCTGGCTCGATATCGACGACATTCTGACCGCGGACACCGGTGATGTAAAGCGTACAATCCATACCATCAATCACCTGAATCCGATCGGTGCCCTTTGCCCGGGCGCTGTATCGCTGCTTGAAAGCCTGGCCTGCCTGCATTCGATCGCCAAAACACCCGATGCGTTTTATATTCATGCACGGTCATCCGCTTATACACTGGCAGCGATAATCAACAGGACGGTACACTATTGTCGAACGCTTTATTGTTCAGCCGCCGATCTACCGACTGTGATCGATGCCGCGTTCAAGTTTCTTGAGGTTACGCATCCCGGTTGGTTACCCACTGAAATTATCTGGACAGGGAGGTCGGAAAATTTGCCGTTAATCGCTCAACAGTTACCCAAAATACCCGTTGTCGAATGGTCGCCGTCATCGACACTTTCGGCCGGGTCGACCGGTAACGATAAAGAGCCATCTGTGACAAAAAACCCTGCTCCGAACAACACCGAATTACCGCCATCGCATTGGGGGGCCGCTGCCGGTGCGGCCATCGCTTGGATGACGAAGGGAACAAAATCATTACTCAAAGATACGCATGACCGTTCGACCGGCGGCGGCGTTTCAATTACGCGCCGGTCGGCTTTGCTGGTCCGCAGCTCTGCTTCGCTCTTCCTGCTGTGTCTGCTGGCATGGCTGACGGCGATGGTGATGACGGAAACGTCAACTGTGCGTCAGTTGAAAGCCGCTGTTCGAGAAACAGCTCTGGAACAACCTCAGGCCCTGCTTCCCGGGATCAAGCATTTTCCTCCGTCATCGATCGAGGGTTACCGCAATCATACGCATTTGTCGGCAGTCGCTGAATCGGCTGTCCGTTATGGACTGATAGTGAACGATGTCAAAGTCACACAAGATCGGATCGACATCCAGGGTTTAGGCCCGGATTTGGCCGGCATCAACGGATTCAGCCGGGATTTGGCCCGCTATTTTGCCGACAAAGGCGCAACCGTTGGATCTCCGGTTACACATAGAGACCTTTCCGACCAACCGGCCTTTCAACTGGAAATTGTGTGGGGCGAACCACGATGATCAATCGGTTTTTATCACTCGATCGAGCATGTCACGCCAGCAGCCGTCTGCGTATAGGATTCGATATCCTGATTGGAGTTGTATGCCTCTGCATCATTCTTATCGGAGTCCGCCTGGTTTCGCTTCGAACTGATGGAATCCGGCTGCAGAACCGTTTGGCACGCTTTTCCGTCGGTCAATCTGAGATCATCGCCAAGCAGGCTCTTGACAGATATCAACTTCCAATCGATACAGATGCCCTGGATGTTTTGAATGATAAACTGGCTGAAACAGGTTTGCTGCGTGCGGTCATGGATCTCACGCCGGGAAATCCGATCAGAAGTAACGGCGTCATCGGTTGGCCGATTCGTCTGCGGTTGTCCCCGGTTCCCGGCAATCGCCTGGTATCTCTATTGAATACGATCGAAGACAACGCACCCCGCTTTATGATCGCCTCGCTTCAGATGACACGAATTCGGTCACATGACACTCATATAGATATCACGATGAATTTGATGATGTTTCAACCGGAAATCAAGTCCGGTCCATGAGATCGGTCAACAGCTTTTAAAGGGTTTTCCCATCGAGCTTTCAGTTGATCGTTCTGACAAAGCGTACACCCACGTCTTTGCCGGAATAAGTTAGACTTGACATGCTTCTATGAGCTGATCGGCATGCCCGCAGCTCACCTAACCAATACCCGCCTCTGATAATTCGGAAATTTGTAGCAGACGTCACCCCGGTATAGTTGGTTTGGTTGCCTGTTGGATAAGAACCGTATTTGTCCCAACACCATTCGTAGAAATTACCAATGATGCTTGCACAAAAAGTGATTTTCGGGAAATCGATACTGTGTTTTCCTGGGTTGGGAAGTGGATTTGGGCTCAAAACAGTTTTTTTTTCATTAGCGTCACAAATGGAATGTCTGGATTATCAATTATAATAAAATCGATTTTAACGCATTTGTAACAAATAGTGTAAATGATCTGAACTATAGGATTTCCGCTATAAAATCTCTTGATCGATCTTGTCAAAATAGGCTTTTCGACAATCACTTTCGATCTGAACCAGTTTGCGAAACGCATCGGTATAATCCTGCCGGCCGACTGCAAACACACCGTGGCCGTATACAATGACAGCGTCGGCTTCTTCCATCGCTTTCGGCAACGTATTGCACAAGCCGAACGGGCCCGTGCCGACCTCACCCGGAACAATCGGCACACCATTGATGAAGCGGGTGCGAGGGCAGCGTCGATGGCATTCTCCTTCATATTCGCAATTCAACTCATCACAATCCATCGACATGATGACCGAAAATTTCGGATGACCATGCAAAATGCTTTTTATTTTTCGACGAAGGTAGATTTCACGGTGCGCGGTCAACTCGCTCGATGCCGTGACGCCGGCACATGAGGAGCCGTCGATCGGGCACGGATCGATGCAACTGCCGAGTTCATCCAGTGAACTGCTGGTTTGTGAAATATAGATCGTGTCATTCCAATAATATGAAATGTTACCAAAAAAAGAGTCCACCAGACCATAGTCAACGGTTTTCTTACCGGCTTCGATGATCGCTGCAATCACTGTCTCCTCGTTTTTAAAGGGACCCTTCATCAAATCCGCCGGTGGGTAGTCGATGGTTTTCGGCATCGTTTTCATCACGTTCCGAAACGCCTGACGATAATTTTCCGATACGATGCCACGCTTGGTTTCGCGGAGGTAGTCGGAGAAAAACTTGACGAACAGCGCAAAACAAACCGAGCTATAGACAATAAAAGCCTGTTCCGGACTGACCGTGCCGTAAGTGACAATACCCTGGCCGGGAACCAGCAGAGATTTTCTATGTTTCAGAGCCTGAACAATTGTGGCGGCATCCAAGGATCGCCCCAGCGGGAGATCATGCATGAATAGACGCGTCTCACAGTCTTTAGGATAAATCGCCTTCTCACCGGATTGTGCCAGGTATTCCAGCATCGTGCGGTAGGGTTCAGCCGGTTGAGCCACCAGGATCGAGTTCATCGTGATATGATCAAAAACTTTCAACAGCTCAGGCTGAAGTTTGTGATCTCGATTCCATGTAACGTCGGCATCCAGAAAGCCGATCAGCGGTTCACCTGGATTACACAACCCTGCTTGAACCAATTTGTCGGCATATTTTTTAATCAGATGTTCCATTCCCTGGTTTCCATTTGTATAAGAGGGCAGATGGTTTGGATGCGGAAAAACGCTCAATCACCGTTTTCACCATTCCAACCCCAGTTTTTTCGCTGTTTCCGCCGTCGGCCTGCCTTTTTCGTCCAAACCTCGTATTCGATAATATTTCGATCGTGTTTCAAGAAAATCTTTCCGGCTCAACGGAGGAACCTGAAAGCCCGGCCCATCCGTTCCTCCATCCGTAAAAAACCGCATCGGCAGATCATCCGACGTCGAATCAAAGCCATTCAGCGCATTCATGATACGATCATGGTAATAAATTCGTTCGCCGCAAGCCAGCAACTCCTGAGCCGATGTCGCAACACCCGTCACCGCTGTATAAGCACGTGCATATTCCTCCAACGAAGCGCTTAAAAATACGAATTTACAAGCCGTCAATGAATCCACGACTGCGTTGATATCTTCGGCGATTTTGACGATACGTGCTTTTCCGCTGAAAGAAAAACGATCGGTAGCGACGGGTTTCCGCAGGATTTCATGAACAATCGGATAAGCCCTCAGATGGCATCCTCCCCGGGTCGATGTCGCATATGCCAATGCCATCCCGTAAGCGCCACGAGGATCATAAGCCGACAACTCCTGACTTTTAACCGACATAGATGCTTCAGGCTCGCCGACACCTGCCGCATAAGCAGCGCTGCCGTCTTTCAGCAAAGCGCCTTCACCTTCACCTCTGCCGATCTGTTCCAGCAATTCCAACAACCCGGCACCGGTAATTCGCCGACCGGTGATCTCGCTGTAACAAGCCACCGTCGCGGCGGCGCTTATCGTGTCTATACCCAATTGATTGCAAAGACGATTGGCTTCCAGAACGGATTCAATGTCATCATTCTCCAGCAAAGCCGAAAAATGTGACATCGTTTCGAACTCAGGGATCGATCGTCCATCTTTCGTGCGTTTTTTACATTGAATATGGCATCCCCGACACCCGCTGCTGGTGATGCCGTATCGATTCGCAAAGGCATAGGCGTTCATGGCCTTCGCGGCTTCGAAATGCGTTTTTCGAAAATTCGCAGTCGGCATCATATGTCGGCTGTCCATTAAATCGTACAGCGCCCCGGTGCCATAGTTTTTCAAACCCAGTTCCCCAAAAAGGATCGGGGACGACGCGATCAGGCGAAAGATATCTTCTCTGGCAAGTGTCAATTCACGTGAATCGGCCACCGAGGTTTTGCCGTCTCCTCGTATCGTCAGGTATTTGAGATTTTTCGCCGCCATCACCAGACCCAGGCCGTTCCTGCCGGCAAAATAATGTCCATCGATGGCGATATTGGAAAATTTGACCCCGTGTTCGGCTGCCGGTCCGATGCACATCACACTGCCTGACTGTCGCAATTGCTCTGTAACCATGTCGGTCGGTAAATGTTTGAATTCTGTTGCCGATACAATTCGGCATGTGTCGTTATGGATGATCACTCCACAGGTTTCCACCGCTTTTCCTGTGATGACGATGCCGTCCCAACCGGCTTTTTTCATTTGAGTTCCAAGCGATCCGCCGGCGCTGCAGTCACCGACGGTTCCGGTCAACGGCGAGCGGGAAGCGATACAGGCGCGACCCGAAGTCGGTGCCGGTGTGTTGACCAACGGGCCTGTCATCACGATCAACGGCATTTGGGGATCATCATAGGATCGCTGTATGTGTGGACGCAGATAAAGGCCGGCCAATCCTTTTCCGCCTATCCAGCGTTCTAGAACCAGGCGGGAGGGTATTTCGGTTTCTACAGCATGATTGGTCAAGTCGATATGCAGTATTTTTCCACACCAGCCGAACATATTTAGGCCTCTATAACCATTTTTGAGCAGGTCATTTCGATCCGACCTTCAGCCCCTGGCCAACATTTGGATCCGTTCAAGCAGGGGATGATCGCCGCTGTGACGCAACACGCGTCGAACGTACCGAAGATAAAAAATTTCGCCGATGAT
This sequence comes from bacterium, assembly GCA_049652745.1. Classification (GTDB taxonomy): domain Bacteria; phylum CSSED10-310; class CSSED10-310; order CSSED10-310; family CSSED10-310; genus JBASEY01. The sequence continues at coordinate 194,366 of JBASEY010000026.1, read as the reverse complement.
TTCCACTTGCGGTGATCGTTGAAGCGCTCCGATTTGAGGATAATCACCTCCAACAAACCCTCTAATTAAAACCGTCAAACCTCTTTCGATATCGACAAAAATCTCTTCCGCTTCTCGGTATCCCATTCCTGTTGTACGGGTTCTGAGCCATCGAATACATCGGAACGATTGTTTTCCAATAAAAACATCTACCAGGCCGGCAATTCGCTCAACCGAGCCGGCCGTTTCATCCGCCGGATCATTTGCCGTCGTTCGAACGACCACCCAACGGATACGCTGTTCCAAAACCAGCGGGATTTCCAAACTGGTTATTTCGACCGATCCCATTCCATCGGGCCTTCGAAGGCTGACCAGCAGTATCCGAGCGAACCGCGGCCCTCTTGTCACCAAGCGACGAACCAATTGCAAAGGCTGGCCTTTCGCGTCTTGTTCATGGGTGACAATCTCCGTACAGATCGCTCCCTGAAATAAAACCGGGCCGTCCGTATAACCTCGTGTGATCTGCGTCAAATTTTCTTGGGGAAGATCGTAATCACATACAACAAACTCATCACCCGGTTGAAATGCTCCAAAATGAAACGGGTCACCTGCCAGCGTCACACGACCGCCATCAGATGATTCAACTGTTTGAACACCGATTTTCGGCATTTTGTCGGGAATATGAAAATCCGTCAGGGACAGTTTTTTCTCTATGATGCCTTCAATAGAATAGTGTGATTTTTCAGTCATGTTCATACCAGCGGATGCGTTCGATCATTCGTTCTGACCCCGCTTTCGGTCCACGAATCCATTCGATTTGGACATCTTCAAAACCGTTGCAGATCGATGGAGCCGACAGTTTGGGCAGTTCATATGTCAACATCGATTTCACGCGGGTCCACACGCCGGCGCCGGGGCCTAGATTCATGATGCTTTTTAACAGTTCCCACGCGTTTATCCTCTGATATGTCTCTGCCGCTTCCCTGATGATTCCGACCGGCTGTTTCGTCTCTTTCCAACCCCGCTCCCTCGCGCCCCGACCAAATTTTCCGTGCCGGTCGGCTCTCTTCCCCGCTCGATCCGGACGCTTCCGCCACTCTTTCCATCTTCCTCCGTCGCTTCGATCGCGGCTCTTCCACCAGCGATCCGACTCTTTTCCGCCGCGACTGCTGAATTGCTGCATACGTCAATAACTCCTCGATTTTTTCATCTCCGGACAGCCTATCCAAAAATATCGTGATCGTTCGATCTATATCCTCGACATTCAAGCCCAACCATTCCGCCACACGCATCTTGTCATGATGCTCCAATAATACCAGGTCCAAAGCAATTCGATCCAAAAGAGGCACCTCTTCCATAATCTCGAGTATCCGATATTGTTTTTCGGATAATCCCTTTCCTCTTCGGCCGCGCCATTGTCCGGAGCTCAAACGGGAGGCCTCTTCAAACAGACTGTGGATAGACTGCAACCCGATCTCACCGGAACGAATTCGATTGATCCACGAAGCCAGAACCGTTTCGACAAAATCCCCTGCTCGAAAATGATCCGTGAAATTTAAACGGCAATAGCGAAAAAGCGGTGCCGACAGTCTCCGCGTAAACGTTTCCGCTGCTTCTAAATCGCCGGCGGCAATAGCTGAAAAAAGTGCTGAATCATCCTTCATGCTGTTTTTCGTCCCAAATCTCCTCTAAAGTCTTAGATGCATGGCATTCGATATTGTATTCAATGCCGCTGCCCTCGATAGAAGAACATTCCCGTGGAGTAAAGACACGGTGTTCTCCCATGCTTCCCCGATCCACGAACTGAACCCCCAACCCTTCGATTTCGCGGCTGAAATCAGGAATACGAAACCCTGTGACAACTCCAATGCCAAATTCGTTATGACGAACGATCTCATGCAGGATAAAACGCGTAAACGGATGCGGTTCCTTGGCATTGTCCGGAAAGACATCGTCCAAATACTCATTTAGTTTACGCTTTTTCTCCGGATCAATATTCATGATCAACTCCGGTCTTTCCGTCGCCATTATCGGAGTCTTGTTTCGGTGACTCCATCCCTGCAACCGCCCAATACCATTGGTCGGCTGATTTGATCGAGCGGACGGCTTGTTTGACGGTCTCGATGGAAACCTTGGCGATACGATCCGTCCACAGCCCTTCATATTCGACACCATAACCCAACCAGTGACGCCATGCCAGAAAATATGCCCGATTGATCCGGCGTTGTCTATAGCGCCACTCATGACCCAGCAGATTTTTAATTGCGGCTGAAATATCGGCATCATCAAATCTAATCTTCGATATGCCATCTACAATATCTCGTGCAGCAGCCTCCACCTCCGCCAAGTTTTCACCTCGGGTTCCAATACCGATTTCCAACAACGTACAACCAGCCATCTCAGTCAAGCCGGCGCCGAGTCGGTACGCTCGTCCCCGCCGATACCGAATCTCTTCTTGCAGACGATCGGACAACAACGACGCGACGACCATCCAAGCGGGCAGCGTATCCGGTGTGATTTCCAAGGGCAACGCCGCCCTAACCGAAGCGGTGGCGTCATCGACGTTTTGAAAGCTTCTATCGGGAGAATTGAGCGCTACCGCCGGAACAGCCGACGCAGGCTTGGCCGGATAAGCGGCAAGATGTTTGCGGGCATGTTCGAAGACTATCTCCGGAAGCACGTTGCCGACAACCGAGACAACAGCGGTGGAAGGTGCATAGGCTTCCGAATAGTATTTTCTTAACATCTCCGGAGTAAACAAAGCCATGTCTTCCATCCGTGGGAGCCTTGATTGGCGGTGGTATTCGGAAGCAAACAAAGCCTTTTTCAGAAGTTTGGCGCTGATGGAGGATGAGCTTTTTCCGGCATTTTCCGTTAATGGCTGCAATCGTTTCAACACGTCAACACAAGCATCATCGGGTAATGTCGAGTCGAAAACCATTTGTCCGAAAAGCTGCAGCGCTTCGCTGAAATCTTCCGCCAAACATTCCATCTGCAGATAGTTGTATTCGATGGAATCATAATAGTCGTCGAACGGCAGCCACGGCCAATCGGCCAGTTTGACGCGGATACCTTTATCCGCCAATGCATCGTTCAGTTCTTGACCCGACAAACTGCCTGTTCCTGCATCCAACAACTCAGCGACAATCCTTGGAATTCCGGGATAATCAGCCGGAGGATTCGGCAGAAGCAGATTGATCGCCGTCAAGTCGGCATAAGGATCATACTGACTGATGACCGTCAAACCGTTACTCAATGTTTCGACAGCGGCCGAATTGATTTCCACGGGTTGTTCCCCGAAACCCTCGTTCTGATCGTCAGGCTGTACCAAGACTACAACCGGTTCGATCCCTGTCAGCCATTCTGAAAAAGCCTGATTTACCTGTTGACGCGACAGCGACTGGATGCGTTGATCGAAATACCAATAGTTGTCCAGCACATCCAAGGCCGCCAATTCACCGATATCGCGTGCCAGGTGGTTGGTTCGCTCCCGTGCGAATTCATGGTCGACTCGAGCGGATCGGATATATCGGACAACATCCTGTTCGGTCGCTCCGGAAGCCTTGTAATCATCGATGCTTGCCGACAGCGCTTTTTGTAGATTTTCCAGTAGAATAAGCGGATCGTTATTTAAAGCGTCTTCTGAAGGTTTGATCGATATCATCAACAAGCTGAACCCGTTGTGGGGCGACAGATGGGCGAATGCCGACGTCGACAAGGATTTCATTCTCTGTTGGAATGAGCTGTCGGGTTTTTGCGCCCAAAAAGCGACTGCCGCTTCGAAAGCCATATAAGACGGATCGGTTATCGGCGGCGCCGGAAGAATCATGCTGACGGCGCTTCCGTTTACAGGCCGATTCACAATTTTATGCCCGCCTTTTTCCGGAAAAACCGGCTTTTGTCCAGGCCCGACATTTTCGAGGCCCGGCGGTATCGCTCCGTAAAGGCGACGAAGGGTTTTCAACACATCGTCAGGATCGACATCGCCGACGATGACTGCGGTCATCTTGTTCGGCACATAGCGGCTATGAAAAAAGCCGGCCAGTTGTTCCTGCATGGCATTATTCACTGTTGTGTAGTTACCTATGATCGGCAATCCGTAGCCTGTCGGTCCGAACAGCAGTTCCAGCGCTGCGTTTTCCGCCGCCTGTGACGCGCTTCCGACATCTTGAGCGATTTCCTCGCAGACCACTTTTTTTTCGCGTTCGAGTTCCGATTCCGGCAGTGTGGAATGCAGAAGCTGGTCTGCTTGTATTTCGAGTCCTTCAAGAAACACATGCGAAGGCATGACAATTTCGAAAGCGACATAATCTTTACGTGTATAGGCATTGAAATAACCGCCTTGAGCCGAAACTTGTGATTTCAGTTCTTCGCCTGTCCGGTTGGTTGTTCCATTGAACAACATATGTTCCAATAAATGGGACAAACCGTTGGACGCAATCGTTTCGGTATGTGATCCGGCATGGATGTTCACCACCGAAGCCGCCAAAGGTAAGGAATGATCTTCGATAATGACGATTTTCATTCCGTTATCGAGTTGTGTTGACCACTGCCTTGCATTTGCACCCCAAACTGTTCCTGCGGAAAAAAGCGCGCCTAGTACAAAGCACAGACAGACCGACTTTCGTTTCTTAAGCTTATATGTCATCTTGAAAACCTTTATTTGAACATTTCCATTCCGCTGAAATCGCGGTATAGATCGAAACTCTGTAAAATCCGATCGTCATCTTCGTTCATTTCCCCGCTGACAATCCGCGCCGTCAGCTCACCGAACCCCGGGCCCAGCATAAAGCCTTGGCCGCACATGCCGACAAGGCAAATGAAATTCGGATATTCACGTGTCTTTCCAACAATCGGAAAACCATCCGGAGTATTCGGGTACTGACCTCGCCACGAACGGCGCACTTTCAAATAAGCCAAGCGCGGATACAGTTGAATCATTCGTTTGGCGACCTGTGGAAAGAACACGCTTGTCGAATCGTTGTCAACGCCGTAAATCGGGGGGGCTGGTGTGATACAGAAAATGACCTGACCTTCGTTGTTCTGATAAAAATAATAATTTTGGGAATCCTCAGCCGGACGCATATCGACGACCATCGGGCCGAAAAACCGTTTGACGGGCTCGGTTATAGCACCCTCATGGTTATCGGGTTTAACCGGGATATCCAAGTCCAGCAGTTTACCGATCGCCCGGGCTTCGTTTCCGGCGGCATTGACGACATGTCCGCATGGGTACACGGCTTTATCGGTTACGACATGAGTGACTCGATTGCCTTGTGTTTTGAAACCGGTGACGTTTTCGTTGAATACATAGCGGGCTCCCAGCGAAATGCTTTTAAAATAGAATGCGTTGATTGCCAGCAGCGGGGAAGCGCTGCCGTCCTCCGGTGAATAGGTCGATCCGCGCAGCCCATCCATATTGATGCCTGGAACCAATTCGTTGTATTCCTCCGGCGAGACCCATCTTATATTCAAGCCGAATTCCAACTGTATTTTCATCAAATCCTTGAGTTTTTTCTCATCCTGTTCCGAATAGGCCGGATAACTGTATCCATTGCTGAGCCAGCCGATGGCGTCGCCGTGAAGCTTTTCCCACGTTGAAAACACCTCTATACTTCGCAGGCCGATCTGTATTTTTCCGTAATCGGAATGCGTCGCTCTGATCCCGCCGATCGCTTTTTTGTTGTTCATCTGTCCGGGACTTGAAAGCGATTCGATGACCAGCGTTTTGATCCCTTTTTCCGCCATCGACAAGGCAGTGGGCACGCCGACGGAGCCGGCTCCGATGATAACGCAGTCATAACTTTTATGCATTGTTCGGCTCCTTTCGCAACGATGTCGCAACTCCGTCCATATCGACTCCAGCGAGAGTTCCCATCGGTGTTTCGACAAACAAAGGCCGCCGGGTTCCTGCAACGATGTCTTCGACGGGGATACCCTCCTGCTTAAAAATCTGTCGAATCAGGTTGTCACAACTTTTTGCGCCGCAAGGGCCCATGCCGGCACGGGTGATCGCTTTTATCATGTTCATATCGTGAACACCCTTGCGGATCAAGGCTCGAATTTCGCCGGCCGTGACCCTTTCACACAGACAAACGATGACATTGTCATCAGAATCCACTGATTGAATTGCCTGTTTCATCGGGCGGGTGATCTCCTCAGGCTGAATTCTAAACGAGACTATTCGCTGAGCGATTTTCGCGGGCGCCTTGACGGTCACCAGTTGAGCTCTGGATTTTTTCAATGGTTTCACGGTGACGATTTCAAGCTCCGCCAAATCGTTGCCGTCGATATCCACGCACCTCACTCGATCACCGACCGCTACAGCATGGTTGAAGACCTCGTAAGGCATCGTGACAAACGGTTCATTTTTATCTTGACGATAATCCACCAGGGTTATCGCCAGGCCGGGGCAGATAGCGACGCATTTCGCGCAACCGATGCACTTCCCTCGATATTCCGGGATTCCCATAATCGGATCGCCAATTAGATGGATAGAATTCGTCGGGCACACCGTTGAACATGGATTACAGGGAATTTCCTGAAGGCAATGGATAACCGGATATACTCCTTGTTCCACATCTGAAAACGTCTGTTTGACGGTTTTTCCTGGATGCGCTTTCAACACATCGGCTTTTCGATACCATTCAGACGGGATCGATTCGGTTGTGACCCCTAGAGTTTCCGCTGCTCGTAGACCGGTGATTTTCCCGTTGAACATAGCGGATGAAGCTTCGGCTATTTCATTTGCGTCACCGGTTGAGAAAACGGGGATTCCCGCTTTTTGCGCTTCTTGAGTGAATTCATCGATGGGTTCCAGGCCGACGGCAATCAGGACGGTATCACATGCAAAACTCTTTTCCGTACCTTCAATCGGTTTAAAACGATCATCTATTTCGGCGATTGTCACCGATTCGACGTTTTCCCGCCCATTGGCAGCCAGAATAGTATGTCGGGTATAAATCGGCACTCCCAGGCGCTTCAGTTTATCGGCATGAACTTTGTATCCGCCGCATTGCGGCATGGCTTCCGCCAAGCCGACAACCTCGATACCGGCTTGAAGCGCGTGGTAACCGGCAATCAAACCGACATTGCCGCCGCCGATGATGAAAAGCTTCCTGGACGGCCGAACCAAATCTCGGTTTACAAGGGTTTGAAACGCTCCGGCGCCATAGACTCCCGGTAATGTATTACCTTGAAACCGCAGAAATTTTTCTCGAGCTCCCGCTGAATTTATGATCAAATCAGGCTCCACCAGGTGGTAGGCTCCATCCTTCAACACACCGACTTTTTTATCCTTGAAGACAAAAACCGCCGTGCTGTCAGTCCACACCGTGACGCTCGGTAAGGAATGCACGGTTTTCGCCAACATATCACCGATCTCGATTCCTCTGGCGCCGGCATGAGAATCCGCAACGGATCCAAAAAACTTATGCGTTTGCAATATCAATTTGCCGCCCAAAATATGTTTATCGTCGATAACAAGAGTCTTCACTCCCAATTTGCCCAATTCGATCGCCGCGGACAATCCTGCCGGGCCGCCGCCAATGATCAATACGGTAAAATGGTATTCCGGAATATCTTTCAATATATGTTCAGATCGTGTTTTCGGCAATTCCGGCAAACCATCCGCCATCTCGACAATCATATTGTTTGTGACGGGGGTCATGCAGCTTTTCACCGGGATACCGTTGGCGATAACCAGACATTTTGAGCATTGTCCATTGGCGCAAAAAATCCCCTGCGGACTGCCGTCCTTGTGATGTTTGCTAAAGACATGAATTCCGTTTGCAATCAAAGCTGAAGCGATCATTTCACCTTTTCGCGCAAAAACAGGTTTCCGCTGCCAATAAAACGGTATCATTTCAGATTTTTCCACATGCAAAATCGGATGTTCACCTATTCGATTGTTATGATCCATTATTTCAGAATTCTCCCCAAACTGATACGTATCGATTCGTGAGAAAACGGCTCACGAAAAGGAGATTATTTTAACGATTTTATTTTTTCTTGTCACGACTATTACGATCAGACAAGCTGGTTTTATCGAGTTGAACGGTTGGAATTCATCCTATGATGATAAAATGATTTTATTCAGTGTGAAGAATTTCAGGGCTTAAAGACGTTATTGCACTATTTTTTGTCTGTACATCATGGGATCGATGCTGTGTTTTTCCATCAGCACATAGAGCCCTTTTCGATCTCGCCCTGCAATTTCTGCAGCCAATTTGACATTTCCTTTTGTAAAACGAAGCAACTGATCGATATAGTCTCGTTCAAAAGCGTCTTTTGCATCTTTGAACGACAAAGGTGCAGTATTTCGTCGAAAGGAGAATGGCTCAGTGAATTTACTAAACACGTTCATTAATTTTCCCTCACTAGTCAGTAACAACCCCGGGTCATGGTTTTGCAAGAACCATTCCAAAAGAGCAATGACATTATTCAGATAGATTGTTTACTCGTTTTTTATTGGAATCCAGCGGATTCGGGAGACCGGCCAGACACGGCAGCGGATTTTCCCCAAAATATAACGTTCGCCGATAAAAGGATAATGATTTGCTTGGGTGGCCCAGACACGGCTGTCGTTGCTGATCAAGCGGTTGTCTCCAGCAACGAAATAATGGCCCTGGGGAACAGTTACGGCATCGATTGTTTCTGAAGAGCGGAGTACGGGGGGTACAAAATCGTCATCGATTTTCCTTCCATTGACAGTGACGGATCCGTTATCGATTCGGATAGTTTCTCCCGGCAAGCCGATAACCCGTTTGATCAAATATTTGTGTGGTTCCGCCGGCGAATGCATAACCACAACATCGTATCGCTCAATAGAAGACAGTTTATAAACCAGACGATCCGATACAACTCGGTCGCCATTGACCAACAGAGGGTTCATCGATTCGCCTTCTATTTTATAGACAGCTAGAACATAGCCCGATATGAAATACAAAGCCAACACATAATAACCAATCAGTTGAAAGAATATTTTAATTTTGTTGATCATTACATTGCTCACATCGGCGTTCCACATCCGCAGAAGAAGGTTTTTACCAGAAAAATCGGTGTTTTAAAAGAAAAAACTGCTCTGAAGCATTTTTTCAGAGCAGTTTTTCAAATTTAACAAAAAATTCGAATTATTCCGGCTGCGGTGCATCCACTGGGCACACATCAGCACAAGCGCCGCAATCGATACATTTGTCAGGATCAATCACGTAAATCTCTTCACCCATGGAAATCGCTTCAACCGGACATTCGCTTTCACATGCACCACAACAAATGCATTCACTGGTAATAATGTAAGCCATTTGAAATCTCCTTTACACGTTTAGGTTCAAAACACGTTTCATATATGATATTCAGAAAACCTTTTGTCAAGGAAAAAATTTTTATAAGACCCTTGACTTTTTTCAATTACCATTTTATAGTTGCTTTATAAAGCTTGCCCCAGCGAATCGAAAATAATAACAGCGAAGAATTGCTCATTGCTTCGCCCCTCCCCAACGCCCCATACTGTTATTTTCGATTCGCTCTTTTTTTCATCGTCTTGTATTTTATCGTCGACTGCCCTTTCAAATGAGGCGATTTAACCTTCTCTGCCAGAGGATAAACATGAATAAAAAAACAAAACAACCAATTGAATGGGACGACTCCTTTGGGATGTCGATGGAAGAATTCAACCAAGCCATCTCCGATTCAACCCTGGTCAACACGGTGAGGCCGGGCGATAAAATCAGCGGAAAAATCGTTGCCATATCCGAAACGACTGTCTTTATCGACGTCAACGCGAAAAGTGAGGGCATTATTCCAATTGAAGAATTTATCGATGAAAACGGTCGGCTCAACATCAAACTCGGCGACATCATTACGGCAACCGTCGTATATTCCGATGATGAGATTCGTCTGTCATATCGAATGAGAAAAAAAGATCAGTCTCTGGAAATGATCCAAGAAGCGTTCAGGAGCAAAATACCGGTAGAAGGGCGTGTCGAGAAAGCCAACAAAGGCGGGTTCGATATCAGTTTGGGCAATATAAACGCTTTCTGTCCAATTTCGCAAATCGATCTGGAACACGTCGATAATCCAGATTTTTATGTCGGTGCAACCTACCATTTTCACATTCTCCAAATGGATAATCATGGAAAAAATATCGTTGTCTCTCGAACAAAATACCTGGAAGACGAACGCCAGAAACGTGCTCGTGAAATTTTGCGAAATCTGTCTGTCGGGGATACGGTCACCGGATATGTAAAACGAATCACGGATTTCGGCGTTTTTGTCGATATCGGCGGCATCGACGGCCTCGTCCCCATTTCCCATATCTCCTGGGAACGCGTCCATCACCCTTCTGAAATTATTTCCGAAAACCAAGAAATCAAAGCGAAAGTGCTGGAAATAAACTCTGAAACCAAACAGATATCATTAAGTATGAAGGACGCAATCCTTTCACCCTGGGAACAATATGTCGGAACCGACATTGTTGAAAACGGCATCTATTCAGGCCAAGTCGTTCGATATGAAAAATTCGGAGCGTTTATACGCCTGAAACCTGGTCTTGAAGGTCTTTTACATATTTCGGAAATGGAAACGGATCGCAAAATCAATCATCCGTCCGACATACTGAAAATCGGCGCCGTCATTCAGGTAAAAGTCATAGAAATCGATACGGAAAAACACCGACTCTCGCTCAGTATGACCCAACAGGAACCTGACATACCAAAAGACTACCGAAACCAGGATACTTCCGGTTTCGGTAGTCTGAAATTGCGTCTAGAAAAAGCGCTGGAGAAAAAACAGCGTTCTCAATAGCACCACGCCGCTGTCAACTAGTCCCAACACTCGACGGCGTCACCGATCGTTCCACCTATTTCCAACACTTTGATGGTAGCAGGCGAATGCAAAGGTATACGGGCATCCCCGGAGCCCGGCCGCACTTCCCGCCAGGCAGCCGTGCCGCCCACAAAATGAAGCACGGACACGCCGTTTGTCGGTGATGTGATTTTGACTTCAGTGGTATTGCCCTGTTGATTCCAGTCCAGAACCCAAACACCATTGCCGGCGCTTTGCATATCCCAATAGTTGACTTCATCGTGACAGCCGTAATCCCAATTGAGCGCTCCTTTTGCCTGAAATTTGTTACCCGATCGATGTCGAATATTCAACCAGGCTCCCGTCATCGGATGGTGCAAATGAAAAATGGATTCTTTCTCCTCGTCAGGGTCATAGCTCAAACCCGAGACTTCAACTCTTGCGCGGCCGTTGACATAGCCCCACATTTCAGTGTACTCCCCTTCAAATCCCATCGTGACATAACCGATATCACCGACAATAGCATTCATTTCTGGCGTCAGTAAGGCGCTGAAGAAAGCGATATCCGTCGCTGAGCCAATCACCTTAGGCCAGGCAAACGGCTCGAAAACATAGAAAGATGTCAATCCAGGTTCATAGTCAACTGTCACCCAATCAAATGTTTGGCTCCATGACGGCCAGAACCAGAATTCACCTGCGAAACCCAGTAAAATCGCAGTGGGGACACTGGGTCTATGGGTATCCGAGCAAACTTCGCACTTAAGCCAGAACGTGTCGCCGGTTTGAAACGGTTTGTTTTGGGAAATTTCAAGCTTCGTTCCCAACCATTCACATTCCGGCGGTGTCGGTGTGTGAGTCGGTGGTGGAGATGTCGGCGTATGTGTCGGTGGAACAGCCGTATTCGTCGGCGGAACAGGTGTATTTGTCGGTGGGATAGGTGTATGTGTCGGTGGAACAGCCGTATTCGTCGGTGGAATTGGAGTATCCGTCGGTTCCGGAATCGGCGTGTCAGTGGGCTCAGGAACAGGGGTGTCTGTCGGCTCGGGAACAGGGGTGTCTGTCGGTTCGGGAACCGGTGTATCAGTTGGTTCCGGAATCGGCGTGTCAGTGGGTTCAGGAGTCGGTGTGCTTTCACAAACATAGGTGAAAGCCCCTGTTCCTGGAGTAAACTCTTCAATATCGTCTAGAAAATTGATCGGTTTCAGTTCACTGCTGTCGCCTTCATCACATGCATCACAAGTGACAACAAAGCTCAAAACAGCCAGAACACCTTCACTGCCAACGGGTATTTCTTTTGGAGGCAATGAAAAACCGGCTATAACCATGTTTCCAGGTGTCGGTTCATTGCAACCAAACATTGTCCATCCTGGATCAAGATCACCTGCAACACATCCATGATATTCCAACATGGTCGTATCAAAGAGCATGTTCATCGTGAATGCGTCAATCGGCGTCCCGGGATTGGCCAACTCGATCAACACATCGATCACATCACCCGTACAACCCACATAATCCGAATGCACCCAGATTCGATCTCCGTTGAACGGTATCGTGAACCGTTGACCATTGAGAGCTTCCTGTCCTCCTGATTTACCGAGGGCAACACTGCTCACGCTCAAAACTGTAAGCAACATAAATGTGATTGTGAACACGGCAAATTTTTTAATCATTGTCATTACTCCTCCTCTGATAATTTATATTTACCGGCAATGAACCGCTTCACCGATCGTGCCGGTCATGCTGATGACTCTTATCGAAGCCGGGGAGGCCATGGGCAGTCGAGCATCCCCTGAGCCATGCCGGATTTCACGCCATGCTGCGGCGCCTCCTCTTAAATGCACTGTTTCGGAACCTCCTTGCGGTGATGTGACAACAACTTGAGTTGTATCTCCGTGTTGTTCCCATTCAATCCGCCAAACCCCGTTTCCACCCGGCTGAATATATTCATAATGCACATCATCGCTGCATCCATACCAACTGTCAAGAGCGCCCTTGATTTGAAATTTTCCGCCTGATCTGTGGCGAACATTCAGCCAAGCTTGGGTGGTAGGATGATACAGATGAAATATCGACTCCTTTTCATTATACGGATTATATTCCAATCCACTGACTTCCACCAATGCCGAGCCGTTTATGTAACCCCACATCGAACTTCCCGGGGTCGGTTCCGGGGTCGGGCTTTGGAAAGGTGTGGGCGTATTGCCGGGAGTCGGCGTCCTATCGTCCGGGTTCAGCGGGTCGTCAGCTTTTTCACACCCAATAAAAAAAACACTTGAAAGCAATGCAACCAGCAAAATACAAAACCCCAAAAATCCAGCTCTCTTCATAAATCCCTCCAAGTATTGTCCTTGTTTCCAAACCATACATTTTTCGAGTGCCATTTATCACCAGCCGTAATATATAGTGCTTCACTAGCTTTTGTAAACAACATAATGATCTTTTTGGTTTGTGACCCTTCCGCCATATCTGCTGCTCCGCAATGGCGGTATCAAAAAGAGTGATCTATCAGGTTTTCCACTCGCCAAAAACAAATAAAGACTAATTTTATCCACGCTGTTCAACCTTTCATCGACGCTTTCATTTTTAGCTAATTTGATTGATATCTGAGATCGAACTCAGTCTTTCCATATTCAAGACGATCGTTTTAAAAAAAATTTGCAGTAAATAATGAGTATTTGCTGTTTGATTTGAGTGTTTTTCAAGAATGATATGCTACAATCGCGAAGTCATTTTCGAAAGGAGAGCAAGAAATGGCGAAACGGAAAATCATTCATATAAACGAAGAACTCTGCAATGGCTGTGGTTTGTGCGTCCTTGCCTGCTCGGAAGGTGCGCTGCAAATCATCGATGGCAAAGCGAAACTGGTCAAAGAAGATTATTGTGACGGACTAGGCGACTGTCTGGGAGAATGCCCGACTGGAGCGTTGACTATTGAAGAGAAAGAGGCGCCGGCATTCGACTTCCATGCGACGCTCAAACATGTTACGGCTTCTCAAGGTGAGGAAGGTGTCGAACGGTTCATGCAGGCGGCTCGTGAACACGGCCTGATCGATTCCCAACATGATCCGGATCTTACGTCAACTTCAAAACAACCCAAGGTTCCGGAAGGCGGCTGTCCGGGTTTGAGACATTTCACGAAAACAGCGCCGGCTTCGCCTCCTCAACCCGCAAAGATAGACGGCGCAGGATTGCCCGGCCAAGTCATCCCGTCCGACCTGGCACAATGGCCGGTTCAACTGCATTTGGTCAACCCTGGCGCTGATTTTTTCAATCACAAGGAACTCGTCGTTCTCAGCACTTGCGGCCCTGTCGCATCCGCCGATATACACTGGCGCTTTCTACGCGGCCGCTCCGTTGTCGTCGCCTGTCCGAAGTTGGATCGAACCGAGCCTTACGTCGACAAACTCGCGGCGATTCTCTCAAACCCCACCATTCCCAAAGTCATCGTTGTGCGCATGTCGGTGCCCTGCTGTGGCGGCTTGACACGGATGATCGAGCAGGCGATGACGATCGCCGGACGAGAAGATCTCGCTTTTCAGCAAATTATCGTCAATACGGATGGGACGATTCGGGGGGAGTTATAGGCGGTATCAGCTGAAAATAGGATTAGAGCTACAAAGGGAAGCGAAATACAAATCTACACACGCTTCTCATCACCAAACGGCATTATTTTGTTCCTGGTGATCCATCAGCATCCGAGGCTGCTCGCAAAACATAAATCTGCTGCTCGGACTTATTCGTAAACGGCGAAAAATCATAATCGCCCCAGATCGTTTCCACACTAAAACCATTATAATGCGCCAATGCTTGAAATTCTTGGGGAAAATACATCCGCATGTTGTTCTGAATGACAATCTCGTTCGGCAGGCCGGGAAGATTATAAAACCATTTGATATGGTTGATCTGTGAGGCCGGATCATACACATTTGTCTCATAGACCATACCTTCACCCGCTTTAAAATGATTTACCTTGCCTACCGGAAACCTTTCCGATTGTTCCCGGGACAGAATATCGAAACTTGGCACAAACATCGCCACAACGAAACGACTGGCGGTATTCATATGTTTCAAGACAGAGCGAAACATCCCTTCGATGCCCTCCCTGTCATGTATGTGGCAAATCGAATTGAACGGCAGAATAATCAGGCTGAACACTCGCTTCACGTCAAATGACCGTATGTCGGCATGAATCCATTCGACGTCGACGGATGCTTGAGCGGCCTTCATTCCGGCTTTTTCCAACATGGCCTTGCTGATATCCAGCCCTGTTACCGCATGGCCGTGAGCAGCCAGAGAAGCCGCAATCCGGCCCGTGCCGCAAGCGAGCTCCAGTATCGGGCCGCCGCATTCTTCCGCCAGCCTGTGGTACATCGGTAAATCTATTGAATAATCATGGGTCAATTGGTCATACCAATCCGCATTTTCATACAATTCTTCGCAATCAATATCCTTCATTTTTCAACCCTGAGGAAAAATCTCCTTCGTTTAGCCCGGTCTTCGTTCAACGGCTGACAAGACCAGGCATCACCATTTCTATAACAGTAAATGGCCGCGTTGTTTATCCGTTCACATTCTATTTTATATGGCATCGATCACAGGCAAAGGTTTTGCCGGGTTTGTTCTTGGCATGACACTGCCGACAGGTCGCATGCACATCGACCTGGTTGTTTTTCGGCGAATTGATAACCGGATCGATCGCCGGATGACATGTCTCACATTTCGCTCCATATTGATCGACATGATTTTTGTGAGCGAATTTCACGAAGGTTGCAACACCATCACTTTTCTTTTCAGGAGTGGAAATGATAATCTCATCTTTCGTCATTTCGGCTATTTCAGCCAGAACCATGCCCAGCCCGAGCCCAAAAGCCATAATTAAAACCACAACGCCTGTTTTTTTCATCCACTTGGTTAACATTCTCTATCTCCAGGTAACCTAAAGAGCTTATAGTATAGGGGACTCAGGCGTAGCTATGCAACCCTTGAAGAAACGGCAGGTAGTTGACTCCCAGAAAAGTGAACAAAACAGCAAGAAAGCCTGCTACAGCCAGGATGGCAAGTCGTTTACCACTCCATCTTCTTGAGATCCGCGCATGGAGAAAGAGCGCATAAACCGCCCATGTAATCAGAGACCAAACCTCCTTGGGGTCCCACCCCCAATAGCGTCCCCATGCCTGTTGAGCCCAAGCGCTTCCGGTCAAGATTCCCAATGTGAGAAGGAAAAAACCGATCGATACGGAGAAATACAACAGTTTGTCTGTCTTGTCGGTATCGGCGACGTCGGCTGTGGATCTTTTTGATGAGATCAGAAAACACAGGGCGATAAAAGCCGCGGCTGCAAACGCTGCATAAGCGAGAAAACATGTTATCACATGAAATATCAGCCAATTTGAGCGAAGAGCCGGCATCAGGGAATGGATATCGGAAGCGCTTGTCAGACCCGCCCATGCAATTAAAATCGCCGCCGTAAACTGCATCCCCGCTGCGATTTTGCTGCCGGGCGCCCAGCGTTTCAAAATCAGCCAAGACAGAACGACGGACCAACTGAAAAAAATAAAGGCTTCATATCGATTGGCGACAGGAAAATAATCGTACCCCAGCAAAAAAGTCGCCCGCCACCTGACCAGAAACCCCGCCGTATGCAACAGCCAACCACCCCAAACAAAACCTGTGCTCCATCGTAATAATTCAATCCTATCACTGAAAAGCTGCACAACGCTGATACAGAACGCCAACATATAGGCCGCCATCCCCAAAACGACAAAAATTTGATCAATGGGCATTCCGATCGATCTCCTTAAATAAAGCGGCTGCCAAATACAGTCCCAAGCCCGCCATCAACAACACCCCTCCGATCATGACCCATTTCATGCCGGGATCCCGAACAATTTCTATTCCCGATTGATAAGCCTGATCGACAGCCGCAAAATAAATCGACGGCGACCGTATTTCAGCCATATGATCATGGTGACGATGATGCAAAAAAGTCCAGAATACATCAGCGTCATCACGTTCATTCTCAACCGATATCAACACGGCAGGATTTAACGGAAAAGCAGACCTTGAACCCGCACGACGAGAATCATAAAGCACAAAATCCGGCTCATACTGCAAACCACGAATGCGAAGGCTGCCGATATCACCTGTTTCCAGCTCGACCGCTTCACCGGGAACCCGAATATCGAAACGACGCCAGGTGTCATCGGGCAGCTTCATTTCCAGAGTCGCTGTCTGAACAGGCTGTAGTCTGAAACTCGATTGAAACAGGCGGTATTCATTCACTTTCAACGGTTTGTTGACCAGGATTTCATGCTCCTGTTCGGGTCGATCAGGACAAGAAACAAGCACGCGAGATACATATCGATCCGGCATTCCTGAATCATGCAGATCAATTTCAAAGCTTTGCAAGACCACAGCACAACCCAAACTTTCCAATATATTTCCTCCAATGGATATATCGGAAATCCTGTCGCCTTCTCCAAGCCAAACAAGGGTTCTGAATCCAAAAACAAGACTTGTCAGAGCTCCAAGTAGAATCACAAGAAACCCGATATGCGACAGAAAATATCCCGCTGATTTCATCGTCAGCCGGCCATTTTTGACCCTTTTCAAAACACATGTCAATATATTCAGACCAAGCAAGCTCAACGAGCCCAGGTAAACAGGGTGATAATAAAGTTTTCCTTCCGGATCCAAGCTGCCCCAGATAGACAAGATGATGATGATCGTCAATATCACCAGTGTCAGCCTGATCGATCCCAATATCTTGATCATGAATGCCTGGACTCCAGTTCGATCAGACCCTTTTCTAAATTCACATGGCCGTCTTCGTTCTGAAACGGGCTCGAGCAACCCCTGGTGCGACCCATCAGGATATACCCTGCTGTACGATGCACCTTGTCATACGTTTTCCCTGACGCTTCGGCGCCACGCAATGGATTCCAGACAGCCAACAATGAGCCGACGCCGAGCAAGGCTTTGATAAACGTCCGCCGCTTCACAATGTCTCCGTAAACGTAAAATCCGGGATAACCATCCAGGGCACACAGAGCGTCGAACCGAACTGGCGCACATAGGAACGCTCTTTTGACAGCAACACCGATCGATTGAACGCATCCAGAATACTTTCTATGAAACGCATATCCTGTACAGCGTAGCGTATCGCTCCGTTTTCCAGCCAAAACGTTCCGTCGCGGGTCGAACCGGTGATCATCGTCTGCATCGGATTGACGTAATTGATATACCAAAGTCTGGTGACCAGAAGGCTTTTTCCGACCGATCGTATCAGGTCTTTTATGGATGTTTCCCCCGCTTCCATTTTCAGGCAACGGGGATAAGGCCCGAACGAGTTGCCTGGTGTCAATGCATGCCCGGTCGACTGCGTTCCTGCAGCGGCCGCCGTGCCAACATCATGCACGACTCCGCGGGCAACACCTTTCTCAACCAATTTAACTATCTGAGTCGGCGTGCCTTCGTAATCGAACGGCCATCCACAACATCTGGGATCACTGGAATCATCTGAAATCGATATATGCTCCGGCATCACTTTTTGGCCTATTTTTCCGGATAGAAAACTCGTTCCGCGATTGAACGGTCCACCGCCGAAAGATAAAAAACCCAAAAACAACAGCATCGATCCGACGGCTGCAGGCTCTAAAATCACGGTATATTTACCCGGCTTCAAAACTTTTTTGTTTTTTCTTCCGTTCATCGCCTTGCTTCCAGCAGTCACCGCCAACGAAACCACATCGATATCCGCAGCGCTGGAACTGAAGTCACGCGCCCATCCTGTGGAGCCGCCCGAATGTGCTACAGTACAAGACACATCGATCATGGTTACGGATGAGGACGCCTGAAGTCCGGTTGAACTTGCCATCGATCGTGTGATCTTTTCCGTGCTGTAAGCTCCCGTGTAAACCATACCGTGATCCCGAACGACCGAAACGGCACGGGTCAGCGCACGCACACGTTCAGCCGGGGTCTGATTCTCGATAAACGGATCGCAAACAGGCGAAAATTGCATCGGTAGGTCACCAACCAGTTTGAGCGGCGAGGTCTGCTTATTGTTTTCCCATGATTGAACCGCTTCTTCAACCAACTGACCGATCTCATGATCAGTCTGCGGTGTCCCGAATCCGAGCCCGACACGATCATCACAAAAAACACGCAGCCAAATTTCATGCTGGGAGACCATCGTATTGGCTTGAATAGCGTTTTCCGACAACCGTGTTACGGCGGTTTCGGTTTTTTCCTGTATCACCATGGCTCCGAATCGGTCGGGAACCCGCTCAAGAATCGTCAAAAGCGTCGCTTCAGCCATGCCGATGTCCTTTTGATGGGCGCGCCGAGGTGACCGATACGTTTCGAAACCGCGCCGGTGAAGATCCCTGACTGGTATGAATGCTCTGAGCCGGTTCGCCTTTCCCGCATGATGATGTGCCCCAGTTTTGATAAAGCGATGCATTGCCGACAGCATCACAGGAGCGCCAAAAATCGAGTGTTCGCCCCGAATAAACGGGATTTCGATAGACTTTACCCAGTTTTCCACCCGAAATTTCTTGAGCGAATTCGCATTCGAAACGAAAGGTTTCACGCCGATCGTCAATCGTCCAGCTTCGATTGGTCGCCATGAACAATCCCTTGTCAATTCCCGCCAATAAGTCATCCCACGAAAAGCGACCGGGTTCCAATCTCGTGTTGGACATCCGGTTGATCGGAAAGTGCCGCCAGCCGGCAGCACGATTGTTGCCGCTCGATGCCAGACCCAGGCGACCGGCGGTTTCCCGACCCGACAAGTAACCCACCAGCACTCCCTTTTGAATCAGCGGAACAGGGCGGACCGGCACGCCGTCATCATCATAGCCGTAAGCAGCAAGAACGCCTTCCTCGGTCGGATCCGTATAAACGTCGATATGTTCCGATCCGATGTCAAGCTTGTTCAACAAGCTCGGTTGAGCAAAGCTGGTTCCGGAAAAATTGGCCTCGACTCCGAAGACCCGATCGAGTTCCAGCGGATGCCCGATACTCTCATGAATCTGCAAACTCATCTGATCCGGAGCCAGCACGACCGTAAACACGCCGTCAGGGCATGGCGGCGCATACGTCAACATAACCGCCTCTTCAGCAGCCTTTTCAATTTCCGATGCCAGAATGATGCTCTGTAGCTTTTCCAATCCGCCAGTGCAGGCGAAACCTCCATGAGACGACGGCCATGAACGACTTTGAACATCGTGATTTTCACCGGCCGTTATCACCATCTCAATGGAAGGCATCGTAATCTCCTGGAAAATACGGGTTCCTTCCGTCGAGCCGAACCAGCAGTCGGTCCGGTGAAACGCCATATATCCGGAAACAGCGGTGACTCCTTTCACCGAGCCGGCGATTTTCAAAGCATTTTCCAGCAACTGAATTTTATCCGGCTCCGAAACAGCGAAAGGATCTATCTTCATCCGAGGTCTCCAAGTCGCCTGAAAGGATTTGCGCTTTTTGAATACCACTCTTCGCTCAGCCAGCTTCGACGAAGCATCGGCCAATTCGATGGCTTTTTGTAGGATACGAAGGCCCTCCCGGATGGAAATCGACGAAGATGCCGCATATCCCCAGGCTCCATTTTTCAATACTCTGACACCGAATCCACTGTCTTTTCGTCTTTCCGAGTCGATCCCCGCCTGCTTCTCACCGCCGCTGTAACTCTGCAGCAGGTCAGTCGTGACGCGCACATCGCAATATTCGACAGAGCCTGATGGTATTCCATTCAAAACTTCATCTATAATTATTTGGGCCGGATTGTTTTGATCCATGACAGTTCAATTGTTATGGTTCAAGCAGCTTTTGTCAACGAACGGTTGTTTCACCGGAGGGAACCATGACGACGAATAAACAGAACATCAATGCTGTCACCAAGTTGAGCGCACACATTTTATCAAGGCGATTCATCGCTTTCACGGCGCTGATTTCAATGGCCGCATACCTGGTTTCATGCGAATCGCCTCGAGTGACAAAAACGTTCTATGCGATGGGCGGTATCCCGGTCAACATCATCGCTGTCGGGTTGAGCGACACGACGCTTCAACGCGTGACGGAAAAAGCCGCGCAGTCCGTCGAAGAATGGGAAGCGGAGCTGTCGATGTATCGGGAATCGAGCGCCATCAATCAATTACATAAAAAGAAAGACACTCCGGTGCTTTTAACCGCAAAGGGGTGGCAGGCCCTGCAAGCCGCCCGGGAAGCTGAAACAATCACCGGCGGCGCCTTCGATGTCACTATCGGGCCGGTGGTTCGCCTATGGAAAGACGCTGAAAAAAAAGGCGTTCTGCCGGACAGTGACGCTTTGGCAAAAGCGTTGTCGTTTACAGGATTCGACAACCTGATTTTTGACGAGTCCAATCGATCCATTCGAGTCAATGCACAGGATTCCATATCGGATGATGAACCTGAATCCGGATTCGTGTTGGACGTTGGAGGAATCGCCAAAGGGCTGTTTGCCGAGTGGTTGAATGATCAGATTGTCGAGTCATTGACACAGAAAGAAAAAAACTGCTTAAAAAAATTGATTGTTGATCTATCCGGAGACATGTATGTCAGAAGCTTTACCAAAAATGACTTGTGTGTCGTCGGTATCCGCGACCCGTTTTCTTCCGACAGGAGCAAACTGTGGGGTACTTTATCCATCCAAAAAGGCGCTGTCGTCACCTCGGGAACGTACGAACGCTATTTTGAGATCGATGGGCGACGCTACTGCCATATTATCGACCCTAAAACCGGTTACCCTGTTTCGAACGACATCGTCAGCGTGACTATTGTCGATCCATCGGGAGCGATGGCGGACGCACTCGCAACCGCCGTTTTTGTCCTGGGGGAAGAAAAAGGGATCGAGCTGATCCATTCCCGCGTACAGACTGAGATGGTTTTAATTCGAAGCGATAAAACCTGGTTCGCCAGCGAGGGTCTTCGAAACAATCTAAGACAAATTGATTTAACCCGGCATTGAGTATTGCATGGAAAACACTCTGTTTTCTTGGACCTTATCCGGTATGTAGAGCAGCGTTACCTAGGCTCAATACTGAATGCGGGACCTGTTGAACCGATGACATGAATTGTCGACAGGAGTACAAACCGGATCAATGAAGATCGTCGGCAACGTTTATTTTTTAAGCACAACCGTGTCGTTGACGACGACTTCCGCTCCCATCCGCGGCGGCGACAAAATTGTTTTACTCACTGAACACTGCTGAACGGCCGCCAAAACGGCGTTGTGGTATTTGGCTGGGAACGATTCCGGCAGCTTTAGGGTCAAAATGATGTCGGTCAAATTCTTGGTTTCTTTGTCCGTAACCGTATTCATCACCAATTCAATGCCGTCGAGAGGAATATTTCTAGCCTCTAAAAAACGCAGCAAAAACCAACCTGAACACGTCGCAATCGAAGATAGAAACATCAGATATGGAGCCGGTTGCGTATTTTCACCGCCATAGGATTGCGGTTGATCTGTTTTGACCTCAAAATTCAAAAATTGCACGTTGACTTTGTGGCTGTTTGTTTTCTGTTCCGGAAAAACCACCTTGAATTCCATAAGCGCCTCCTGGTTCAAACACCCGAAATGAGTATTTCATGCTTATGACTCAGTCTGAAGACTGAAGTTACAAATCGCTTTTACTGAGTTCCACCAGTTCCCGCAAAATATCCAGATCTATTTCAAAAGCCGCACAGGGCATAACGATCCCAAAGTTGTCCAACACCTCAGGATGTATTTCTCCTATCCAGCCCAGTTCTTTTCCCGACACCGTCACTTTGGCGGCCCGGCCGGGAAGAAATATCGGCCGGTCCTGCTGAACAAGCGACGACGACAACTCCAGATTAAACAGCAACGACTCCAAACAGGAATGACCATGAGCAAATTCGGCTTCTCTGTCGGCGATCAATACCGCCAGATGTCGACGCGTCGCGCACCCGGTCACCGTCTTGTCATCCAATACCGTAACCTCACCGGCTTCGAACAGCCTGTGGGGGTACGGCGCCTGAGAAGAATCGCGTTCAACCCTTAGAAGCGACGGCAATATCATATCCCGCAAGGCGGCATAATTGATGTTCATCGGGTTGTCGATCTCGACAATCCGTCGATCCGGTTCACGTACAAAATTCGTGAACTCTTCTTTCGCACACAGAATATTCGAAATGATTTCCTCATATCCGAATGACAAAATGATGTCTCTGATGCGGTCTTCAAACGCCGTTTGCGGTGAAGTTTTACCGACCGTAAAGTAACCCGGCATCTCAGGAATAAACGAATCATATCCAACGGCTATCGCCAGATCCTCCATGATATCGACAGGGTGTAGCAAATCCTGTCTCCATGCCGGCATGGCGACAGTAACGGATTGATTTTCCGTATCCGTTTTTTCAACCGTATAACCGTAATTATGCAGCGTTTCAGCCATTTCCTGGACAGAAAAACCTCTGCCTAACCATCTTTTAACCATTTTTGTATCGATAGTATTGCGCCTGATAAGGTTTACCGGCATGACAACATTTCTACCCAAAGGAGTATCGATATCGTAATGCACCCTGACGGCGCAGATTTCAGCGCCTCTATCAAACATATCGGCAGCAAAAATGTTCAATGCCATAATAAGTTGCATGAAGGACGTTCCGGTTGCTTCGACAAAAAGGTTTCTATGGCCGACATGGACTTCTCCTGATGCTCGAGAGTTGATAATCGGCGGAAACGACATGACTTCACCCGAGTCATCGATCAGCATCGGAACCTGGGCTCGACCATCCAAAATATACGCATATTCCAAGCCTTTCGGATGGAGTTTCAAAATTTCTTCCGGTGTCAGAGGCTTATCCATTTCGAGCGGTACAAAAGAAATCTCCCGTCGCCCGACCGCTTTGTAATGCACCGGAAACGTTACCTGGTCTAGATCATAGATACCTATGGAAAGACTGGACCGATTTCTGCCGAGCCCGTTGGCCAATTTTTCCTGGGTTTGGATCATTCCAATCAAAAAATCATTGGTTACATCGATATTTCTAGCGATGATCGCTCCGGCATAAGGTCGATAATCCAGCGTTTTATCGACAGTCATGTCTCCAATGACCGGCATAGCCCCTTTTATTGTCCATGGATAGGTATTGCCATCGTGTTTGATCACGTACCGCAACTGTCTGGCGATACCTTCGACCGTCCACAAGTCCGGTCGATTGGTATCCTGCAGCTCGATTTTCATTTCATCGGACACCGGGTCGTATTCTTTGATTTCACCTTTGGCAAAAAGAATCGCTTTTTCCAATTCCGCCGCTGTCAGCCGAGTTGTCGCCAGTCGATTAAGATCTTTCAATTTACAGGTTATGGTAGGCATAAGTCAGGCTCCTATCTTTCAAATGAGGCTCTTGTTTGGCGCACCTTGTTCAGATCCGTAGCGAACAGACCTCTGATATCGTTGATGCCCATGGCGACCATTGCCATCCTATCCAGGCCAAGTCCCCAGGCGATCACAGGGACATCCACACCTTGAGGGTGAGTGACTTCCGGGCGGAAAATACCCGCGCCGCCCATTTCTATCCAGCCCAGTTTTTTATGCTTGATGTGTGCTTCGACACTTGGTTCTGTAAATGGAAAATATCCTGGTGTAAACATAATTTCATCTGCTTTCGCCAATTCGACCGCGAACAATTTCAACAAACCCAGCAGTGTTTGGAAATTGTTTTCCGGAGCCAGTGTGATGCCTTCGACCTGGAAAAAATCCGGTGCATGGGTTGCATCGACGCTGTCGTACCGAAAACATCTGGCCATGCCGAAGTATTTGCCGGGAACAGAAGCTCGACTGAGTGTGCGGGCGGACAAAGCGGTTCCCTGTGATCGCAAAACCAGCCGTCTGCTCCGCTGTTCATCGAAATCATATCCCCAGCCTGTCGACCCCGTTTTACCGCCGTCAGTGTGCGCCGCGACCACATTGCTGAAAAAGGGCTCTTCGATGTGGTCGGCATGCGTCGGCTGTTTGACGAAATAGACATCGTGAATATCTCTGGCAGAATGAAACTGCGGCGCAAACAACGCATCCATATTCCAAAATTCTGTTTCGACATGGTCGCCGACCATCTCTTCAAACCCCAATGAAATAAGCTTCACTTTTACATAATCCAAAAATTCCCGATACGGATTGCGTTTTCCCGTCACAATTCTCGGCGGCGCCAAATCCAGAGCATATTTTCGATAGGTCAACCCACGCCATTTGCCGTCTTTCAAGTGTTCAGGAAGCACCCTGCCGACTTCTTCACCCGTCAACCCCTTGTCAAGAATTTCTCTCAAAATCGCCTTGCCGGTATCCGTCAACTGGTATGTTTTAAACACTCTGTCCAAAATACGGAACAGCGGGGACGCCTTGCCGCGTTTTTTGGCCAACTCCGCAAGCAGGGGTTTCTCCTCATCCAAAACATCGTCCAGCGGTGTTTCCAGGCGCCCGACCCATTTTTCGACAAGGCTCTGAAGGCGTTGATAAGGCTGTAAATCAGCGTTTTCCGATATCTTCAGCGTGCCGCCCTCACCGAAGTTCAAAACACCTTGTGACTTCAATATTCCTATTGCAGGTTTGAGCTCAGCCGGATCGAACAATCCGGATGCCTCCAGGTCTTTCAATGTCGCTCCCTTGCGAGCTTGATCGACTATTCGGAGCTCAGTGATTTTCGATTCAGCACTGGCATGACCCGCTTCGGTCAATTTGACGAATTGTCGCGTGATTTCTTCGACAACTTCCAACGCTCCCCGTGTCAACAGCCATTCCAACGCTCTGCGTATTCGGGATGCATCCAGTCCGGTGGCGCTTTCCAGTTGCTCCAACCCCAGTTCATGCACCGCGCCAAAGGCTCTAAGTGTTTTAATTTCAAGAGGATGCATCGACCCAATTTGTGATTCGTGATTCATCATTCTCTCCACGCTTGAAAGATTGTTTTCCTTTTATCTGTGATGATGACAATCAGACCGGCTCTTGATCGTTTTCATCAGCCTCAGAAAACGTCTCGTCACTAAATGAGGGTTCCGAACTGTCAAGAAATCCCGAAATGATTTCTTCAGCCCGATGCGCCTCCTGTTCCGTAACGATGATATTTATCTTTGCCAGTCGATGATCGTGGGTAAATGGAAAAACGGAGTGCGAAATAGAGGATACAACCTGGCATTCAATATCATACTCAGCCAACAGGTTTTTGATGATTTGAGCTTCCCTGTCGTCATAGGTGGTGAAGACAGTGACTGTTTCCATTTCGACCTCCTGCCATACTTTTAAATGGATTCAACGCTTTTGTCAAACAATCTTGTTTATCGATTCACAGTGTTTTATTCGAGCGGCGCTGATGGAAGGAAATTTAGGCAGTTCCTGGTATAGGACAATTTAAATTCTTCCTGACAGATTGAATATCTTAGCTTTATACAAGATCTCAGGCCAATTTTTAGACTATACCCCATCCCGCAATAGTGAGATGCCTATTAAGAGGCGTATTTGGTTTGCGGTTTTTTGATATTCCTGTGAAAAACGCTGATTTTCGATCTTGAAAATGGAATTCCAAGTGACTTTTCAGAAAAATGACCGCTGAGGATTCCGCACCAAAAAGAAGATTTTGCTGAAACAGCTCCACATAGTTTTATTTTGACTCAAAGTTTACTACACTAATCTTTCATAGGCTAGGTGTCTCATTCATATTGACACAGAGGGACTGAACAATCGAAAGAACGGAATATTTAAAAGCTTCAAGTATATGTGCTATTGCGGTATGTAGGAGGTAGAAAAGAAGAGTATTGGGAAGAGTTTGAACCAAACATATAAACCCGTTATTATCTGATTTGACAAAAGAACTGTTGAGATCAAAGATATTGAAGAACTTAGAGTAGAGAACACGTAGAAGTGTCGAAGGAACAACGGGATATTCGGGATTCTAAATAATAGGAAAATTGAAGTTTGAGGTAGAGAACTCTCGGATTCGAGGGGCGATTTGTGAGATTTATCGGGAAATGGGATGTGCTACAAATCGAGCACGAGATCACCGAGAGGTTGAAGAAACTGCTTCGGGAAGTGAAAAATGGATAACCGTGAAGAACATAAAAAGGGTCTGGTTCAAGACGGGTCGGGCTACGCCTCGCTCTTTGTCGAAATAAAAACCCGCATTCAGGCGTCGCAAGTTCGAGCTATACTGACGGTCAACTCCGAGTTGATCCAGCTCTACTGGGATATTGGCCACATGATTGACGCCCGCCAGAGGCACGAAGGCTGGGGCGCAGGTGTCATTCCCCGGCTGGCGCGGGAGCTGAAAAATGAAATGCCGGAATTGAAGGGTTTTTCGGAACGAAATATCAAGCGTATGCTATCATTTTTCCGTGCGTATCCCGATCCTGAATTAATTGTGCCGCAGGCTGCGTCACAATTGCACTTAGATCCAACTTTGCAGCAGCCTGGTGCAAAAACAAGCGCTTTGGCAAAATTGGGCGATGGGCTGCTTTGGTCAATTCCTTGGTTTCACCACGTCGTCCTGATGGAGAAGGTCAAAGATCTCTCCACCCGCATTTGGTACATGGAGCAGATCCTTATCAATGGCTGGAGTCGCAACATTCTGTCAATGCAGATCGAGACGCGGGCACACCTCCGGCAGGGTAAGGCGCGATCGAACTTTGCTGTGACCCTGCCAGAGCATCAGTCGGATCTTGTACAGCAAACACTTAAAGATCCATACATTTTCGACTTTCTGACTCTGACAGAACCGTTTCAGGAACGCGATTTGGAGACGAGCCTGGTGCGGCATCTCGAGAAGTTCCTGCTGGAACTGGGGCAGGGATTCGCCTTTGTTGGGAGGCAGTACAAAGTGGAAGTCGGTGATGAAGATTTCTATATTGACCTGCTTTTCTACCATTTGCATCTGCGCGCATTTGTAGTGATTGAACTAAAGAAGGGCAAGTTCAAACCTGAATACGCTGGAAAACTCAACTTCTACTGTAACGTGGTCAACGACCGCTTAAAACATATTACGGACAACCCGACTATTGGTTTGATTCTTTGTCAAGATCGCAGCCGCCTATTGGCCGAGTACAGTTTTGCTGGAATAGACAAACCCATCGGCATTTCCACCTACGAACTTACTCGTGCCTTACCCCAAGAACTTAAATCCAGCCTGCCGAGCGTGGAGGAGATTGAAGCTGAGCTTAGTGGCCTGGCGGGAGAGAAGAGAAAGAAACCGCGCAAGCCCCAGGTTGATGACTGAAAGAAAACCTATGCCATCGACAAATTAAAATATCAGGTCAAAGATGTCTGATCCATCTTGCAATCTAATCCTACCCATCCTGTAATCTTTGGCCTCGTGTTCAAACAGTCACCTTCGCTCCACCAGCAACCAGGCGCCGAAGAATCACCGGATCGAATGGCTCAGCTTTTAACAGCCAGACTAGCTCACGAAACACAGAAGTTGATCTCAATTGATCAGTAGACTAAGATTCAGCGGACTGGTTGGAACGTTTTATTTCGAGGTGTTTCATGACATGAAAGGTATTCTGTTAGCTGCTGGTAGAGGTGTTCGGCTCAGCCCGTTGACTGACTACAATCCCAAACCGCTTCTGCGTGTCGGCGGCAAACCCATTTTGCAACGCATTATTGAAGGGCTTCAAATCTGTGGAGTCGGCGACCTGGCGATCGTTGTCAGCCACCTGGCAGACCAAATCATCGAATACTTTGGTGACGGAGCCCGATTCAACGTCAACATACATTATTTCCATCAGAAAATCGTGGACGGGACAGCTCGAGCCGTTCTGCCGGCAGCTGATTTTATCCAAAACGAACCGTTTTTTCTCGGTTACGGAGATGTTTTGGTTGATCTGCAGGACTACCGGGCTTTTTTCCAAGCCTATCAAAATGCCCTATCCGACAGTTTACTTGCCGCATGGGCCAGTGATACCCCCTGGACAGGAGGGGTTTTAGTCATACAGAATGAACGCTTGGTCGATCTTGTTGAAAAACCTGCCAAAGGAACGGAACCCGGCAACCTGATCAATGCAGGTTTAATGGTTTTACAGCCGGAGGTTTTTGATCATATTCGACAGGTCAAACCATCACCGCGCGGCGAATATGAGCTGACCGACGCCTTGTTATCCCTCGCCCGCAGTTCGACAGTCCGGATTCATCAGCTCAAAACGTTCTGGTCCGATATCGGCACATTCGACAAACTGAGACAAGCCGACCGTTATTTTCAGCATAAAAAACGATGACGCGGATTCCCGTGTTTTTCAGGAGCCCGCGCCAAGGGAAAAGCCTCCTCTAACCTCCCCTTAAACCCTCTGTTATTTTCGCATCTTGGGCGCAATCAGCAGGATGACAGTCAATACAATCAATAAAATACCGTTGCCGGCGCCGCTGGTGGCGGGTATCGGTCTGGGCGTGAACGTCGGAGTATTGGTCGGAGTTCTCGTCGGTGTATTCGTCGGAGTCTGCGTAGGCGTATTGGTGGGTGTCGGCGTGTTGGTGGGAGTATTTGTCGGCGTATTTGTCGGCGTATTCGTCGGCGTGTTGGTGGGTGTGTTCGTCGGTGTATTTGTAGGCGTGTTGGTCGGTGTATTTGTAGGCGTGTTGGTCGGTGTGTTTGTAGGCGTGTTAGTCGGCGTATTCGTCGGCGTATTGGTCGGTGTCGGCGTCGGCGTCGGCACATCGGCCGGGCTCAACAGAACAGCCAGCGACCATAACAGGCCGCTAGGGTCGATTCCGGGATGGAGTTTGGCCGACTGTATGCCTGTACCGCCGGAATAGGAGAATTGAGCGGATCGATACCATGTACAATAATCGCCATTAGCGGCCGTGAAAATTTGCCCGTTGGTGACAAGACTGACATTCTCGAAAGCCAGGCCCTCATTATCCGCACCCGGCGTGTCCATCCCGACAAATACCTGTAATCGGTAATCGTTTCCGTTCGGCAACGTCTCATCGAAGTGAGCTTCACCCCAGCCGGTCATCCAGACTTGCCATAGATACTCCATACCGGCAGTGATGCTGATTCGACGGCCAAAGGATTGGCCGCTGTCCGATATTACGGCGACCAAAGCGATTCCGTAGGTATGTGTGAAGGCGCTGCAGGGTGACAAGCCGAAGCTGTATGTCGTCTGAGTCGGATCGGTGACCAGATCCGACACGTCCCATAAATAGGTTTTGTAATAGCCCGAAAGATGCACATCTTCGAACAGTTGATCCTGCTGCGCGGCCGGGCTGGAATCAAACGACAGATCGATATTCACAACGCCTGGGTTATCGGTTCTGCTGATTAAAACGACATAGGCGGCATCGATGGTCGTTCGTGCCGGATACGGGATTTTCCCTGTCAAATCAAAGCTGCCCGAACACGTTTTGCCGACTGTGCCGTAAAGCCCCAAAGCGGATACCGCCACATCACCGCCGATCAGTTCTTTCGAATATACCTGGTAGTCCAACGGCTGATCATTTTGAGGACCAGCGCCGACATCGATGGAAAAAACCAATGTCAAAACCAAAGTGATAAATATCGTTCGGCGCACGCATCAACTCCGTTTTTTGTTTCGTCCGGTCAACGCAAACGACACGGCAACCAGTAAACCTATCAAACCGACGGTTCCCATCGCTGGGGTTCTAGGATCCGCATTGTCGAAATAGGTCACTCCCAGATAAAAATTCGTGGGCAGGCCTATATCTTCCTTGAAATTCCAGGTCAATGTCGCGCCGACCTGATTGCCGAATATATTCGTTCTCTCGGCCCAAAAGCTTGGAGGACATTGGCCGGGCACTTCAGCCGTCATCTCCATGGATGGTTGCTCGGTGACATTGATTAAATCGACGATAAACTTCTTTCCAGGGTTGATAACCGGTAACTTCGTCATACCTGGATAGCTGGTCAGATCGAGTTGAACCAGGGCGATTTGTGGAAAACCCGGTACTGGCGCTGCAGCAAAATCATAGGTCCCTTCCGACACCATGATGCAAGCGGCACCGACATTGGGAAGCAAATGTTCATTCTGCACTTCCCAGATTCGCAACTGTGCGATCAACGGGTTATCCGTCCGAGTGAAATACCCTTGTACACCGGCTATTTCAATCGCTCCTCCTGTCGTATTTTCAAGAACGACACACACTCTATCCAGATAATTCCAATTCGCTATCGATTCAACTGACGTGATGCCGGGTGAAGTTACGAAGGGCATGCACGTCAAAGCCAGCGGCGTTCCCGGCAGAGGCCCGGGCGTCTGCGCATTCGCCAAACCGCTGACGACACATAGAATTGCTAAAAAACCGATACTTTTTCTAAGAAACATGATTATCCTCCTGAAAAAAAAAACTTTAAAACCCTAAATATAAATTCTGCAATTTTTGTGCCCCGATGAAGAATCTTAGCTGTTTTACCTTTCTTATTTATATTTAGAGCATTTTTTCTGACCATCACTCAGAAATAGGGTTCTCTCATCACTGTCAACGCCGGCAAATTTTGTCAGTCTGCTGACCGTGTTTAACAAAAATTGTCATTCAAAATATGCCTCATGTTTTAAACGACTCAAACCATCTTGGCTGTCATATGTAAGCAGTATTGTATTTTTATTTTGATTTTGTTACCGTGCTACAGCCTGAGATTTTTTCAGACAAACAAACGATTGTTTTTTAAGGAGGAATTTGAGTTATGAGCAATACGATGACATATGACGACCTGGTCAAGCTGCCGGTCACCAAGCTTCGGGAAATCGCATTGACTCTCGAGGTGATCCAGGGCGTGCATGGAATGAACAAGGAACAGGTTCTTCGTGCAATATGCACGGTAAAAAACATCGAAAATCCTCATCAAAAAGAAGCTGAACGCAAAAAATCCGAGGCTCGTGCGAGCATCACAAATCTGAAAAAAGAACGAACTGCGCTTCGTGCAGAGCTGGCCGAAAAGAGAGATACTCTGTCAAAATCGGAAAAAGAGGCTTATCGCAAAAAGTTGAAAAAGATTAGGCGCGAAACCCGACGTCTTGCGACCGTCTGATCGTTACCATCCACGGCTTAAATCCCTGAATCAGATTCGTCGGCAACGACCACACTGCCGTCCACAAAATCAGCCGGTATCGTTTGCATGCCGGGATCGAAAACATATTCATGGCTGAAAGCTATCGGGGATTCACCGGGATTCTTTCCATCGATATAAATTTCCACCAATGTTCCGGAACCGGATATACCCATGCCGGCGCCGACTCTCGAAAGCCCTACGATAATTCGTCCGCGCCGCTCATCGACAGACGACATGAAAACCGTCGACATGCCGTCGCTGCCCATAAACGGACCTTCCTTGACTTCCCTTATGCCCAGTACCGTCGCGTCATAATCGATGTAAAACGGCACACTGGCGACATTCACGGCGTTTTCGACATCGATCGAGATAGCCGATGAACCGTTGACCGTCAAAAACGTTTGAGGAGGATTGACTGATACGGTAATCATCGATGCCTGCCCCGTTTCTTTCTCTTGTTGCGGTTCACTCACGCGCTCGGCGGCCTGTGGTATTCGACTGTCATCGATAGCTGTTTTTTCCGATACCATGGGCGTACGCTGCCGCCCTGAAGCTGTTTTTTTAGAAGGCCCTGTTTTGACGTCTCCATGCCATAACGGCGTGTCGTCGGTTAAAACCATTCGTCGATCCAAAATATGAGGTGTCAGCGAAATGACGATATCCGTCTGCTGTGCCGAGTCGCTCTCCGATCTAAACAGGCGACCCAGAACCGGAACATCCCCCAGCAGCGGCATTTTTATACTGCCTTTACGTTCATCTTCCTTTATCAAGCCGGCAATGATTTCAACCTCACCATGCCGTAATCTCAAAGTTGTCTCAACTTCCCGCGTTCCAATCGTTGGGTGACCTTCACTACTTTCTCGGGTTATCGCGCTTACGGCGAGCTTAAGATCGAGAGCCAACTCGGAATCGCTTAAAATACGCGGCGTCATATTCAACACAATACCTATATCCCGATATTGATATGATGAGAGTTCTTCCGAGGTGTTTCTGAAAAAGCTGCCGGCAACTTTGATCGGGACCTGCTCACCGATATGCAGGCGGGCCGGTGTTCGATTGACTATACGCAATCGAGGCTGAGCCAAAACCTTTGTATGGGAATCCTTTTTGATCAATTTTAAATAAAGCGACGGCACCGTCAGGAAAATCTTTCCGCCGGTTATATCGGACAATTCCGATACTGTCAGCGTCCCTGCCGAACCCGATTGTTTGACAGCGCCTCCAAGAGACGCCTTAACAAAAGCATTTTCGCCCAGGTCGAGACCGATTTCTTCCATACGGTTACGGGTCACCTCAAGAATTTCAACTTCCACTAAAACTTCGGATTCTCTGATATCAAGAGCCTGTATCAATTCAGATACAAGATTCATCTGATCGGGTCGTGTTCGAACGACGACGGAATTCGTTCTCTGATCGGCTAAAATCACCGCCGTGTCCGCCACAGGCTCCAACAATACCTTTATCCGGTCAGCATCGGCATACTGAAGCGGAAACAGACGCACATCTTCCCGACCATAACGAAAACGTGTTTCCGGGGTGTCCGCACATAGAATACGCGTGTTCGACTCGAGCTTGACCATCATCAGACCGTGAGTCGCCGCAATATCCTCCATTGCCTGCACGACATCGATATCATCCAGGTGGACGCTGACCATGCGATCGTCCTGAACCGATTCATCGATCAACAGATTGATTTTTGCGACCGACGCCAATGCCGTGAAGACATCCCGCAACGGCATGTCTTCAATCTGAAAGGTGACTTTTACCACTTCCGGATCACCTGTCTGAACGCTTTCCTTGAAATCGGCGATTTGATCGATTTTTGCCGCCGCTGCTCGGTGTAAAGGATATAAACGAAGCGCCTCCCGATACCATTGCAGAGCTGTCGAGAGGTTGTTATCCCTTTCAAACCTTACGCCTTCTCTAAAGGCCTGGCCAGCTCTGATTCTCTTTTCAATCTCGTCATACAATTGTCCAACACCTGGATAGCCGGGGTCATATAACACTGCTTTTTCCAGCAGATCCCGTGCTGCATTGCAATCATCTTCGTCAAGGGATTTTTGCGCTTTTTCCAGGAAAGACGCTGCCGCCGAGTTTCGAGCTTTTTCCAGTGCAACTGCAATTTCGAAATTGGCGGGGTTTTTTTGACCCGCTTTTTCGAGGTAATCGACAGCGGCGTAGTAATCACCATTTTTCAGGGCATTCAAGCCATATCGATAGTTTTTGTCTATCGCGCATGCCAGGCAGAAAGACATTACCAGGCAAAATGCCGTGTATCTGTTTATTTTTGAAAACAGCGGCGGTTTCATAGGTTATTTCCCTTCTGAAATGATTTTCCCTTCATCGAATGAAAATACTATCCTATCGGATTTCGTCTCCAAAATTGTATCGGCGGCGCGCTCTTTTCGCGACACGTTTCCCTGACAGATCGCCTGTTTCGAACGGACTGTATATTTCAAAGAATCACAGTAGATCAGGTGTTTGTCACCCCAGTTGATTCTGACGTTTCCGTTGGCGGATATGATGTTTTCATTGAAATTTACAGTAGCGGAATCCGACCGTATTACAGCTCCATGTATGCTGATCTGGACATCACCGACATATTGGATATTTTTCCCTGTTTCATCTTCTTTTGCCGACCAGGCTGAAATTGCCGGGCTGTCCGCCTGTGTCGACAATCCTTTAAATCGGTTGATTTCCATTTCGAAGCGTTTTCGAGTGATATCGGAATAATTATATTTGATCAGCATGATTCTATAGGCATTCACGGCGCGTTGCAGGTCACCGATTTCTTCATAGATGCGAGCCATCGATTCCTGGGCATACTCCGTTATCGGTGTACCGGTTTCCATTGAAATTATCTCGTTGAAGAGCTTCAACGCCTCAGTACGATTACCGATTTCCCAATTAAGTCTGGCCAGATAAAGTCTGGCATCTGCGGCAAAAGACGAATTTGGGAACCGGGACAGGACGATGGCGAAATGTTTTATAGCCCTCTGGATATCTCGTTCAGGGTTTTGTGGATGAGCCGATATCATAGCGATATCATAATGAATTTGTGCAGTTTCTTCGAAAGTGCCAATGCTCTCTATCACCTTTTTCATATTGTCCAGCGCATATGCATGGTAGTTCATCCCTATTTTCACACGTGCCGCTCCCAGCAAAGCTTCAGCAAGTATTTCGCTTCGTGGATAACGCATCAATATCGTTTCATACAGCACCAAGGCTTCGCCAAGTTTTTCTCTCCCCTGTGACTCGATAATTTTTCCCAGTTCCAAATAGGCATTATCAGCCCACTGGCTTTCCGGATAATCCGTCACCAACTGCCATAATGCTCTCAACGCCATATCCTGGTTTCCCATTTCCAGATAACATTTGGCGGATAAATAAACAGCGTACGGTATCTGATCGACAAAAATCCTCTCTGTAAACACAGTGGAATAATAACGCAACGCTTCCGTATAACGGCTCTCGAAAAACATGGCATTGCCCTTTTCGATCGGTGTCGAGCATTGAGCGGCCAAACCGGTCAGCATAATTATTGCGACAATGATAAACACGCTACGGTTCATTGGTTTTCCTCCATCTTATTTTGTGACGACGTCTCATTTTCATTGAAATCCAAAGAATGGGTTATTCGATTTAATGCTTCGATATCCGTGCCTTTTTCTTCCAGAGGTGTCACTTCGGACCGATCCGGTTCGATCAAAAACGGATCTGTCCACCTCGTTTCCATGTCATCGTCGAATGGAACCGTTCCAATCCAAGTGAAACGCGGGCCTGATCGGTGTCCCACATCATGGTATTCCGAGCGAGGTTCAAAGGGTATCACCATGAAGCCTATCAAGATAACCCCTATAATCAAAGCCGTGATCAAAATCCACTTGAAACGCGGGTCGATCGATCTGTTTGGTTCCGGCTCCATCCGAATCTCCCGGTCGATTTCGTCCAGTTTGTTCAACAGGATATCCGCAACACCGGTATCGGAAAGCTCGACATCAGCTTGTTTCAGAAAATCGGAAACCGTTTCTTCCGATTCTTTGACCTTTCTACAATCCGGACAAGATTGTAAATGCTTGTCGATAATTTCAACCAACACTTTGTCCAGTGTTCCTGTTCGATAATCGTCCAGATGTTTGCGCACTTGTTTACAATTCATGGTTTTCCATCCATTCCCGAACCTTCTGCCTGGCTCGATGCATTCTGGATTTGACGGTTCCTATCGAGCAATCCATAATTTGAGCGACACGCTCATAAGACAGTTCTTGGTATTCAACCAATATCAATATCGTTCTTTGGTCTTCCGGCAACTCACTGAGCGCCCGGCTGACCAAATCACTTTGCTCTCTTCTTGACAATTCCTGCTCCGGATCGAGTTCTTGATCCACCAGTTGCAAGCTGCTGCTTTCATTTATCTCGTCGAGGCTGTCAGTTTTTCTGAAATCCCTTTTTTGCGATTCATTGATGAACAAATTTCGCGCTATCTGATAGACATATGTCGAAAATTTTGCGCGCGGTTCATATCTATGAGCTGCTTTATAGACTCTGAGAAACGTGTCCATGACCAGATCACGAGCGCCTTCCTCATCTCGCAACAGGCGATAAAAAAAAGCGGCCAACTGACGTTCATACCGCCTTAAAAGCTCCCCGAACGCATCGTGATCACCGTCTTTAACTCGAAGCATCAAAGCTTCATCGGAGATGTCTAAAAACATTTTTGATTCGGTCATGGGTTTATCTGCCGGTCGTGCCTGTTCCGGACGAATAGTTTATCATCTTTATTTTATACATCCAGATGGCGGAGTAAAACCAGTGAACCGTAAACAGGTCGGTCAACCCGTCAGTTTTTCCTGTTCTTTGAACTGTAGTTGATACAGTTTGTAGTAAATACCTTTTTGAGCCAACAATGTCTGATGCGTCCCGATTTCCCGTATCTGGCCATGATGAATGACAATGATCTTGTCGGCTTTTTTTATGGTCGACAATCTATGCGCCACCACCAACGCCGTCCTATTACGCAAAAGATATTCCAGACCCTTTTGAATCCATTGCTCCGTTTCAGAATCGATATTCGCTGTCGCTTCATCCAGTATAAGCAGCGAGGGATTGATTGCCAGCGCCCGGGCAAAGGCGAGCAGTTGGCGTTGTCCCTGGCTCAGCGTGGCGCCACCCTCTTTGACGATATGGCCATAGCCCCCATCCAACCGCTCAACGAACTTGTGAGCATTGACCTGTTGAGCTACTTTGCTGATCTTTTCATCGGTGACATCCAAATTGTTCAACCGGATATTGCTGCGGATATCTCCTGAAAATAGAAAAACATCCTGAAGAACCATAGCCATATTCTTCCTGATGAATCCTTTGTCATACGTTTCAAGCCGTCGGCCATCGATCAGGATTTCACCTTTTTGAATACGATAAAACCGGGTTAACAGGTTTATTATCGTTGTTTTTCCGCTTCCAGTCGCACCGACGAACGCAACGGTTTCACCTGCCTTGATCTGGAATGAGACATTTTTCAATACCCATTCCTCATCGTTATAGGCAAACCAGACATTTTTGAACTCTATATCCCCTTTCAACTCGCCTTCCGCGATCAATTCCGTTCCGATATCCTCAGCAAACTCATCTTCTATATCTAAAAGATGAAATATTCTTTCCGAAGACGCCATGGATGACTGCATAACATTGAATTTTTCAGCAATGTCCCGTATCGGACCAAAAAACATCGACAGATAACTCAGGAAAGCCACCAAGGTACCCAGCGACACCGTATTTCTGACGACTTGACCACCACCGTAATACAAAATCAATGCTATCCCCAAATTTTCGAGAAAAACGATGAACGGCGAAAACATCGAAAAAATGACCAGTTCTTTCATGTTCGCCTTAAAGGCCTGTTCATTGATAACCTTGAATTTGTTGAAATGCATGGATTCCCTGGCAAAGGCCTGGATAACCTTTATACCGCTGATGTGTTCGGCTATCGTGGCATTGATCAATGCTATCTTTTGCCTGACAAGCCTATAGGCCTCCCGCATCTTCCTTTTAAAAATCCAAGTGACCAGGATCATCGGAGGTAAAATACAGAAAGTCACCAATGCCAGGTTGGGCGCCAACCTCAACATGACGATGACGATTCCAAAAATCATCAGCAGATTTTTCAGCATATCCACTAAAACAGACGTGAATACTTCGTTCAACACGTTGACATCATTGGATACTCGTGTCACCAGGCGCCCGACGGGCTGATTGTTGAAAAACCGGATGGGCAACTTTTGAATATGGGAGAAAAGCTCCAATCTGATATCGAACATGATCTTCTGACCGATCCAAGTCATCAGATTGACCTGTAAAAACATGATGATCAATGACAACAGTGTAATTCCCAGATATATTTGCGCTATTTTCCATACACTCCGCAGATCGGGTCGGCGTATCCTGCTCCGAAGGTCTTTCTCGAGCGCATCCAAGTCATCCGATCGAATAAAGTATTTTTCCGAATCCACCGTCGCCGTTACGGACATGCTGCCGTCTTCGATCCGTGTTCGCAACGAGTCAGCAGTCTCCGCTTCATACCGAGTCAAATCCAATAAATAATAGTATCCATCTTTTAAGGCGCCGTCCTGATCGAATCTTTTTCTATCCGAAGGATCGATTATACCTTCCCGAATCACAAATTCGGTGTCCGAAACCGTAACGATACGCCCTTCATAACGCTGGACAATTTCACGTATTTGATCGGCGGAATAGACTGACATATCCAGCATCTTTCCGGAGATGACAATATAGGAATCGATTCCGATCTTAGACAGGTAAGGCATTGTGATGTGAGCGCCCGACATAAACATGGCTAGCATAAAGGCCAGCAGGAACCAGCCGGCATAAGGACGCGCATATTTCAACAGTCGATTCATCAAGCGGGAGTCGTAAATTTTTCCCAGATCATCTTCTCGAGTCAAATAATCCTGCGACATGGTCAGACACCGCCATTTCCATTGGGATCGGATCGATCCGCCGACTGCTCGAGTTCTTGTTCCAAACGTTGATGCTCGTAAATGTCGTTGTATCTTCCCCGCAAAGCGACCAATTGATCATGGGTTCCCATTTCCACAATCTCGTTATCTTCCAAAAAGACGATTATATCGGCTTTGCGTGCGGTAGATACACGATGCGATATCAGGATAACCGTTCTGTCATCCGATAATTTTTTTATGTTGTCGACTATCGCATCTTCTGTTTCCGTGTCGACCGCCGACAAAGAATCGTCCATGATGATCACCGGGGTGTCCACAGCCAATGCCCGAGCTATGGCGACGCGTTGTCTTTGCCCGCCGGAAAGCGTGACGCCGCGCTCACCCACCAGTGTGGCGAAACGCTCCGGGAACTCATCGATATCGTTATAAACCTGAGCCAATCGCGCTAATTGCTCAACTCGTTCATCCGATATATCGGTTCCAAAACGGATATTGTTCGCTATCGTATCTGAAAACAAAAATGTCTGTTGAGGAACAAAAGCGATTTGGCTTCGTAATGAATTGAGAGTGAAACTGTGAACATCATGCCCATCGATAAAAACAGTGTTCGGCGGAGGATCGTATAATCGTGAAATCAGATTGACCAATGTGGTTTTGGCGGATCCTGTCGGACCCATTACGGCAACCCACTGACCTTGAGGTATGGATAACGATACATTTTTTAAAACCGGAGCCCCTGTGTTATATGAAAATGTTAGATTTTTGAATTCGATCCGGCCATGGATTTTTCTCTCGACGGCATCTGGAGCATCCTGAATTTCCGATTTCAAACTCAAGATGTGATAGACACGATCCAACGACGCACGACCCCGCTGATACAGATTGACCACCCAGCCGACCGCCATCATCGGCCACACAAGAATGTCCAGGTAACTGTTGAATGCGACAAAATCACCTATGGTCATCCGACCGTCGATTACCCTGATACCCCCAGCATAAAGGATTATGACTCCACATAAACCTCCAATCGTCCAGATCATCGGATGCATGAGCCCCCAGACTCTGACCAGTCGCATATTGTCGTCGATATAAGACGTGTTTATTTGACGAAAATTCTTCGTTTCTTCGGATTCCTGAACAAACGATTTGACCACCTTGATACCGGCAAACGTCTCCTGAGCCTTTTGGGATATGTCTGAAAATCGTTTCTGAACCTTTTTGAACCTGTCATGCATCAAAGGTCCCATACGAAGGGTGATCAGAGTGATTATCGGCAGGGGGATAACGACATATCCCGTCAGAACGGGATTGATCGTCAACATCATGATGATGGAAGCCACCATCAACAGTCCGGAATCCAGCATGGCAATCACCGCCATTCCGCACATCATCCGGATAGCTTCCAAATCATTGGTCGCATGCGCCATCAAATCTCCCACCGACGTCTTGTCAAAATAACTGTACGATAATGTCTGTAGATGACGATAGAATCTATTTCTGAGATTTCTTTCGATTTTGCGTGATATGCCTATGATGAAATATCGCCACATGAAGCGACTGAGCCCGACTCCTATGGACAATAACAGAATATAAAGGCCATAACGCAGAATGTGTCGATAATTTTCAGGGGTTTCCGTCAGCAAATTGATGGATTTTCTGACAAGCCAGGGAATAAATATCTGTAGGCCGTCAACCAGAAATAATCCCAGGATGCCTATCAAAAACTGTTTTTTATACTGTTTAAAATAATCCAGTATCAGCTTAAACGACTCTTGCACAATAACTTTCTTTCACCAAACCGCTTTAATTCCCGTTTCTCAATAAATTGAAGACAAAACCTCTCGAAATGCCTTAACCGCCCTGTCAACGGCATCTTCCTCGAGATCCAAATGAAACACCGCTCGTAACCGCCTGGGTCTGACTGGGTTCAGCTTGACTTCCCGCTCACCCAAAGACCGGGACAACTGCGCTGCATTTAACTGAAAATCCGGATCAATATCAATCATCACGATATTCGTTTCAACTTTGCTCTGCACGATCAGACCGGGCAGATGACGCAGCTCCGCTGCAAACGTTCGCGCTCGTTCATGATCCACAATCAGCCTGTCGATATTGTTTGTCAATGCATACATACCTGCAGCGGCGAGCATCCCTGCCTGTCTCATACCTCCGCCCAAGGCTTTCCTGACTCTATGCGCCCGTCTGATAAAATCGGATGAACCCAGCAGCAATGAACCGACGGGAGCGCCTAGTCCTTTCGATAAACACAGCGAAAACGAATCACAAACTTTGCTCCATTCGGATAAAGGTATTCCGGTTTCCACCGCTGCATTGCACAATCTGGCGCCATCGACATGAACCGGAATTCCTTTTTCTCTCCCCAATTCATATACCTCAGCCATCTTGTCGATACCGACAATGCTGCCTCCGCCTCTGTTATGCGTGTTTTCGACCCACAACAGCCGGGTTTCGGGAAAATGCGAATCATGCAACGGGCGAATTCGCTCCCTGAAATCATCAACCGTGAATTCGCCGTTTTTACCCGGAAGAGGATGAAGCTGAACACCGCTCAACCCGGCAGCGGCTCCACCTTCGAACAGAAAAACGTGCGAATCCGGCACCACCAGAGCCTCATCACCGTTCCTGCACCACGCACGGACCGCAATTTGATTGGCCATCGTCCCGGACGGAACGAACAACGCAGCTTCCACGCCGCATAGATCCGCGGCATATTCCTGAAGCTGATTGATCGACGGATCCTCACCCATGACATCGTCTCCGACTTCCGCCAAAAACATCGCTTCGCGCATCGCAGGCGAAGGCCGGGTCACTGTATCGCTACGGAGGTCCACGAATGATTTTCCATCGGAATTCCGAGCCACTAAACACCTTCCATCACTACGGTTATTTCAGGGTCTTTATCACCCCAAAACACCATCACATCTTGAATGACATCGTGATAACCCAAGGCAGCTATTCTGAGTTGAAACGGCACGATCTCGTCTTCATAAATTCTAGGCAGAGAAAAAGCCAATTCACCGTCTTCAGATGTCGTTTGAGTTCCCAAATAGAAATAATATTCGTAGTAATACTTTTTGAATTGATACAAATCCGTCACCGCCTGGTTTACGGGGTCGCCGTTGGTGTTTCTTATATGGACATGCAAAACGCTATCCATATAAAGC
This sequence comes from bacterium, assembly GCA_049652745.1. Lineage (GTDB taxonomy): Bacteria > CSSED10-310 > CSSED10-310 > CSSED10-310 > CSSED10-310 > JBASEY01. The sequence continues at coordinate 152,389 of JBASEY010000026.1, read as the reverse complement.
GGGCGTTCCTTGACTGAGAAATCCAGCTCGACACTATTATCCCGTATGACATCGGCAAATTTCTCCGATGTATAGTATCTAGGATGATAAATTCGGACGATATTCGGGCCCCAACGTGCATCACGAAGTCGGTATTTTCCCTCACTGTCAGTGACGGCGCTCACTTCATAACTGTTCTTCAATGATCGGGCAATAACCACAACCTCCGGAATGCCATCTTCAGTGTCCTTCACGGTCACGGTACCCCTGATGGAGCCGGTCCATGGCCGATCGCAGCCTTGCAAAAGCACCAGCCCGATGATGAATATCGTCAGTGAGATCACGTATTTCTTATTAATCATGGTTCACCTTCATCCTCGAGGTGTAATCCTAGTTACGTAATTGTGAAACTGTCAAGTGAGTGTTAGACTATCATTGCTTTTAAGCATGTGTCCTATGCTCGAGATGCTTGATAACAGAGCGACATTTCAGGAGTCCAAACAAGGTGAACCAATTACGATATAGCGACAGAATCGAGCGAGCTTCGACATTCCTGTCCAACAGAATTGAATTCAAAATGGAATGGTGTGTCATTTTAGGCTCCGGCTTGGGTGGATTGGGCGATAAACTGGAAACGTCGTCCGATGAACTTTTTTACCATGAGATACCCGGATTTCCGGCTTCGACGGTTCCCGGGCATAAGGGAAAAATGGTTGTCGGCAAATGGGCCGATAAAGGCGTCGCCGTCATGGAAGGTCGTTTTCACCGCTATGAAGGCCATGACTGGAAAACCCTTGTGCTCCCGATTCGGGCATTGATCAAAACCGGAGTGACGCATTTTATCATTACAAATGCCGCCGGCGGCATCCGGGCGGACCTGCAGCCCGGAACATTGATGCTCATCACCGATCATATCAATTTGATGGGAGGAAATCCTCTGACAGGTTTGAATCTCGATGCGTTCGGCCCACGCTTTCCCTCTATGACCGATTGCTATGATATTGCTTTGAGGGATTTGATAAAAGAAGGCGCGTCAAGAACGGGCGTGGAGTTGAGAGAAGGCGTCTATGCCGCGCTTGCGGGGCCCGGTTATGAAACGTCTGCGGAGATACGCATGCTGGCGGTTTTGGGAGCCGATGCGGTCGGCATGAGCACCGTTCCAGAAGTCATGGCGATCCGCCATGCCGGGTGTAAAGCAGCAGCCATCAGCATGATTACGAATTATACCGGTGATCATCATATTCCAACCCATGACGAGGTCGTGGCCACTGCAACGCGGCAAAAAGAAGCCTTGCATCGCATTATACTCGATGTCATTTCGAAAGCTTCATTCAGAAAGGGCATAAACAGATCATGAAACAAATATTTGTCGTTACCCGCATCGAAGGCTCCAAAGCCATCCTCGAAACCGAACGAGGAGACAGTTTCCTTTTTCCGGCCAACTTACTTCCACAGCCTATCAAAGAAGGTATGCACCTGAGATTCACTATAGAAATCGATCCGTCGGCACAAGCACAAACCGCAAACCGAATTCAATCCGTTCGAGATCAATTGAAAAAACAGTCTCAAGGCTAAGTTTCTTCCGGGTCCGACAAGATTTCGACTTTTTCCGGATCGTATTGCAAAGGAATAGCAATCCGCAAAACCGCTCCCGGCTCGCTGCGCTGTTCAAATTCCACAAACCCGTTATGTAACAGAACGATTTTTTTCACAATCGCCAGGCCAAGCCCCGTGCCTTCTTCCCTCAGCGTGAAAAACGGCTTGAAAACTTCTTCCAGCAAATCAGCGGGAACACCCGGCCCCGTATCGATAAACCGAATGACACAATGGTCACGCGATTGAATCCCTTCCTGATCGGAGCTCGCTTTTTGAAGATTTATCACCAGTTTACCATGGCCTTCCATTGCTTGTCGTGCATTTTCAATGCAGTTTTTGATCACCTGGCGAAAAAGATGCTCATCGATTTCAGCTACGATCGAATCGACATTCTGTTGCAATTGAAACAGAATATTCGGTGAATATAGTTTTTCCATGACCGATATTTCTTCACGGATCATTTCCGACAAGTCGATCGGTGATACTTCCAGCTGCACAGGCCGAGCGAATTGGAGAAAGTCACGGATAATTCTTTCCAAGCCTCTGACTTCTGAAAATATTTCCGTCGCTATGCCTGCCAGATTTTTATCGCTGATTTCTTCCGACAGATATTGAGCATTACCCTGGATTGCCCCCAAAGGGTTTCTGAATTCATGAGCTATACCTGCCGAAAGTTCGCCGAGCGCCGCCAGGTGTTCCTTTTCACGTATTTGGCTATGGAGTTTTTTCAAAAGAGTAATGTCTCTTATCACACATCCTACGCCGATCAGGGAATCGTCCGTCGAGTGAATCAACGTTGTCGATATGCTCAACCACACCGGCTTTTTGCCTTCGTGCCGCCACAGCCAATTTTTTTGCCGAACAACCTTTTTCTGGTTTAATGCCATATTCAGAACACGACATATTTCGCTGTCGCTGCCAAACACCGCTTCGCACTTTTCACCCTTGACATTGGACAGGGTCAATCCCAACAGCTTGGGAACGCGGGATGTCATGGTCTGAATCACTCTGTTTTGATCAAACGTGACAATACCCGTGTTGACCTTTGCCAGGAGTTCTTCCTCATAGGCATCCATCGGCGTCATAGGAGACTCCAGTTTATCCCCCAGATATTCCAAACGATATTCTTGTTTTTGCAGCCTGATTATCGCCTCGGCGAACGTTTCGATGGCGCGTTGTACAGGATCACGAAAATCTTCTTCACTTTTAATGGCTTGTAATTTCATGGATACGGCATCGGAAAGAATTTTTTCCAGACGCATATATGGTTGAAGCATTTTTCTCCCATAATAGATCACAACGATATAAGCAGAAAGCAGACCCAGGATGCTGAACAGAAAAAACCATCTGGTCCTGATATCGTTTCTTTTAAAGACTTTCTGGTCCCGTTCGATAACAATCAGCACTCCAGGGCCGGCCTCAGATACATTTTCCGGAACAATACGGGCGATAACGGATACACCATCCCATGAAACATACTCAACGGTCAGGCTGCGAATCCCTTCCCAAGCTCGTTTCCAAAATGGATTTTCAAAAGAAAAAGCCAACAGTTCATCTTTTTTTTCGATTTTGGGAAAAATTTGAACTCCCCGATCGCGATAGACAAGGTAGACTCTGTCCAACGGCTTCAACTGAAACGGCTGTAAAAGTCGACAGATCTCCTGCTCTGTTTCCAATGACCACAGACCATCGTAAAAAGCCTGCTTTTCCGGGGACATCCGTAACAATATCTCCAGATAATGGCTGTGAATAATGAAATTGACCAGTTCGGATTCTTTCGACTCACGCCCCCACTTTGCCACATTGACCGCAACACCCAGACTAAAAACTCCGAATAGAACAAGGATCAAAAATGAAAACAGCCAAATAGAGGTGCGATAGCGAATTTTAGGCTGTTTTTGCTCATTCATGATCCGACCCGCCATTGAATAAAGGATAACCCATCTCCGGCAAAGCCGCATACAAATCATAAACTTTTATGTAATGAAGGCCAGGATCCTCCCGCAATACCGGCACATCGTCCGGCATATGGTTTTCATACAAACTCAACAAAAAATCACCCGGCCTATGATCAAATGCCGCTATCGGCAATACCTTTCGCTCAATTTCATAAACGCTTGATTGATACCGAAGATATTTTTGCCAATCGACAGTGAGGTACCGTATACCCGTTTGATCAACCGCTTCTCTGAGTGTCTCGAGGTCCGGCGGCACCGGTTGAACCGCCTGGTTGCCTTGATATACCGCAAAAACAGGGTACATCGTTGAAAAATGGCGCTCATCACCGGAGGTTTGCAGCCACTTCACCACATCCTGATACCCGGATTTGATAGACCAAAGGTATGGCAAACGGATGAGCATCGGGAAGAGAGTGGCCGGAACAATCAATATCGTCGAAATTCTATAGAGTAATCGTTTCAGCTCAGTATTCCCGAATGATCCCATTTTAGTGAGCATCCATCCCCAAGCCATGGCGATAAACGGATAAATTCCGGTAATCGTGCGCGGAACTCGTGTTGTGGTCAAGCTGAACAGCGCCAACGGTGCCAAAATGAAAGCCAGACATTGAAGACGGTGACGATTGAGCCGGTAAAAGAGCATGGGCAAAGAAATCAGCCACAACGCCGTCGGTAATGCCCCATCAAACCGAAGCAGAATTTTCAGGTAATAAAGAGGGTGATCCAGATCAAATGATGATTCACCACCCAAAAATTTGGTTTTGAGAACCGATACATAACTGCTGGGTTCCGACCACCAAAACTCCGGATAAAAGGCCTGCCTGTATACAATATTCAATAAAAGAAAACAGACACCTCCACCTATCAGCATCCACGCCCACCGCTCAATTTCGGCCTGTGCCGGCTTTTTGCAACCCGAGCGGGATATTTCCATAAGCAGCGCCAGGCACACATAGGGCAAATAACGATAGCTCATCCCGACAACCATGACCGCAAGAAAACCACTTGTAAAAGCCGGCAGTTTTATGTGTGTCGATTGTGAAGGCTCTTTTTTAAAACCCTGTAACGACAGCAATAGAATCAAAAACACCGCCATGGAATCCGTTTCATGCAGCGCCAATCGGGAATAATGAACATGAGACGGCATGAACGCCAAAAAAGCCGCTGCCAACAATCCTGTTATAGGAGAAAACCATCTTCTGGCAAGCTCGGCCGTTGCGACAATGCTGATCAATCCGAATACTATCGAGTAATCCGCCGCTGCTGAAACGTCATTTTTAAACAGCGTCGAGAACAGTGCCAGCATGAATACATGGACAGGTTTTTGCAAAAAGACAGGGAAACCTTCATAATTCCGGATATCCGGGATGACAACAGATGAATTGAAAAGGCTCTGGAGTTGAAGGAAAGCGAACCGGATTCTCCATCTGATAAAGCGAGCGCCCATGATAAAGATGCCTTCGTCCCAATACCACAGGCCTTTGCTGTCGACAAGGCGAAAACGGACAAGCCCGGCGGCTGCAACAACCAGCCCAAGACCAAGAACATATCGACGTGCTGATAAATTTTTGCCGATTACGGAAAATTTTCCACGCAAAAACTCATAGCGCTCACCCACACTTATTCTCCCTGGTTTTCTTCACTGCCTTTCACCGACAATTTGGAGCGCGGAGGACAACAAGTTCGTTCCGCAACCAATTCATTTTTATACCCAGTACCCACAATAACTCTATAACATTGGGTAATTAGACCACCTCGATCCATAAAAATAATCCATGGGCCTGCATGAAGATCGAATAAATAAGTCGTTCCTTCCGGTGGAAGCGTTGTCATCTGCGCAAATTTACTCCACTCAGCGCTTTTTGCGCCTTCCCGCAACGCTTTTTCCAACGGAAACTCCTTTTTGTCCGTTTCATTCGTCGCATTCTTCAAAATCATCGGATCAGCGGGGATTGCCAGCAATGTGCTGCTGTCGATTCCTCCATGAAGCAAGGAAATATCTCCTCGAGTCTCAAAAGAAAACGTTTTGATCGTCAATGAACCTGATGATTCCAATTGCGTACCGAAAAATTCTCGAATTTTTTGACTGTTTGCCGCCAACTGCTTATCATCGGGGTAACAAAGGAAAAAAGTATGCTTCAATGGATCCAGAGCAGCCGAAATCAACGGCAATTGCTCATAGGTGACCGTTTTCTTTTCCTTACAGACACCGGTCAGTATTTCCAGAACTTCCTTGTCCTTGATTTTTCCTGACAAAACATCATTCAAATAAGCTGTGGGGTCATCATAATGATAGGCCCCGGTTCCGTCGAACCACACCATTTTTTCCGGTTTCGCGTTTCCTGCATCTTCGGCGGAAACGATTGGGAAAAGTATCGATAACAAGCTCACCGACACCAAGATAATTTTTATCGCTTTCATATCATCCTCCTGAGAACAAATTTCTTCAAGCTGTATCAATTTCTTTAAAGCTAATGTGTTCTTTCCACATATAGACCAAACCCAGACAGGTACTTGGAATCCATTGAACAATCACATGCAGTATAAGAGCATATGCAGCCGCTGTCGTTTCGACAAACCCGGTAAAACTCCCATAGCCTGATCGCCCCAGTATGATGAAACACGCGAGTTCAAACGGTCCGAAATACCCGGGCGCCGATGGGACGATTATCATTAAATTGACCATGGCCATCGTGGCGATCGCCACTATAAAAGAACCGAAAAAGCCGAAAGCGTTCAACACCAGATAATAACTCAGCGCTTCGATCAACCAGGTGGAAATAGACAAACCCATCACAAGCGCGATATCCGATAATTTTGTCAATGCACCTAAACCATGAAAAAGATTTTCAAACATTTCGGCCAGTTTTGTGTTTCCACCACGCCCTGTCATTGACAGAATTCTATTAAACAGCTTTACAGCCCAAGTTTGCTTCAAGATCAGGATATAGCAGGCGGCAATAGCGCCTAAAAAAACGATACCGCCGATATTGACCGCCTTGGCGACTCGTTCATCCTGTATGGGAAAATACAGTATGGCGATGAGGAGAAGCCCTAACATGGTCAACCCGTCAAAAATTCGTTCAACGCCTATCGTGACAAGCGAAGCGCTTTTAGAAACACTCTCTTTTTTCCCGACAATCCAGGCCCTATAAATATCACCGATTCGCAGAGGTAAAATATTATTGGCCATATAGCTGATAACATATATCGGAAAAAGCTTTGCAGTGGTACAGCGTTTGATTGGTCGAAGCAAAATTCTCCAACGTGCCGTTCTGACCCAGACACCTGCAAAATAGCAGATTATCGCCGGTATCAACCATAACGCTTGAATCTCTTTGATATCCTGAATAATTTCCTGGAACTCAATGTCTTTAAAAACCATCCATAGAAAAAACAGACTGATTCCAATGCCGACACCAATACGGAATGGTTTTCTTTTCCACAAATTCATCAGCCGTTGAGCAACAGTGATCATTTTCGAAATTGTGCCTGCCGGTTTATGCGTCATTCCATGCGACCTGTTCCCTTTAACTGCATATAGCGCTGTGCTTCCAATATCCTTTCATGAACCAGATCGTTTGGTCGTGAGACAAGATCATATAATTGAAGAGCTGTTTCCAAGCGATCCGTTCGCATAGCGTAATTGGCTGCAGTAATCAATTCAACATCATCGATGTATTCACCTATCGATATTTTAATATCTTCAAATTCTTCAAAATCAAGGTCACTACCGACATTTTGAACGAAAGACAACAAGCGGGAAAACTTGTTCCGGGCCTCCACCAGTTCACCGGATTCGTACTTCGAAACGGCTTCTTTATAGTTTAACCTTATCTCATCCGGCAGCATATGTGCATAGGCTGATACAATCTCTTCCATTTTCTTTAAATCATCAGAAAATTCCGGTAAGTTCTTTATCGTTGAATCGTATATTTCATTGTTTCCAGTGAGGTGGCTCCATTCCTGGAACAGATCGATCAATTGGCTGTCGGTATAGAGCGGTTGGAGGATTTCCAGGTATTTAGCGACGATGCTGTTTCTTGCCTGCGTAACGGCGTCGATGCGTGAGGTCAGATAAATGATTTCACCATTTACCGACAGTATTTGCTGATCGGGCGGCACATCGTATTTAGCCAAGATCGATACAGCCTGAGTCAATGCTTTCAATATGCTGTTATAGGCCGTAACAGGTAATTCTCCTATTTGATTTTGGATATTCAAAAGACATTCCATGTCCTTTGCAATATCTTCCGCTATATCTCGAGCAAAAACCCCGGCGGACTGAAAATCCGCTTCCATAAGGTACATCTTGAAAACCGCATCGAGATCGTTGTCGGGAATCTGCTTCGTTTTCTGGAGCACGATATTGACGCTTTCCTGCCTGCCATGAATTTTTTTTATCGTGTTGCCGTCGCTGTCCATTCCTGATGAAAAAGTCATAAAATACCAATCACCATTCTCGACAACCGGAACGGAAGCCCTGAAAATATAACTGCCTTCACGAATGACAAATCGGGCAACTCCGTTGGTATCCACATTCAGTTTTCGAATTTTTGTTCCATCAGGTTTGCACAGTTCTAAATTGATATATTGCGGCCGAATCAAGAGCTTTTCTTTCATGACAGAATCAATACCAGCGAAATCTATCTGTACGTCGACGGGAAAATGTGTTGCCAGTATGTCGATCGGCCAAAGTGGAAAGTTAAATAAATCACCTACGACTAAAAGCATGAGGGCTAACAAGATAATTATCGAGACATTTCGTAAAATCTTCTTCATGGATCACGCCGTTTCTTTCAAGATTTTTACCAACATCGATTCAAATTGTAATCGTGTATCCAAATTATAATTGGACCGATTCAATATATCAGTGATTCCATCCATAATTTTCAGAGCGATCTCAACGGTAAAAGGCCTATTTCTTGGCAGGCTGCCATCGAGTCGATCCGAGTTGGGATGCGAACATACCCTGTCATGCAACCATCGGTAAAGCTGAGATAGACCTTCCGTTGTTTCAGATGTGGTATTTCCCGTCACCTGATTTGATAGACGCATAACCCAGTCGACACCTCCCAATTGGCCGGCTTCGAACAGCTTGTCGTAATGTGTTTGTTCATCGGTTTGTTTTGCCCAATCGGTTTCCAACGCCTCGGCAAAACTTCCCTGCGCTTTTCCGGCAATAAATTCGGCCGTATTTCGATTGAAACCGAATCGGTTGACAAGTCCTTCCTCCAGATCCGTTGACGACAGTCGATAAAACGGCAAGATTTGACAGCGTGATCTAATCGTGGAAAGCAATCCCTTCGGGTTTTTCGTGATTAGAATCAGGATTGAAGCTTCAGGCGGCTCCTCCAAAATTTTCAATAGGCTGTTTTGAGCCGGTACCAGCATTCTGTCTGCATCATCGATGACAACGGCTTTGATACGGCCTTCAAACGAGTGTAGATGCAGCATCTTTTGAATTTCTCTGATCATATCGATCTTGATATATCGGTTATAGCAGACCGATTGTTGATACGCATACAACTTATGAAACAACCATGATTTGATGGGATCAGCGCTGTGTTTTTCTATCATTGCCGGAGAAATATCCTTGTCTTTGTCAAAAACCAGGATATCCACCGGCGGATCGGCATCATTACAGCAGTGATGCCTGATCACGCTCCCGCTTTTGACCAGCAATTCGATTCCTTCAAGGTATTCTTGCTCAATCGACACATTTGTTTTCTGTCCGACAATCGGGTTTTCATCGATAAACCGCTGAAATATTTCTTCTCTGGGCAGATATAGAGGAACCGTTATATCTCGCAACACCCTGACATCCGGATGCGCCGGAAAAGGGAAAGCTATACGCCGACAATTCCTGCATTTCCCACATGGTCTGTGTTCTTCTGAAGAGAGGCAATTCAACAGGCGGACAAGATGCAAAGCAAGCGTACTTTTACCTATTCCCGGGGCTCCCCAGAACAAAAGAGCGTGGTGCAGTCTGTTCGATGCCGTTGCATTGGCAAGCATTTCCCGGATCAGGCTATGACCAAAAATCATCGGCGTTCTCCCTGCAGATGATATAAAGGCATAACCGCCAATTCAAACAAACCTTGAATTTCCGTCGATCCGGATTTGAGCAGCCTATCGACATCCGCTAAATTTTCCAGGCATTCGAACAGTTCCGACATCCGAAAATTTTTCAGTTGATGCAGCATGCTGTAAAGTGCATATGGATTGATGTCACCAAGTATTTCTTTTGCCGCAGGATGAGCATCGATTCTTTCCATTATCGGTCTCAATGCAATATCTCTAAAGGTGAAATATTGCTCCGGCAAATTGGTTTTATGCAGCCCCAACATCAATGCCGTTAAAAAAGCACGTACTCTGTTTGACAGGGTTTTACTCAGAAGCAAAGGAGGAGTTCCATCCAACAGAGTCTTTTCAATGGTTTTTTTTATGTCCGCCGGTTTTTTTTCACCCAGGGCCTGAACAACCAAATAACCAGGAAACTCACTGTTATCAATGATACATTGCTCAACATCGGTTTTCTCGATCCTGGATTTTTCACCAGCATAGCCCGACACGACGTCCACTGCATTGATGACAGACCAAGCGTCGTCACGTGTCAATTCTCGCAACAGTTTCCACGCATCGTTTGCAATTGATTGATTTCTTGTTCGTAGCCGTTCAAGGACAACCGGATAATATGGATCTTTGGTAGAACCGTATTTTCCATATGTTTTTACTTTGGGAAAATCCAAGTGCACCCCGTGTTTGCCGATTGATTTCACGATGGCCAAACGTTTGTCGACAGATTGTGATGTCAATATCAAAACTGAATCGATCCCGCCTTTGATCATTCGATCAAAGATGACTTGAAAATCATCTCTGTCTTTTTTATCCGACCAATTAAAATCCTGGATAACGAAAAGCTGAAAAGATCTGAACAAAGAGGGTGAAAACATCTGATTCTTGACATTTTGCATTTTTTCGTTTTCCAGATTGATCAATTCGGCATTTTTCTTCAACGTCAAGATAGCTTGTAAAATTCGATTTTTTGCTTCAAAAACAAAAAAATCTTCTTCACCTGTGATTAAATAAACAGGTTTCAATTCGCCTTTCTGGATTGTTTCGATCGTGCCGACGATCGTTCTCGTCTGGTTCTCAATATTCATTTAGAAAACGCTCTTCTTTAATATCAATCAGCGATGCCGCATCGTGTTTAGACACGTTTCCGGATGGAATTATAAGTATTTCAGCGGAAATCTGTCGATTTCCCACAATAACGTCAATGATATCACCCGGTTTGATTTTGTGGCCCGGCTTGACAATTTTGCCGTTTATCTTAGCCGATCCCATATCACAGATGTCTTTAGCTTTCTGTCTTTGTTTGATCAACCTGGACACTTTTAAAAATTTATCCAGACGCATCGTCAATAATCCCGTATCTCAATAAATGTTTGGCTTCGTTGCCTGTCAAACCATTCTTGTTCTGCAACCATGGCTTTTCGTTCTTGGATTTTTCTTTCAATTTCTTCGCGGCACATTTCCAAAGGTTTTATACCGGCCTCATCTTTTTCCAGCAGCTTGACGATTACCCATCCATCTTCAATTTTTATAGGCCTCGACATCTCGCCTACACCTAATTCGAATGCCGCTTTTTCTATTACAGGTTGAATTTTTCCCTTTTCCAAAAAACCAATATCTCCCCCTGAATCACGAGCCGGCCCTTCGGAATGCAAAGCGACCAATTCTGAAAAATCTGCGCCATTTACAAGCTGATCATAAAGTTCATTTATTTTCTGTTCCGCAGCGGTTTTTGAGAACAGGTTTCCTGAGCCTGAGCTGATCAGTAGAATAGCTGGTCTTACTTTTTCAACTGTTTTAAACAGATCTTCGTTGTCCAGATAATACTGTTTGATTTCAGTTTCGGTAACCCGGAGTTTCGAAAAAACTTCCGATCGCATAACTCTACGCACCAATGTTTGTTTTTCCAATGTTTCCTTCAACTCATCGAGCGTGATACCTTCGGCAGCCAATTGACGTAAAAACTCTTCCTCACTGGTTATCCCCGCATTCTGGCGAAGCTCCAGAACGGTTGATTCGATTTCAGCTTCACTGACTTTGATGTCGTTATCACGCGCAAAACGCATTATGACATATTCATTTATCATCTGGTTCAGAATTCTGCTCCGCACTTCTCGTATCCGCTGATCCCAGTCTTCCGGAGAGACATTCTGCCTGATTTGATCAATAGACGGTTTGGCAGCTTCGTCCAACTCGGTTTGAGTAATGACATGCCGATCCACTCTGGCAACGATTTTTTCCACGACTTCAGGAGTGCAAAAAGATTTTTGAGCCAGAAACAGCAGACAATTGATGATGACGATGTTCTTCAAATTAATATAATGGGTCATTGTTGTTCATCTCCGTAGAAAGGAAGAGGTGTTCCGTATCGAATAGTGATTTTTCGAATGTTTTCATCCAGCCAATTCCGGAAAATTTCTGAGCGTCTTTCGGCGACAATGTCTTTTCTCAACCTTTCTTCGACACTTTCAAAGGGTAAAATCACCTTGGGATATTTCCGGACGATTTTATAAATATAATATCCATCGCTGGACGTTAAAACAGGCGATATTTGGCCCTCTTTCAACGCCAGCACATCCACTTCATGCTCACCCGGAAAATCTCCCGCACTTTTTTTAATCACTTCTCCAAGAGCGCCTTCACCACGTATGGAACTATGTTTTTGTGCCAGGCTTTCAAAAGATGAACGTTTTCGCGTCAACTGCTTGTGGATATCATTTGCCAGATCTGAATTGTCCACTTTGATGACCTGATGTTCCAACACTTCCGGTATTATATAAAAGTCGATCCTTTTTTCATATTCTCCACGAAGTTCCTCATCCGTGATCTCTATATTTCTTGACAAACGAAGCGCTATCTGTTCTGACAAGTCGATCAACTCAAAATCTGCACGCACGCGTTTCAACCAATCTATATTTGCCTGAGCCAACAATTCGAAGCCCTCGACGTAACCCGTATCGACTCCTTCATCGAATTCACCATAATCATTCTCGGTTTCCAGTCCCATTTCTTCAGCACGAGTTCGAATGACTTTTTCTTTAACCAAATCTGAAATACACCCGTCGATTATTCTGGCAAAATCTTCCTCAGTAATTTCCCAGGAAACCCCTAGAGTTTTATATTTTATTTCGACCTTTTCTTTAAGAACAGAAACCGGTACTGCTTCTTCATCGATCCAAAAAGCGATTTCTTCCATGGGATTTGCTTGTGGTTCTGAGCATCCGATCGAAGCCATGGTCAGAATCAACAAGCTGCTATACCAATGAACATATTTTCTGCAAAGCATAATGCGCCTTCCTGACTAGATCGTCACTTTTCTGACCATCTAGATTGATAACCAGGCTGTGTGGAGGAATAAATCGGTATAGGTTAGGTTTTTTCGCAATCAATTCCAGCATTGTTTCCGGTTGTAAAGGTGTAGTCTCACGAAACACCGCTGTGACGGCGCCTGATTTGTAGTCGATCTTGGATATGGACAGCCGATTTGCACAGATTCGGATGCCGGCGATATAGGCTATTGTTTCAACTGCATCCGGCGGGTCTCCATATTGATCTTTTAAATTTTGTAATATCTGATTGATCTGCTCCCAATCATTCGCATTTGAAAAACGCCTGTACACCTCTAAACGTGCAGCCGGTCTCTCAATATACTCCTCCGGAATAGCCATCTCGGACGGAATTCTTATATCACATTCTTCAGACTCGAGGGAAATTTCACCTTTTATTTCTTTTACGGCATCTTTGATCAGTCGGCAATACATTTCAAATCCAACGGCTGAAATGTGACCGTGTTGATTGTGGCCTAAAATATCGCCGGCGCCCCGAATATCCAGATCACGAGTCGCCAAGCCGAACCCCGCACCCAGTTCGAGCGCTTGATGAATGGCCGTCAATCTTTGCATAGCCTTTGAAGCGATTTTTCCAGACGATGGAACCATCAGCCAAGCATAAGCTTGATAGCGATCACGTCCCACACGGCCACGCAATTGATACAATTGGGCCAGGCCGAGCTTGTCGGCTCTATTGATGATGATCGTGTTGACTGACGGGATGTCCAACCCAGACTCGATAATCGTCGTGCAAATCAGCACATCGAATTCCTTTTCAAGAAATCTCAGCATGACTTTTTCCAACTCGGATTCCTTCATCTGTCCGTGGCTGATTTCAAATTTTGCTTCAGGAACGAGTTTTTTAAGCATCTCCGCCACCGCCGCAATCGATTGAACACGGTTATGAACAAAGTAAACTTGGCCGCCTCTGTTTATCTCTTCAAGAATAGCCTGTCGAATCAAAGAGCGATCAAATTTGACTATTTTCGTTTTTATAGGTCGCCTGGCATCCGGCGGAGTGTTGATCAGACTGATTTCTCTTAAACCTAAAAGCGCCATATTCATAGTTCTGGGGATCGGTGTGGCTGTCAGGGTCAACACATCGATGCTCGCTCTCATTTTTTTCAATTTCTCTTTGTGACGCACGCCAAATCGATGTTCTTCATCTATTATCAATAAGCCCAGGTCTTTAAAGTGAACTTCTCCGCCCAAAATAGCATGCGTTCCTATCACAATATCGACCGTTCCGTCGGCAATTCCTTTCAGGACATTTTTTTTATCGCGAGCCGTTAAAAACCTGGATAACATCGCGATTTTTATCGGGAATCTTTCAAACCGTTTCTGAAAACTGCGAAAGTGCTGCTGCGTCAAAATGGTTGTCGGAGCCAACACGGCGACCTGTTTTCCCCCTGAAGCCGCTTTGAACGCCGCTCTCATCGCCACCTCCGTTTTACCAAAACCGACATCGCCGCAGACAATCCTGTCCATCGGCTTCGCTTTCTCCATATCCGCCTTAACCTGATGAATCGCCAACAGTTGATCCGGCGTTTCTTCATATTCAAAACCCATATCGAATTCTTGATGCCACAAATCATCGGCAGGAAAAGAAAAGCCTTGAGCGACCTCCCTTCGGCTGAATAAATCCAATAACTCCGCCGCCAGCCGCAGCACCGATTCATGAACTTTTTTCTTTTTTGTTTTCCATACCGTTCCTCCAATTCTGTCCAAAGGAGGAGGTGTATCGGAAGAGGAAAGATAGCGTTGAACAAGAAACAGCTTATCGACGGGAATATAAAGCTTTTGTTCATCCGCATACCTCAACAGCAGAAAATCCCGCTCTTTCCCTGCAACGGACAGTCGATGCAAACCATCATACCTGCCAATGCCATGATCCACATGCACCACCAAATCGCCGGGACTCAAGTCTCGAAATGATAATGCGAACTCGGTTTCTTCTTTTCGTTGCCAGGATTGCTTCCGTTTCAACCCGACGATATCCCGCTCGGTAATAAATACCGCCCCGACTTCCGGCAATAAAAAGCCTCGAGACAATTCACCGGGCAGAAATTCAATCAGTTTTCCGTTTTTAACTGAACGATGAGATTTTTCGGGCTGATCAGACAAGACTTCGTCAAAAGCCTCATCATCGAAAACCAACCGTTCATTTACTAGTTTTCGAAGCGATTCTCGATAATAAACGACTGTTATTTGATAGTTTTCTGCAGTCCATTTCCTGAAAGCCTGTACCAGTCGTCGGTAATCACCATTGAATTCAGGCACAGCGGAAATCGGCATCTCAAAACATCCATCATTCCCCACCTGGCCTAGCGTAACGATATCACCAACAATCGAAGGCCTTCCCGGTAGTAGACGCCGATTGATATCCTGGAATATTTGACTATCGCAAGCTTTCAATATCTCGATAATCGAATCCGGTTCAATCCAAAACATCACCGGTTCCGATTCGAACCAATCCGATAAAGACTCATAAAAGGTTGATTTTTTAATTTCCGGCTCCTGTTTGACCACATTCGTCAAATAGACATTGTTTACCCGGGAAATCGATCGCTGAGTCAGGGGATCAAATTCGCGAATCGACAGTATTTCATTCCCGAAATATTCGATTCGCACGGGTAACGTATATACCGGAATGAAAATATCCAGAATTCCTCCTCGTTGCGCGTATTCACCCGGTTTTTCCACGCGAAAAACGCGTTCATACCCCATATCAGCCAACGATTCGATGATGCTCCGGATAGAAATTTCCATACCTGTAAGAAGATGTGTTCCGAATTCTTTGAATTGACGGCTATCACCGGTATGGATTCCTAAAAATGAGGCAGGAACTATGGCCACCGGATTTTTCTGATAGTGAAGACAATGGAGTGATGCATGTGCATGGGCGTTGAAACCCGCCTGTGCATCCGGATCTTTTTCAGACCGATCGGAAAAATCCGGAAAAAGAATCACTCGACCCGCCAACTCGGTTCTTATAGCCGGTTCACTGAAGCTGCGTTGATCAGAAAGGATTTCTTTCCCAGGCTCAGAAAGAAAAAACTTTATATCTTTTAGCCACTTACGAGCCTCTTCTCCATCTTTGACCACGACGGCGACCGGTCGATCAAATCGATTGACAAGACCAGCCACCAAAGAAGCCCCCGCCGATCCAATCAACCCAGTTATCGACAGTCGGTCGATGCCTTTTGAAAAAGCCATGGAAATATCCGAAAAGAGCTGCGTATTTTTCCAGATATCTTTCATTACTGTTTTTCTACTACACCCAATATCAATGAGCTGTTCGGTAATTTCGACAATGCAATATCACCAAACAGCTCTTTCAGCATCGGTATCTTTTCAGTATCATCTTGTGACAAAACCAGCCTGATTTCTTCAAATTCAAACGTTTTTTCAGACGAATCCCAAACAATGCCCTTTCTGCTTTCTAATCGAATGGGATCAAAATACAAGATCGCATATTCCGACACCCAGGCGCTTCCTATCAGGTCGTAAATAGCACACCCCGGCGGCATTCCAGGGATTGAACCGGAAAACAAATGAGGAACATCAGGAGCTTTTGATAAATCCATATATAAAAGAGTATTTATGTTCAAATTCGGCGGTGGAAACGGTTGTTTACGATAACCAGGTATTTGAGCAGCCACCATGATTATGCCGACTACAACCGATAAGCCTACCGATAAATTTGATTTTTTCGACCCGAGAAGTCTTTCTATACACCAATAGTAAAAGATGCCTGCACCAATGGTCAGAAAGGCGACTGCTGGAGAAAAATATAGGCATCTCCAGTGACCCGGTGTGAGAAAAGCCAAAGGCACAGTAGACAGTAAAATTGCTGAAAACAATGTCGCAAAATGAGGGCGATGAATATTTTTCAACAGGAGCCATATACCACCGATCGCTCCGATTGCGATGACCGGTTGCAAGAGAGGTTGATCAGATGGGAAAAACATGTGCTGTCCGGCTTTATAATGAAAGCTCATAAAAACATCATAGAAATTTTTATACAAGCCTGCCCACGAGAACGGGAACGACGTATGAAATCCAAAAATTTGCTTTTTTTTAAATTCTATATAACCAGAGTTTCTCCAGATAAACAAAACCATGGGAACAGAAAACGAGACAACGATGCCGAAAAAACAATAAATGCCGGCTTTCACTTTTTTCCATTGGTTTTCACGTGTTTTTCGACGGAGCCGTGTAATGATGAAAACGATAACGACAGCAAGGTTTATACGTCCAATCGAATGTATATATGTGGGTAAAATCGTCAACAGCCCAGCAAGAACACTCCAAATCAAAGGTCTATCCGAAACGAACACATGGTCAAGAGCGATCAGCGATAACAGGATGAAGACGGTAACCATTGAAAACCGACTCATATCGACCATCGGATCCGTATATTGAAAGAAACTGCATGACATGACAGCCAGTGATACCAGGAATGCCGCCCGAGAGCCGAGGATTCTATCGGCATAATAAAAGCTCACCGGTACGATAAATGTACTGAGGATAATCGAAACCACTTTTACGGTTAGCCATGCATGTCCAAACAGGAGCAGGAACGGGGCAAAGAACCATGAGATCAGTGATTCATCGTATTCGTACTGAGGAATGAAAGGAAACACCGGATTTCCACGTGTGATTTCAATCGCGGTTAAAGTGAATCTGGCGGAAAGGTCTTGAATCGAATAATGTGTGCTGACATAGCGCAGCCGAATCAACACAGCTACAATCCATAATAACCATGGCAACCAATTATTTCGACTGTTGAGACATGTTCCTGAGATGCTCCAAAAATGCTTTTTTGAAGACAAGACCAGGAGTGTTGAAATGCCAAAAACAAGGATCGCCCACCTTGGGTAATCAAGCATAAACAGCCATTGAATTATCGAGCAGGTCGTCAATATGCCGAATAGAAATAGTATGTTTTTTTTATAGATTTCGGGAATAGTTTTCATAATTACCGCAAGCTCGCCTGGAGCGGACAATAGTTTAAAGGATGCTTGTGAATTTGCAAGGTTGCTGATTCTTCCTCCGCTTAAAACACACCTGCAGGAGTTGTGGAGAACATTGGGTGATCAGGCACAATGTTCAGGACTATGGAATTCTAACTTGCAAAGCTTGTCACATACTGATAAAAATACGAATCCCCAACATTTAGGGGCCAGGAAGAAAGGAGAAGCATCATAATGATTGACCAAGCATATCTAAACAAAATTGAATCCAGTTTTAAAACTCTTTTAGAGGGTTCCCGGCATCCGAATGCAAAGGAACAGATGGAAGAGTTGAACGAGAAGCTGTTGGCAGCGAATTTCACGATGTCCGGCAAGCCTTTTCCCACATTTTTAAAACCGTTGTTTGTTGAAAAACGGCTGAAGGACCGTTTGGCTGCAATTACCGATACCATTATGAATTGCATCGAAAAGGTCGGTGATTTGTTTTTTTCCGACCCTGAAATGGAACGATATTTTGAGATGCCGGCTCTGGACAGGGAGTTGGCTCGAATCGATCCAGGATATCCTCGTCGTGTGATTAACGGCCGCCTGGATGCGTTTCTAAGTGATCGGGGTTTGAAATTTTTGGAATTCAACACGGACAGTCCCTGCGGCATCGGCTGGCATGACAAGCTTATCGAAATTCTTCAAGAAATACCGATAATTCAAGAATTCGTTAAGAAACACAATGCAGAATACAGCCCTTTATTGCCGAATTTTACTCGAATGATCAGACAGAAAAACCAGGAAGTCGGTGGGCCGAAAGAGTTTACGGTAGCCGTTGCTACCGATTGGAACACAACAGTTCGATATGATTTGGAATTGGTTGCCGCTTATTTAAATAGTCAGCCTGGAATCCAGTCTTTTTTCTGGGATCCCCGGGAAGCGGAATATGATGGCAAGACGCTTCGCATGAATGGAAAACCGGTTCACGTGGTTTTTCGCGATGATATCCGAGATTTCACGGGTGACCTTGAACGCTCAAAACCGGTTTTGGACGCTTTTAGAGACAAAAATATTTGTTTCATCAATCCCTTTTCATCTCGTGTAGGCGGATTGAAAAGTGTTTTGTGGTTTATGACGGATCAGAAATCACAACATCTGTTCACGAAAGACGAAATCAAAACCATCAAAGAAACGATTCCTTGGACACGATTCATGAAAGAATCGAAAACGAATTATGGCGACCGCGAAGTTGATCTATATCCTTTTATCCGTGCCCATAAAGACAATTTCGTTTTAAAACCCAATGCAGGGTATGGTGGATTCGGCGTTACGATCGGTCCATCGGTGACACAAACGGAATGGGACAAGGTTCTTGAGCAGATCGCCACCGGTGAGAGTTGGGTTGTTCAGGAACTGGCATATGTTCCTAGAGGTGATTTCCCGCAGTTTGCTCCTGAGCTTGAATGGAAAGGAAAAAATATCAATATCAACTTCTTTGCATTCAACGGGAAATTCGGCGGTGGAATCGTGCGAGTTTCTGATTCGCTCATCATCAACGTGCATCAGGGCGGTGGTATGATACCATTCTGCTATGTTTAACCTTTTTCAATTAGACAGGTTATATCAATAGCGGTAAAAGCACATCGGCATACATCGCTTGTTTAGGCCTTGATCGATAAAACCGAAGTATTCGGTTTTTAAGTCAAAAACCCGATTTTTGGAATGTGATGTTTCTTGATCGGTCGACATATATCCGGGATGAGCGATGTTTCAGAAGGACTATGCCGCCTCGCGAAATTAAGCGTTTGACTGTATGAACAGATGGGTCAGCGAGCAATCGTCAGATATGGCCACAAATCGGATGTATTACCTGTTTTATCAGTGGCTTTGAGTTCCAAGACTATAGCGGTCGGGCAAACTTTTTTTTCGGGAATCGAAATTTTGATTCCATAAAGACCGTCACCCTTATCAAAATCACCGCTTATGCCGTCATCTTCAAGGAATACACCTGTGGGTTGCCCTTGAAAATAGATTTCGACCGTCTCGATATCGTCATCCGGATCATCCACCCATGCAAGCATCCAAAACTCTCCGCCACAACTATAACTGACGTTCGTATCCATATATCCCGCCATTTGGATCACAGGCGCGCTTCCTGACTGACTGGAACGTTGTGAACGAGACTGTTCCGCCAATTGAGTCCAAGATAATCCTGGGTTCAATCGTCCAAAATCCCATTCATACAAATAATCTTTGTGCTGTGGAAAACCGGTAAAATATTCGCAGAACGATTTCTCTTCATGGTTTTTTGCTGCAAAAGCATTAGAACTCGATACATAGACCAGACATAGAGTCATTAACGAGACTCCGGCAAACCGCATAGATTTTTCCATTATGTTCATTAGGGTTTTTATGAAATTTATGAAATCAATTTCAAGGGATTTCTTTGCCGATAGCCGCTTATTTCCTTTTATCCTCTGTATTGACAATTTCATATTCTATTCTTCTATTCATTCTCATCCCGGCGGCATTTAAAATAGTTCTAATTGCCTTTGCCGTTCTACCCTCTTTTCCGATCACTTTTCCCATATCGGACGGCGCAACACTGACTTCCAGGATAGTTGTCATTTCCCCTTTGATTTCCTCGACCTGAACCTTGTCCGGATGATCAACGATTTCTCTGATGATTGTTTCTACAAGTTTTTTCATGATTATGGACCTTTCTACGTATTTTCAGAACCTGACTGAATGCGCTTTAGATTGCTAGTTTACGCTGAAGTCATTCCCTGTGTCAAGGTTTGATACATTTCAGGAGCCAGCTTTTTTTTCAGCTCGTCAAAAACTCCGCTTGCCGGATTCAGTTCCATTATCATACCAAGCCAAACTCGGGCTTTTTCTAAATCATTATGAATCAGGGAATCCAAGAGTCGATTTTTCAAATCTTGTTCGGTTTGATGGATTTCCATTGCAGTGTCAATTTTTCGCTTCAGTATCTTTTTTTCATTGACATCTTTTATTTCGTCGCTTTCAAGGCGATGCAACGCTTCCTTATAGGCTCCATTGTCGAGTAATCGTGATATCTCATCCAACACGTCTATAGATTTCTTTTCAATTTTTTGCCTTCTGATTTCAGCAGAGATCAGCTCCCTCAACTCCCTTGCTTCCTCAATATGATTGCCTTCATCCGGTAAAGAATTCAGTAGATTCATCGCTTCAGTATACCGCTTGAGTTGAATGAGGTATTTGCTTCGGCTGATAGCAGCCAGGTTTTCGTGTTTCTGTTTGAGTGCGGTATCGATGATAGATAAGATTTCGCCTGCACGTTCAGAGTCCGGCTCAATTCTGAGCCATTCGAGGCAGAAATCCCTGGCATTTTCCAAGTCTCCGGATTCTCTAGACTTTTGAATTTTCTCGATGAGATATCCGATTTGGCGCTGAAAATCTATGTCCTTTTTCTTCGGAAAGCTTTCAGGTACTGCACGTGAATTATTATGTTTCAATTCATCGAGCGTCATTGATCTGTTTTTCTTTTAAAAGCCTTGTCCGAAAATTTTCCAAGCCTGATTATTTCCTGTATTTTCCAAGCGCCAGAGTAGCGTTTGTGCCTCCAAATCCGAATGAATTGGACAGGGCATATGAAACATTCATATCCCGTGCTTGATTGGGGACGACATCCGTAAGATTGCATTCGGGATCTGGTTCTTCATAATTCATTGTTCCATGGACTTTTCCATCCGCTATGGATTTGGCAACGACAGCGAATTCCAGCGCGCCGGCAGCTCCAAGCAGATGACCTACCAACGACTTGGTTGAGTTCACGACGAGCGCGGATTCATGTTTTTTAAAGACGGTATGAATCGCCATTGTTTCAAACTTATCGTTCAATGGTGTTGATGTGCCGTGTGCATTGATATATTGAATTTGTTCCGGATTCAGCCGCGCATCGTTCAGAGCCGCCTGCATTGCCCTTGCTGCACCGTCTCCTTCCGGTGCCGGATGCGATAGATGGTATGCGTCTCCCGACATACCATACCCTAACAGCTCACAATAAATTTTGGCGCCTCTTTTCAACGCATGTCTCTCTTCTTCTAAAATCACGCAAGCCGATCCTTCACCGATGACGAATCCATCCCGATTTTTATCGAATGGTCTGCTGGCTTTTTTCGGTTCATCGTTTCGAACCGTCAAAGCACGCATCGAGCAAAACCCAGCTACGGCCAACGGCATTACGGACGCCTCAGCGCCACCGGCTATCATGATATCGGCGGCTCCTCTACGGATATATTCGAACGAATCACCTATGGCATGCGTTCCTGTCGCACAAGCAGTACAAACAGAGCTGTTCGGGCCTTTGGCATTGAATCTTATCGATACGTGTCCTGAAGCCAGGTTAGCGATTGAGTTCGGGATGAAAAACGGTGAAACTCGTTTGGGGCCTTTTTCCATCAAAACGATCTGTTGGTCACAGATTTCATTGATTCCACCGATACCAGAACCGATGTTGACACCGAAGCGTTCAGATTGAACCGATTCCACATCCAAACCAGCGTCGTCGACAGCCATTTGAGCTGCCGCAATAGCGAACTGGATAAAAATATCGGTTTTTTTGCTTTCTTTGAGGTTCATGTATTTCGAAGCATCGAAACCGTTGACTTCACTGGCAACTTTCGAAGAATAGCCTTCGGTATCAAATTTCGTAATCAAGTCATAGCCTATACGGCCTTCCAAAATATTCGGCCAGACAACATCTATGCCTTCACCAAGAGAACACAACACTCCAATTCCTGTAACAACAACACGTCGATCGCTCACAACGCTCCTCCGTAAACCAGGTTAATTAAGCCATCGCCGAAACCACACAGCTTTCACCATTGCATCGGCGCCATCCACTTACAACAAATGAATATTAGTGCTGAAACTATTTGAAAGTCAACAATGAGATCGAAAAAAGATCAGGGCGGCATGATGGTTCAAACACTGGATTTATATCATATTTGGCCGGATTTTATCACATTTTCAAGAGCATCCACCACGGCCGGGTCAAATTGTGCTCCTGCATAAGCCTGAATCTCGATAAATGCATTTTCAACATCCAATGTTTCTTTTCGGTAGGATTTTGGATTACAAATGACATCCAAAGCCTCTGCAACCGCCAGAATTCTAGCCCCTAAAGGTATGTCCGACCCCGCCAATTCGCCCGGATATCCCTTACCGTCATAACGTTCGTGATGATACCGGATAAGCGGCGCAACATCCTTCCACAATGTGACCGGCTCGATCATTTCGTAACCGATTATGGGATGAAGTTCAATCAGCTTTCGAGGAGGACCCTCATGAAGGTTGATTTTTACAAATCCGATATCATGAAGCAGCGATGCATAATGAAGGGTCTTCAAATCGGATTCGGAAACATTCAATTGACGCGCGAGCAAATTGGCATAACGAGCGGTGTTTGACAAATGGCCCGGCCAAATCTGTCGAGTCCCCTCAAGCGCGGTTAATAGCAATTCTGTCATGTGGGTAAAATAATTCTGTTGTTGTTCCCTGTATCTTACATTTTGAATAAATATCGTTGTCTGACCTGCCAGTGATTTCAACAGGTTGGCATCCTCTTCGGTAAACCCGGGATTGTTCCTTGTTTTTAGCATCTCCAAAACACCGAATACATGTCCTGACCCCGCCAACGGGACAGCTAAAATAGATGCCGTATCAAAATCAGGGAAAATATCATGTTCCGGTTGATACCGTTGATCGGAATGTACATCATCGACCAATGCGACTTTTTGATTCTTGTAAACCCAGCCCGCAATGCCCGTATCAATTGACACGGTCTTGACATTGATCGATCCTATTCCTCTGGTAACCTTGAATTCCAACTGATCATCACCATCCCGACGCATCAAAACCAAGCCGGCAGACGCACCCGTCAACTCAACGGCGCGTTTCACTATCGAATCCAACAGAACATCCAAATAGGATTCCCGACTTAAAGATTCTGAAATAACGAAAATATGTTTCAGCTTTTCATTGTTGGAACGCAATTTTTCAACTGTTTCACCTGTTGCGGCACGCGATACAAAGAAAGCTAAAATCGCTAAAAACACTATAAAATACAATAAGGTGCGCATCCATATGGTCATTTGACCTTGGCCACTAGCTTCCAGTGTTGGAAACACATACTTGTGGCTGACAAATACCAATACCAACAAGGGTATGATCGAAGATAAAAAAAATGCCAGATTGTATCTGTCAAATAAACCAAGACGCGAAATGATTGACTTGCTACCCATTTTCTTCATATCAACCTCTAAATCCAATAGAAATTTAACACCGAAAAAAACATTCGTCAACAGATTGTTCGTGTTTGAGTATAACATTATAAGTCTTTTCGATATTTTTATTTAATCACCTCTTTATTTTTCAAAATTTACCCTTCTATACAACTCGAATGCCATCCAATCATTGAAAGCTGAAATGACATATATTATCCTAGCCAAGGAATTTTGATTCGGAGAGTTTTACGATGAGACAAAGGGAAATTCCTTCAGTGAATGATTTACTGGAAAATTTGCATTTTCACCCCGTGATCCAACAATATGGCAGAACGCTGGTCAGAGACTCTCTCAGGACAATATTAGAAAAAATAAGAGGTTCTATTTCATCGTCAATGAAAATTGACCTGTCCCCGGAATATTTGGCTCAAGAAACCATGAATACTATTCATACGCTATTGCATGGTCACATCAAGCCTGTTTTCAACGCAACCGGAACCGTTTTGCATACCAATCTAGGCCGAGCTCCCATGGCGCTGGAAGCTTTAAAAGCGGCAACGGAGGCTGCCGCCGGGTATTGTAATCTCGAGCTTGATTTAACCACTGGTAAGCGTGGACACCGGTCGGATCACCTGGTATCGACATTGCAAATGCTGACTGGATGTGAAGCGGCTCTGGTTGTAAACAACAATGCGGGTGCCGTTCTTCTGGCCCTAGCAGCTTTGGCTAAAAATAAAGAAGTCATAATTTCACGAGGTGAATTAATTGAAATCGGCGGCGGATTTCGTATTCCCGAAGTCATGGAATCTAGTGGGGCGATTCTGAAAGAGGTCGGCACGACTAACCGCACCCATCTGCGCGATTTCAAGAATGCTTTGAACGAGCAAACAGGTTTGATTTTAAAAGCGAGCACATCCAATTACGCCATCGTCGGTTTTACCGCCGAAGTTCCCCTTCAAGAATTAGCGGCGCTTGGTAAACAATATGAAATTCCAGTCATGTATGATCTCGGCAGCGGCAACTTTTTTCCCGGTGAACCCTACGGTTGGTCCTCCCCCTTGGTGAAAGACCTAGTTGAATCGGGTATCGACGTGCTGACTTTTTCGGGTGATAAACTATTGGGAGGTCCTCAGGCCGGTATTATTTTAGGGCGTAAAGACCTGATAGCCAAAATGGCGTCTCATCCTCTGGCCAGAGCGCTTCGAATAGATAAAATGACTCTGGCGGCCCTAGACGCCACCCTTAAATTATACCTTCAACCAGAAACCGTGAAAGACCGAATTCCCACTATTCAGGCTCTGTGCCAAACGGAAGTCCAAATCGCTGATCGCGCCGGCGCTTTATTGGAAAAGATCAAAAACCGAATTCCAAGGCATTGGCAAATTTCCATCCAAAAGGACATTTCTCCGGTCGGCGGTGGAGCGCTTCCTCAAACGCAGCTTCCAACTTGGATCATGTCAATTCAGTCAGAAAATTGCAGCGCAACGGTATTGGCAGCGAATCTTAGATCTTCCGAACCACCGATCATTTCAAGAATTCAAAAAGATATGGTTGTCTTGGATTTGCGCACCATACCTCAATATCACTTGGATGAGTTCGCCGAAAGCCTTATTACAACACTGAGTCTGAACCGATAAAAAGCCCTGCAACAGTCTTGTTGAAATCCTGTTCAACCGCTCCTTTATCCGTAAAAATTGCCGTAATCAAAGCCGCCGGCGTTACATCGAAAGCGGGATTTCGACATTTGACACCGGTTGGAGCGGTTCGAATTCCAGTAAGGCTGGTTACCTCCTCACAGTTTCGTTCTTCAATGGGGATATCGCTTCCGGTGGCACAGGTTCTATCGATAGTGTTGACAGGGGCAGCCACATAAAATGGAATATTGTGATATTTGGCGGCCAGGGCTACCGAAAATGTTCCTATTTTATTTGCCGTGTCGCCGTTGGCGGCAATTCGGTCGGCGCCGACAACGACTAGATCGATTTCACCTTTATGCATTAAATATGCTGCCATATTGTCGGTGATCAAGGTAACATCTATATTGTCAGCCATGAGCTCCCAGGCGGTCAATCGTGCTCCTTGAAGCAACGGCCTGGTTTCATCGGCGAAAACCTTTACCTGCTTTTTATCCTCGACGGCGGTTCGAATAACTCCCAGCGCCGTGCCATACCCAGCGGTAGCAAGAGCTCCGGCATTGCAATGAGTCAGGATCGACGCTTTCTCAGGGATATATGGTGCGGCAAAACGGCCGATTCGACGACAACTGTCGATGTCAGCCTTATAGATTTGTGCAGCAAGCTCTTCAACAAACGAATACCATAGATGGACAGGAATTCGGCGAATTTCTTTCAACACATAATCCGTCGCCCACATCAGATTTACAGCCGTCGGCCGAGTAGCATTCAACATGCTTGCGTTCCGACACATCCACTCTTCCAAATTTTTCTCGCGTTTCTCGAGACCGGTTCGAAGCGCCAGCAACATACCGTAAGCTGCCGTTACACCTATAGCCGGAGCTCCTCTGACACGCATGTTCCGAATACATTCAGCAACTGCTTCCACTGTATCACAAGGCACATATTGAACATCCATCGGCAATTTTGTCTGGTCTAAAACCCATAACGTTTTACCATCCCATCGAATTGTTTCCACCATGTCAGGCCCCCTGTCGTTTTTTCAGTCCACACCGTGAACGAATATGTCGAAGAGTCATATAAGCAACTCATATTTCACTATACTGAAACTGATAAAAAGCCTCAACAGACCGACATCCATGCAGTTCATTTTCTGAATTCTTTGCGATAAAACCACTTGGATCAACATAACGGAATTCCTGATGATGTCTGTGAAAAATAAATCTCCCGCGGAAAAAAATACGAAACACCCGATTTTCTAGACTTACATTCAGCTTGTCTTTGCTGAAATCTCTCTATTTTATTATGGATTGACTCAGTTTCTATGAAATGTTATATACTGTAATGCCTTGAATTGTCGTGAAATTGATAACACAATCTATAAGTGAGGCGTAAATGACGGGATTAATCGGCAAAAAAATTCTCCTCGTTGATTACGAGGTCTCAAAAATGAAAGCCACTGAAGATTTCCTAAGCCAGGCAGGCTTCGAAGTCGTCAAGGCATTTGATGGTCTCGACGCTCTGGAAAAGTTTTCCGAAGAACACCCCGACCTCGTCCTTTTATCGGCAATGCTTCCGAAACTACACGGTTTCGAAGTTTGTAAAGCTATCAAACATTCAGATAGGGGTCGGCAAACGCCTGTTCTTATCACGACAAGTGTCTATAAAAGCTATAAATACAAACGCCAAGCGATGAAAGATTATCTTGCGGATGATTATATTTTAAAGCCATTCAATTATGAAGAGCTTTTAGCGAAAATTCGGGAGCACCTTGGTCTTGAAATGATGCCGGACGATGCCACTGTAGAAACTAGAGAGCTCAAAGCGCCGACTGACGGTGATCTTAAAAAAATCAACGGCGAATTCGCCTCTATGCTGGACCAAACGCTCGACAACCTTCTCAATAAACCCCAGGAGAAAGAAAAAAGCGCCGCAAAAACATCACATACTTCGGTTGAGCCGGATAATTTGGACGACATCTTGGAGTCAACGCTGTCCGGCCTTATGGACGAAATCGGCAAAACTAAAACGGTTTCTAAGCCGGCTCCGAAAAAAATCCCTGAATCCGAGCGGCCCTCGAAAGCAATACAACCACAAGAAACCGAGCGTCCCTCGAAAACAATACAACCACAAGAATCCGTGGTCCCTGATGAGCAACTGAAAGGTGATGCCCAACGGGAAGAAGAATTTGATATTTTACCTGATTTCGAGCTTGAAGAACCGCTTCCCGCTCCGGAAGAACCGCTGTTGGAAGAGATCGCTCTCGAGGAAAGTTCCGTTGAGATCGCATTTGCGGAGGACAAAGCACCCCTCCCGATTTTCGGTCCCGATGAATCAATCATAAAAACATCTGAAACGTCTGGAAGCGAGCCGGAAAAGGTCTCTGATAAAGAACAATTGGATAAAATCATCGATGAAGCTATTGCCATTTTCGGAGAGGACATAGAAGAAGGTGTAAAACAGACTGCAGACGTTTCCGCTGAAAAGATTGAAGCAGCGCCTGCCAAGGCGGAAGTGTCTTCAGAACCGGTTACACCGGAGATTGAACCGGACGATGAATCATGGTTTGGAAAATACAAACTGATCGAGAAAATCGCTGTTGGTGGAATGGCTGAATTGTGGAAAGCAAAACAGGTCGGTCCTGAAGGTTTTGAAAAAGTAGTCGCGTTGAAACGTATATTGCCCAGTCTTTCTGAAAATGAAGATTTCATCACCATGTTTATTGACGAGGGCAAAGTTGCCGCCCAGTTGACGCACCCGAATATTGCGCAGATTTATGAACTTGGTGAAACAAAGGGTAATTACTACCTAGCCATGGAATACATTGCAGGGAAAGATTTACGTACGATTATGCGACTGGCTAGAAAAGAAAAGAAGCATCTTGCCGTATCCCAGGCAGCACTCATCGCCATAAAACTACTGTCCGGATTGAATTACGCACATAGGAAAAAAGGGTTTAACAACGAAAACCTGCATATTGTTCATCGAGATGTCAGTCCACAGAATGTTTTGATTTCTTATGAAGGCGAAGTCAAGTTGGTTGATTTCGGTATTGCAAAGGCTGCCGCGAAAAACTCGATCACCCTGACAGGAGCGCTCAAGGGTAAAATTCTCTATATGTCACCTGAACAAGCCTGGGGACAACCCGTCGACAGGCGATCGGACATTTTCTCGGTCGGAACACTGCTCTACGAAATGCTTACCGGAAAACGCGTATTCATCGCCGATAATGAAATGGCAATTCTTCATAAGGTCAGAGATTGGAATCCACCGCGGCCATCGGATCTGAACGCACAGATTTCTTCGATGTTGGATGCCATTATCCAGAAGGCGATGGAAAAAGATCCCGATAATCGATACCAAACAGCCGACGAAATGAAAGAAGACCTTGACCGATTCCTGCAAATCGAAAAGCCGCCTAAAAAACTCATGGATCTCGGCTTTTTTATGCGAGCACTTTTTAAAGATGAAATTAAAGCGGAAATGCCGGAGCTTTTAGACGATTCCATTGAAAGTATCGACCCTTTCGCTCTGGAGCTCGCTAAGACACCGGCAACCGGACCGACTCTCGAAACACAAGCTCCAATAACGACACCAACAGAGCCTGAAAAAGCTGAGGCTGAAGAACCGGCTCCCTTTGAAAGCGAGCCAATTGTTGAGTCACCCATCGCAAAAGATGACGAGGCTCAGAAACCGGCTCCAATCGACACCGAGCCGAAGGCATTGGAAAGCGAATCCGTTGTCGCAGAGCCGGTTGATCGAAGCCTGGTGCCTACAGCCGCATCGGTCGGTTCACAGCCGAAGCGCCAGAAAGGCCGAAAACGTTCTGGACCCAAACCGTCGGTAATAACACCGGCCGCGATGCCGGAAAAACCCGAAGAAGCCGACACGGAGAAAAAAGTTGAGCCACCAGAGATAGTGATCGATGACGATTTTCTGAAGCCTTCTCGATCATCTTTCTTCGATCGTAAAAAACTGCCTTTCATTGCCGGCGGAGCAGGAATAATAATTATCATTATTCTCATTTTGGTTTTTTCAGGGGGCAAAAAGGAAACCAAGCCTATTCCTGCGGTTTTACCTACTCCGACAGTTGATTACGAAGCAACAGCTATCGAAGAAGAAACAGTTGAGGAAGAAGAGGCTCTTTTTACTGAAACACCTTCCCCGACGCCTACCGATACACCAACGCCGTTGCTTGCTATCCCCGTTACCCGGGATACACCTGTTTCCACTCCGGTTCCTACAGAAACACCGTTACCCACCGATACACCGATCCCGACCGAGACGCCCACGCCGACAGCAACACCTACCGCCACTCAGACACCTATTCAAGAAGGGGCTTATATTCAACATCCCGATGTCAAGCCGGAACCCCTGACAAAAGTAACCCCTGAAATGCCACGTGCAGCACGACAAATGGGAGTTGACGGGCGAGTCACTTTGAAAGTGTTGATTTCAGAAACCGGTGAAGTGCTTGACGTCGAAACACTTTCATTCACCAGCGACCAATTGCAAAAAAGCGGATGCGTAAAAGCGGCTGAAGATGCAGTAAAAAAATGGACGTTTAAACCTGGAACACACCAAAATGTTCCCATCAGAACCCATCTAAATTTAGTGATACCTTTTAAAAGCAAATAATCTTTCAATATTAGGCGTTGTTACGATATACTGTTAGTGGATTAGGAAAGGAGATCATGGTAATGACAAATCTGACGAATGACCAAAAAGCTTTTTATCAACAGGTTTATGATCAGACAAAGAGAGAGATTGAATCCATAACTTTGAAAATTGAAGAAGAGCTTGCGTTGGTGAAGGAGAGAATCACAAAACTCACTAATCAAAAACAAGCATTGAAAAAGATGCATGATGGCGTGTGTGTCTTCTTGGGCATCGAAAGTGATTTTGATGACAGCAGTGAGGACGGCGAAGAAGCCATCGAAGAAGACGAATAATCTATTTGGGAATATCCAAAAACCGGCTAGGCGGGTTTTGCATTTCTCCCAATTTGCCAGAAAATGGAGAATTTTGGGTGGTGGTCATGTGCTCGGATGCTGCCTGTCCCGCGAGTGAACTCAAGGAACGTAGGAGAAAATTGCGGGAAACGCTGGTCTCCAAAGAATGTCATTTTGCCTGGATTACTCATCATCCCGATGTTTTCTACTTTTCCGGCACCGCACAAAATGCCCATCTTTTAGTTCCAGCCGATTCCGATTCAATTTTATATGTAAAAAAATATCTACCACGAGCCCGAATGGAAACGGATATCAAACGGATTTTACCATTCATTTCCCCGGCCGATATCGCAAAAAACTTTGAGCATAACGGCAAGCTACGTTGCGGTGTAGAAATGGATGTATTGCCGATAAAGTTATTCAAAAAAATAGAAGCATCCTTACCGTCCGCCACTTGGGAAGATATATCTATGGATATCCGCCGACTGCGTTCGGTAAAAAGCCTCTGGGAAGTTGAAATGATTAAAAACTCCTGCCGATTGTTGGATAACGTTTTCGACCAGATAGGAAATTGGCTCCGACAGGGGATGACCGAGCTCGAGCTGGCTTCCCGTATCGAATATGAATTAAGGCTTGGTGGTCATCAAGGAGCGATACCTGTTCGTTCGTACAATGGTGCGATTCACTATGGTACCATTCTTTTTGGAGCCAGTGGGTCGGTTAGAGGCGCGTTTGATGGGCCGGTATCCGGTCCTGGGTTGTACCGAGCGGCGCCGAAAGGCGCAGGTTGGAAACCGCTGCAGATTGGTGAGCCGGTGTTTGTGGACCTGGTTTCAGGAATAGCGGGGTATATTGCAGATGCTACTAGAGTTTATTGTTTAGGAGACTTGCCGGACTCTTTAGCGGAAGCCCATTGGGATTGCCTACAAATACAATCGGCAGTCGTTGAAAATTTAAAAGCAGGAATTCCTTGCAGCAAACCCTTTGAAATTGCAGCCAATCATGCATTTGACTCTGGTTTGGAAAACGTTTTTATGGGTCCGGACGATGACCGGGCCGGATTTATAGCCCATGGAGTTGGACTTGAACTTGACGAATTGCCGGTTTTTGCGCCGCAATTCCAAATGCCCGTCCCTGAGCATTCAGTGGTTGCACTGGAACCCAAAGTGGTTTTCCCTGGTCGCGGCGCAATCGGCATAGAGAACACCTGGCATATCACTGAAACCGGGGCGGAGCGGCTGACGCTTTACCCGGATCATTACCATAAATGCCAGGGATAGCATCCATTTGTATTGACCGGACAAGACTATTTTAATAGGGTATCAGCAGGGAGGGAGACCGTTAATGAGACGCAATATAAACAGTTACCTCATTCTAATAATCGGATTGATTTTTGCGCTTTTCTGCCGACCGCACGTCAAAGCGGAAACGGTATCTCGACGAAATATCGAGGTAAATTACCGATATTCGCCGCTTGATGATGGATTTGGCAATGTTCGGGAAGTGCAATTACAAGGAACGATACAGAATAAAACGGAGCGCTCGGCCTCAAAAGTTACATTGACCTTCACATTCCAACTTAAGAATCGATCCGACTACGCCAAAAAAATCGAAATCGAGAATTTAGTGTCAATGGAAACACAACCGTTCGGTTTTTCCATTGAATTTGGAGGGCTGCCGGGTGTTTTGAAAACCGTCACCTGTAATATCGATCAAATTTCATTTTCAGCAGCACGTGAAGCTTCTCCGCTGACACCGAATCATTTAGTTGTGCATGAGCAGTATTCGCTGCATCGATTGAATGAAGAAGGCAAAGCATTTTCCAGAGTCATACAGTATATTCGTGGCATAAAACCGTTTTCTATGCCGACCAAAGATGAATTTGAAACGACCAGTGAGTATGAAAGCCGCGTCAACAATGCCGAGAACCAACACTTTTCAACGCTCATGGATGAACTTGAGAAACGTTACGGCGCTTTGTTCGGAGGAAGCAACACGCGAATACGTTTTTTACCGAGGACGTTGAATAAAAATCTCTTATATATCTCTGAATGCTCTGCTTTTTTTCAGATTCCTTTGAGTCTCGGCCGCTATAATGCAGACTTATTACAGTTTGAAAATGTTATGATGAATCCCAGAACATTTCCATTTCCTCCCAACACTTATGTTCCTGATTCGGATATACAGTTCCAACATCGTTCAGGCATGTTTTTTCTCCGAAAGCCCAACTATTCGATCGATCGGGACGAAGCAAAGATATGGAGGACTCAAGACAAATCGTTGATACTGGAAATTACGTTACGAATGGGAATCAAACAGGATGGGCCTTATCTACAAGAGTTTTGCCTAATTGAGAAAATAATCTTGAAAAACAAGGATACCGGAGAGGTTTTTCGGGAGTGGCTGATCAACCCCTGATAAAAACGCTGACAGTTGTTCCCGTTCTACTTTTTTTCACGGTTTGCAACATTCTGAGCAGTTCGAGTCCGTTTGTCACCCAAGTGAACGGCGCATTGACTGTCATTTTACATCAACGTGAAATATATATTGAAATCGCTGCAAAGCCGGAAAAAGACTGCCTGACTTTTATGGGTCAATACGTTGAGCCGCAATATCAAAACGGCAAGCAGTTTTTGATAAAAAAAGGATTCCGCTCATCATCCCCAGTTTACAGAATACCTTGGGATCATCTGAACTGCGAAGGGCGATCTTTGGCAATCAAAACTCTTTTTCCCAAGGATTCTTTGGAAAGTGACGGTTGGAAACATATCGTTACCTACGGCGGTTCGCATGGCGAGACACTTTGGCGAATCAGTGCATGGTTTACCGGGTCGGGTGCATTTGCTGATCGCTTGGCGAAATCAAATCGTATGAATCCTCAAAAAATGGCCGTCGGTAATGTGATCAAAATACCCATTGACAACCTAGACCCATGTTTTTCAGCAACGACCGAATATCCCATTGCTGTCAATGATCTGGTATTCCAAACCGATAAGGACGGTCTATATGCTGAATATACTCTTCTGGCAGGCCAGACGATCTACTCGCTTGTATTGAAATATACTCCGCGGGTTACGGCCAGCGAAGTGATGTCGGCTTCTCGTTCGATATTGTCCAGAAGTGGTTTGAAGGATTTTCATGCCATACCGGCGAACACGGTTTTAAAAATACCTTCTGATTTGATATCACCTCAATTTCTGCCGCCTTCCGATCCAAGGCGAATCCAATTTGAAACAACCGCCCGTGAATCCGAACAATTTAAACCTCATCATATAGCCAAATCGTTGCAAGGGGTGACGGTCATTCTCGATGCCGGCCATGGCGGCATAGACCCAGGCGCGACCGGCATCGGCGGGATTAAAGAAAAAGAATATGTCTACGATGTGATGTGCAGAGTCAAACGCATTTTAGAAGCAGAAACGAAAGCCGCTGTATATGTCACGATCAAAGATGAAGAGATCGGTTTTGAGCCGCGGGATACACAAAATTTAAGCTCAGGAAAAAACATGGAACGTATCCTGACAACACCTGTATACACAATTGAAAACTCCGGTATCGCTCTGAATTTCCGATGGATGCTGGCAAATTATCTTTTTACAAATCTTCATGAAGCAAAATCACGCAATGAACAAGTCGTTTTCACCAGTTTTCATGCCGACAGTCTACATGCCAGCGCCCAAGGTTTGATGGTTTACATTCCGGGAGCGGACTATTATACCGGAAACCTAAAGAAGACCGATCAGGTGTATCTTTCACGTAAAGAGGCCAAATCCGGAAATAATCAAGTGTCCCATACGCGGAAGGATCGTTTGAGAGCAGAGGGTTATTCGATGGATTTTGCCGATCAAATCAGAAAACAATGTGTCCAAGCCAAAATACCCATGCACTCCAATCAGCCCATCCGAAAATTTGTCGTACGAAATAAAAGTTGCTGGGTTCCAGGAATTTTAAGGTATTGTAAAGTGCCAACCCGAATATTGATTGAGTTGGCAAATTTACAGAATTCAAACGATGTCAAGCGAATCAAGAATCCGGATTACAGGGAATCTCTGGCACGAATGTATGTAGATGCTTTAAAAGAACACTTCTCAGGATCATAAAAATGAAAATTTACTTGACGATGAACGTTTGCAAAATTATGGTATAGATGAAGTAGGGTGAAACCAGTAATTCTTTTTTGAATGAAAGGGATGAATATGACCAAATCGGAATTTATTACAGAACTCGCAAACTCTATCGATTATCTCAGCCATAAAGAAGCAACGATTATCGTCAATACGTTCTTCGATTCGATCGCCCAAGAACTCATTGCAGGCAACAAAGTCGAGCTCCGAGGTTTTGGATCGTTTAAAGTCAAAGAGCGCAATCCCCGCATCGGTCGAAACCCAAAATCAGGGGAAAAGGTCAAAGTGCCCTCCAAAAAGGTGCCATATTTCAAACCCGGAAAAGAGCTTCGTCTACTGATCGATCAATAAAGAAAATGATTTGTCCTCGCTGTGGTTTAGTGGTCACTTTCACCCCATGCCGCTTGTGCGGTCTGAACGATTTTGACGATTTTGAACTCAATCGATACAAGGAACAGAAACCTGGTCGATTCGAATGTACTGTCATCATTCAGGAAAAAGACCTGGCTCGATTTGAATTGAAGGCAACTCTTCACGGACACCGTCATGTCTATACTGACGAAATCAACCCCAGATGCTTCGTGTTTTTCTCTGATGATCACCACGAACAACTGTTCGAATTCCTGAAATCAATTCAAGTGTTGGATGATTGGTCGTTAATGATAAATGGCCGTATTCGGCCTTTCGCAAGAGAACTCTGGCTTCCACTACTGGAACTTGCCAAGTAATAATTTTATGATTGACAAAGCGAGTGAAGAATTCCAAAAAGATATGAAAGATTTTGAAACTCTGCTCAAGCAGCTCAATGCAGAGTTCAATCAGCATCTGCTTGGAACCCTCCAAGCTCCTCCAAATTTTCATATAGCCCAAGCTCGAAAACTCGTTCGAAAATACGCTGCAGATCGGACATTGAAAGGAATGCAGCGTTTTATGTATTTCAATCTTGTCGCCAAATTTAATACGATGCTGGAATTTTACTACCGTCGACTTCGTGACAAAGAATTGGGACGCCAGACAAGCTTCAGCCTGACAGGGGCGGCCGCGGATACCAAAAAAACAGACAGGGCTCTTTTGCCGATACAGCCAGAGGATAAAGGACATACAATAATCGATGGCGCCAAACAACAAATTACTCTCAAGAAAATGTACGATACCTGGGTTAATTTCTCCAAATCACTGAATACCCCTTTGTCAATGGATTTTGAGAAATTCCAACAGATTATCAATCGAAAAACAGAGCAGCTTATTGAGCAAAAGAAGTGCAAAGCGATCAACTATAAACTTACAGTCGAAAACGGACAAATAAAAATACAGGCCAAGCCCGTTAAATGACGGACCATATCGCGAAATATTTTCGATCACCTCTCAGTCGCCTGGCATTGTCCGGCGCACTTGTCTTGGTATCCAGACTGCTTCAACTACCTTTGACGACGTATACCAACCCAGCGGTTGCCTGGGCATTGTCACTGTTATTAGGAGCTGTTTTCAGTAGATTGAGTGTTCTGATCGGAATTTTTTTGGGTTATGTCATCGCAGGATTTTGCCCAATCGTTCAACCTCCAGAAACAATCAGCCTCCTCAGCCGCCTTGCACTCGACGCCATCACAGCGGCATGCATCATTTTATCGACAACTTTCGTGATTCAAAAAAAACGCATGCCTGTTTTTGGATTTTATGCCGTCATGGCAATGAGCCTGATCGTTCTGGGTGGTTTGGTGTGTCGACAGCCGGATATAAAAATCGCTTTTATCTTTTTTGCTGCAGCGTTAATCACCGGCCTTTTATGCTGTATTAAAAACACATCACTCAATAACGCTCCATCATTGTTTTTTGGAGCTTGGCTGCCGGGGTATATTGCTTGGGTAGCCCTTGTATGGTTTCTCAGTCTCGATCCTTCCATCGCTGAACGACAAACACTTTTTCAGCTCAAATACCTGCTGATTCCTTTTTCGGTGTATATTCTGCTGATTCTAATCATCAGCCACATTTTTCAATGGATCAATAGGAATCAATAGTTGATACGAAAAGCGGCGTTGAGCTCTTTTTCATCGGTTTTAAGAGGCGCTACTTTCATCCCGGTCAATTCTTCTATTTTTTTAATCGTTTCATGATTGAAAGGATCGACCATAGCTACAGACAAGGTATCGTCGTGATGATCCAATGCCATTACCTGCCATTCCCTTGCAGATTTTTCCGGGATCAGAATCACTGTGCTTTGATCGGCATTATATCGACGTAATGAAATCCGTGGTATTCCTGTTGAGGATGCTTTTTGAACATTTGCATTCGTCGCCGAATCGCCAAGCAAGTCAATAATGCTCCACCTCAATGCGAAATAGTCCCCTCCAAAACCCGCTGCCGCTTCATCCGGCATAACCAGTAAAAGGCCAAGGGCGATTTCCACTGGCGTAATTTCCGGTCGGCCAAACTGATATGCTTCGACGGCTGCGATTCGAAGTACTTTGTGCAATGAGAAATCAAAAAGGAGTTGCTCATTTGAAAAAGGAATTTGGCCTGTGAGATTTTTTACGACAGATTCTTTGACCTTGTTCAAATCGAATGTCGTCGCGTCCAATGGATTGACATCGATGACATTTCGAGATGCCAGAAAAACGAACGAGAGCAGAAAATGGCTGGTATTGATTTCAGAAGTGTTACAGGATTTTGCCAATTCTTGAGCATGAGAAATGATACGTTGTGCATCTTCCGATATTGAGTTCATCCGGTTCAACTGCCGGGCAATACTCCCTGATAATGTCGACAGGGACGTTTCATCCTCTCCTGGATCACCCATTTCATTGATTCTTTGAACTATGACCTTTAAACTCAATCCCCATGACCGCAGCATAGGAGCGGTTCGGGGAGCTTCCGATTGAAGCATGCCAAGCAATAATGAACCGGTACTGATACCATGATGCCCCAGCTTTTCAGTCAACATAAAAGCCCGTTCAAAAGACTTTTTGCAATATTCATCAAAGTTCAGGGTGTTATCATTTTCAACAGGAAAACTATTCAGTCGACTTTGTATTTCCCTGGCGATAAAATCGGTAAATGGAATATTTTCCATGATCAATCGATAAGCAAAACAGCTTGATTCGTTTAAAAAAGCTTCGAGCAGATGTTCGTTACTTAGCCTATTGTGATTTCTTTGTTCCGCTTTTTCACGTGCATTCGAAATCAGGCGTTTAGCTGTTTCGGTGAACCTATCGAGCAAAGTCTGCCTCCTTTATTACAAAGAGTGATTGTACCTTATTTTTCAACTTGCACTCAAGTAAATTCTTATCGAAAGCAAAATTGAGTGCATCTAAACTCTCTCGATGCTAAACTTATTATCTTAGGTCACCCTGTCAAGTGGTATGTTGGGTTTTACTGCCATGAGCCATCCTGATCGAAAAGAAAGAAAGATTATTATCGGTATTTTCCTTTTAATTACAGGTGTTTGCGGCTTGACATCCGGTGGCCATATATATGTTACCGATGGTGCAGCTATGTATTTTATGAGTGCTTCTCTGGTAGACCATCATTGGATCGATGTGGATCCCTCGCTGCCGAATACAGGAGGCGGAAAACACGGGCCGGATGGCCGCTACTATATGCCTTTTGGATTCCTTCAGCCGCTGTTGGCTATTCCTTTTCTATTGTTAGGGCGCTTTTTGAAATCCCTTTATCAGACTAACTATTTACCTTTTTTCGCGATCACCATCTTTAACTGGGTGGTCTCAGGCTGCCTTGGCTGCACCATGTATTACTCTTTCCGAACCTTCGAAATATCGAAAAAAGTATCTTTGCTTATGGGGCTGGCCATCATTTTCAGCACACCCTTCTGGGTTTATTCCCAAACATTTTTTACCGAACCATTGACGGCATTGATGAGCCTTCTAGCCTGGCTGTCGTTGCGAAAAAGCAAAGTGTCCGCCTATCCCCAGCTTCTCTCGGGAGCACTCGCAGGCATGATCACTTGGGTACGCCCTCTGGGCGGTTTGATACTTCCTCCGCTCTTTCTGTATTTTTTACTGTTAGAAAAGAAAAAATCTGGTGAAGACTTTATGCCACGCAACTTTTTAGGACGAGGTTTGGCGTTTACTCTGCCGGCCCTTACAGGAGTGCTCGGCTATTTATCATATAATCTCATTCGCTTCGGTAATCTTTTAGAGACGGGGTATGACAAGCTCCCAAGCGGGTCACCTCGTAATTTCACTCTGGACGTTCCGACCGGCCTTAAAATATTTTTTTTATCCCCGGGAAAAAGCGTTTTTGTGTTTGCTCCCATCGTTTTACTTGCACCATTAGGGTTAATTCTTGGATTCAAACAGAAAACTTTTCGCGATGAGTCTGTTTTTCAAATGCTCACTGCGCTGTTGTATGTAGGAGTTCTCTGTCGATGGGCACGAATTGAAGGAGGCGTAACTTGGGGACCACGGCTGCTGTTACCGATTCTTCCGTTTCTCTTTCTGGCGCTCGTCCCTTTACTGAAAATGCAGGAAAACCGGGCTCAAATCTTGATTTTTGCCCTGCTCATATTCGGCTGTCTTGTTCAGATACCGGGAGTATTCGTGAATTTTTCAACATATATCGCTGAGAATGCTGATGATTACTATAACCCTGCCAATGGCAGCTACATGTATCAATTCAATCCTTTTCCGGGTCACCTTCACAAACTCCGGTTATATTTATCCGATATCTCAAAGCTGCAGCCTAAGCCACCCCACTTGTCCACTCGTCACCTTGAACAAGTCAATCCTGATGGCGTCCTCGACGTCTGGTGGTTGCAGATGTGGCTGGATGGAGTGCCCAAGGTTTTCATTTACAAAGGCATCCTCATTTTAATGATATCCATATTCTCTGGATGCTGCTGTATTCTCCGCAGCTTGAAACATGATTATCCCTGACTCACCCCTTCAATCATTCAATGCTTACAGGAATATTTAAATTCTTTCTTTTTGCCGTTTCAGGGTCATTGCTTTTTATTCAAATTCACAACAGACTGATCCTGATTCTGAAAAAAGGAGCGTTCAGAACAAGCCTGACATTCTTCGTATTTGGAGTGTTGGTTTTTCTCTTTGGGATTAGCGCTCTAATCATTCAGTCGAGATCATTGACCTTGTCGGCAATAGTGATAATTGTATCCTGCCTAGCCATAGAAATTTGCCAACGAGTTCATAAAAACGCCCTGCGTGTGAAAGAATCAATTGACACATGGCATTGGAATGAACCATCCGTATCTAACGGATGGTTTCAAGACACATCTGAGTTATTGATTGTTCGCCGATTTTTCCATAGCCCTTCAACCTGGAAAACAGGGACTTTTCGTATCGCTCACATCAGTGATTTGCATGTTGACAGACATACATCCGACAATTTTTTAGAAATTGTTTTCGATGCTTTGGTATCGCTAAAACCTGATACTGTGATTGTTACAGGCGATTTTGCAGATGAAATCGATGAACTCAAACGTTTGGTCTCCTTATTTAAAAACTTGTCTCCGCCCCGAGGTATTTTCGGCGTCCTGGGGAACCATGACTTTTGGATAAACGATCACGCTGTTCGAAAAATTTTGGAATCCGGCGGCATACAATTTCCCTCTTTCAAAGGATTGACCCTGGACATAAACCGATCCCAAAAACTGATATTTCACGGCATCGATTATCCATATGCAAAGCCCTGGCTGCTCAATAATCAAAAACTTGACAATACACAGACAACAATAGCTCTCGCTCACACGCCGGATGTCGTTTTTAAGCTGGCGCGAGCCGGCATTGACATGGTATTTTCCGGCCATCTTCATGGCGGTCAATGGCGCTTGCCTTTAATAGGCAGCGTGGTATCACCATCGATTTACGATCGCTTGCTGGATCACGGCCATTACAAAATTCTTCAAACCGACCTGTTCGTCACATCCGGAATAGGTAAAGTCTGGATTCCGAAACGTGTCAATTGTCCTGCTGAGATTCTTGTGGTGGATCTGACGGGATCTCAAGATCCATCGCCTTCTGGGAATCGAACAAGCCCTGATTTTCCAGATCGGCAAGTATAGCCAGCGGCGAAGAATAGCGATCCAATGCACGTCGTCTGATCATCCGGTTTATCACAGACCTCAATTCTGAAGATATCTGCGGCGAATTTTCTTCTTGAAGAGATATCTCAGGGCCTTGCAATCTGGCCAACATGGATTCATAGGGCGTGTCTTTCTTGAAGGGATTATTTCCGGTAACGGCATGAAACAAAGTCAAACCAAGACTGTATATATCAGAGCGTATATCTAGTGGTCGGATATCCAGGATTTGCTCAGGCGAAATATACCCAGGTGTTCCGACGATATGCCCTGTGGTTGTGGCTGTTCGATCGATCAAACGACGTGATATACCCAGGTCACCTAATTTACAGAGCCATTTTTTTGTAATGAATATATTCCCAGGCTTGACATCCCTGTGCAGCACTTGGTTTTGGTGTAACATATCCAAAGCAAGAGTGATATCTTTCAGCACGGATACCACTTGAGATTCATTTAGGATAGGATTCGTTTTTAGAATCGTCTGAAGAGTATTTCCATCGACATACTCCATAACCTGGTAAATACTGTTTTTCATTTTTTTAATTTCAATGATTTGGACGAGATTGGGATGCCGAGGCATTTCCAGGCCGATCAAACTACCCCTGAAAAAACGCTGAACATCACGAATGCTTTTGACTTTCGATTCATGAACAACTTTAATCGCCACCGTATCGAACGTTATTTTGTGTATCGCTCGATAAACATCTCCCATTGACCCTGAGCCTATTTTTTCCAGTATTCTATACGCCGGCAAATCCAGTTCGCTTTGAAGATCAGAAAATTCTTCAGGTACGGCTTCCACGGGAAGTAAATCACCGGCCTGAGAAACATTTTGCAGCAGCAGTTTTACTTTGACACGCAATAAACCCTCCGGACAGGGTTTTAAAAGATATTCACTTACCCCTGCTTCATACGCTCTCGCTATAGATCGCTCCGATGAATCACTGGACAGCATCAGAATCGAGCCGGTGAAATTCAGCTTTTCAATCAACATTTTACATGCTTCAATGCCATCGAAGTCTTTCAATGTATCTGAGAGGATCACTAAGTGGGGGTTGGTATTTTTCATAATTTGGAACAATCTATTACCGGATTGTGTCGAAGTAGTTGAGTAGCCGGCATTTCGAAGAGCGCTCAGCACTTTTTGAAGATCGTCTGCGTCACTATCCCCTATGACGATTCTATACTGTAGATGAACGTTTTTATTCTCCAAATAAACACTCCCACTAAGAGATTTTCTTCTTGAGAACGATTCTTCTCCGCATAAGAATAAATCATCTTGAAAAACTTTACCATGAAACAATTTTAGTTTTGTGGTAAAGTTACGCGCATGGTCTGCAGTGGTTTAAACTGCAAAACGTAAAGTAATCGTTTGGAACCATTCACCCAATAAGGAGGTTTTATATGACTCAGTTCGCAAACAAGGTATCTCACTTGATCGATCGCATCGAGAAAAACAATCGTTGGCGACAGCATAATTGCATCAATTTAATACCTTCGGAAACAACACCCAGCCTTCTCGTCAAAATCTGCGAAATTGCGGATCCTTCCGGCCGATATGCGGAACATCGCACGATGAAAGGCAAAGAAGTCTATTTTTACCAAGGCATCGACTTTATTCGTGATGTTGAAGAAGAAGCTCGTGCCGCCGTCTGCGATTTTTTCAACAGTAGTCAGGCT
Organism: bacterium; assembly: GCA_049652745.1. Lineage (GTDB taxonomy): Bacteria > CSSED10-310 > CSSED10-310 > CSSED10-310 > CSSED10-310 > JBASEY01. The sequence goes on along the minus strand of JBASEY010000026.1, from coordinate 109,774 downwards.
GAACTGCGACCGATTTCCGGTCAGATGGCCAATGAGATTGTCTTCAAAGCCGTAACAAAATTCGTCAATCACCGGGATCAAACCGAATTCGCCAGAATGAAATGCGTGATGAACAATGATTTGGGCAAGGGCGGCCATCTTTCCAGCCAGCCAATGGGTGCGTTGTTCAATTTTGTCGATCCCAACCCTCAAACCGGGGCGGAAAATGTTGTCAATTTTCCGGTTTTGGCTGATAACCCCTATCGAATCGATGTGCCCAAACTCCTGGACATGCTGACTACACACAAGCCGGACTTGGTCGTATTCGGTAAAAGTATGTTTCTTTATCCCGAACCGGTAAAAGAATTTTATGCAGTTGTCAAAGACTGGGAAAAGCCACCGGTCATCATGTTCGATATGGCACACGTGCTGGGCCTTTACGGTGCCTTCCAAACTCCTTTGGAAGAAGGCGCCGACATTGTAACCGGCTCGACACACAAAACTTTCTTTGGACCCCAACGCGGCGTTATCGTCTCAAATATGGACAAACAATCACCATTGAGAAAAGTCTGGCTCGAAGTCAAAAATCGCTCATTCCCGGGGTCGACATCCAATCACCATCTTGGAACGCTTTTAGCCATGCTTATGGCTTCACTCGAAATGAATGAATATAAACACGCATTTCAAAATCAAGTGATTAAAAATGCGAAAGCCTTTGCAAAAAATCTTGTTGCCGCAGGTATACCCGTTGAAGGTGATCCTCATGACGGATATACACAAACCCACCAGGTGGTTTTACGAGTATCACAATTTGGAGATGGTCAGGATATCGCTAGAAAACTGGAAGAAAGTAATATCATTTGTAATTACCAGGCCCTTCCGGATGACGATACATTTCTGTCTTCCAGCGGTTTGCGAATGGGAGTCCAGGAAATGACCCGTTACGGGATGGTGGAAAAAGATTTCGAGACCGTTGCCGGATTTATCGCGGAAGTTGTTAAAAGCAAGAAAAATATTGCGCCGACTGTCAGCGGTTATCGAAAGAAATTTTTGACTCAGCATTTCTGCCTTGACCATAAAACAGCAGTAACATTTGCTGCTCGAGTATTGGGAACCGTTTTGCCCAACAGCGATTATGCGAAATTATTTGCCGATCAATTGATGTGCTTGGCTAAAACACTCGACTAAAATATTTGATTCGATATGGCAACACCGGGTCCGGATAGGGTCCGGTGTTTTTCAAGGGTACATGATCTCATGCATTTTCCTGTTGTCCGTTTAAACGAATTTGGAACTCGGATGGCAATGCAACGACTGCCTTCGTTGGGTTCAGATTGTATCGGGGAAGCTCCGTCAGGTATCCAGCCAGGTGAAACCGTGCGAATCTTCGCTGATGACAAGAGGTTTATCGGCATCGGCTATTTCAATACACTGTCGGCGATTCCTTTAAGAATTTTGAGTTTTGACGATCGATATCCTGACAAAAGGTTTTGGCTGGAAACCATAAAAAATGCTCTCGATTTTAGATATCGGTTTTATTCCGCCGACGAATCGTTCCGAGTCGTTTATGGTGATGCTGATTATATACCTGGCCTTATAATCGATAAATTCGGTTCGTGTCTATCGGTCCAAATCACGACGGCAGGGATTGAATTGCATGCAGATACTATTCTGGATTCTCTAAAAACAATCTTCGAGCCCTCAGGTATTATGCTGGCCTGTGACAGTCTTCCCCGGAAAAAAGAAGGACTGAACCTGTTTCGCCGGGTGGCTTATGGAACCATCCCCAAACCGTACTATGCTCGAATTGATGGAATCGATCATGCCATCGATTTTTTTGACGGTCATAAAACAGGTTTTTTTCTTGATCACCGGGATAATCGTGCCTATGCAGCCGGATTTTGTACAAAGAAAAGAGTTCTGGATGTGTTTTGCTTTTCAGGGGCATTTGGTATCCGCGCCGGTTTGCACGATGCTGAACAAATCACTTGCATCGATGTGTTCGAGCCAGGTTTGACAATGGGAAAACTCACTGCTGATCGATACAATATCGGCAGACGAATAGAATTTATTCAGGCTGAAGCGTTCAGCTTTCTCAGTCAACACCATGACAAATGGGATATTATTTTCCTAGATCCTCCATCCTTCGTCAGGGGAGGCCATCGTTCGAGAAAAAACCTCGGTAACTACCAGAAAATCGCGTCTTTGGCGATTGGATGCCTGGCCCCTCAGGGCGTCTTGATCACTTCTTGCTGTTCTTTTCATGTTACCCCGGAAGATTTCAAAACGATTACATTCAATGCATTCCAGCAGCATAGACGGAAAAGCAGAATCTTTCATGTCGGCTCACAAAGCTTTGATCACCCTATACATCCAGGTATCAAAGGGACAGATTATTTGAAGTGCTTTTTTATAGCGGCGGATTAGCCTTCACAGCCGGAGTTTCTCAGTTGCCTTTTCCAAACCAAAGGTCGATCTCTTTTTCCGCCGTTTGCACTGAGTCCGACGCATGTACGAGGTTTTCGATCGATCGCTTCTCCCGAGCCGCCTGAACAGCCGAATCAGAACTGAAATCTCCTCGTATAGTCCCGGGCTCCGCTTGAGCGGGAATTGTATAACCCACTAATTTTCGAACTTTTGAAACAGCCATATCGCCGGTGATGATCATTGCGATAACATCGCCCATACTCAAATATGCCACTAAACGGTCTTGAACCACCCGGCCGATTTCGATTTCAGCCGTAGTACCATAACCTTTCTCAACGTGCTCAAGAGTCAACCCGCGAGAAATAAAATCGTCTATCGACTTCTTACCGACCGAATACATCCAATTTTCTGTGTTTTCATAATGTTTTTTAATCACAGTCTTGCTTGGCGGAGAAAACAGTTTCAGCTTCGAAATATATAATCCCGCGTCTTCAAACCGACTGATTATTTTCCCGGCAAGCCCACGTCTAACTGCATCAGGCTTTATCAATACCAATGTTCTTTCCATGTTTCTTCACCCCCGATTGGTTAACGCCTAAACAAGGCGTATTGTAGTGTTAATCATTATCTTTTAGCAAATTTCCATAAAGTAAATAACCGGCAGTATGAGGTAGCTGATCGAAAATATTTATGCGTGTCAACCTCCATTTACGTTTCAGAATGGGACGTAAATCCTGAAACCAGGCATTTATCGAAGGAGACATAAGTATGACGCTTCTATTTTTTAACGCTTGAATTAAATCCATCACTTCTGAACCAAACGGTTTACGCATTCCATGAATGATAACAAAATTTGCCTTTTTGCCTTGGGCAGCGAACTTTCTAAGGGTGTGCTGAGCTTTCCCGGTTCTAAAAGCGATATTTGAAATATTCAGCCTCTCAGCATTTATTATTGCGGATTCAATGGCATGACGATTTCTATCGATTCCAATTGCGAAGGTGGTTTTACCAGCCAGTGGTACGGTAATCAGGCCGGCTCCACAGCCCAGTTCCAACAGATTGCCGCACCCTTCAAAACTAGGATCGTCCTGCAACGTTTCAACAACTTGGTTTACGGATTCCGGAACGACGGGAGTCCACACACCTGGTAACGCCCTAAACTCCGCAAACTGCGTTTCGATGCTGATCCAACGATTACCACTCAGCACTTCCGGTTCCTTGTAAGTGATGCCGCTCTTGTAACTCTTTACAGTCAAGCACAGGATGGATATATCCATCGATTTGAAATACTCCGACAAAATTTGCTTGAACGAATTCTTGACTTTTTCATGATCCAAAATAACGAACAGAATTCTGTGCAAGCCGTCTGCAGAAAGATTGAAGTGTACCTCTCGAATATTTTGGAGAATTTTTTTTGCTGGATTTCCCTCATTGAGAAATTTCTCGGTTATCTGAATCAGATGATTTAAGTCCGGGTGATGGTTAGGGCAGGAGGAAAGGCTTATTGGAGGTTCATCTGGAAAATGTGATTTCATTCCCAAAACGGATCTTTCACCTAAACAATGCAATGACAATACGCAACGCGTTCTATATTTTTCATTAATCCGCAGTCCATGGAACACAGGTTCGGGGATTTCCGACGCTTGTAACTCTTTAGCTGTCACACTCTTTACGAAGTCAATTATACGCTGGGATTGCGAATTGCCGGAAAGATGTCTCAACCCACAGCCTGGACAAGAAGGGAAATTATTGCAATTGGGAGCCACCCGTTGATTTGAAGTTTCCAGGAGATTTTGAATTTTTCCGAAACAATTTCCATACTTATCATAGACTATATCCAGCTTCACCCTTTCACCGGCAATAGCCCCTGGAACTCGGATTCGCTGTTTACCGGAACGGATCACACCTATTCCGCGCATATTAACCGATTCTATTTTATACGTGTTCATTTTGATTAAAAAAGCCCGGAGAGCGAGTCTCCGGGCTTGGTCTTATCACATTTCTATGAGGTTATCGATTACTTTCGGTCAATCAAAATAACCCGTCACGCATACATCGTATGTGCCCAACAAGGCCGGTTCCGGGGTAAGATGAGCAAACCAGAAATAAATTTCATCGAACGTATCGTGTATATCAGGTATCCATTCGAACTCCAAGAAGACATCTTTTGAGAAACCTGTTGGGACAGTCACCTCCTTAAAGTCGAATCCTTTATCGAGTTCCACCCATGAGGGCCATGCCCAAAACATATCGAAAATCTGCATCAGCAGCCATCTTTGGCAGGTAACTGGGGGTCCTGGATTATAGGTGTACGCATGTAGGTTGAAGGGGTCGCCGTGAGGAGGTTCGTGAGTGTAATTGTAACGGTGCCTTCTATAGTCCGTGTCTATCTTGACCAATATTTCAGGTGCTGTTTCCTGCCCCGTCAGCAGCCAGTTAACCGCCGGAATGAAGAAATCTTCCGGATTGCTAGCGGCCTCAATTGGATATGGACACATGATCAATCGATAATGCCCACTATATCGGACGGCACAAGCACGCTCCGCCATTTTGTCAGGTTGATCCTCATCGAATGATTTCTGAGCATCCGGATATGAATCTGCCGGTCTTACCGGAGGACCGGAATACATCATGGGTATTGCATTGCCTCGAGGAACGATATTGTCCGGCCACCAATTATATTCCAGTTTCTTGTTATAGGTCATCAAATTCAGTGTTTGGGTATTCATGTTTCTGGTTATCGGATCCACCGCCGATCCCTTGACCTCAGCATACCAATTGTCGTGCTCAACGGCAGCGATGTGTAAATAGTTATAAACAAACCAGTGATTATACTCATCGATATCATTGGGGTTCGGTGTGGCCTTTGCATTGATCCAGGTGATTCTGTCTTCGCGCCCTGATGCCGGTCTGGCCATATTGAACATGAGTTCATGGCCGGTGATCAGGATATTTCCACCGCCGTCAAGATATTTAACCACTTCGGGAAGTATTGTCTGAGCCAATTCCCGCCTGGATATACCCGGTTGGCCCACAAACCAGATGACGACATCATATTCCCGTAATTTTTCATAGGTGGGCAATTTCAAAAATTCTATATCTTCCCACGGATATCGAAACTGCTCCGTTGCATCAGGCCCTATTTTGTCGGTCGAAACATATATATCATAATCGATACCCGCATTATCGAGGGCATCCAACAGACATTTATCCGGCCACTTTGTATTTCCATTGTAACGATCATCTTTCCAATACAGAACTCTTGGCGGCGTTAGAGTCGCGTGAAAGACCTCCGTTCTATCGGCTTCTTGATCACAAGAGATCACTGCCTGAAATTCGGCTCTGTAATTCAACGGGCAATTTGCACTGATAGATAAAACAACCGAGCCGACCGGAGAAATGCGTTTGAAACGTTCGACGTCCGGATAGTGGATGTTCGAAGAAAGCACTGTCACATATGGGTCATTAGATGTAATAGTCGCCTGGACACCTGAAGCATCGGCGAAAAGAGGCATTAGATCTACATTCATGCTCACCGTCTCACCTGCCTCTGCTCTATAATTGCCGTTTCCCTGCCCTGAAGCTTCAAACACTTTGGCTTCCCTGACGACCAGATTTGGTTTCAGATCGATTGTCATCGCCGCAGGGACATCGATTCGACCAAATCCATATTGGTAATCGTATCCAGGATATTCATCTCGGTTTAGATCGACTGCGGAAGCCGCCATACGAGCTCTGACATCTTCGTTGGTCAAGTTCCAGCCCATCTGTTTGCCGTACGCCAACAGAAGAGCAGCGGTACCGGTTGCATGAGGGCATGCCATAGAAGTGCCCACTTCGCCCCTGATAACAAACTTCGTCAAATCCGGCCAAGGTTGAACACGAACAACCTGCTGATAAATATGGTCGATTTTTCCGCTTTTATCATGATCGCCACTTGTGAAATCCCCGCTTGGTGCAAATAATTCGGAGGTATAACCATATTCTGAGAACGCGGATCGATATTCTGTTTTGGGGTCACCGGGAGTCAGTCTGGAGTTGACGGCTCCCACAGCGATAACCGACGGATAAGCAGCCGGATAACCGATCCCATTAAAGTCGGGAGACCATCCAGCGACATCGGCATCATTACCTGCAGAGGCGAAAATGACCAGTCCTTTTTCATAAGCGTAGTTACAGGCATCAAATTGAACATTATCAGGCGGGTACAAACCAACGCCTCCCGACCCCAAGCTCATATTTATAACATGAGCCCCATGATCGGCAGCGAAGACAATAGCTTCTGCCACATCCGTTGAAAGACTTGAACCACCTTTCGGTGCTGTTTTCAACGGCATAATAGAAGTATTGAAAGCAATACCTGCAGCGCTGTATTCCGTTTGAATCCCACTAGGATCGTTGTTAGTGCTTTGGGCTATTGTTCCGGCCACATGTGTTCCGTGCCCGTTGTCATCCAAAGCATACTCCGAGTGATAGGCCCAGTTATATCCAGGGACAAAATTGGTTTGCGAAAAATCCGGTGCTTGAGCATGAATTACGGTCTTACCCGGAAATGACGTTGTATCCTCATAATCCATGTAAGCCACGCCGGTATCGATGACCGCTGCAATGATACTTGGATCGCCGCCATATAACGGTGCCTCCGTATCCATTGCCCAGGCTTCAGGCATACCAATCAAGTCAAGATTCCACAGATGGCCTTTGACATAAAACCAGTCATTCGGCGTCCATGTCTGGAAGCTGTGGAGCTGCAATAGGTAATTTGGAGTGGCATTTTCAATCCTTGGGTCATCCATGAGTTCTTCTATCAGGGCAAGAACTCCATATGGCTCATCCTCCGGGACAGCCATTAAATTCCAGCCCAGCTCTGGATACTCTTTCAATAATCCCAATTTATATTCAGATAAAAGCAAAGCTGGATCCACGTTTTTCTGGCGTAACTCAGGCATTAATTTCACTAGAACCTGGCCCGGCTCATAATCGCGGCCAGGAACAAGCGTGTTCTTGATTGATGGTGGGCCGATACGAGCATTACAGGTGGCAAACGCCAACAGCAATACCAACCCTACTAATGACATTTTTTTCATTATACTCACCTCCATGTAAATATGTTTTTGTTAAAAAAATTCTCGGATGACAATTTATGTTTCATTCTAAAAACTGCCTGACAATCCAGGCAATCAGCATCAGAATCCCGATTCCAGCAGCGATGAATAAAAAAATGAAGGCAAAAATCTTGAATATATAAGCCAGAACTCCTGAAATCGCCCATAAAACCACAAATAACCAGCCAATGAACGGGATAACTACATATTTTAATGCCAAAAGCCCTAGAATGATGATTAGAGCAATACCAAGCCATTTTAATAAAACCGTTTGTTGATCTTTCGAAGTCATCTAGCACCTCTATGGCGTTTTAGGTTGATATTCCGGGCCATCCTCGGATGGCTTGCAATGATCACACACATGATAGCCATTGCTGATAGCATCCTGATACGTTTTAAACCAAATTCTTTTTTCGGCAGGAATAGCCAACTCACCTTGAGGATTATAAATTTGAATGCATTTAGGCCAATGAAATTTCAAATTCTCACGATCACCAATAAATTTTCCGGGAAGATTTTCTTCATGCGGAGCAGTGACTTCGCCAGGGGTTTTTAAATCCATTTCTTCCGTCCACCATTCAGGCTTGATGTTCGACACATTTTTAACCCCATTCATACTTTTCCAAATATATACATCCGCTTCAGCAAAAGCCGGCAAGAAAATCAAGAACACTATCAGCATTGACGACTTTAAGTATTTCATTCCAGAACCAAACATTTTCTTATCGTTTTTTTGACCTGCCCAACAAGAAATCTTCCAGGGCTTGAGAAGCCAATTTTTCAGCTTTTGACTCCTGCTTTTTGACTGTTTCAGTCTGAAGAACACATTCTATCTCCAGCTTCAAATTCACATTAACATGTGCAACATCCTCAGTTTTAATGATTTTTATGGGCACACGCAGTTTGTGAACCACTTCTTTGTCAATCACTAGCCCCTCACGGCTGAATTGTTGCGCGTCTACCGTAACCAAAGGCGGTGGAGCAATTTTCACGGATATTTCTTCGCGTTTCTCAGCGCCCGCTACCTCTTCTACCGGTTTGTCTTGAACATCAATTACCTGGTCGAGATCAACCGACTCCAATTGGATATCAGACATTTCATCATTATCGGACTCAATATTTCCTAGATGCTCTGGTGCAACCATCGCCGGTTCTTTCTCCATCTTGGTCCGCTCAGGTTCTACGGCATCTTCTTCCTCTGAAAAAGAACGCAGGAGTTCCTCTTTAACACGCTGAAGCTGCTCATCATCATCGGAAATGATTTCCCCCGCTTTTCTTTTCAAATACCTCAATGTCAAAGATGATATGCCCACCAAAGTTTCCATGACACCCTCACCTTTAGTGGCAACAGACTCATAGAACGGTACGTCCATAAAATTCAAATGCCTGTTCAGGACACTAACCGGCATAATACCTGGAAGGTCACGTTTGTTATATTGAATTACCCAGGGCAATTTATTTAAATTCAATTTTTGTTCTTCCAGGTTCTCCTGCAAATTCTCAAGACTCTCAATATTGGCATCCAGCATGGGTTCCTGGGAGTCGGCAACGAACACGATTCCATCGACACCTTTTAAGACCAATTTTCGCGTCGCATTATAAAAAACCTGTCCAGGAACCGTATACAACTGAATTCGCGTGGTAAAATCCCCCACTTTACCGAGCTTTAAAGGCAAGAGATCAAAAAACAGTGTACGGTCGGTTTCAGTGGCCAAAGAAACCATCTCGCCCCTTCGTTGTTGAGGCATCCGATTAAAAATCCACTTTAAATTCGTGGTCTTGCCACATAGTCCCGGTCCATAAAAAACAATTTTCGCCGACATTTCCATTGAAGCATAATTAAAGAAAACCATAGGGCCTCCATGTTTCAGAATCGACTACGAAGCGGGAACCAAGAACACGCTGAATGTTATGATACCACACATCACCTGGATTATAAGCCACCTTTGGGCACGCGTCAACCGTTTGCGAATTGACAATTTTTCCGGCATCATGGTAGAACCTCGCCTCGGCGAGTTATAGTTATATGTGTAATGTCCGTTCACTTTTGCCCAATAGGCATTTAAACAGCGAAGTACAGGGGGATACAGATGAATTCTTGGAAATTTTTTATAGGAGTTTTTACCGGGTTCTTCGCGATTTTTTCCGCTCCGATTCAATCTCATCATCAACATCAAAAAGATTTTTTTAATGGGTACCCATTCCTTACTGCGACAATCAATCATTTCGATTACACTGCATCGTATCCCGGATCCGATAAAACAGCCGCTTTTTCAAAAATTCCCACTGCTGTTTACAGCTCAGATGAAATGATTATAAACGGCGGACTCGAAATTTGGAGTTCCGGTTCTGCTGGTCCGCCCGACTCCTGGATTTACGGTTCAGGATTGTCTGTTGAACAGACTTCAGAAGAAGTATTTACAGGACTGTATGCAGGTCTCGTGACCAAGCTCAAGGATGGCACCCAAACATTCGAGCAAATCATCGCCTCCGACATCGCAGGAAATGCAAATTATCGCCTCTGCTTTCACGTCATCGACAACGACGGCAATGCCAATAATCGCTGTCGTGCATGGATTTACTGGGCTTCTCAGCCCGGCGGACAAGGATTTATCTCAAACAGTTACACCGGTTATTCAACGGACACCCCTGATTGGCAAGAAATCTCCGTCACGGCAACTGCGCCGGAAAACGCCGTTTCCGCTCGAGTTAGAATCGCTTTTTATGGCGATATCGGCGTCGAATATTATTTGGATGAGATCAGCTTGATTGAAATGGAAGAAAGCACCCCCACGCCCAACCCAACCGAGACACCCGTACCGACATTCCCTCCAACCAATACGCCGACCACACCGCCGACATATACCCCTACGGTAGAGCCGACTTCTACCTCCACTTCCATTCCAGGCTCTCCGACCGCAACGCCGCCTCCGGATACACCGACAATGACTCCCATACCAACAGCGACTCCAACTCCAACAACCCCTTCTCATTCGCCTACGCCAACTCCCGTTCCGACCATGCCCTGTGATCACGAGCTTCTCTGGAACGGTGATATGGAAACATGGAGCGCCGGCCCGGACAGCCCTCCTGATTTCTGGTTATTCGATAACGGCCTGTCCGTCGAGCAGTCGGAAAATCCTGTTCACGGTGATAGTTTTTCAGGAAAAATTACCAAACTAAAATCCGGAACGCAGTTTTTTGAGCAAATTCTTCCTTATGCCATCAAGCCAGGATCGGAATATCGTCTGTCTTATTGGTTGATAGATACCGACACACAACCGGACAACCGAAGCAGAGCCTGGATCTATTGGGCTTCAGAACCAGGAGGACAAGGGTTCGTATCCAATAGTTACTCACCCTATTCTGTCGATGAACCTGGATGGCAGGAAATTTCCACCATCGCCGTTGCTCCAGATACCGCCGTCTCCGCTCGTGTTCGAATCGCTTTTTATGGAAATACGGAAATCTCGTATTATGTCGACGATATCAGCCTGATGGAATTGTGTGAACCAACACCAACCCCAATACCAACAAACACTCCACCGCCAACCATGACCCCTACGGCCGGCCCGGGCACACCAACCTTCACTCCGGCGCCGACCTCAACATCGGGTCCTACCGCTACACCCACAGCAGAGCCGACACAAACATCGATCGTCATTAACGAGGTTCATTTTAACCCTCTCGGCAATGACACCGGAAAAGAATTTATCGAACTCCTTAACGTTTCCAATCAACCTGTCGATCTGACAGGCTATGATCTCAAACCCGACACTTCATCTTATTATACTTTTCCAATTTTTATTCTTTCCCCGGGTGAGCGTGTCTCCATTCGCATCAATACAGACGGCGAAGATACGGATAATGAGCTGTTCACCGGTTTAACGGGCAACATGGGTAATTCTGCCGGTTTTGTTGCATTGTTCAACAGCTCGACTCATAGTCATTCAACTCTTGTCGATTATGTCGCTTATGGCGCCGGCGGACAAACTTGGGAGTCGGCGGCGGTGACCGCAGGTATTTGGACAACCGGGGACTTTGTCGACCTCTGTGAAGAAGGCCGCTCCATCAACCTGAATCCGGATGGTGTGGATACCAATATTTCGGACAACTGGTCCTGCTGTGAACCAACCATGAACAGCCGCAACTGTTCTTCCGCGCCTTCACCTACCGTAACGCCGACATCTCAGCCAGGCACTCCGACTCAAACACCAGCCCCGACATCTACCCCGGAACCCAGATTCGGCGTCGTAATAAACGAGGTGTTGTTCGACCCTTCAGGCGTTGACACCGGGAAGGAATTTGTGGAGTTGTATAACAACAGTTCGTATCCAATAACCCTTACAGGTTATGATCTAAAACCTGATTCTTCGACATATTATACGTTTCCTGCCTTTGTGCTTAACCCTCACGCTTTTGTAACCATCCACATCAACACTTCAGGCATGGATACCGACACGGAACTTTTCACCGGGCCCGCAACCAATATGGGCAACAGCGCCGGTTATATCGCCTTGTTCAACAGCAACACCCACGGCGTCGGCACGATTGTGGACTATATTGCCTATGGCGCGGGAGGTCAAACATGGGAGAGCACGGCTGTTTCGGCGGGTATTTGGACGGCGGGAGATTTCATTCCGATTTCGGATGTGGATGGATACTCGATAAACTTGTGCCCGGACGGAGCTGATAGGGATTCCAGTATTAACTGGCAAATAAGCGATCCCAGTGCAGGCAGAGCCAATGATTGTGCAGAGCCGACACCAACCCCGACGATAACCGGGACACCGGTGCCGACACGCACACCGACCGTGACACCGACGCCACGACCTCCTATTGAGCCGGTCATCAAAATGGCTGGTTTCGGAAACACTGCATACAGGTTGAACACAGGAGGTCAGATACAGGTTTTGGCCTGGGTCACCGACCCGGAAAACGATGTTGAAAACGTGTATCTCATGCTTGGCGGGGAGATTATCGCGGAATTATTCGATGACGGCAAACACGGAGACTTTGGTGCCGGTGATGGAATCTTCGGCATAACATTCGATCTGCCGCCGGTTACTTCCGGTTTTCCAGAGGGTTTGCTCAGACTTCAACTGCGGATTGTCGCTTATGATTCCCGAGGGTTCGACAGCCACATCTGGCCACTTCTCACAGTTGAGCCTGGTTATGATTTTTCTCAAACATATCAATCCGAATGGTGGGAAAAATCACTGGAAACATCCAGTCCCAAAGAAAAATCTTCTATGGCACTGAACAACCCCAAAATCTTCATGGCAGGTTTTATGGACACGAGAATTCATGCTTTGACAGGAGGTTGGTTTACGATGCTGGCTTTCGTAACCGGTGACCTTCCAATAAAAACCGTCGAGCTGTATTACCAAGGTTTGCCGACCGGAGTTTTGTTGCACGACAACGGGAAAAACAATGACTTCGGCGCCGGTGACAACATCTTCGGCCTTTCAGTTTATATCGGGCCTGGGATTATTGACCCCGGTTCCTATCCATTCCAACTTCGTGCTACAGATTCCGAGGGAAAACGAAGTGATTTATGGCCTTATCTCACCATCAGCGATTGAATAGCTCAGGACGTGTTACGAAATGAAATCACCCCCTAACCGGCGAACAATCCGCCAACTGAGATCGGAGTTGAAATCGCTCCTCAGCGGAGATGTCTGTTTCGATGATCAAACCAGGCTTCAATATTCAACAGCAGCCTGTATGTATCGAGTTTTTCCGACCGCCGTCGTCATGCCGCGTGATGGTGACGATGTTCGCAAAACCGTTAAAATAGCGGGAGAACTCGGTATACCGGTAACACCTCGCGGCGCAGGTGCAGGCTTGACCGGTGGATGCCTGGGCACAGGCATCATTATTGATTTTTCTCGCTATATGCACCGCATTTTATCGATCGACACCAACAAACAGACCGTCGTTGCCGAACCAGGAGTTGTCCAGAACGATTTGAATCGGGCATTGGCCAGGCATGGTCTGTTTTTTCCCCCTGACCCCTCAAGTTACATGTACTCGACTTTGGGAGGCATGGTTGGAAACAACGCTGCTGGGCCCCATTCGGTAAAATACGGTTCTACACGCGACTATATTCATTCGGTTACGGCTATCTGTGCAACGGGTGAAGAAATAACTTTCCATAACAATATCGCTAAAAATGAACTTTTGGATCGTTATCAAAGCACTTTGGTCGAGGGCGCATATCGGATTTTGAAGGAAAACGCCGATGTGATCCGGGACTATATGCCGAAAACCCGTAAGAACTCCAGCGGTTATCGGGTGGATAATCTGATCGACGACGATCGAATTCATTTGGCGAATTTGATGGCAGCTTCTGAAGGAACCTTGGGAGTATTTACGGGGTTTGAGCTGGCTGTACGACCCAGACCTCAAAATGTCGGTATGCTCCTTTTGATGTTTGATTCCGTCCAGCTTGCTTGTGAAGCCGTTCCGATCATCACCTCCTTCAACCCCAGTATGCTCGAGCTTATGGAATCTACATTTATCGACCTTGTCAGGCAGACATCGTTTGATGTGGGAATTCCGTTTCCGCGAAATCTCCAAGCCTTGTTACTCATCGAATTCGACGATCCGACTTTTGATGAGATCATGGATAAAATTAGCGCCATCGAAAGGTTTTTTATAGGACCGGGACGCCCGGCAATAGCCTCACGACGAGGAATCCAGCCGCTTGAGCGTGAAAGATTGGATAGAGTGCGCCGATCAGCCAGTCCGATACTGAACCGTTATCCAGCCCCGTATAAACCGATAAAATTTATCGAAGACACAGTGGTTCCACTGGAAAATCTATCTCATTATATCAAACGAATGCATGGCATGTTCAAAACGTTTGATATACGAGGAGTCATTTACGGGCACGCCGGCGACGGACATATACATGTCAACCCATTGTTTAATATTCACGATACGGATATTGTGCGAAAAATGACAAAAATGGCGGATTTTACTCATGACCTGATCCTGGAATACGGCGGTTCGCTTTCTGGAGAGCATGGTGATGGGTTGCTGAGAACGCCTTTTCTCAAATCCTTTTTCAGAACACTTTACCCGGTGTTTGAAAGTATTAAAAAGCTTTTTGACCCTGAAATGATTTTTAATCCCGGTAAGATAATTCAGACGGATTCGCGTCGTTTCACCGACAATCTGAAAATAACGGACATGGTTCATGTTCGACATACAGAAACATTTCCCGAAACTGAAATTATCCAGGAGAACCTTTTTAAATGCAGCAGTTGTGGCGCTTGTAGGCAGTATTGCCCCGTTTTTCTCGCCACCTACGATGAGCGAACCACGCCACGCAGCAAGGCTAACCTATTAATCCGGATCATCAGTTCAAGCTTTCCGACAGAAAACGAAGCGGTGTCACCTATACATCGATCGATTTTCGATTACTGTATTCATTGCAATACATGCATTACAGAATGTCCCTCCAATGTGGATATTCCCCTATTGATGCAGATGGCTAAGCAAGTCTGCAATGATCAAAACGGTATTTTTTTAGCTGATAGATTGATGTCGGAACCAGGACTTATCCGCTCTCTCGGCCGTATGATGCCCAACACGGTTAATTTTGTTTTAAACACTACGTTATTGAGAAAAGTCCTTGAAAAAAGCCTTTCGTTGGATACCCGGGTCAAACTCGCCCCCTTCGACGATGCGGATTTGAGTTCTATCGCTCAAGAGATATCTTCCGGCGCAGGAAAACCTATCGTTTATTTCCCTGGTTGCTTCGCTGAAGCAAACGATCCCCGCGGTGAAGGCGCGTCAACATTGGCCGTGTTGTCTCACCACGGCTTTACTCCATTTATACCGGAGCTGAAGTGTTGTGGAATATCGGGGTTGTCGTCTGGTATGAGAAATGCCATCAAATCTCAGGCGGAATATAATGTCAATATTCTGCACGATGTCGCCCGAAGCGGTATTCGGATTGTCACCAGTGCTCCCAGTTGCGGCATGACATTGCGGCATGAATACACTGGATTGTTACACACACACGAATCACATGAGGTTGCGGCCGATACGGTGGACATACACGAATTTCTGGTTGAACTGCTTAGTAGCGGCAAGTTGGATACCCGCTTTGAACCAATAGAAAAAACCATCGCTGTCCATCAACCCTGTCATGCTCGTGCGATGGGGATCGGCGAATATCCTATCCGTTTATTGGAGATGGTTCAGGGGTTGAAAATCCATCGCCTGGAACCTCTTTGCTGTGGTATGGCCGGAACCTACGGCATGAAAAAGCGAAACTATGCGCTATCACAAAAAATCGGCACACGTTTGTTCCGCGAAATCTTGCAGATAAAACCAGATTATGTTGTATCGGCCTGTGGAACATGCAGAATACAAATCGAAGCAGCAACCGGTATCGACACCGTCCATCCTGTATCGATTTTAGCACGAGCTTATAAACTTCAACCGATTGTCGCCGGAATACTCAAACAATCGCGCAGGCAATCACTTTTAAACGATTAAAATCACTCTTCCTCTTCACCGGCGCTCAACATCAACTCCGCAATACCGCTTGTGGCCAATTGACGCTCGATGATCTGAACCGAATCAAATCGGTCGTCCGGTTCTTTATTCATACATTTTAAAATCAAATCGTTCAACCAAACAGGAACATCGGGGTTTATCTCATTCGGAGGAATAGGTGGTTTTTCGACCTGGTCAACCAGTATTTGGAAAGAATCAGGGTTTGAAAAAGGCGGCTTCCCTGTCGACATTTCATAAAGGATTGTACCCAAAGAATAAATATCGCTTCTTGGGTCCGTCGGTTCGCCTTTAGCCTGCTCAGGGCTCATATAATCAGGCGTTCCCACGACAAATTCCGAATTGGTTTCCATCGCGCTTTCAATCACTATAGCAATTCCAAAATCCACTATTTTCACGATTCCTTCATCGTTGATAAGTATATTCTGAGGTTTGATATCTCTGTGAACGATACCGCGTCGATGGGCAGCCCACAGTCCACGGCAGGCCTGCGTCATGATAGAAATGATTTCTTCTATGCTGAAAACATCCTTTACTCGGATCATCGCTTTTAAATCACGACCATGAAAAAATTCCATGGAAATATATAAAAGGTTTTCGAGTTTTTCGAAATCAAACAATTGAATGACATTTTCGTGATGAACTTTTCGAGCCAGTGTCACCTCACGTTTAAAACGCTGAACCATTTCCGGGTTATGAAGATACTTCGATTTCAAAATCTTCAGTGCCACTTCTATGTTGAGTTCTTTATCGAGAGCGCGATAAACTTCGCCCATTCCGCCGGAGCCGGCTTTTTCTTTGATCACATATCGGTTTGCGATCACTTTTCCGGGTGCAAATTGGTGCGGCATCGTTGTTGCGTTGTTGTCCTTGTTTTCCGCAACGATCGCAGCCAGGTTATCCAGCCTGCTTTGAACATCTTTGAAATCCAGATCATAGGCGGATAACTCTTTGTACAATTTGAGCGCTTGCTCATACTGACCCCTTGATTCGAACGAACACGCCAGCTCGTATTTTGTCTCTAAATTGTCCGTTGACACCACTTCCTCGACAAGGAATTTTAAATATTGATCATAGGCCAGCTCAAAATTCCCTCTTCTAAGAAAAGCCAATCCGAGCGCATTGCGTAATGACGGCAACCGATTTCCCTGACCCCAAGCCTTCTGCAGCACTCGTATAGCCTCTTCCAAATTTCCCGCCTTCATCAGGATCTCACCGGCCTTCAATGGATCACCTGCATCCGCATAAAGCTGCGCGGCTTTTTCAATCTCGCCGATTTTTTCTCTGAGTTCCGCCGCTCTGCCAGGGTTGCCGGTTTTTTCCAGAAGAGCGGATGCTTTTAGCCAATTTTCCGATTTGATGAACATTTCTATCGCTTTATCGCTATTGTTGGCAAGATGATACAGATCACCGGCCTTATTATACTCACCCATCGTATCATAAGCTTGTGCCGCCAGTTCATATTCACCAAGCTGATCCGCTAATTTAGCCGCTTCCATAAAATGTCTGCCTTTAAGAAGGTTCTGTATTTTCAACAATCCTGCTTGGTTTTCTTTGCCTATTTCCTGATAAATATTGGCAGCGGCATCTAACTCTCCCATCTGTTCCAAATAGGTGGCAGCCAACTTCAGGTTTCCCTGTTTTCGACACATGTCCACTGCCTTATCATAATCTCCACTTTGCATATAACAGCGTGCTGCCTGATTCAATTTTTCCACTTTTTCATAGGCAATACCCAACAATCGGCACAGTTGCTTGCGCGTTTTCTGCAAATCATGATGAGGTGAATCCATGGAAAAAGCGAGGTTTTTCAGCTCCTTTTCAAGACACTCAGCACCTCTTTTGAAATTACCGCGCTCCAGGTATAACTCGCCGGCACGCTTAAAGTTGCCCGCAGCCTCGTACATCAATGCCGCTTCACTTATTGCACCCGATTTGTCGAACATTTCCGCCGCCAACAATGGGTTATCCGCCTTTTTATACATTTCACCGGCTTTGTAATTTTCGTTCAAATAGGTATATATCTCAGCAGCTTTGACGAATTGGTTTGCTCTGGCAAAACTTGCCGCAGCGTCTGGAAGTCGTCCCAGGCGCTTCTGAAGCATTGCCGAGCGCTCATAAGCACGCGCCCGGGCATACATTTCCAACGCCTTTTCGTAATCCCCCCCCTCCTGGTACAGATCACCAGCGCCCAGATAATCGCCCTGACGTGATAACTTTTGAGCCATTCTCAGATATTTCAACGTGAGTCTCCAGCATGATTCACTGCTATCATGTTAACGCTTTTTTCAGTTTTCGTCGAGCCGGAATTCCGCTTTTCTTATTTGTGTTTTTAAAATAATTATTTACTATTGTTCATTGATGTCTTGTGGAGGGCGGACATGCCGGCGAACCTGACACCTCAATACAAAAATGCTGAGGCTCTTTATAAAGCGGCTCGAACCATAGAAGATAAAATATCCGCTTTGGAAGAAATGTACAGCACGATACCTAAACACAAAGGCACCGAAAAACTGCGCGCAGATATCAAACAACGCCTCTCTAAAGCTCGAAAACAGTTGGATCAATCGTCTCGTTCAACCAAAAAAGGCATTTCATTTCATATGCAGCGTGAAGGTGCAGCCCAAATCGTATTGGTAGGACCTCCTAATAGTGGGAAATCATCTCTAATCAACGGATTCACCAATGCAAACGCCGTTGTTGCAGACTATCCTTTCACGACTCAAAAACCTTTACCGGGCATGTTTCAATGGGAAAATGTCCAGTTTCAACTGATTGATTTACCTCCGCTCTCCGATGAGTTTTTTGAACCTTGGATTCCCAGCCTGGTCAGAGTCTGTGATATGGCGCTCATCGTTGTCGCTGTAGACTCCATCGATCAATTGGATACCGTTCTTCGAATTCTGAACGACGCGAAAATCTCTTTGGTGCCTTCATATACAGAAGCCGACTATCACGCTAGAACCGTGAAGATACCCGCTCTGATCGCTTTGACCAAAATGGATTTGCCTGATGCCGAAACCAGTCTTGAACTGCTTCGGGAATCATTTGATCAGTTGCCTATTATTACTCTGTCCAGCCATAATCCTGGTGATGGTCAAAAACTGGGGCGTCACATTTTTGAGATGTTGGCTCTTGTCCGCGTCTATACAAAAGCTCCCGGGCAAGAACCCAACATGCATCAACCCGTTGTGCTTCGCCAAGGGTCGACATTGCTGGATGTCACATCGGAAATCCACAAGGATTTTGCAGATGAAATGAAATTTGCCAGAGTCTGGGGCTCCGGCAAATTCGATGGGCAAAAAGTGCAAAGAGATTATATCGTTCAGGAAGGCGATATATTTGAGTTTAAAACCTGATCTTCGGAAAGGTAAATTATCTAACTATGAATCAAATCGATAGTTCTCAGGAAAAAATTGACGATCGCCGAGCCGTCGGCCGCAAGAAACTTACCACACCTCTACGAGCTAAATTCACGCTGGAAATCGACGCACTGGTGACAGAAATCAGTCCGGAAGGCATGACGATAATTTTCGATCCCATCAAAGATGGGGTGAATCGAGTAAACAAACCAATACCGATGCATTTGGAAATGAACGGCAATCTTGTCAGTGTCGATGCATCCGTTCGGCAAGTATCTTCGAATTCTGATCATATTCGGTTGGGTATATCATATGACCGGTCTCAAATTGCCGTGTTCTATTCGCCACCGATGAAAAACACCCAAGACTCTGATTAAAAGCGATCTTGTTGAATCAACCGGGAAAGCTCAAACCGTCTTACAACACCGACGATTCGATTGATTTCTCTTCCAAACGACATGATGACAATCGTCGGTATCATTTCTATGCCGTATCGTCGTTTACTTTCAGGATTTTTCCCAATGTCTACAGATGCCAGAATCATTCGGTTGTCCGGCATTTCCAACTCCAGCGCCAACAACTCAAAAACCTCCTCACTTTCCTTCTCCCATGGCGCCCAAAACAGAATCATCACCGGCTTTTTCGCCATCTCGATAAATTTTGAGATGGTAACATCATCGAGCGGTATGGGAAGTCCCGAATCAAGAGGAAACTGGCAAGACGGGCAAAAAATCCTATCGGTTGCTTTATCTTTAAAAACTCTGGACGTTGTATTGCATATTGGGCAGGTGATCAAAGAAACATTGAATTCGTTCATACGTCAATGAACCATCCCCAGCCAATCTCGGAATAAAAAGATGAATCGACCGATCGCCAGAGATATTCTGGCCATGACGGTGAACCCGAACGATGCGCCGAAGCCGACCATGACGGTAAGAATTCCGATATTGCTGATCGGTTTCAGGATACCTTTGTGTTCCGCCGAGAAAAAGAAGTAAATAAGAGTGGCGATAGTCGTGACAAAGATGAACAGCCCGTAGAACAGCACCCACCAACTGTCAAAATCCGTCCGTGTCAGAATCGAAGCCTCGAGTTGTCGGACTATGGAGGCTTTAAAGGAGGCCGGGATGGAAATCGCCGTATAGTATCCCATGGATATACCGATGGGAATTCGCACCAACCAGGACAGTTTAGGAATAAAACGTGTGATGTATAAAGCCCCAACCATCATCGGCAGGATAATGAAGAAGTTGCTTTCGTGGTAAGGATTCAGCACATTCAGCTCGCCGGATTGGAAAAAGGCTTTAAAAAAACCTTGTTCTCGTACGATTCTACCGGCGCCGACAAGCGGATCCACCATATACGGCACAACGACGTTATACCAGGTTAAAACAATGCTGTAGCCATTGGCGACACCGATGTAGAGGTGTTCAGAAGCCCGGTACAGCTTGTTGTCATTGTATAAAAAACTTAGGATCGCCAATGTCAATAAGGCGGCCACCCATGTCCAGAAATCTGTTGCAACGGCCATCACATCCCCCGTTTCTCATGCCTGCGTTGCATGAAATAACAAAAATTGCCGATCAAAATCATCAGAATAATCGCGATATGTGTAGTTGACTGAGCGCTCATGCCTTCCATCGCCATCCGCCTTCCATCATCTTGCGGAAATTTTTCGCTCAGCAGTTGCTCATATTCAGCAGCCCCTTTCATACCCTCCAGCATACCGGTAAGCTGGCCGGAGTCTATATAAGGATAAAAATCGGCTGCCGATACAGCAGTGATGCCTCCTGTAACGCGTATTCCAAACCGAGCTTGTGCATAAGCGACAAAGGTTATCGGCAATGAACTGGCTGACAGTGAACCGATCATATCCATGTCACGGTATGTCTTGATGCGTTTTTCAGCCATTAAAGGCAAGGTTTTCAAATCATTTCCATAATAATCTTTTGGGTAGACATTATAAATGTTTTCGCCCATACCCAGGATGGGTATGATAGGCGGCGGGGTGTAACCTAGAAAAACATAGTCCTCACCATAGACAACCCTGCGCCCGATTCCCTTTTGAGCCCGCGCATTGAATTCATTGGCGACCTGGTTCAAAGCCTGTTCAGCAAGGCCCAGGCTCACAGGATACAGGCACTGCACCAACACCTTCACATCGCGATGAAAACAATGCCGAATCCAGGATACCAGCATAGGATACAGTTCCGGCTGATCCTGAGGTGCCAGGTCAGCCGATATCAAAAAAACACCGTTTTCATTGGGAAAATTCTCGACAGCGTTGAATAGGGTTCGCGTGGTGCGATCCGAAATTTTCAGCGGCAAATCGAAGGGAAAAAGAATCGGAACAATCATCACCAGGGCGACAAGTATGTAGATGACCTTCCGGTCAACATTCATCATTTTTTTCCAAATCGTATCATTCCGCATTATTCATCACCTCCGCCAAGCCAGGCTCTCTCAATTCCCAGAATAATTTTGAAGGAGGTTGCTGAAGCGCCCAGCCCCACACCGATCATGATTCCTCTTTTCGACGCCAGGTTTGGAACGTCCAAAATCCATTGTCGCAGCTCATGTAAACCCGAAATATAGGTTGTGGCGAGAGGAATTTGGCCAAGCATGACGATAAACGATGAAATCAACAGTACGCCTGCATGTAGATTACGCATCCTAAATGCCCGGTACGCCGCTGAACACATATAGAATGCCAGCATCGCAAACATGGTTGAACCACAGGGCACCATGATACCTTCATATAAAGACTGAATCGTGATCTGAAAATCCTTTTTGTATTCGACGACCTGATTCGACACCGGACTGATCATTTCCGGAATATCCTGTCCTGCCATCACATAATTATTGTTTTTTGACTCGATTTCCTGACGCAATTGCGACGCATCGAATCGAGTTAAAAGCAACATTTTGTTTTCGGCCGCAGCCGCCATCTCACGCGGCAAGTCCAGCACGGATTTTGTCGGATCGGCATACAACGTTGGATTGCTTATAAACGTCTGTAACTCCTGCTTGTTCGCAAATGCATATACCATTCCGTCATAAGCCCCTACAACCGTTCCACCGAAGATAGTCGGCAGACTGTTCTCCCCCCTTAGACCTCCAAACAAACCAATAAAGGCTGTTAAAACCAAAGATATCAGGGTTATATAACTGTATTGCCAATAAAGAGATTTTCGTTTGATCTTTTGAGTATGGTGAAAAATCAAACTGCCCATACCCAAAACAATGGCAAAAACACCAACTAATATAAACAGTTTGTTTCTCAGAAGTTCATCGACTTCTTTCACCACAGTTTTTCCTACAAAAACAGAAATTCCACCCCAGATCGCAAAAATAAACATGATTGTCATCGGAAGTTTGCGTTTCATCGTCTCTACCTCACTAAAACCCAACTGACGGTATCGATACCCAGTAAAGCTAATATCGTGAACAGTATTAAAACCAACATAAATGTTAATTTGGCAATATCCTGACCTTTTAAAGTTCCCAGCAGCATAGGTTCATTAGATAAATAAGCGCTGGCTGCATATAATTCTTCACCGATAAGCGTATAGTCACACGCCGTAATAAAGAAAGGTAATTGCGCCGCGGAATCCGTGCCGGCAATCTGTATGGCACCCGTGCTGGCTCCCGTTTCGGCTATGATCAACGATTCCGCCCAAAACATACCAAGCAAAAATATCGTGGCCGGCTTCTCGCGAACCATGATCCCATCGACACCGGCAGCAAATGCGAACTGGTCGGGAACCAGAAAAAACACGCTGTTTGGATCAAAAGCATCCGGTCGACCTTCTGCAGCATATGTTTCCTTCATGATTTCCCGAGCAATAGTGAATACTATTGGATCCCTATTGGGACAAATGATCTTGACATCGTAATGAACGGAACGGCGAACAACCTCACCTAAAATATTCAGCGCGGCTAATGTCGCTACATCTTCAATAGAAGAAAGCCCGGGAACATACAAAATCGGCTTTCCCATTTCCGTCGCTCTACCTATCGCGTCTTCGACGGCATTCAGACCGGATATGCGGCGGATGAAAAGCTTCACACCCCTTCTGGCCGCTTGGATAAAATAAAGCAAAAGCGCTGTATAGATCAAAATAGTGATGATAACCGGAAGTTCCCCAAGTATCAGCCAATGATCCATCGGAGCTGCAGGCTCTGATTCCTCGGAAATCGCCCTACCTTCAGGGTAAACCGCCTGAACTCTGAACTTATATAAAACTCTATTTTCAAGCGGTGAAACCCGATAGTTCATCATCGGTGTGGAGGTATACTCCTGAAAAAAACCATCCGGGCCGGCGATTTCCAAAATATAACGTGACGGTGAACCTTCCGACGGTGGATTCCAACGAACATCCAGCGCCCGGCCATGGTCATTCGGAACATCACACGCCGTTACATTTAACGGCGGCAGAAGTACGGGAGCGGCTTCAAGCGTTCCCTGTTCTTCCTGTTCAACGCCGGCAGCGGACGTCTCCATAGCGTCCGAATGCTCCTCATCGGTAATGGCGTCTATTTGAAGCGTTTCATCCGATAAGGTCGTCCCATCCGGCTGTTCTTGAGCGGAAAGCCCCGATACAGCCAATAGGATGAATAATAAAATCCAATATCTCATAAAGCTTCCCCCTCGAATTACCAACCTGCAGCCCTGCTTTTCAGACTAAATTCTCCCGACTTCCTTCGCCTGCGATAATGATGCGCAGTTGAAAAAGTCATAGTAGCGAAAACCTATTCCAGGTTCAAGCATCCTGACAGATTGCCTTGAAAGAATCTGAAAAGGATTTGTAAGTCACCAGGCCTGTATTTACGTTTCGTCGGCTGGGATGGTATAGACCCACGATTTTGTAAAGCTCACCACCTGGATCGATCCGAACCCCATTATGAAAACGCGTTTTTTTCAACACGCCGTACCTGGAATCGACTTGTATCAAATGTTTTTTTAGCGCCTCGAACGCCAATCCTCCCAAACACATTATGGTTTGAACATATTTCAGTTTTCGAATTTCCAGGTCAAACCAATTCAAGCAATTACAAACTTCTTCCGCTTTAGGTAAGTTTCCAGGTGGAACACATTTGACCGTATTCGTGATATATATGCCCGTTAATGTCAGCCCGTCTTGTCTGGATAACCCGGTAGCAGATGAGCTTTTCCCGCAGTCGTAAAGAGCTCCGTACACCATTTCACCCGCTGCATCACCCGTAAAAGGCCTTCCGGTTCGATTGGCCCCATGAGGTCCTGGAGCCAAGCCCAGAATAAGAACCGTTGCGTTGATATCGCCGAAACCTGGAACCGGCTTGTTCCAGTATTTTTTGTCAGCCAAGGGTCCTTTCCCCTTTATCGATTGTCGATATGATACCAGCCGCGGACACCGCGAACAGCGGCAAAGCGAAAGAAGTGAGCAATCCGATAAACTCATTTGCATATTTCCATTTCCCCGCTATTCGGCTTAGGACGCATATGTACACCCATCGATTCGATCATCGAGCCTCCTGCACGGTTAAAACAATCAAGTTTCATTTGAAAAATAACCGGCTGTTTTGTAATACTGTTCGAAGAACATGAAGCTGTCAAGCTGCATGAACGGATAAATGGGATTTATGGAAAACAAATTACCACGAATAAATAAAAAACAACTGTTTGAATCAAGCTATTTCCTCTTTGATATCGAACCTGTTGTACGAGATTTGCAGTTGCGAATTTTGCGTTGGACATCGCAAATACCCGAAAATAAACGTGTTAACCTGCCGTTTGTTCAAGAATTTGAATGGTCGTCCAACTGGGCCGAATCAATCGTAACATCACTCGACGGGGACTCGCGTTACCTTTATCGACCGGAGATCCGCCTGTCCGGTGGCCACGAACCGGAAGCCATTACTTCCTTGTTTCACAACGAGAACCAGTTGATCCCGAAATCAGCTTCGCGATTAAAAATGGAGGAGCTTACCGGTATAGTTGAACGTTTGAAACATTACCAGGTAACCGACATCGATCATAATCTCATCGATGCCCTCTACGAAGCCTGTAATTGGGTGGTTGCTGAATCCATCACAGAGGAAAATTGTCTTCGCCAATTGAAAACAGCTCGAGATACCGTTCATAGAGCTGAATTGTATATGATGATGGGCAAAGATGTCGAAGCTTACCGGGAGTTTAAAAGCATTACCCCTGAAGAAAGAGGCAATCCTGACAACACTCTGATCTTGGTTGACCTTCTGGAGCGTTACGATAGCGCCCGGGCTGCTATTAAAACTCTACAGAGATGGTTTTTGCTTGAAATCATTCTTCACCCTTTACCCTTCGACCTTGTTTATGATCTGTTATCAGACAGAAAGAAAATTGAACCTTCTCCAAGAATGCGATACTTGCGGTCTATATTGGCTCATTCCGAAACCATGTCCCCAGACGAGCTCAACGATCATCTATTTCTCGTTATCCCCTCTGAAATGTCGATCATACCCGACCCCGTCGAAGTCGATAAAAGACTTAATATGTTTGGTCTGAATTTGAACAGTATGGATTTGATCCTGGATGACCATGAACCAATCAATCTGTACACTCTTTTGGCCGGAGTTACCGACCAGCTTCTTCATTTGGCTGACCTGGCACGAAATTCCAAAAATGAAAGACTCGCTGCAACGGCGTTGGAAAGAGCGATTCTGGCATGCTTCGCTCTTATGAACATGCCTGAAACAGATAGCAATAGACTTATCGAGCCCGATAATTATGACGTCGTGCTCACACATCAAGTCCTCAATGACTACCTGGACGAAATTATAGAAATATATGATGACCTTTGTACGAAATCACCGTCCGGATTCAAATATATTGCGCTCGATAAATTGATTGCTTCACTGAAGAATCAGATAAAAAAACAAGTCACGGATAACATATTGGAGGAATCCGATGGAATGCCCGGTTTGCCGTGAAAGCATGGTAGTCATTGAGCACAAGTCCATCGAATTGGATTATTGCGTCGGCTGTATGGGTGTTTGGTTTGATTGCGGAGAAATCGAGCTTTTACTGGAAAGTGCAGGGATACCGGTTTCGCCGGGAGCCTTTGATTTTATCGATGCCCATCCCCAATTAGCTGAAAGTCCACGGCTTTGCCCTCTTTGCGACAAACCGATGCAAAAAGTATCGCCTCCCGGTAGTCAGGTCATTTTAGACCGATGCCCCGATGGGGAAGGCGTCTGGTTCGATGCAGGGGAAATAGCACAAACTATCAGGGAAGTCACAAAAGACAGCGGCAACCGGGTATTGAATATTTTGCGAGAATTTTTAGGTGAGGCCATATCACCTTCGAAAACTGAGAGTTCTTGAGGAAACAGGTGAACAATTTTGGTCACCGACTCGTTATGTATAAAATGGAGGATTTAACCATGACAGCTTTCTTTGTTTTTTTAGCGATAATCGTCATTCTGTTTTTCTGGGTCTTTGGCCTTTACAATGGCCTGATACGACTGAGAAACGCCGTTAAAAATGCTTGGTCGCAAATCGATGTGCAATTGAAAAGACGCCATGATCTGATTCCGAACCTAGTCGAAACGGTCAAAGGTTATGCCGGTCATGAAAAAGAAACTCTTGAACGGGTTATAAACGCCAGAAACCTTGCGATGACAGCGACAGGGCCGGCGGAGGCGGGTCGAGCCGAGGGCGCGCTGACCGGCGCCTTGAGATCATTGTTTGCCTTATCGGAATCATATCCTGACTTGAAAGCCAACCAAAACTTTCTAGCGCTTCAGGAAGAGCTGACATCGACGGAAAATCGTATTGCCTTTGCCCGCCAGGCATACAACGATACGGTCATGCGCTACAACAATATGATTGAAGTCGTTCCTTCAAATATCATCGCCAATATGTTCAATTTCCAGAAAGCCGAATTTTTCGAAATCGAAGCGCCTGAAGAAAGAGCTGTCCCTAAAGTCGCGTTTTAGCGTCTTGCCGACATTTTACGCAACAGGACATTCTGAACGTGTGGGAAATTATTCAGGCCAATAAACGCAAATCACTGGTTCTTACCGTGCTGATGGCGTGTCTTTTGATGCTTATCGGTTCGGCTTTTGGAGAATACTTTGCCGGTTCCTATCAAGCCGGACTGATTATAGCCATGATCATTTGGATCTTTTTGAGCGTAATCGCGTTTTTTCAAGGGCGAAGCATTTTTCTGTCGATTTCCGGAGCTCGAAAAATTCAAAAAGAAGATCATCCCAGACTGTTCAATATCGTTGAAGAAATGACCATCGCATCGGCTCTTCCCGCCATGCCGGATATATATATTATCGATGATCCGGCTCCAAACGCTTTTGCTGTGGGGCGCAGACCGGACATGGCGGCTGTCGCCGTCACCTCCGGCCTGCTGAATGTGCTGAACAGAGATGAATTGCAAGGCGTTGTCGCCCATGAAATCGGTCATATCGTCAACCGAGATACACTGTTTATGTCCATGCTCGGCGTGATGCTGGGCGCAATTGTCATGATGGCGGAAATCGCCCGAAGATCACTCTTCTATGGCGGCGGTAAACGCAGATCCAGATCGTCTTCAAGCGGCGGAGGGGCTTCAGGCGCTTTGCTTATTATCGGCGTCGTTTTAATGGTTGTTGCACCTCTGTTGGCTCGAATCATTTACCTGGCGGCTTCGCGAAAGCGGGAATACCTTGCGGACGCTTCGGCAGCGGTTTTCACACGGCTCCCGGAAGGTTTGGCAAGCGCATTGGAAAAAATCTCCGTTTCCCCGATCCGCATGCGAAAAATCAATGAAGCTACGGCGCCCATGTTCATTGTCAATCCTCTGCAAAAGCTCCATGTGAACAAAGATTCCCTTTTCAGCACTCACCCGTCCACACAAAAACGAGTCGCCATTTTAAGAAGTATGGCCGGCGGCGCAGCTTTTACGGACTATGATCTGGCGTTTCGACGCGTAACCCATCAAACTCAACCTGTTTTACCACCTTCCGCCCTTCATCCGGACGGCAGGGTCGACGCGCATTCTACAGATAACCAACCTGATCGAAAAAAAGATAAACATAAACGCGACACGGCTCAGTTGGCGGCACGAGCGGTGATGATTGGTGCGGCTCTTGAAGGACAAACGGTTAAAGAACCGGAAACCCATGTTGGCCGCGTCAGGGAAACTGGTGATGCCATTTGGAAATCACAGGGTTACAGATTTATCCCCTGTCAATGCGGCGCGGCCTTGAAAGTTCCACCGACTTATAAACGGCAAGAAGTCGTCTGCCTTCGATGCCGCCGAAGACATCCGAATCCGTTCCTGACATGATTTACTGGATATAAACTAGAGCCTGTTCTGCAATATAGCGCCTTTTCTTTCATGGTCTTTTTTCGACATTGCTTAAGTTCAAAAGGAATCATATCCTATCGTATTCGTCCATGGTGACTATCGCCCAAGCTTAATCAAAAATTTATCCAGCCGAAATTTCTGTTGGAATATACAAATCAGACCTTCCAATAGTACAGCCGAACAAAGAAGCATCGACAATTCGATAGCTGCTGATTTTTCATTGTTTGTTTCCCTTGATAAAATCTCGTTTTGTCTTCATATCAATTCGCTTGAAGTTGGTAGACTTGTGATCGAAACTCCGTTGGTATCCAACTGATCATATACAGCCGACAAACTTCCGATGATTGTTGTTTCATGACAAGATTTTGCGCATACTTGAACTCATGGGCTTTTTGCAATTCGACAATTTGAAACACGCACGCATTTCACATGGTATCTCCATTCGTTCAACCTATGTCAATCGTCCTTCGAACCACTTATCGATCATGGAATTCAAAGCTGGTGACACCCATCAAAATCTTGCTCGAAATCAGGTTGCCATCGGCTCATATTTCAGGGTTGAACCCGACAAATTTTATTTACTTCGACAGGTTCACAGTTCAGATGTGTTGACCGTTAGCGACCAATCACCCGAAGAAATCGCCTCAACCCCTGCCGATGCACTTGTCACCCAACAGCCCGGCTGTTTGCTAGGGGTTCTTGTCGCCGATTGTTATCCTGTTTTAGCCTCGGATCGATCCGGCCATATAGTTGCCGCCATACATGCCGGTCGCCTTGGAATCCAAAACGGCATCCTGCAGAACACGATTTCAGCCATGTGCAGGCAGGCAAGAATCAATGCTTCCGACATTCTGGTAGGAGTGGGACCGGGAATTTGCCGCGACCATTATCCGGTGGATAGAAAAACCGCTGATCTTTTTATCCGTGAAACAGATAAATACTATCAGCATCACTATGATGAAGAAGCCCGGGAGATCAAACTCGATTTGCGTTCTACGCTTCATGCCGTCTTGGTTCACCAGGGAATCCCGTCTTCCCAAATTGAACATCTTCATTATTGCACATATCAGAATCCTGATATGTTTTTTTCGCATCGCTATTCAGAAGGGCAAACAGGACGTTTCGGCGCCTTTATCCGGAGGGCCGACCCTGATTTTTGATCTTTTTATCAAGTTCATGTACAGAGACAATGGTTTTACATAAGGAAAAACAAAATGAATCAAAAAAAATCAATAACGATCTGTTTTCTTTTTTTGCTTTTATCCCTGAGCACAATTGAATGCACTGCCGACGAACAGTGGGGCGGCAATCTGGGATTGTCATATTGGCACCCTGACTGGACTAACGAACAAAACGATTTTTGTTCTTCAACACCTGGGTTGTTTGGGCCGACGCTTTTTGTACATGTTAAAAACTTGGGATTAAGTTTTCAGTATTTTACCGGCGGCTTCGATCTGGATTTTCAAAATTCCTCCCAAACATTGTCTGCCAATCGAACCGATATGGACATCATTTTGAGTTATAGACTGGCAAAATACTTTCAACTGTCCTCTTTATACAAAAACATACAGTTTGATTGGAAACAAACCTATAAAGTCGAATCCAAACTATCGGGCTTCGGTTTTGGTGGAGGTTTCAACAGTGTTTTTTCTGAAAAATATCTTTGTTATGGATTTGGTTTTGTAATGCCTAAACTCGATTATAGCCAGACGATTTTTTTAGGGCATGACCTGTCTGGAGATGCTGACGGCTATTGGCTTGAAGGCGGTTTGGGCTATATCCTGTCTGATTGGAGATTGATCATGAAATTGGGCTACCGCTACCAATACCTCTCCATCGAAGCGGACACCCGCGATTGGACTGAAAAAACCGAAGGGTTACGAGTGGATATAAGCTACTATTTTTAAAAGACCCTAGCCACAACCATCCAATTCTTTTTCAGCTTCTATCGCCTGCTCCCATAATTTCATCACCGCCATGATTTTCTTCTGAATCTCCGTTTCCGCCGTTACCAGTTCATCCAGCACAACCCAGTTTTGCGTGTTCTCAGGATGTTCCATCCTGTTTTGAATATCCTGTAGTTCAGCTTCAAGGGCTTCGATTTCTTTCTCAAAATAAGAAGATGATTTTCCCGTTTTTTTACGCAGAGTCGATCGTTCCTGGCGCAACTCTTTCTTACTTTTTCTGATTTTGGCCTCTTGGGAAATAACAACCTCTTCGCTCTCGGTAATAACCTGTGCTGAGTCCAGGGTTGTTTGATAATCTGAGTAATTGCCCAGGTATTCCTGCAAACTGCACTCATTCAAAACCCAAATTTTATCCACGATTCTATCCAGTAAATACCTATCATGCGTTACTAAAACCACAGATCCTGGATAATCGATGAGCGCTGACTCAAATGATTCTCTGGCATTCACGTCCAAGTGATTTGTCGGTTCGTCCAGAAAAAGAAGGTTGGCATCACGTAAAAACAGTTTTGCCAGCGCCACACGCGCCTTTTCTCCGCCGCTAAGCCTGGAGATCTCTTTGAACACCGTATCTCCTGAAAAAAGGAATCTTCCCAGATGACTCCTGATTTCTTCAGACGTCCAATTCGGTTTTTCTTTCCAAACCTCATCGATTATCGTCGCCTTTTCATCCAGGCCATGCAGGTGCTGATCATACACAGCGAAAGAGACATGGTAACCCCATTCCACATGCCCTGCATCCGGTTCAAGCCTCGATGTCAACAGTTTGATCAAGGTTGATTTTCCTGATCCGTTCGGCCCGATGACACCTACACGATCTCCGGAAAAAAGTTGAACATTGACATTGTCAAACAATTTATTTTCACCAAATTCTTTTGACAGGTTCTGAGTTCTAAAAACGACCAGACCGCTTGGCCTGTCCACTGTAAAACGGAGCTTCATTTTTTTTCCAGGACCAGGCCTGTCTGCCAGCTTTTCGATTCGATCGAGCTCTTTCAAGCGGCTCTGCGCCTGTTTGGTTTTCTGTGCCGCCATGTTCCGCCGAATGTAGTCCTCCAACTTGCTGATTCTTTGCTGTTGCAGCTTGACATGCTTTTGATGAATCGATTCTCTCCGAAATTTCTCGGCTTTATAGGCTGAATAATTGCCTTTATAACTTTCGCAATGTTGATGGGAGAGCTCGATGATCTCCGTTACCGTTCGATCAAGAAAATATCTATCATGAGACACCAGGATGACGCCGCCTGAATAGCTTTTCAAAAATTGTTCCAAAAATTCAACAGCTTTTAGATCGAGATGATTTGTCGGTTCATCCAAGAGCATGAGATCTGGTTCTTCCAGCAGCAGTTTCGCCAGCATTATCCTGGCCTGTTCACCTCCTGAAAATGATTGAAGCGGGCGTAAAGAATCATCCACGGCAATTCCCAGCCCTTGCATGACTTTTTCTATTTGCGCTCTAAAGAGATATCCACCGGACATCTCATACTTAGTTTGAATTCTATCAAAGCGTTCGAAAAGGTCTTTTGAAGTATTCCGATCCATTTCCAGATGCATTCGTTCGAGTTCCAGCTCCATATCCAAGAGATGTTGAAACGGCTTAAAAAGAACATGTTCGACTGAGATGCTTTCATGGAGTTCAGGTATTTGCCTAAGAAAACCAATGCGAATATCTTTCGCCAAAGTTATTCCGCCGCTGTCAGGATCGAGTTCCCCGTTGAGAATTCGAAACAACGTAGTTTTACCTGAACCGTTTGCGCCGATTAAACCCACGCGGCATTTGTCTTTCAATTGAAAAGTAAAATCCCGGACAATTGGTTTATCGTGAAATCCAAAACTTACATTTTCATATTGTGCCAAGATCATTTGGGGTTTACTTCCACGTTGGAAACAGCGGAGAGTTAGTGTATTAATCCAAAGTCAATTTGTAAACCGGCGCTTGACAGTTTGGGAGTCCCGGTTTAGAATGCGCACACTGACGGGCTAATTGGAGACCTGAAAAGTATTTTATTGTCAACAATCGACCAGGTTTTAAACAAAGGAGGATTATTTGAAACGCACGTATCAGCCCAGTAGAATAAAACGAAGACGAACTCACGGTTTTAGAAGTCGAATGAGCAGCCGCCATGGGCGGCAAGTTTTGCAACGACGTCGTGCAAAAGGCCGGAAACGACTGACTGTTTGATTACGCTTGTCCCCTAAAAAGAAAATTTTGAAACGGTTGAAATCACCTCTCGATTTTCAAAACATTTATCGTTTTGGAGACAAGTGTTCTGGTAAATATTTTTTTTCTTTTGTGCGACCACGCTCTGACCAATATGTTTATTTTGGCGTCACAGCCTCACGACATATTGGAAATGCAGTTGCACGGAATCGAGCAAAACGTATTATGCGTGAAGCGGTCAGGCTTGTGATTGAAGAGGTTCAACCCGGATTTGACCTGGTTCTGGTAGCCAGGCCGTCTATTCAATCTGCAGGAATGAAAATGATCGGAAACCAATTGAAAAATCATCTTTTCAATTGCCACAAGATTCAAGCTCGTCCTGTGGAGCCTATTTGAATGAAATGGATAGTAATCAACCTTTTAAAAGGATATAAACGTTTTGTTTCGCCATTACTGCCGAAGGCATGCCGGTTTTACCCGACCTGTTCAGAATACACGCTGATTGCTATTGAGCGGCATGGTCTGATCAAAGGAATCATATTGGGTATCAAACGCATTTCGAAGTGCCACCCCTGGAATCCGGGAGGCTTTGACCCTGTACCGCAAAACGTGATGAAGGATAAATAAAAATGGAAAAACGATTCTTTTTGGCAATTCTGCTTTCTATCACGGTTTTTCTTCTATGGAACCAGTTTTTCGCCCCACCTCCACCGGAAACACCCACAGTGACACCGACCAATCAAGACGTAACATCATCTTTGCCTGTGTCAAACACCGATCTATCAGCTCAAAGCTCTGACCCGACAATGTTGATCGATAACCCTGTCGATGCGGTCGAACCTCATGAAACAATCCCCCCGGCGGAACGGCGGACAATAAAAATTGAAACACCCCGTGTTTTAGCGGAATTGGACACTCTCGGTGCCCGCATTACCAGTTGGAAATTGAAGGAATACGAAGGAGTTGAAAATCAGCCAATTGAATTGATATCACCCGACGATCCTCTTCACTACCCGGGAAGTGTCCGAATCAACGGCCTCGACGCTTTTAACGATACCGTTTTCGCATCCTCATTCGACGGCAAATCCATTGTATTGAACGACGAAAACCCAAAGACGCAAATCACTTTTACCGCTATGCTTCGCACTGGCGAGCGTGTTCAGAAAGACCTTACGTTTTTCCATGATAAATACCTGGTCAATATGGCTCTGTCGCTCACAAATCAAAGTTCAGCCAATATAGGCAGCACAGTGGAATATCTTCTGCCTGACAAATTGATTGAACCTCTGGGTGGACAGGCTACCAATCGCTATATCCGTAGCGGTCCGGTTTTTTGGACGGGTTACGCACGTGAAAAACCCAAAATCAATAAAATCCAGACCCGACAAACCTACCCGGGTATAAGATGGGCGGCGTTTCAGGAAAGTTACTTCTTCACCGCTGTGCTCTCAGCTTCACAATTGGCTGTCGGATTCGTCGAACCAGATCGGCTTCAGCCAGAGCCCGGAAAAACGCCGACCATCGTTTCCGGTCTTAAACTGGAATCAAAAATGCTGGCTCCAGGCGACACCGTTCAGCAGCATATTATGTTGTTGATAGGCCCCAAAAAATACGATGAATTGCAAAAACTGGGTATTGGAATAGAAAATATCGTCGATTTTGGATGGATCACCATATTGGGTAAGTTTTTTTATTACTTTCTGACTAAATCCGTTCTTTATGTTAAAAACTTTGGTTTCGGGATTATCCTGATCACTCTGATAGTGAAACTTTTACTTTTCCCACTGTCTCATAAGCAAATGCAGTCGATGAAAAAAATGCAGGCGATTCAACCTCAAATGAAAGCAATCCAGGAAAAATACCGAAAAGACCCTCAGAAACAGCAGCAGGAACTCAGCCAATTGTATAAAAAACATGGTGTCAACCCTATGGGCGGCTGCTTACCTCTGTTAATTCAATTTCCCGTTTTTATAGCGTTATATCAGGTTTTAATGAATCTGGTTGAAATGAGAGGCGCTTCATTTTTCTGGGTGAAGGATTTGGCTCAACCCAATGTTATCATGGTTTTAATCATGGGCGTCAGCATGCTTATTCAACAGAAAATGACTCCGGTTTCAGGCGACCCGAGACAGGCTAAAATGATGATGATGATGCCGGTGATTTTTACCGCCATGTTCTGGAACTTTCCTTCCGGGCTGGTTTTGTATTGGTTGACTAACAACATTCTTACCATCGGCCAGCAATACGTCATGAATCGACTGCAAGCAAAAAATGAAGACAAAGGACCCAAAATGAAATCCAGGGTCAAACGAAAAATTGATGATAAAAATAAAAATGATGATAAATAATAAACAAAACGATACCAGGAGCTTTTTTGATGATAACGAAACCACCGGGTGACCGGGACGGCACAAACCACGACAATTTTTCTCTCGAGGGAAACCTGTATGAATCATATGAACAGGATATTCCTCAAGCCGATCCCATTACCGGAACCCCCAAAATTGAAATTCTGATCGATCAAACAATCTCACGAGCTTTTACAGCATCCGAATATCTAAAGGGTGTCCTGCTTAGAATGGGTCTCAGCGGCCGAATCGCCGTAAATATTCGATATGGTTCCATTCATCTGGAAATCCTTGGCGCCGAACCGGGACTGGTTATCGGCCATCGAGGCCAAAATCTGGATGCCTTACAACACATTATCAACAGGATGGTCAACAAGGATTCAGATGATCTCGTTCCCGTTACAGTCGATGCCGATAATTACCGCGGACGCAGACTCCAGCAACTTGAAAAACTAGTTCGGTCAGTCTGTCGGGAAGTATTGGATTTTGGAAAAGCCGTAGTTACCGAACCCATGACACCCAGCGAAAGACGGCTTTTCCACATATCAGCGAATAAAATACACGGCGTTCGAACAAGTAGTTTCGGAAGTGGTTTTTTCCAGCCGATCAAAGTTTTTCCAGCTCATCTGGCTGGACATGCCCTTCATGTCGATCCGGCAGAAGAAGACGATGCCCATATTTATCAAAGCGGTATTTATGAACATGGCGATTTTGCCGATGAATCCGACTTTTCGGAATGATGAATAAAATCCTCGATTTGCCGACAAACGATATCATTGCCGCCATCGCTACTCCTCCTGGAAAAGGCGCTATTTCGCTCATCCGTGTTTCCGGTTCGAATCTATTGACTCAAGTAGCAAAGGTGATCAAACTGCGCAGGATCCCGATAAAAAAAATCAAGCCCTGGCGATTGAACAGCGCTTATGCGTTCGATCCTTCAACAGATACGATACTGGATGAGGTACTGGTTGCCTTTTTCAAGAAGCCGAAATCGTACACGGGCGAGGATATGCTTGAAATCAGTTGCCACGGAAACCCTTTAATCGTTCGATCGATTCTTAAAGCCCTGACATCAACCGGCATACGTCTGGCTGAACCCGGCGAATTTACTCGCCGAGCTTTCGAAAATGGACGAATAGATCTCAGTCGAGCTGAAGCGATTGCCATGATGACGGCTGTTGAATCGGAATCCGCTCAGAAGGCGGCTTTGAGAGTTTTGGACGGCGGTCTCGGCGATCCGATCAAAACCGTACGGAATCGTCTAGCCGAAATTCGAGCGGCTTTTGAATTGGAACTCGATTTTCCCGAAGAACAAGAATCTTATGCTGTTGAAACGACCCGAGATCGATGGAAGGAGGCAGAAAAAATTCTGACCAACCTGATCGATGCCAGAACATCAAAAACCAATCTCGAAAAAGAACATAACATCGTTATCTCAGGAAAAGTCAATGCCGGAAAATCCACTCTGTTCAACCAGTTGATCGGACGCAATCGCGCTATCGTATCCGAGGAACCCGGAACCACGCGTGATGCCCTGGAAGCAACGACACAATGGAACGATTACAGGCTGGAGCTGGTTGATACCGCGGGAATCAGAGATACGATTTCTGCGGCGGAAAAAGAAGCGGTTCATCGAACACAAAAGATACTTCAACACGCAGAACTCGTGATTTACGTTGTCGACGCAACCGATCCTGACCTGGAAACTTTTAATAAAATCAACGAAGATGCCGGTTACCCGAAAATGTTTGTTTTTTGGAATAAAATTGACTTGGAACAAGCACGTGCAGAACAAATCGACACGATCTCCAAACTCCCCAATATGTTAGGCGTGATTCAAGGATCTGCACTTGACGGAAAAGGTGTTCAATCACTTCGCGCACAAATTCTGGGACACCTGTCAACCAATGAAAACACCAATACTGCCTCCCTGATCGTAAGTTTGCGTCAACAACAGGCGCTTGAAAACGCACTGACTCTTTTACAAGAAGCCTATAGCTTGTACCTGGTAAATACAGGCTTGGAATGTATTACTCCAATTCTAAGAACAATCGATCACACTCTGGGCCTAATACTGGGCGATACGGTGTCACCGGATATTTTAGCTGAGATTTTCTCGAGCTTTTGCATTGGAAAATAAATCATCCAAAACACCAGATTTATCCGATGTGTCAATTTCCCGGCGGCCATATTCCTTTGATGGACATCAGCAACTTGTCCGCCGTAACAGAGTTCAACGTAGCTAAAAACAGCGACCCGTTGAACCATGTACAAGATAATCTTCCCACAACGGCAATTCTGCCGTCGCATTCTCGATATAATTCAATGAAATAGTCACGACCGGCAGGGCGAACGATGTGCGCATTCAAACTTGCTGAACGCAGTTCAGCACCGGATCGGTAT
This sequence comes from bacterium, assembly GCA_049652745.1. Classification (GTDB taxonomy): domain Bacteria; phylum CSSED10-310; class CSSED10-310; order CSSED10-310; family CSSED10-310; genus JBASEY01. Next base: position 72,167 of record JBASEY010000026.1, on the reverse strand, counting down.
AGAGAACTGTTTTGGACGGCATCCAGAAATAACCTGATATCACTGGGATATTCCAGAGTGACCGTATTTTCAGAACCGAGGGTGATTTGAATGTGGCTGACAACGGAGGCATCCAACAGAAAAAAAGAATGGTAGTGATACGAGACAAAAATCGAAAAACCGAAACTCAGCAGTATTACACTTAAACCCGGCAGCAACCAAAAACCACTTTTTTTTCTTTCAGTGTAATTATTTATCAGAAAAAACAGAGTTATCGCTCCGGGCACCAAACCCAGAAATGTAATCGCCGGCTCAATAGAACTCCATAAAATAAAGCCTAAACACAAAATGAAAAAGAAAGTTAAAAACTTTACAGCATCAAAATAACCTCTGCTGTGATGAATATTTTTTAACAATTGACCGGCTGGAAATGCAAGCACCGGTAAAAAGAGCCATTTAGGAGCGACATCAAACAGAAAGATATTATCGAAATTAGTCGATAACAACATACAGATTCCAGACGAAAAAGCGGCGGAAAATAGAAGGTATTCAAGAGGAAACCAGCCTGACGGAAGTCGGCAAGGCAGTGTCCAGTCGATATCGATAGCGTGACGGATCGACTTCCCTCTGTGATTGGTCACAGGTATTTCAAGCAATTGTCCCAGATGAGCCGCAACCCGAAGCGCCAAATTCAACGGATAATCATCAAACAGAACAATGGATTCATCATTTTTAAAAATGACGGCCAGGGAACACTTGTCTTGCCTTAAAAAAAGCTGAAGTCGATCGACATCAGTAAAAAACAACGATGATTTTTTTCCAGGGATACCAACAATTTCACGAGTTGCGCTTAAAAATGAAATTTCTGTCGACCGACCTCTGACAATCAACGGAATGGCCACTAAAAGCAACCCAACGCCTAATACCACGGTTTGGCCGGTCATTAGACCGATGCTTGAAAAACAGATAGCGTTAACACTGAACGGTATCAGAAAACTCCCCAGGACCGCAGCGGTTATATCATACCAATAAGCCCCTTTTTGGGAAGTGAAGATGATTCCCAGTGGACTGAAATGGCTTAAAGTAACAGATAGAACACGAGTTTTTTTAATCATTATCCGTTGACTCCAGCACGAGTTTCACACATGTCATATCCCGATTGTAACCCGGTATTTGTAGATTACAAATATTTCCTGACCAAGATTCTCCGTTTCCTGAGATAACCCTCATTTGATTATTTATATTCGCTCTTCCCCTCGGGGAAATCAATACAGCGTCGGGAGCAGCCAAAGGGCTTGCATATTCGACCAGCTTATCGATATCAGCCAACGCCCGTGAGAAAAACACGTTCACGCTGCCTTTCAATATCGGGTATACTTCGCTGATAGTTTCAAGGCGGCTTTGTAGGACAATGACATTTTTTAAAACCATTTTCGCAGCGACAACACTTAAAAAATCAATTTTTTTTTGTTTTATATCGATCAAAAACAGGGCTTGCGACGGCAGCAGAGCAGCGATAATCAAGCCGGGAATTCCCGCCCCTGTTCCCATGTCAACCCAGATTGCGCCCGGCTTAGCAAGCGCGTTGTCTTCCATGATCGGCTTCAACAACACAGCAGATTCAACGACGATTTTCTCCATCCAGTCTTCCTGCGGTATACCGGTTAAGTTGATACTCCGATTCCATTTTCCCAGCTCATTCAAGTAAACCTCAATCCGTTCTCCGGAGTCGGGATCGGCCCACGGAAAATATTGCTGAATATACTTTTCAACTACTGACATTTTCATGTCGGCTGGTCCTGTTTGGTCATCTTTTGAATCAGAAGCGACAACACCGATATAGCGGCGGGTGTCACACCGGGGATTCTGGAAGCCTGGCCCAAAGAAACGGGTCGTATTTCATGTAATTTTTGCCGCACTTCCACTGAGAGGGCTGTAGACGACATGTAATCAAAATGGTCGGGTATACGTATTTTTTCCAGTTTGCTGAATTGTTTGACATCGTCTATTTCTCGTTGAATATACCCCTCATATCGAATCATCGTCATGATGTTTTGAACAAGTTCTGCAGGGAAAGCAGGGTTATCCATACCGAGTTCACCCAAATCGGTATAATCAAATTCTTGGCGCTTCAATAACTCTTTCAAGGATAATTGCCGGTTGACCAATGGAAGCGAAGCTTTTTCAAATAGCTTCAGATTGTGTTGGGAGGGCGTAATTTTCGTGCTTTCCAGCCGATGTATCTCCTGTTCAACAAGCTGCTTTTTATGCAAATAGCCATCATACTGATCCCGGGTTATCAAGCCCACTTTAAAACCTGTTTCCGTCAATCGACTATCAGCATTGTCACAACGAAGCTGGAGCCTGTATTCCGCCCGGGAGGTGAACATGCGATAGGGCTCATCCACCCCTTTCGTCACCAAGTCATCTATCATCACACCGATATATGCCTGGTCACGCGAAAAAACGATCGGTTCTTCCTGTTTCAGTTTCAAAACAGCGTTTATACCCGCAACGAGGCCCTGAGCGGCTGCTTCTTCGTATCCCGACGTTCCGTTGATTTGACCGGCAAGAAAGACGTTTTCGAGAACTTTACATTCCAGGGTGGGTTTTAGTTGGGTCGGTTGAACAAAATCATATTCGACTGCATAAGCAGGTCGAATCATCTCAGCTTTTTCCAGACCTTTGATCGAATGCAACAAATCGGTCTGGACATCGTAAGGCAGACTTGTCGAAATTCCGTTTGCGTAAATTTCAATCGAATCCAGACCCTCTGGCTCCAGAAAAATTTGGTGTCTGTCTTTATCGGGAAATCTCATAACTTTATCTTCGATCGATGGACAATAGCGAGGACCAATCCCGGTGATTCGTCCTGTGTACAACGGTGATCTATCCATACCGCTGCGTATGATTTCATGCGTTTGGAGATTGGTATATGTCAGATGACAGACGATCTGAGGAAGGAGAGAATCAGGCCTGACCCAATGTGAAAAAAAAGGATGTTCGTCATCGCCTGGTTGAGGTTCCAACTCTTTCCAATCAATGGTTCTTCTATCGATCCTACAGGGTGTTCCAGTCTTTAATCGATCCAGTTTCAGACCGTTGTTTTTTAACGATTGAGACAAACTGTCCGCCGGAAATTCACCTAAGCGTCCCGCGCTATACTCATTCAGCCCAAGAAATATTTTTCCATTTAAAAAAGTTCCCGGGGTAATGATAACTGTCTTCGTTGGAATACGATCGCTAAACGCCGTCACAACTCCGCGGCATTTTCCGCCATCGGCCACCAAATCGATGACTTCATCTTGGATAACGGTCAAATTGTTTTGTGAAAAAAGAAGATTCTGACAAGCCTGTCGATATTTAACCTTGTCATTTTGTGTTCTAAGAGACCAAACGGCGGGCCCTTTTTTTCTATTTAACAACCTGAACTGGATTGCCGTCAGATCGGCAAGCCGCCCGATACACCCACCAAGCGCATCTATTTCTCGGACAATTTGACTTTTTCCCAGTCCGCCGATAGCAGGATTGCAGGGCATGTGCCCGATGGTTTCCAGGTTCATCGTGATCAGGATCGTTTTCATTCCCAGCCTTGCGGCGGCCACCGCCGCTTCGATGCCGGCGTGCCCGGCACCGACAACCGTGACATCAAATCCTTTTTTAAAATTATCACGTTTCATGCATCATCCCTCAACGGACGATTATAAACTAAAAAGACTTCTCTTGCAGCTTGAACAAATGATACTCTCGAAACCTGATCACTCTCACTGGTAAAAAGGACAGACTTTTTGTATAGATTAGGCAGACGGCGCGTCATAGCGTTCTCTCTGAAAGGAGAATTATCATGAGTAATACATTTCGACAACAAATCACTCAAGGCATCCCCACGGTTTTACCGCCGATGCCTCGGCAGGATGATACGGTCAATCATGCCCCTCGACGGCCGCTCGTTCTGACCCGTGATGAATGTGAATTAGCCGTTCGCAATGCATTGCGGTACTTCCCCGAGCATTTTCATCAGGAGCTTGCCGATGAATTTGCATCGGAGTTGATTGAAGAGGGAAGAATCATCATGCGACGGTTCAGACCGACCTATCCGATGTATGCTCGACCGATAGACGAATATCCTGCCAAATGCAAAGAAGCGGCAGCGATTATGCTGATGATACAGAACAATTTGGATCCGGAGGTGGCACAGCACCCGCATGAATTGATCACCTATGGCGGCAACGGCGCTGTTTTTCAAAACTGGGCTCAATATCTGCTCACGATGAAATATCTTTCGGAAATGAACACGAACCAGACCCTTGTGATGTATTCCGGCCATCCGATGGGTCTGTTTCCTTCAACCGAATGGGCTCCCCGAGTCGTTGTGACGAACGGAATGATGATACCGAATTATTCAAAACCGGAGGATTACCTGAGATATAACAGCCTCGGTGTGACATCCTACGGGCAGATGACGGCAGGCAGTTATATGTATATCGGCCCTCAAGGAATCGTTCATGGAACGACGATCACTATCCTGAATGCGGCCAGAAAATACCTTGGTCAGTCCCCTGAAACATCCGCCAAAGGGATTACATTTGTCACTTCCGGGCTTGGCGGTATGTCCGGCGCTCAGGCAAAAGCCGGCGTTATTGCCGGCACGGTGAATATTATCGCTGAGATAAATCCGAAACCTCTATACACCCGTCATCGACAAGGATGGTTGACGGAAATCGCCCTTGACCTGGACAAGTTGATGAAATGCATCGAAACCGCTCAAAAAAACCGTGAACGCGTTTCGATCGGATACCTCGGCAACATTGTCGATTTATGGGAAAAAATATTGGAAGCAGGTATTCAAGTTGAATTGGGCTCCGATCAGACATCTTTACACAACCCTTATGGCGGAGGTTATTACCCCGCTGGGATCAGTCTGGATGAGTCCATAAAAATGATGAAAGAAGATCCCGCCGAATTCAAACTTCGTGTTCAAGAATCGTTGAAACGCCAAGTCAAAGCTATCAATAAATTGGCTGAAAACGGCCTGCATTTTTGGGATTACGGCAATGCCTTTCTTCTGGAAGCTTCCCGAGCCGGCGCCGAAAACTTGGTAAACCCTGACGGATCATTCCGGTATCCATCCTATGTCGAAGATATTATGGGTCCTCTCTGCTTTGATTATGGCTTTGGCCCGTTCCGCTGGGTTTGTTGTTCAGGTGATCCCAAGGATTTATTGACTACGGACAAAATTGCTGCGGATGTGTTGAGAAACATGAAGAATAACGCTGATCCAGAAATTCTTCTTCAATTAAATGACAATCTCATCTGGATTGAAGCTGCCGCAGAACACAACCTCGTCGTCGGCTCTCAAGCAAGAATTCTATACTCAAACGAAGAGGGCAGAATCCGAATTGCTCTCGAATTCAACAAAGCCATTCGTGAAGGAATCATTCGAGGCCCAGTTGTATTAGGTAGGGACCACCATGATGTCTCTGGAACGGATTCACCGTTTCGAGAAACCGCTAATATTCGAGACGGTTCGAATCGCACCGCCGATATGGCGGTTCATAATGTAATCGGTGATGCGATGAGAGGTGCGACTTGGGTCAGCCTTCACAATGGCGGCGGTGTTGGCTGGGGAGAAGTCGTCAATGGAGGATTTGGAATGGTGCTCGATGGGTCCGAGCTGGCGGATCGTCGCATCCAAGAAATGATCGAATGGGATGTCAACAACGGCATTGCTCGACGGGCATGGGCACAAAACCCTGGAGCACTCCATGCGATCAAAGCCGCAATGCGTTCGAACCCCGACTTAAAGGTCACCTTGCCGCACCACGCTTCCGACTCGATCGTCAGCAGCGCTTTAAATAAAAATATGCCCCGTTTGTCGTAAAGGAGATAAATTCCATGCTTCTTCATAGTTGCATAACGGTTCATTCGATCGAATCCGCCGTTAATTTGTTTGAATCAGTTTTAAAATTAAAGCATGCATATAGCTTTGATGTGGAACCGGAAACCATGCGTCAATTGTTTCATCAGGATTTTCCGGTACATGTCAGAGTTTACGATGCAGGAAACAGCCTGATCGAAGTTTTCATTTCACCGAACCTGCCAAGCCCGGGAGCTATACAGCATCTTTGCTTTGATTGTGATGACAGGGCCGCCGTTATTAAGCGTGCTGAATCCCATGGAATGACTATTCGACGATTTGTGCGAAAGTCCGGTGATGTTATTTTTATTCAGGATACAGGTGGCAATTTGATAGAACTTAAAGAGGGTTCCAGCCGTAACCAATAAAGGAGTTTGCCGATGAATTTAAAACAGGAGAAAACGTATGGTTCGCTATTTCGCTGAGCTTATAATCCTTTTAACGGTATCCATTATCCTGGGAACTGTCCTAAACATAGTAAACCCCGAAGGAATCCCTCTGTTTGGTCAATGGAATCCTGATAAAGGTCTTGTTCATGCCGGAGAAATTTGTATCGCATCACTAAACCCGATCGATGACGTCGACGTGCTGGATTCATATCTTCGATCAAAAGCTGTTTTCGTCGATGCAAGGACATCGACTGAGTATGATGCAGGCCATATTCCCAGAGCATTCAATCTTCCCGTTGGAAAGGCCGATGAGATCATCCATGATTTTGCAGCCATCTTTCCAATCGATACTCAGTTGATTCTGTATTGTTCCGGACCTGAATGCTACGATGCTTCGGATCTGATGGTCATTCTACAAGAATATGGCTATCAAAATGTTTCTGTTTATTTTCAGGGTTTGCTTGGATGGAAAAACGCCGGACGCCCTATCGAGATTACGGAGGATAATACTGATGAATAGCGCCAGGATTCTTGAATGGTGTCTTCGCTGGTTTGTGGGTCTTGTCTTTGTATATGCAGCTCTGACCAAAATCATGAATCCCTGCAGACTTGCTCTCGATATTTATCAATATCATCTGGCGCCGGGCGCAATAATAAATATTGCTGCTATTTTACTGCCATCGGTTGAATTGGTGTTTGGTCTTTGCCTGATCACAGGTATCGCTCCACGCGGCGCAGCCTTGGGCATCTCATTGATCCTTGTTTTCTTCATGATTCTGCTGACCATCAACTTGATCCGCGGAATCGATTTTGAATGCGGCTGCTTCGGAGGAAGCCCTGAAAGTGATCTTTGCCATCGAATAACACTGAAGATTCGAGCTGTTTGGCCGCAAATGTTTGGGCTGACATTTGTTCAAATCCGAACGATATGTGATCTGATCCGAGATATTCTTTTTCTATCGGCTTCCTTGGGTTCGTTTACCTTAATGCATAAACGAATGAAGCGCCGCCGGCATACATAACAAAATTACAGATTCGGAAAAGTGAATCGGATTGCTGCTGTATTATAATCAACTGTCAGGCTTCTTTCATAGCCGACCGGCTTTTCATCGATTATTGCGGGTTCCCAATACGATTTTTTTATCATCTGGATTATAAATGTATCAAGACTTTGATTTCCCGTACCGGTTATAATGTCAACCTTGTCAATATTACCCTCCTGATCGATGAAGATCATATACTCCGCAATACCACTCATATTCAGATTGATAATTTCAATCGGCATATCACCCGGCATCGGCGGCTTGAAAACAACAGCTTTACGATCGACCTGTTTCTCGGAATAATATTGAATATCGACCGGCTGGGTCGGAAACTTCGCGTCTTCAGGCACTTCATCCTTTACGGCTGTCTCAACAACAGCCTGCAACGTTAGATCATATGACGGTAAAATGAATTCCCCTTTTTCCATTGTGTAGCTGATTTTTATTTTGGTCTGACTTTCTTTCGGCTCACCGTCTAAAACAGCCGGATCGAAAATCCACTTCGATATCCATAGCTCAAAATAATTTTTTAATTCATCATTGGAGCATTCCGTTATCAAATCAGCGCCGATCACTTTTCCTTTGGCATCGATCGATAAATTATAAATAACATCCCCTGATTCATGTCGAAGATTCGCCGGGACAGCCAAAGGTGGAGCAATTTCTTTTAGAACAGCGCTGATCAGAACTTTGGCGGTTGCCGTCGGTTCAACCTTTTTCGGTACAACAGATAGTGTGTTTTTTTCCCAAAATTCTTTTTCACTGATTTCTTGTTGATGTTCAAGATCGATAAAAATGGTTTGGTTCTCGGTAAACTTATGATCAAAATAAAATGCTCCGACTGCGCTGAACGATATGGCCAAGCGAATAGTCTGGCCGGATTGCCCTTCTATTCTTATAGGTGAAAAACCTTGCATAGAGTCGTTTACCGTCACTTTCGCACCTGACGGCAACGTGTTGATGACAAGCCATTCAGCATGAAGCGAACCAGCAGACATCAAGGTCATTATTATTGATATTGCCAATAATATCGTCATTTTCATATTTTATATCCCCACGCATCCTTCAATAATTATTGAAGTTATTAGAAAAAATGTCAATCAGAGAATATCTTTACATTTCTTCAACAGCTTCAATGCCAAGTATTTGTAAACCCGATCTCAATCCGTATGCGACAGATGCAGATAGAGCCAATCGCGCTTTTGTCAAAGCATGTGAATCTGCACCCAGTATTCTATGATGAGTGTAGAAAACATTGAATGCTTTTGCCAGATCCAGGATATGTGTTGCCACTTTCGATGGATTCAATTCGGCAGCGGCGCTTTGGATAGTATCGGGCAAATACAGCAAGGATCGAATTATTTCTAATTCCTCCCTGTTACCCAAAAGAGATGCATCCCATTCTGAAATGGGATCAAAACACGCTTTTTGCAGAACAGAGTGGATTCGTGCATGACAATATTGAATATAAGCTCCTGTAGCTCCATCAAATGATAACGATTTTTCCGGATCGAAATGAATATCTTTCTGGGGGTTGAATTTCAAAATATAATATTTAATCGCTCCCAATCCTATTGCTTCCGCAATGGCGTCTCTTTCAGATGGTTCGATTTGAAAATGAGACTCATCCATGATCTTTCTAGACAATTTCTGCATCTGATCCATCAATTCGTCGGCATCCACCACTTTACCTTCGCGTGACTTCATTTTTCCTTCCGGAAGATAGACCATTCCATAGCTCAAATGTCGAAACTGCTCCGCCCAGGAAAAACCAAATTTTTTCATGGTTTCGAATAACGCCTTGAAATGATATATTTGTTCCGAACCGACAACATAAATTGCTTTGTCGATATTCAGTGTTTTAAAGCGTTCGATCGCTACACCCAAGTCCTGAGTTATGTATAAGGATGTTCCATCCTGCCTTAGGAGAGCTTTCTGATCGAGACCGACATCCGTAAGGTCTATCCAAACCGAATTGTCTTCCTTTTTAAAAAAAACTCCTTTTTCCAGTCCTTCGGCAATGATTTCTTTTCCCAATAAATAGGTTCGGCTCTCATGTTGAACAACATCAAAATGCGATCCCAAGCGTCTATAGGTTTGCTCAAAACCTTCCAATACCCAGTCGGTAAGCATTTTCCATAACGACAGCGTATCCGGGTCACCGTTTTCCCAGTCACGCAGCATTTCACGCGCCTCATCCATCAATTCCGGGTGCTCTTTTAGCTCTTTTTCAAACCGTACGTACATACTCCCGACGAAGTGATCCCCTTTGATTCCCGTGATCGATGGTGTTTGGCCTTCAGCGTAGCGCCTGTATGCAACCATCGCTTTGCAGATATGGATGCCTCGATCATTCAGGATACTGGCAGGAATGACGGTATGCCCTGCCGCTTTTAAAAGGTTGACTATCGCCGCGCCTAAAACATTGTTGCGCACATGGCCTAAATGAAGGGGTTTATTCGTATTCGGTGATGAGTATTCAACTAAAATTGTTTTAGGACATTCCTGATCTCTGTAACCATATCGTTCCTTTTTATGCAGAATATTTGAGATCATTGTTTGAAACAGTGCCGGTTCGTCGATTTTAAAATTTAAATAAGGTCCTTCTGCAACAACCTTTTTTAACCAGCTAGCACCGGGAATCTTGGATGCGATCGATGCCGCGATTTTCGCCGGCGACTGGCGCAAAACCGCCGCCAATGGAAAACAAGGCAAGGCAAACTCCGCGTCGATCGTTTCCGGCGGGCGTACCAGAGCCGGTATGTCGATATCTTTTATGTTAAGCTCTGCCAAAGCCTTTAAAATCTGATCATTGATGCTTTCTGTGAAGTTTTTTATGCTCATTCCTTGCCCTTTCAGTGTTCATCCCTGCCAAGCTTAAATATGATCGAAACAAAGTCAAGAAGAAGCCAAACGCTTTTTGGAAGGGAGAAATACACTCAAAAGATATATACCTATTAAAAATCCGCTGATATGAGCCCAAAATGCGATACCTCCATGATTCGGCGCTCCTCCGATCAAGATCCAGGCTCCACTGTGCAACTGCGAAACAAACCATATCAACAGATAAAAAAACGCAGGTATCTCAAAAAAAAGCGGTAAAAAAAACAATGGAACCAACACTACTATTTTAGATAAAGGAAGAAGCACAAAATACGCGCCCAAAACGCCGGCAATCGCTCCACTGGCGCCGACCGTAGGAACAACGGATTTTGAGTGAATGACGGCATGCATCAGCGAAGCGCCCATACCGCAGAGAAAATAAAAAACCATAAATCTAAAATGGCCCAGCCTATCTTCCATACACGGAGCAAATAAGTATAAGGTCCACATATTCAATATCAGGTGAAAAAAACCGCCGTGTATAAAAATAGATGTGAAGATCGGTAAAACAGCGTAATTTGATATTCCATTGAATTCCAGCACATTGAACTGAAACAGATTAGCGGGTATCAGGCCAAAAACAGCAAAAAACTTGTCGAGCATAGCAGGCGGCAAGGCTAACTCATAAATAAAAACCCCAGCGTTGATTGCACCCAATAAAAGTGTAACCCATGGAAACCTTCTACATTGTGCTTTGTTTTTAACCGGTATCATCAGTTCCGCTTGATAGGCAGCACCGGAGGTACATGGCTGAGCGTCCAAGTTCTTTGAAGAAGATCAGGAACGTCTATATTACAATGAAACATCACCAATTCACTACCTGGCAATATTTGTGTATCCACAATGCTTTCCGGATCGAACCGATCGATAAAAACGTCCACTTCCTCAGGGCTGACGACAACACCGACCTGATTCTCCATGTTTCGTATAAAATCAATGGGCACCTTATCCGGATCAGATATCCAGGTGTCGTTGTCCCAGCCAAAAATTGATATTCGGTCCTGATAACAACGTGTGGCCACCCAAAAAGGCATATGATAATGCTGTACTTCCACCGAAATGGCAGTGCTGAACAAATAGGGCATCTTCTCAAGACTTCTCATGTCCGCCTGCAGCCTTGTCAACAGGTCCGAACGGGGGTGAATTCTGTATGCCCCCCAAAAAAAATGCCATACGTTTATCGATACGACCAATACCACCACGATAACAAAAAGGACTGTCGAGAATGTATTTTGTTTTTGACATGTAACACGGGTCCAAATTCCATAGGCTCCAAAAGCAGCAGACAAAGCTAAAAAAGGCATGGCAAAAATATGATACGACCCGCTCCAATGTTCAGGTTTAATAAAACCCAACATGATGTACAACGTTAATGGTAATCCCAAAACAAAAAAGAAATCACTCCAGCCTCGCCGAAGCAAAAAAACGATTCCCACAAGAAACAGAACAGCCATAACAGGGTTTAGGACAGGAGCTTCCGCACGTAAGTGAAGGCTTTCTAACCCGCCAAAAAACAGACTTTTCAAATGCTGAGCCAGACTGCTAAGGTATTGATGAACAATGGATACGCTCTGAACAGGACTCTCATGAAAATGTCGTTGCCGCCATAAAAGATATTCCGATTTGAATTTAAGGAGAACCAACAACGGCAAACATGATAAAAAATATGTCGTAATCGATATCGCCATACCCATTAACCTGTGCTTGAGCGAGTCTTTTCTGAACCAAATCAATGCCAGCAGCGTAGGAAAAACAATCGCATTATAGTGGGCAAAATATGTGCCTATGCCTATTGCAAGGCCTGTCAGCGCATAATGACAAGGTTTTCTAGGAGCCGAATGGGAGACGATATATAAAGCGAAAAACCAGAGAGCCGTGTGAACAACCATTGAACTCATGGCGAGGTCTCGATCCCATACCAGTTGGGCAGGTACAGATGAAAAAAACAGGCCTACAAGAATACCAAGTTTCAAATCGTATTTTCGGGCTGTTATTAAAAACAAGATCGATGGGATCAGCGAAGTCACAGTAGCAGCAAACAGGCAAAAAATCTTCCAGCTTCGACCGAATAACAATACCCAAGGCGCTATCAGCCAACAAAAACTCGTTTCGTCGTATTCCATGATCCAAGGCGCATGGGGGAAATGAAAAATACCTTTCGAAATATCATAACTGATCAGCACATAGCGTGCTTCTAACTCATTGATACTATTGTTTAATTTGCCTGCGTAAATTGTTCGTAACACAAATGAGAATATAGCTATTACCAGAAATAAAATAATTCTCCAGCGTGTTTCATGCCGCTGTTGCTTTTCAGCCATTGTCGTCATTCAAGAGCTTTTTCAACACCCGCCAGTACATATCATGTTCTTCAACAAGGACACGTTCCGCCAGGCTTTCCGGTGTATCTTGAGGTAACACAGGCACCACTCTTTGGGCTAGAATTTCGCCATGGTCGTATTCTGAATCCAACCTATGAACCGTCGCTCCGCTAAATTTAGCGCCGCTTTTCAAGACTGATTCATGCACGTGTTTCCCGAACATACCTTTACCCCCAAATGCGGGCAGCAGCGCAGGGTGGATATTGAATGTCCGTCCTGAAAACCGTTCGATAATTTTTTCGGGAATTTTTTTCATGTATCCGGCAAGTACCAGCGTGTCTGCTTTGCACATGTCCAGAACCTGGTTTACATAATCCCATTCTTTATTCAAATGAGTATGTGATGAAATATGAAAAGCTGGTATATTGCGTTTTTCAGCACGCTCCATAATAGGAGCATTCGAGTTGTTTGAAATCACACACGCTATTTCGGCATCAAAGTCTCCTCGGTCTATCGACTGAAGAATCGCCTCCATATTAGAACCTCTACCCGATCCGAATATAGCGATGCGTGGTTTCTCAATGCCTGTATCCCGATGTACTGATACCGATCGGTTTTCTTTCGAAGTTTTCGGTTTTGAATCCACCCAATGGACTCCCGGCTTGTCGCAGACCGTGCCGATGTCAAATGTTTGGAATCCTTGCCCAGCCAGAGCTTCCCGAATTGTATCGAATGACGAAGCGCCAATCACTAAAATCATACCCAAACCCATATTGAAAGTTCTGAACATTTCTTTTTCAGCAATCCGACCTTCTTTCTGCATAAGCGAAAAGATCCTTGGAACAGGCCAGCTATTCTTGTCCAGAGCAGCGCCGCATCCGTCAGGCAAAGCTCGAACGAGGTTTCCAGGGATTCCTCCGCCTGTAATGTGAGCGGCGGATTTCAGGCCTTTCAACCTGCGCAGAATCGCGAATTCAGGCGCATAAATTCGTGTTGGAACGAGGAGTTCATCGCCCAATGGGCGAGTCAAACCTGGAAGAGTTTTATCGAGAGGAAATTTGTTTCTGTCTTCGAACACCTTACGTACCAATGAATATCCATTTGAATGGATACCGCTTGACGGCAAAGCCAAAAACCTGTCCCCCGGCACGACATTTTGGGGATCGAGAATAGCGTCCTGTTCGACAATTCCGATGGCAAAGCCTGCCAGATCGTAATCATCACAGCCATAAAAACCCGGCATTTCAGCCGTTTCCCCGCCAATCAGCGCACATTCACTTTGAATACATCCCCGGCTGATTCCTTTGACAATTTCCGCATGCCTTTCGTTATCAAGTCTGGATGTTGCCAGATAATCGAGAAAAGCGATCGGTTCAGCGCCGGTTACAAGTAAATCGTTTATAGACATAGCCACCAGATCAATACCGATGGTGTCATGTCGATTTAAATCAATAGCAATTTTCAGCTTGGTGCCCACACCGTCGGTACAGGCAACAATAATGGGTTTTTTCCAATTTCCTGGGGCCATATCGATCATACCGGCAAAAGAACCGATAGAACCCATTGAAAACTTCGTATGTGTCGCTTTCGTATAGGGCAATATCTTTCGCACAAATGCATCGCCCTGATCGATATCAACACCCGAATCTTTATATGTCAGACCTTTTTTCATATCGACCTGCCCTATCCCGGTATATCTATACCATTGAAATAATTCGTTACGACAGGCTTGAAATAGCCCTCATCATATAACCTCTGTCCGTCGCTCGGGACAGCACCATTTCTTCGCTGATTTTTCCCTGCTTATACAATTGATACAAAGCTTGATCCATGGTTTGCATGCCTTCTTTTTTACTGCTTTGTATCAAGGTCGTCAATTGATGAGTTTTTCCCTCGCGGATAACATTAGATATCGCAGAGTTACAGAACATCAGTTCGACAGCGGGAATTCTTCCTTTGCCGTCTGAAGTAGGGAGAAGTTGCTGTGATATGACACCTTTCAGCGAAACTGAGAGCATGATTCGCACATGATCCTGCTCATCAGCAGGAAAGACATCGACAACACGGTCGATTGTTTTCACCGCTGAATTCGTGTGGACGGTTGCAAACACCAGAATGCCTGTTTCCGCTGCCGATAAGGTCAACTGAGTAGTAATCAAATCCCGCATCTCGCCGACGAGAATAAGATCCGGGTCTTCTCTCAAAGCAGCCCGTAAAGCGTCTGCAAACGATTCCGTGTGTAATCCCACCTCGCGTTGTGTGATCAGACAACCACGATTGTAGTGAACGAATTCTATCGGATCCTCAATAGTAACAATATGCTTTTTACCCTGCTGATTGATGATATCGATAATTGCCGCCATTGTCGTGCTTTTACCGGAGCCGGTAGCTCCGGTAATCAAAACCAGTCCCCTGTCCAATTCGGCAAATTTTTTGACGCTTAACGGCAAGCCTAACTCCTCGAGCGGTATGGGTTTATCGGGAATCACCCGAAATACAGCTCCAAAACCTCTCGACTGATGAAACATCGCCACGCGAAAACGTGACACTCCCGGCAGTTGATAGGCAAAGTCCACGTCCTTGTCCATTTCAAACCGTTTACGATGAATGTTGCTCAACAATTCCATCAAAACTGCTTTGCCCTGCTCTACCGGCACGATTTCATCCCGAATCGGCATCAATAAACCATTGACTCTGAGCATCGGTTTGGAACCGGTAACATAATGTAAATCAGAACCACCTCTGGCAACGACTTCCCGCAATAAAACATCAATAACCGCCATCAAGAACCTCTTTTCTGCAGAATCCAGCTTCTTGGAGATCCTTTACCCGATTTTTCCTTTTCTATATCGGGTTTCGCAAAAGGTCCGATATTTTCCTTCTGACAAGCTTCAACAAAATATTTCGGATCATGCGCATGCAACAAGGCCTCATCATAGTTGATTTTATTTTCCTTCAGAAGCCTGACAAGGTCTTCATCCATCAGATGCATCCCCACGGAATGGCTCATCTGCATAATACTGGGTATTTGAAATGTCTTGGCGTCTCTGATTTGTGCCGCTACCGCCGGGATTCCAATCAGTATTTCAGAAGCCAGCACACGTGATTTTCCGTCTCTGGACTTGAGCAAATTTTGGCAGACAACACACCGGATAGATTCGGAAACCATAGCACGGATCTGGTTTCTTTGATGGCCGGGAAACACATCGATAATACGATCCAATGTTTTAGCCGCAGACAACGTATGAAGAGTTCCCAGCACCAGGTGACCGGTTTCGGCAGCGGTGATCGCCATAGAAATCGTTTCCAAATCCCGCATTTCACCGACCAGGATAATATCGGGATCCTGTCTAAGCGTTTGTCTTAGAGCTCCAGCGAATGTTTTAAAGTGCGCGCCACGCTCCCGTTGATTGACCATACATAATTTGTTTTCATGAATGAATTCTATGGGATCTTCCAATGTGATGATGTGCTTTTGCTGCGTTCGATTGATCTGATCTATCATTGCAGCGAGGGTGGATGTCTTCCCGGTTCCGGCTGACCCTGTGACCAGGATCAATCCCTGGTTCAATGAACACATGTCTTTCAAAACGGAAGGCAGTCTCAGATCTTTCAATGTGGGAATTTTTGACGGAATAACATGAAAATTCCCATCCAGGCCCCTTCGCTGCCGAAATATGTTTACTCGAAATCTTTGGCCACTTCCTGAAGTATATGAAAAATCCAATTCTTTATACGTTTTTAAAATCAAATCTTTCTGCTTCTCGTTCAATATCTCCAACAAAATCGTTTTTGCCGCCTCTAACGTGACTTCCTCCTGCGACATGGGTATCAAATCACCGTGCAATCTCATCATCGGCGGCGATCCCGTTGAAATATGAACATTGGAAGCGCCTACGGTTACTGCTTTGTCCAATATGTTATCTATTATTGCCATTCCATTATCCAGCCATTCAATATCGACAAGCATCCTTGCCGAAGATAAGAGCTTGAATCTATCACATCCTCCTGCAACTTTCCAGTGTTCTTGTTTAGCTTTGCCAACACCCGGCAATTCCATTTGCAACCGCTGGAAAATGTCAATAAAATTATTCTCAATGATGAATAGTTCTTTTCCTGGTCAAACTCATTTCGATTCCCAACCCATTTCACGTGTCATCGGTATCGATATAAGAAAATTCCACGATTTCGGCATCGGCACATATATCCGACATCTCATCCACGGCCTGTCCATTGCCGACCCGAAACCAGGTATTGAATACCGTTTATTCACCGATAAAAATGCGCATTTTTCAAAAGACGATTTTGACCCCACACGATTTCAATTCTCGAAAATCAACACTTCACGCCGCTCCCCTTTTCAAGGAGCCCTGGCACATTCCAATCAATTGAGTATTTTTCACGCTCCTCATTACTTGGCGCCTAGCTGCAGCCCTGCCCCTCTGGTCTTAACCGTTCACGATTGCATTCACCTGCGCCCCCCCGAACAACCTCGTAAAATTCCCCGATTCGGCGGTTTTTATAGCAATCTGATGACTCAAACCAAGCGGATCTATCACCGTCAGCTTGCATCTTCACACTTTTTATCCAGCGTCATGAACGCGACGGAAATCATCACTGTTTCAAATGCCACAGCCCGGGATTTAGTGAAATTCACCGGTATTGAACCTGATAAAATCACGAAAATCTACAACTGTCTGGATGACATTTTTTTTCAAACAATCGATACCGTAATAATTCGCGATTTTTGCGAAAGTCTCCATCTGCCTTGCCAGGAATATGTTTTATATTGCGGAAACGATCTCTATCATAAAAACTTGGCAGCTCTATTGTTGGCCTGGCAGGATCTCACCAAACGATTCTCCCCGCCTTGTTTGGTACTCGCCGGCCCCCCAAGACCGGATATTATCCGTCGATACGCTGAAAAACTGGGCATAGATAAACACATTATGCTGCTTAGCCGACTATCACGATCACAGATGCCGCTTCTCTATAAAGGCGCACTTTGCCTGGTTCTGCCTTCTCTTGCTGAAGGTTTTGGGCTTCCCGTGATCGAAGCCATGGTATGTGGAACACCCGTTGCCTGCTCCGATCTGCCGGTTCTGCGTGAAATCAGCGGTGAGCAGGCTACCTTTTTCAATCCTTACGACCCCTTGGATATCTCCGAAAAACTAGCCGCTGTCATCGCCTGGCCAAAAGATGTCCTGCAACAAGCACAATCAGCGAAAACATTTGCTGAACGCTACTCTTTAGCCTCTTTCATTTCCCAGCATGAACAAGTATATAATCGGGTTTTGGAGGCTGCACGGTGAAAGTTGCCCTGGTACATGACTGGTTGACCGGAATGCGAGGCGGCGAAAGAGTTCTTGAAGTTTTTTGCAGAATCTTTCCCGACGCCCCGATTTTTACGCTTTTTTACCATCCGGGATCTGTTTCTCCCTTGATCGAATCGCATCCCATCATTCCATCACGCCTTCAAAAATTTCCACTTTCAAAAAAACGGTATCGCCTTCTCCTTCCCCTTTATCCCTCGGCTATTGAAAGCTTCGACTTGCGCGATTTTGATATCGTTTTATCGACCAGTCATGCAGTGGCCAAAGGTGCTGTCGCCAGAAAAAACAGCCTTTCAATCTGTTATTGCCATACCCCTATGCGATATATCTGGGACCAGTATAACTCCTACTTCAACACCCCATCATCATCTGTTCTGCTTCGGTCAATCATGCCCTTTTTTCGAGATTACCTTCGCTATTGGGATATCGACACCCAAAGCAGAGTCGATTATTATATCGCCAATTCACGGTTTGTCGCCCAAAGGATTTCGCGCCTTTATCAACGTGACTGCGTCGTGATACCGCCCCCCGTCGATTGCAGTTTCTATACCCCCGATCATTCGAATCCGGGTGATTTTTTTCTGATAGTCAATGCTCTTGCGCCTTATAAACGAGTCGACTTGGCGATTGAAGCTTTCAATAAAAACGGCTTGCCGTTACGGATCATAGGTGGAGGTACCGAGTCATCGTCGCTGAGAAAAATGGCAGGCTCGAATATCACCTTTTTAGGGCGTGTGAGTGATGAAGATGTGCGGGAAAACTACAGACGCTGTCGAGCGCTTATTTTTCCTGGAGTTGAAGATTTCGGGCTGGTCCCTCTGGAAGCTCAAGCATGCGGCCGACCGGTTATTGCTTTCGGGCATGGCGGAGTTCTTGAAACAGTGATCGAAGGCGTCAGCGGACATTTTTTTCATCAACAAACCAGCGAAGCACTGGATACCGCCATTCAGGAATTTGAAAGCCTGCAATTTTCACCGGATTTGATCAGTCGGCGGTGTCGAGAATTCGACATACTTGAAATTGAAAAGCGTTTGAGAGATTATCTGAATGAAATTTTCTCACTGACCCCATCTCAATTAGTGGAGAAAAACCAGATTTGACATGCTAAAACAAAAAGAACGATATATTGTTATTTTTCAAGCAATTATAGATGTTTTGCTGACTTATTCCGCTCTATATCTAGCTTATTACATCAGGTTCTTTTCACGATTTTTCACGCAATCCGTCCCCGTTGAGTTCGGAATTCCGCCTATTAGAGATTTTTTCAATCTGCCTTTCTGTATCGCGATTGCCGTGATTTGGCCTTTAGTTTTCCGTGTAAATAAAATGTACCGCACCAAACGCGGTATCCCCATCATCGATGTCGTCCTGTCCATTATCTCCAGCGTCACTTTGAGCGCCACTTTGTTTTTGGTCATCACATTTTTCCTGCGGCCCGTCAGGGAAGGCATCGTCGTATCGTATTCTCGGGCAATGTTCATCACCTTCTGGCTGCTGAACATTCTTTTAGTCCTTATATTCAGGCTGACCATCCGATCTGCGACACGATACGCAAGGAAAAGAGGATTCAACCAAAGACATATATTGATTGTTGGAGCAGGCGAACTGGGCCAATATTTTGCGCAGAAACTCAAGGTCAATCCTGAAATGGGCTTGAGGATTGTCGGATATGTGGACGACAGCCCGGACAAACAGGGAAAAGTGATCGAAGGTATCTCTGTTTTGGGCACATTGGATGATGTGCCTGAGATCATTCGGCAGAAAGGTATCGAACAGGTTTATGCCGCCCTTCCCATGTCCGCGCATCGCCGTATGTTTTCTTTGTTAAGCCAGATTCAAAACGAATGCGTGGACATTCGTATCATCCCGGATATTCTTCAGTACATAACGCTTCGCGCCGGCTTCATCAATATGGATGGCATCCCGGTCATCAATCTGACAGAAACCCCTTTGTCCGGAGCAAACATCCTGATAAAACGTGCTTTTGACCTGATTGTTTCAACGGTATGCCTAATAGCGGCATCTCCCTTCATGTTGTTCCTGGCTATGGCAGTAAAACTCTCGTCCAAAGGACCTGTGTTATATCGGCAAAGCAGGATGGGGATGGACTTGAAAACCTTCCAAATTTACAAGTTCCGTTCGATGTATATCAATGAACAGGGCCTCAACGGCACAGGATGGACAAAACAAAACGATCCCAGGATCACACCATTCGGCCGCTTCATGCGCCGTTGGAACCTGGATGAACTCCCCCAACTTTTCAACGTTATACGTGGCGATATGAGCCTTGTCGGGCCGCGCCCCGAACAACCGGCATTTGTCGAAGAGTTTCGTGAACGATACCCACGATATATGCTCCGGCATAAAGTTAAATCAGGAATCACCGGTTGGGCACAAGTGCATGGATACCGCGGTGATACAAGTATCAAAAAACGTCTGGAATATGATATGCAGTATATCGAGAACTGGTCGCTGTCTCTCGATATCAAAATTCTGCTGCTGACCGCCTTGTTGACCTACAAAAACGCTATCAATTTTTAACGGCGCTCTGAATTTTACCAGGTTTAGGCTGGAAGTAGAAGTATCTCTTCCATCTTCTGCTTCCGCCAAAGCGGCGAATAAGATGGAAAGCCGGATTTTTCCATGATCAAATACTGAAAAAATACCTGGTGTCGATCGATAGGTTCGTCAGGAGCGCTCAAAGATCGATGTCAACAGGATAACTGAGATCAAAACAGGCCCGACAATGATTATTTGAGCAGGCGCCTACGGCTTTTATCAAGCCGGCGACACTTAAATAGCCCAGTGAATCGGCATCGATAAATCGACAGATATCCTGAACCGTTTTCTGATTCGCTATCAACTCGGCTGCGTTAGGCATATAAATGCCATACCGACATGGTCCGATAACCGGCGGTGAAGAAATTCTAACATGTACTTCCTTTGCACCCGCCCCTCGAATCAGCCTAACCAATTTTCTGCTCGTTGTACCTCTGACAATGGAATCGTCTATGATCACGACTCTTTTACCCTCGATAAGAGATCTCACCGGATTCAGCTTGAGCTTGACTCCGAAATCCCGAATAGATTGTTGCGGTTCGACAAATGTTCTGCCGACATAATGATTTCTGATCAGGCCTATTTCAAAAGGCATTCCATACTCTTCCGCCGCCCCCAAAGCCGCTACGATCCCTGAATCCGGAACCGGAACAACCATATCGGCTTCAATCGGGTTTTCTCTGGCAAGTTGCCGCCCCAGTCTCTTTCTGACTTCATATACACTTTGTCCGAAAATCATCGAGTCCGGCCGTGCAAAATAAATCTGCTCGAAAACACAAAAAGATGGTTTTGCCGGAGAAAATGGAAAATAGGATTCCATTCCCTGTCGCGAAAAAACCAGCATCTCACCGGGTTCGACTTCACGAATGAACTTTGCATTGATCAAATCGAGAGCGCTGGTTTCCGAAGCGACCACCATGGACCCATTCTTGGTTCCCACCACCAATGGCCTGAACCCATTGGGGTCCCGCACAGCAATCATCTGATCCTTATTCAACAGAATGATGGCATAAGCGCCCTTCACCCGGCGCATGGCCGCTATCAACGCATCTCTCAACTCCGCTTCCCTGGTCTTGGCGATTAAATGAAGAATAACCTCCGTATCGTTCGCCGTTTGAAATATCGATCCGTCCAGCTCCAATTCATGTCGCAACTGGTCGGCGTTTACAAGGTTTCCGTTGTGTGCAATGGCAAGAGAACCACGCCAGCAGGAAATAGCCAAAGGCTGCGCGTTCTTTATATGTGCCGTCCCCGACATGGAATACCGGACATGGCCTATGCCGATATGGCCTTTGAGTCTGGAGAGTATTTCACCATCAAAAACATCGGCGACTAAACCCAGTCCACGGTGCTGGTACATATCAGCCCCATCGGAAGTGACGATCCCGGCGCTTTCCTGGCCTCTATGCTGTAAGGCATGTATACCCAAATAAACCAAATTGGAAGCTTCCGGGTGATCGAAGATTCCAAAAACTCCACATTCTTCACGAAGTGAACTACCAGTTTGCATAGTGTTCTCCCTAATTGTCCAACCCTATTCGGCGGAAAACAGCATCCACATGCGTCAAATACTGAGAAATATCAAAAAGCGCAAGCAGTTCCGATTCGGATAAAACCGCCATAACCTCGGTGTCTCCTCGAAGATTGTCCTGAAACATCGTCTGTTCCGTCCAGGTTTTCAACGCATTTCTTTGAACTAATTCATAGGCGTGATCACGGCTCATTCCCTTGCCGGTCAATGCCAGCAACACTTTTTGGGAAAAAATCAGCCCTTTCAGCACATGCAAATTTTCCAGCATTCGACTCTCGTTGACGACCAAACCCTGCAAAACCATGCTCAGCCGATCCAGCAGGAAATCCAACGCGATCGTCGCGTCAGGAAGAATAACCCTTTCGACGGAAGAATGGGAAATATCACGTTCATGCCACAATGCGACATTTTCCAGCGCTTGGGTCACATAGCCTTTCACCAGCCTTGCCAGACCGGTGATGTTTTCGCAAAGTATGGGATTCTTTTTATGAGGCATGGCGGATGATCCACGTTGGCCTTTGGCAAAAGGTTCCTCGAGTTCCAAAACCTCTGTTCGCTGACAATGCCGGATTTCAATTGCGATTTTTTCAGCGATCGAGGCGATAAGCGCAAGCGCACACATATAAGCGGCGTGTCTGTCTCTTTGGACAACCTGGGTGGCGACCGGTTCCGGAATCAAGCCCAGCTTCTTCATCACGATTTCTTCTACTGACGGCGGAAGATGAGCGAAATTTCCTACCGCTCCCGAAAGTTTGCCTACGGATATTTCGGCGACCGCAGTCTGAAGGCGTTGCAAGGACCTCAAAATATCCTGGTGCCAGACAGCACATTTTAGTCCAAAAGTTGTCGGCTCGGCATGAATACCGTGTGTGCGGCCAATACAGACGGTGTTTTTATGCGTTTTGGCCAGGGTTGCAGTCACTTCCTGAATTTTTTTCAGGTTTTGATAAATCAACTTCGCGGCATCACGCATCTGAGTAGCCAAGCAGGTATCCAATATATCGGATGAAGTCAGGCCTTCATGAAAGTATGACGCATCAGGCCCCAAAGATTCCCCGACAACAGTGACGAAAGCGATGATGTCATGCCGGGTACGCTCTTCAACTTCGATGATTTTCCGAATATCGAACCGGGCATTCCGCCGAATCCTGGCTGCAGCCTCTGTCGGCATCAACCCCATTGCAGCTCTTGCCTCACATGTCACAATTTCGATTTCAAGCCATCGATCATATCGACTGACATCCGACCAAATACCGGCCATTTCGGGACGGGTATACCTTTCAATCATCGTTCTCCCCTTACACCATTTAAATGGTTATTACCTCGGAATTCTCTGTTTGTGATACAACATGGACACGAGTCTCCCCGTTACGGCAGCCCGCGTTATACAGTGCATCCTGCACAGCCATTCGAGCCAGGTCCGGCAGGTTGTTTTCCTTGGAAAGATGAGCGAGAAATATATGTCGCAAGCCCGCGTGCCATATATCCTCACACAATGTTCCGGCATCGTCGTTGGATAAATGCCCGATACGTGACCGAATCCGTTGTTTCAGTTCCCAAGGGTAAGACCCCGCCAGTAACATGTTAGGGTCATGGTTCGATTCCAAAATCAATGCATCACATCCTTGAAGCCGATAACGCATCAATTGCGTGATACATCCTGAATCCGTACAGATTCCCAACTTCGATTTTCCATCATCGATAACGAATCCGACAGGATCCTCCGCATCGTGTGAAACACTGAACGGATGAATCCACAAGTCTTGGATGGACAATGCTTTTCCACCTTCCAGCAACTGCTGATCGCGGATTGATCCCAGCTTGACGCGGCCGCTGCGAAACGTGCCTTCCGTGGCAAATACCGGCAAATTAAACCGTCTGGCAATGACACCGGCTCCACGAACATGGTCAGAGTGTTCATGCGTCAAAAGAACCGCCGTCACATCGAAAAGAGAAAACCCTGCGCGTCTTGCACGTTCCTCTATGATCGATCCGCTGAACCCGGCATCGACTAAAACTACGGTTTTTCCATGAGTGACAAGGATGGCATTCCCTTCAGACCCAGACCCCAATACAACAACTTTCACTCTGCCATGCCCCCGGAATAGGTTTCATCGTTCGCCTTCAAATCATCATCGTACCCTTGGGTCGTCTCCCCGCTCGGCTCTTCTTTGACTGCCGGCCATTCAAAACCCGTCGAGCCGAAACCATCCGTTCCCCTTTGCGTTTGCCGAAGCGACGCCACTTCCTCAAAAATACATTGTTTGATCGGAGTGATGACCAGTTGCGCGATGCGATCGCCGCGATGAATAACGAAAGGCTCGTCGCCCAGATTGATCAAAATGACGCCGATAATCCCACGATAGTCGGAATCGATGGTGCCGGGAGTGTTTAAAAGGGTAACTCCGTATTTCAGAGCCAACCCGCTGCGCGGCCGCACCTGACCTTCATACCCCGCAGGTATCGCCACCCTGACACCAGTGGACACAAGCCGCCATTGCCCCGGCATCAGCGTAATTTCAGAACGAACCGCCGCATGCAGATCTGCACCGGAAGAAAAACTGGTCGCATAGTCAGGGAGCGGTAAATCTTTGAATTCGCTTTCCCGTTGAATACAAACTTTTAGCCTGTCAGCCATCGATGCCTCTAATGAAACTTCCAGCACATTCAGCCGGTCGCAACGAATTATAGAACCTCATCTTTATGTTTACAAGCACCCAAATGATCGAAAACTCGATGCCGACACAATCTTTTCAACCTGTTCCGAAATGTATGGTCGGCAAAATTAACATCTCTCTACCGTTTAAAGAAAACAACTCGTTATCATTTAACTTTTTTTCGCCTTACTTCACCCATCAGCTTCTTGTGATTCTCGATCAATCTGTTCTCAATTTGCACAAGCATACCTTGTCGATCCGTTTCCGAACTGTCAACAGCAATTTCCAAGGGCATAGGGTCGGCAAAGTGAACGACTCGGGAAAATGGCAGCGGTAGATAGGTTTGAGACCAAGATTTTGTGAATACAAACCGATGTTTGGCAGCCGCACTCAAGGTGATGATTTGCGCTTTCGCTTTTTGAGCCAGCATGGCCACACCCGGTTTCGCCCGATGACGCGGACCTCTAGGGCCATCGATCGTTACAGCGCAAACTCCGCTGGTTTTCTGCAATGTCTTCACCGTCGTCAACAGCGCTTTTGCGCCGCCTCTGCTGCTTGAACCTCTAATCGGATTCCATCCTTGTTTTTGTAAGACATAATTCAACAGATCGCCGTCTTTGGACAACGATACGATGACATGGATTCCTTTTTCTGCATACCGTCCGATCAATGCCATATCGTCTTCATGCCAGTGAGCTATCAACAAAGGCCTGTCAGCTTTGATCGCAGGGTTTTCCCACCATGGATTGATCACTTCAATCCGTAGCGTACGGTAATATGCTTTATAAAAAATATGGATCAACCAGGCAAGAATCCGTTCTTTTCGTGTCATCGCTTTATTCATCTGAAGAAGATTAACAGGTTGTTCTTCTTCTGTCACATCTATTTCGCTTTCCGGATTGAACAACGAGTATCTCCCTGATAAAGATATATCTGCGGGTGATAACCCGCAACAACCAAAATTCATGTGCACCCATAGGACGGATACATGTGATATTATGAACAAGAAAAAGCTACTGTTGATACTTCCACATTTTTCGGAAAGGCGCCATTATGGTTCGATGAGCAAAGTAGCGCCTTCACTTTTGCCTGTCAGCTTGGTGTATCTTGCCGGCTATCTGGAAAAACAAGGATATCCGATAAAAATATTTGACGGACAGGTGGAATCCATGACGGAATCCACGATTCGATCAGTGATCGATGATTTCAAACCGGATGTCGTCGGAATCACCTGTATGACCCCGATGGTCGTCGAAACCCACTTGACGGCGAAAGTGGTCAAGTCCTGCAATCCGGCGCCATCGGTTGTAGTGGGGGGTATTCATCCATCGATATTGCCGGAGGAGATCATCAGCGACACGAATATCGATGTCGTTGTCCGAGGTGAGGGCGAAATCACACTGCACGAACTGCTTGAAGCGCTGCCGGATATGGATTTGTTTCATATACAAGGCTTGACGTTTCGTTCCGAAGGCAAAATCGTTCATACGCCTGATCGACCTCTGCTGGAAGACTTGGATATTCTTCCTTTTCCGGCCAGACATCTGGTCAATTATGAAGGGTATCACCAAGTGCCCGATGCCGTTTTCGCCGAACCTCTCAGGGAAATATTGACATCGCGAGGGTGTCCGTTCCGATGCATTTTCTGCTCGGCCCGCTTCGTTTCAGGCTATAAATACCGCTACCACTCCCCCGATCGCGTCATGGAAGAAGTCGATTTATTGGTCAACACGTATGGTGCTCGACAAATAGCTGTGCTGGACGATAATTTTGTCGTGGATAGGCAACGAACCATCGATATCTGCGAAAAACTGATGCAGCGCGGCTACCATAAAAAGGTTGTCTGGACAACGGCTGCACGAGCCGACCAGGTTGACTACGACATAATGAAACTGATGAAAGAGGCTGGATTCAAGTTGTTGTCGTTTGGGGTTGAGACGGGGTCGTCCCGCCTGTTGAAGATGATACAAAAAGGTGAAACCAAGGAACAGATTCAGGCGGCGGTCGAAAACGCTCATCGTGCAGGGCTGCTGGTTCGTGGCACACTGATACTGGGCCTGCCGACCGAAACACGTGAAGACAGCCTGAAAACTATTCAATGGGCCAAAGATCTGCGGCTGGATTTTGCAAAATTCTCGCTTGCGACCCCCTACCCCGGAACCCCCCTGTATCAGATAGCCGTACAGCAAGGTATGCTGACAAACGACTGGTCCCGCTTCAGCTCGATGGCCGGATTCGCCGATTATGACCCGGTATTCGTACCGGAAGGCCGGGACCCAAAAGAAATGGCTCAACTGCAAAAACGCGCAATGCGTGAGTTTTATTTCCGTCCGCGCCAGGTCCTTAACATGATGAGAAATATCAAGTCCTGGAAAGATATCAAAATGTTGTATTATGGTGCCAAATCGGTTTTGACCAAGAGGTGAGCAGTGAAAGTTACGCGCCTGTATCAGAAGATAATTTCTTTGCACACACGTGTCCCCCAGATGATATTTCCGAATGGATATGCGTTCCCTCCCATGCGGGTGGGCTGTGTTCTGACGCATCGTTGTCAACTGCGATGCGCTATGTGCTTTGTCTGGCAGCACGGTAAAGACAAGGAACTGCTGGCCAACGAACTGACGACTGATGAGTGGAAATCGGTTTTCGACCAAATACCGTCTCAAGCAATCGTGACGATGACCGGCGGTGAACCGTTGCTGCGGGCCGATATTCGGGATTTGTTGAAGCACGCAAGCCAAAACCATCGTGTTCACCTGGTAACCAACGGGACACTGTTTACTGACGACCATGTACAGCTCAGCGTCGATCTGGCTCCTAAATCCCTTTTCGATAAAGGCCTGCTGTCCATAGGAGTCAGCTTGCAAGGACCCGAAGACGTACACGACGCCATGGTCAATGTGCCGGGATCTTTCGCCAAATCGACCTCCGCGCTGAGAAAACTTGTAAAAGCGAAAAAAGAGCGGAAACTGAAATACCCTTTACTTGATCTAAAAATCGTTATTTGCCGAGAAACACTGCATTCGCTTGTCGATCTGTATGATCTGGCCGATCAGATGGAACTCGATATCATGTCCTGCCAGCAATGCAATACTCAGGAGTCTTCATACGGCATCGATGACGCCCCCAAAAACGCCATGTTTCAATCGCCGCCGGATGTCGACCCGATTCCTCGTGAAGAACTGATACCGACTCTGGAAAAACTGGTTGCCCGAGCTGAAAAAGGTAAAACCATACTGCGATTCAACCCGGATATGACATTTGAACACTTTGGAGATCGCTATGAAAACCGATTTCCACTTGATCAATTTACCTGTGCCGCGGTTTGGAGCGTACTGCATATCGGACCATACGGAACGGTTTTTCCATGCTTTTCGATACCAATGGGCAATGTTCGGGAAACACCATTGAAGAAAATATGGAACAACGATGCCTATAAAAGCTTCAGGAAAGAGCTTCGCAAAGCGGGGATTTTTCCGGGATGCACCGGATGCTGCGTCATGATGCCTCGGCCGGGTGCTGCAAAGAAAAGGTGAAAAGTAAGCGATGGATGTTTCAAAAATCATCAGGCAATCTTGGAAACAAAATATCAACAGGCTCAAACTCAGGTCCGCCGGTTTTGCCAAACCCGTCTGTCGTCATGACCCGGAATCCATCATGGTTTTCATTACCAACCGATGTAACTTCGCCTGTAACACCTGCCCGTTCACTCAACCGTCCCCCTGGTCACCTCCCGCCAACGTGCCGGATATTTCAACCCGGCTGTTCGAACAGATCATCCGCCGCTACAGTGGAGCGACCATGGTGGGCCTTGTCGGCGGTGAGCCGCTGCTTCATCCCAATCTGGACGAATTGGTACATATCGCCACCAAGGCTAAAATGGACGTCAATATCTCGACAAACGGTTCCCTTTTGACAGAAGATAAAATCCATCACCTGCTTAAATTACCGCTGGGGTTCATCAACATCTCTTTGGATGCCGCCGACGAAAATGAGTTCAAGCGGTTGCGCGGTGGATCGACGCAAACCTATCAACTGGTCAAACGCAATGCCGCCAGATTGGGTAAAATGCGACGTGACGTCAACGATCATATCTCTTTCAAATTGAGTTTTGTCACCGACAGCTTGAATATTCACCGAATTCCTGAATTTTTTGATTTAGCTCGGGAACTGGGTGCCGATACCGTATTTTGCCAGAGCGTCCTGTCATATCAATGTTCTCACGTTACCTCCGGCGATACCGTCCTGTGGGATACTCCTGAAAACCGACAAATAATACAGTCTGTCACGGTTCCGTCGGATATCGAATTTGTCCCCCCGCTGCTGGTTCCAATCGCAACAGACGATCTTTCAGTCAGATGTATTCATCCCTTTAAATTGTTGGCTTGTGACGGCGCCGGCAATTTGTCTCCCTGCTGCGTCATTCCACCACACCATCGCTTCGGTTCGCTGTCCGACGACCTGGACACATGGCATAATGGCGATGCGCTGCAGGTGTTTCGAATTGAGATGCTGGAAGACAAACCCGCCTCCCAAGGTATATGTTTGCAATGCTGGGAACGCTTTTCTTTGGATCAGCATAAAAAATGAAGCGCTTTTTTCAGCATCTTCTGAACGAATTACGATTTTCAGATGAAGTGTCCGACAGCCAACAACACAGCCTGGAAATAGCAGCGTCGGTGATCTTGTTGGAAACAGCCGCGTCCGATAAGGATATTTCCAATGAGGAACTGAAGGAAATCAGTGTGATACTGCAAGAGCATTTTCATCTGACAACCGAAGAGGTCACGGATATATTGGCGGCAGCGGAGAGTATCAGACAAGATGCGATCGATTTGCATCAATTTACCAAAACGATCAATAGTCTTTGTTCAAGAAGACAGAAGTTGAAGTTGATGGAATTTATCTGGCAGGTGGTTTACGCCGACGGCCGTCTCGATAAACACGAAGATTACCTGGTGCACAAGCTGGCCCGGCTGCTGCATATCGATCACAAAGATTTTATTGAAGCGAAATTAAAGATTCGGGAGCGGCGTTCCACGAACGTAAGTGCTGAGTAACCCGCTCTTCGAGCGCTTCAGTGCTGAGTTCTGAGTCCTGAGTGCTGAGTAGCGCTCTTCGAGCGCGAAAGGGTTAAAAGTCTAACCTTTAAAAAAACAGATAATAATGATTACTGAATTATATTTTATTGATCGTCAAACCTTATTCGCGTCCATTCGCGTCTATTCGCGGTTCTTCCCCAAAAGCTCTAAACACTGAAGTCCAACCACTTGGAAATTGGTTATTGAAACCTGATCTCTAATCTGTTCGGTATCAGCTATATGTGTTTTTGTTTTGAACAGAATGGCTGTTTATCGCCAAAATGCTATGAGGTCAGCCACTTACGAATCGTAAAAAGTCGAAAGGTTAGTTCAGAAATATTTTGCAAGGTTACAAAGGGTATTTTGAGTAATATATCGGTATACAATCGCTTCCGGGACGCTCCAGCTCATTTCCGATATATAAAAAGTGATCAGAAATCGACTCTCAATAGTCGAAATCCATGGCGGTTGTCACGGTTGCTTGAAAGGTCCTCAAAGCGTCTGGCAGATCGACATTGCGACGGGGGATCGTACCAACTGCCGCCACGAAGCACCCGGTAGGTGCCTGACGCGGGTCCTGTTGGATCTATCACGCTCCCTGTTGGATAGGAACCTTTCCAATCCCAGCACCATTCCGAGATGTTCCCATGGACATCCAACAACCCGAATGGGTTCGAAAGAACACTTCCGGCGACAGCCGTTCCGCCCATCTGATTTGCGCAAAATATACAGTACGCCTCGAGCGTTGGAAGTTTATTGGGTTCGCAGGAACTACAGGTCGCAATTGAGTATTTCGATTCATCACATGAAAACGGGCCGGTCGTGTGTGCACGACAAGCGTATTCCCATTCCGATTCCGTCGGCAATCGAAACCCGGTCGCGCTAAAGTTGCAGTAATATGACCCGAAATCATAATTTGTTGCATCCAGCGGGATCGTGAAATCTGCATCCTTGTAATAACACCGCGTATATCCATACCGGACAGACATCAAATTTGCGAACAATAACGCCTCATACCATGTGACATATTGCACAGGGTGACCCAGTGTCGGGCTGGCTGCCGCATCGCTTGGATCACTGCGCAAAGTCGGCTGAACCGCCCTCAGATCCGCCCACATCCCCCGAGTCACCTCTGTCTGCATCATATAAAACGCATGCGTCAGGGTAACCGTGTGCTCTGTTTCATCCGGCAGTCTACAGGCCTCATCATACGGTGATCCCATAGTGAAACTGCCAGAACCGATATAAATAAACCCTGGCGGCGTCGGATGTGGTGTTGAAGTAGGGGTCGGAACGGACGGGGTCGAGGTCGGAACATCGGGAGTCGGAGTCGAAACTGCAGGGGTAGAGGTAGGAACAGAAGGAGTAGAGGTGGGAAAAGCAGGAGTCGAGGTCGGAACAGCAGGGGTCGAAGTCGGTTGGGTTTCTTCAGACCATCCAAAGGTGATCTCCGCCACATTGCTGATCAATACCCCGTTATGCACAATTCCAGCCATAAACATCGCACCATCGAAAGACCCGGCGCCTGACGGCCATGAAAACACAGGCAATATCTCCCAGATTTCATTAAACAACTCCGGTAAATCCGCTTTTTGCCAATCAATTCCAGGCGGATACTGCGTCCAAGAAGGATAAAACCAGAAATCTCCGGTTCCTAATGTCAAGATTACAAACACTAAAGCATCATTGACAACCGGACCTATATTTGTGATCGATAAATCCAATCCGAACGGCGAACCGGGACCGAGCATCAATACCGGCATGTGCAAATCTATTTGGACATCCTGAGAATATGCTGTTCCAATGCTCAACAACCCCATACAAACAATCGCTAAGTAATTGACCTGTCTCATTTCTATCTCCTTGCCAAGCATCTAAATCTACAGCGACATCGTCTATCTGATAACAACGAAAAATTATAAAAACGGTCCATGCATATTGTCAATCGGCGCTTATGTGATATTTCAGCCTGGCGCGCTTGATTGAATCGCGCTCTGGGACGAAACTCCGGAGCCAGGCTCCAATGATCGGCTTTCGGGCAAACACGATTCGTGGAGGCCATATATCGATTGTCTTTTGTCAATCTTGAAGTCGGGGCACAAGGAATATGAAGACCATATAAATCGGATAAATTTTCCTGGAAACACAAGTCGGTAGGATATCGTGTAGAACCCCATCAAACAAAACGAAGATTTTTATCTAACCGTTAATATTACTACCGCCCCAAAGACCCGTGCTTCTTCAACTGCTGAAATACACCACTGATACCATACAGCCTTTCCCATTCTTTCAACCGACGATATCCTCGACCATAAACATCATCGCGCAGATGCAAACGCACAATCAGATCAGAATACCCCTTGTGTTCCAACACCTTACCGGCTACCCATTGCGCAAAGCCTTCCACCAGTTCTTGGTCTTTCAAATGCGGATGGTTCTCATACTGCCAGGCATGAGCCAACTCATGCGCCACTGTCTCCAAACAAATCGGCCTTGACAAACCTTTCAGAATTTCTATCGAGAAATCGTTTCCTGTCCGAATGAATTGCCCTAACTCACGATACCCTTCAGCCTCTCTTGAGGTGTCAAATCGATCCGCTAATTTAAACTCTATGTCCGAGACCACCGTCATTAAAAGATTTCGTTCGATATCTTTAGACACTTCCACAATGATCGAATGAAAACTGCTCCGATCGAGAATGGCCGTTTTGGAACAGTCCCGACAAATAACCTGTCCGTTATCCAATTTGACAGGCGATGGACCACAAGGTCTCAAACAAGACAGACAGACCGGCGTTTCGTTTTGACACCGATCACAATATACTCCTTCAAACCCGCTATAAACAGAATATTGACCTTTGATGAATTGATTACATCCAACACATCGTGGTGTCGTTTTTAGGCAATGATGACAAATTTTCTGATTGTCTGAATACGACCATTCTCCCGGCAAGAGTATCGTGTCACAAATTTCACATCTGGCGGCGGACTCAAAGCATTTTGAACAAAAGATGCGGTTCGCTTCATTGGTATAATACATGCCGACTATCACATCACCACAAACTTGGCATTTTTCCGCCGACAGACGACAGGAACTACACAGAATGTCTGATTGCGATTTACTCGTTCCCGGAACCGGCAATCCACACCTGACACATGAGCCTAGATTTTCCTTGCAGTCCAAGCATACCGGGTAGTCGCCATCATGCAGCTTGTAAATATAAAATTTTCCGGTGATATCTTTACGGCAAATATAGCACTGCTCAGCCTTAGCAACTACAGTGCTCACAATCAAAAATATCGTTATGACCGTCAACAAGCTTCTTTTCATATGTTTTTCCGGCGGATTCAACCAACGCCTATGGTTTATTGTCTGAAATCATATTCTTAAAATCAAACCCTGCACCACTGATCTGAGCCATGCGGCGTCGCTGCCACGTCACCGGATATTTTCGAGCAGCCTTGCTTTTCTTTTAATTATAATGCGTTACAATAACCTGAAAGTTGGCACGAGGTTTGATAATTATCATCATCGAAAATAACTTTGAAAAGGAGGTTATTGAGTATGAACATGAATCGATTGACACAAAAATCACAAGAAGCCTTGCAGGCGGCCCAATCGTTGGCTGTTCGTGAAGGTCATTATGAGGTCGATGTCGAACATCTGGCGGCGGCGCTTATCGACCAGCAAGACGGTCTGATTCCGCGCCTTTTAAAAAGATTGGATGTCGAACCGTCAAATATGCTGGCCATGATTAAAACCGACCTTCATAAGCGACCCAGAGTGTCCGGGCCGGGTATCGAACCCGGCAAAGTTTATATTTCGCAAAAAGTGAACGATCTGCTTGTTCAAGCTGAAAGTGAAGCTCGATCTCTGAAAGATGAATATATCTCTGTCGAGCATCTTTTTTTAGCCATGATAGAAAAGGCCCACCTGTCTTCTCTCAAAACAGTATTCAAGACGTTCGATATCACCAGAGAACGGTTTTTATCGGTTTTGACCGAGGTTAGAGGATGCCAGAGAGTCGTCACCGACAACCCTGAAGATACGTATGAAGCTCTGGAGCGCTTTGGCCAGGATCTGGTCAAGGCGGCTCGAGCCGGAAAATTGGATCCGGTTATCGGTCGCGATGACGAAATCCGTCGAGTGATTCGGATTCTTTCTCGAAAAACTAAAAACAATCCCGTTCTTATCGGCGAACCTGGGGTCGGTAAAACGGCGATCGTCGAAGGTCTGGCGCATCGCATCGTTCGCGGAGACGTCTCGGATGGTTTGAAAGATAAATCGCTGTTTTCATTGGATATGGGAGCCTTGATCGCCGGAGCGAAATACCGGGGTGAATTTGAAGAACGCTTGAAATCCGTTCTGGAGGAAATCCGCAAGAGCGAAGGTCAGATACTGTTGTTTATCGACGAGATGCACACCATTGTCGGAGCCGGTAAAGCCGAAGGCTCGATGGATGCCGGCAATATGCTGAAACCTATGCTTGCACGCGGCGAACTTCACTGCATCGGCGCCACCACACTGGATGAATACCGGCAACATATCGAAAAAGACGCTGCGCTCGAGCGGCGTTTTCAACCCGTCGTCATCGATGAACCCAACGTGGAAGACACCATATCGATTTTAAGAGGGTTAAAAGAACGCTATGAAGTCCATCACGGTGTCAATATAACCGATAATGCGCTAGTCGCCGCCGCCGTCCTTTCAAATCGATATATATCGGATAGATTTTTACCCGATAAAGCGATCGACCTGGTCGATGAAGCCTGTGCGATGATCCGAACAGAAATCGATTCGCTGCCGGCTTCCCTGGACGCCGTCACCCGCCGCGTCATGCAACTGGAGATCGAAGCGGCGGCGCTGAAAAAGGAAAAAGACAAGGCATCTTTGGAACGGCTGGACGATATCCACCGAGAATTGGCGGATCTGAAGACCGAACGATCCGAAATGATGGCGCGTTGGGAATCTGAGAAACAGGAAATCGCCGAGGTTCAAAAATTACGGAAAGATATTGAAACGATCCGGCAGGAAATCGAAGTGGCGGAACGGGAATATGATTTAAACCGGGCAGCCGAATTGAAGCATGGCAAATTACCTGAACTTGAAGCTGCTTTGCATGAAAAAGAAGACAAATTGAGCGGTCGTGACACAGGCGAAAAATTATTGCGCGAAGCGGTTACCGAAGATGAAATCGCGGATATCGTGTCACGCTGGACAGGAATCCCTGTCACTCGACTGGTGGAAAGCGAACGCACAAAACTACTGAATCTGGACGAAATTCTACATCAACGCGTGATCGGCCAAGATGAGGCTGTTCAGCGAGTGGCAGACGCGATTATTCGAGCGCGCTCAGGAATAAAAGATCCGAAAAAACCTATCGGTTCCTTTATCTTTTTAGGTCCGACCGGCGTGGGTAAGACAGAATTGGCTCGAACACTGACGGAAGCTCTCTTTGACGCAGAAGACAACATGGTCCGTATCGACATGTCCGAATATATGGAAAAACACTCGGTTTCGAGACTGATCGGAGCACCTCCGGGATACATCGGCTTTGAACAGGGCGGCCAACTGACGGAAGCTGTCAGACGCAAACCCTATTCGGTTCTGTTGTTCGATGAAATCGAAAAAGCGCATCACGATGTTTTCAACGTCCTATTGCAAATTCTGGACGATGGGCGAGTGACCGACAGCCACGGCCGAACGGTGGATTTCAAAAACACGGTGATCATCATGACCAGCAACATCGGATCACAACATCTGCTGGATAACGCTATCCAGGACGGCAGCATAAAAGAATCGGCAAAAGACGCCGTTATGAATGAATTACGACTCCATTTCAGACCGGAATTTTTGAACCGAATCGACGACATCATCTTTTTCCACTCATTGAACCTGGATGAAATCGAACAGATTGTTGTATTGTTGATGAAAGACCTCACCAAACGGTTACAAGACAGGCAGATCAATTTGACGATCACCCACGAAGCCAAGGTTTTGATAGCGAAAAGAGGATTCGACCCCGTTTACGGAGCGAGGCCGTTGAAGCGATACATTCAACGTGAATTGGAAACACGGATCGGTCGCGCATTGATAGCCGGCGATATTCGTGACGGAGCGACGGTCGTTATCGATGAAATCGATGGAGACCTGGATATTTCTATCAGTCAGCACACGAAATAATCAGCGATCATACAATTCGGTTTTGCTTTTTGAATTAATTTTTGTTACATAGTTTTTCTTTACCGATTGGGTGACGTCAAGATGAACGTAACGGATCGTATCGAAAAAATTACATCGGTTTATAAAACGCTTCCGAAGGCTTGGGCGATTGCGCTTTTCGGCTCCAGAGCCAGGGGAACCGCCACGGAAAAATCCGACATCAATATCATGGTCGTTCAATCCGAAATGGCATCTCAAAGCGCACGCGCCCAAATCCTTTCAATCCTTGCCGACCCGGATAAACCGTCCATCTGCCGCGAACAACCTATTCCAGCAGATTATTTTTATAGTGACAACGTTCCGATCAGTATCTGGCATATACCGGAGGATGTAATCTGTGAGCGGGTTTCGGATGTCGTAAGGAACAAACCTCTTAAATATCCATTGATCGTCAGCATTCTGCATACCAGCAAAATTTTATGGGATCCCAAAATGCAACTGGAGGCATGGAAAAACGTCATTTCTCCGATACCGTTGGAATATAAGCAAACGGTTATCCCGGTATTGTTTTCGGGTGTCACGAATGGGCTGGAGATTATGGATAGGCATAGTGATGTCTCCAGCACATTTTTCAGCCACCACGAACAGGGGGAAGTCATAAAAGTCTTGTATGAAATTATCTTTCTGGCCAACGACAGCTACATCATTTTCAGCCCGCACCTGGACAGAGAGATAAACAAACTGAAAAATATCCCTGAAGGATTTCTGAAGCATATCCAAGCTATTTTGTCGCTGGGCAGTGACCCTGAAGGACTTCAGGCACGCTGGCGTCGATTGTGTCATCTTGTACAGATCGTCGGGAATTTTCTTGAAGAACTAGGTCTATACAATCTCAAATCCGGCTGGACTCAATTGAGAAAAACCGCGCCGTTTTTGTTTGATTTCGAAGATTGAAAGTTACGAGTTCCGCGATCCATCGCTTCAAATATCGAAAAATACCACCAAAATTCGCGATCCATCGCTTTGAGTCTCGAAAAACTTCATTGGATAGAAGGCTCAAGCCCATCAGGAGATTTTATTCTCCGACGCTTGTAATCTGAATGAATTGACAGATATATTTAGCATGTCGACGACGTCACCGTTTTTGAGGAGGAAAAAAACATGCAAACACTCGTTCGATTTCTCATTATCACCCTTCTGATTTCACCTGTCTGCTTGGGTCAGAATCTGCTGGTCAACGGCGATTTAGAAGATTGGGATGGTAATACACCCGTTGAATGGCAAGTGGAGTCAGCAGCATCTGTAACCAAAGAAACATCGCAGGTCCAATCAGGATCGTACAGCGCCGGTCTTCAAGCGACATCCACCTCGAATGCCGGAATATTTCAAGTCGTTCCTGTCGTCGGAGGTCAGCCCTATACTTTTCAAGCCTACTTGTATTCGACCTCCGGCACCGGCAACAAAGGTATCGGTTTGTTAATCAGTTGGTATGACAGCGAAAACAAAAACATATCCAGTTCAAATCCTAAGTACGCAACTTATACCGGTGATTGGGAATTTGCTACAACCGGTGAAGTCACGGCGCCGGATAACGCTGTAACCGCCAGGTGCAGATTACGCTGTTATGCTGATAATACATTTGGTGGATATGTCGATAACGCCGCATTTTTCTACGGAGGCGGCCCGACACCGACCCCCGGCCCGACATCGACGCCTCGTCCGACCAGCACACCCTGGCCGACGCCGACCGGCCCGACACCGACACCTCCTCCTCAAGACTATACACCTATTTACGACATTCAATACACGACCGATCCGTCCGGTGACTCCCCCTATAAAGGCCAAACCGTCACGACCTATGGAATCGTGTATGCGTTCGAACCCGACAACCCCTATATCTTTATTCAGGACGGCCAGGGCCCGTGGAGCGGAATCCTTGTTTACACCCATGGTGCTCAGGTAGCCTTGGGCGATGCTGTCCTGGTCACAGGAACCATCAAAGAACATTACGGCCTGACGGAGTTCGAGAATGGCGCCACGATACAAATTTTAAGCACCGGAAACCCGTTACCGAATCCGGCAGTCCTGCAAACCGGCGATGTCGGCTTCGAAGAATGGGAAAGCGTTTTTGTCCGAGTGGAAAACGTCACGATCACGAACGCCAACCTGGGTAACGGAGAATGGCAGATCGACGACGGCTCCGGACCGATCAGAGTCAATGACCAGTATTTTTATACGTTCTACCCGGTTCTGAACATGCAGCTTGACTATGTTCAAGGCCCGCTGGACTATTCGTTCGACAATTTCAAAATTGAACCTCGGGACGATAACGATATCGGTGAAGGAGCCCCGACGCCGACACCGACAGGTCCGACACCGACACCGACACCGTTCGATACCATACCGATTCGCGATATCCAATTTACGACGAATCCGTCAGGAGATTCGCCCTATGCCAACCAAATCGTCAATATTCAAGGTATCGTTACCGGAGCCAAATATAACGGCTATTATGTTGCGGACGACGCAGGCCCCTGGAACGCCGTTTATGTCTTCAACGACCTGTTGATCGGCCCACAGATCGGTGACGAAGTAAGGGTAAAAGGGAAAGTGACCGAGTATTATAATTTGACTGAAATTGTCGATGTGACCTACTCCGAAATCATTTCTCATGGAAACCCCGTCGTTTCAACCGTCGTTACAGCCGGCGAAATCGCGGATGAAGCCTATGAATCCGTCCTGGTGACGGTCGAAGGCGACCTGTCCGTCGTCAGCTTGGACTCATACGGCCAATGGACGGTTTCAGATGGTTTTGACACGATGAGTGTCGACGATGAAATGGATTACAATTATTTCCCGAAACGAGGTGACTCGCTGTCATCGATAACCGGTATCGTTCAATACGAATTCGAAGCATGGAAGCTTCAGCCCCGTTTCACGATGGATATCGAAGGGGATCCTATTCCTCACTACTGTCTGTTCGGTGATCTGGTCACGATGAACGATTCACGCGATGTGTTGGCGAACCATTATCTTGAAATCAAAGGCGACACGATTGTCGGTATCCACTCATCACAACCTGCAGGCGTCGAAATCATCGATGTTGACGGCCTGATTTTCCCGGGATTGATCGATTCTCATAACCACCCTTCGTACAATATTTTGGGCGAAATACCGTTCCCGCAGACGTTCAAAGAGCGGTATGAATGGCAGAAACACCCAATGTACAGTGATTTTTACGATCAATATGACGCCATTCGATACAAAAAACCTGAGGGTGATCGCTATACCGAGCTGTGGAAGATAGCGGAAGCCCGCCAACTGGTTGCCGGCTGCACGATGATTCAGGGCAAAAACTGCAACGGTCACGGTGATGATTACTTCGGCCGACAGGGAATGATCATCGACAACGTGGAACGATATCCCGGCCGCGGCTTCGCGTCTACTTTTCCGTTGAATTCGATGAATGACTGGCTGACCAAGAAAAAGCAACAGTATTATTGGAGCCGATTCATCATTCACCTTTGCGAAGGCATCAATGCCAATGCGAAAAACGAATTTTACACGTGGCGCAGTTGGGGCATGCTGGACTGGCGCACGACGATCATTCACGGCCTGGCATGCGGCGCAAACGAGTGGGCTTTGATGGCCGACGCGAACGCGCATCTGATCTGGTCACCTTTCAGCAACTGGGTGCTTTACAACGGCGTCGCGGATGTGCCCGGCGCTTTGGCTGCCGGTTTGAATGTCGCGCTGGCTCCCGACTGGACGGAATCCGGCATGGACAACATGCTGGCTGAAATGAAGTTTGCCGACTCCATCAACCAAGACTATTTCGCTGGCGTTTTAACACCACAAACTCTTGCTGAAATGGTCACCCGTAACGCCGCGCTGGCTGTCGGGATGGAAGACCTTGTCGGCACCATCGATGTCGGCTATCGAGCCAACCTGATGGCCATACCGGGCAACCCTCTGAAGCCTTACGACGACCTACTGGCCGCCGAACCGGCCGATGTGCTGTTGACCGTTGTCGGCGGCCGTCCACTGTACGGTGACCCGGCAATGATGGACTATTTTCCCTGGATCAACCACCAGGAAGACATCACGATTTGCGGTGTGCCGAAGCGTATTTCGATCGGCGTCAGTACCCATTCTATCCCGAACAGCGACATGAAATTGCATGACATCGAACATGAACTGTATATGGCTTATCTGGGAGCCCCGGAACTCTGCGAATACGTCAGTTATGACCCGTGTTTCGGCCAGGAACCGACGCCGACTCCGACACCAGGAGGCCCAACTCCGACACCTGGAGGTCCGACTCCGACACCCGGCGGCCCGACGGCAACGCCGACCCAAGCTCCTTCCAGCACGCCGGGAGGCCCCACCGCCACACCTACACCGACACCGACAATGCCGTGTGAAAAACTGGGCGTCACGATCGATATGCCGGCGACATCATTCGGTCCCTCCGACATCTTCTACCTGAACATCGATATCTGCAATCCCGGCGCCAGTAAAGGCGTCGTTCCACTGTTCGTCATTCTGGACGTGTACAATGAACTATTTTTCGCACCCTCATTCAGCGGTTTCGATCATTACCATATCCAATTGTTTTCCGGAGCCCAGTCGTTGCCGATCATTCCGCCATTCGCCTGGCCGGCCGATGTCGGCGCCGCAGACGGCATTCTGTTCTATGCAGGTTTGACGAATACTCAAATAACCGAATTAATCGGTGACTACGATTTCGTAAGCTTTGGCTGGCACCCATAAAAAGTGACTCAGAACGATCTCTTCTGTAACAGGAAGAGATCGTTTTTTTTAACCGTAAAAACAGCATTACCCTTGACGCATGTGCAAAAGTGATTTTGCGCCAAATCAATGTGGTGTTTTTAAAAGTTTGCGAAGGAGATTTGGGCTCAAAATGGGGTTTTTACACGTGCATCCCTCTTCGACGCTGTATAGACCTGAACGATATTCAAAATGATAGATTTAAAGGCTCGTTAAATAAGGATTCATTCTTTGTTGTTCTTGAAACTCCCGAACAACAGATATTTCCAGAAACGCTTCATCGATTTGAGCGTGCGTTTCGCTTCTGCTGGGTGGGTCAGAATCTGATTCAGTTTAAACGCCATATATCTAGGACGGAGATAGTATTCACGCCGAGCCCGATCGCAAAATTCCACCAACTCCCGATTGGTCAGATCCGGCCGCTCGACAACACAATTGTGCATCCCGTCCTCGGTCAGCCATTGCGAAAAATCGTCGGTCAACAAATATCCTTCTTTTTGAGCCCATCGATAGGCAGCCGTGCCGGGATAGACCATCAACGGAAAAAACTGAGCCGTATCGGTCGTCAACTTTTTCGCGAATGCCAGGGTTTCCTCAAGCGTTTCCTTCGTTTCACCCGGTAAACCGACCAAAAAACACCCATGAATCATAATACCCGCTTTTTTCGCATCTTTGACGAACTGATAGCTTTGGTCCAACGTCAGTTTTTTCCCCATCCGATTCAAAATCTCCTGATTACCGGATTCAAATCCGACGCATAAAAGTCGACATCCACCTTTTTTTAGCCATTTTAGCGTCTCTAAATCTACATCCGCCCGTGAATTTGCCGTGAACCCTATCTTGATACCCCGTTCAATTTTTCGCGCCATCAACTTTTGGAGCCTGTCGGTGTCCAGCGT
The DNA here is from genome assembly GCA_049652745.1 of bacterium. Taxonomy (GTDB): domain Bacteria; phylum CSSED10-310; class CSSED10-310; order CSSED10-310; family CSSED10-310; genus JBASEY01. The sequence goes on along the minus strand of JBASEY010000026.1, from coordinate 30,621 downwards.
CATGGCGTCGTCCTCGATGAACAGCTCCTTCACGCCGGGAAAATTCTTCTCGACATATTCCCATTCATCCAGTACGTTTTCGATACTTCGATACCGCACTCTGTGCCCGGTCATGTTTTGCGGATAAACGCAGTAAATACAATGGTGATCGCACCCTCTACCAGTGATCAACGTGACTTCCGGCCATCGGGCGATCGAATAAAAATAATCTTTGAAATCAAGATATTTATGGTAAATTTCAGCGACCATAGGCAGAGCGTCCAAGTCCTGGATGTAATCCCGCCGCCTGTTGATGACCACCTCACCGTTCCACCGCCACGCTATGCCGTCGATGCCACTCCATTCAGTATGCTTTTGCTCCACTGCCGTTGCCAGCTCAACCAGCGTATAATCGAACTCCCCGACCGCCACGGCATCGATCGCACTGCAATCATCCAAAGTCCTGTTCGGCTCCGCTGAAACATGTACACCGACGAATACGATGACCGATTCGGGCAAAATCGATTTGGCCAGCTCGGCGATCTGCTGATCGTTATGAATGCTGGGAGTCGACGATGCGAAGACGATCATTTCCGGTTTGTGCGTCAGCAGATAATCTTGAACATCCTGCCGCGTCCAATTGCGCGTGACACCGTCGATCAAATCGACGTCATGACCTGCTTTCAGCAGTGATCCGGCGCCGTATGCCAACCACATCGGGTAATATATCGTGCCGCTTTTCGTGACCGCAGGGCTTCGCTGTTCCCTCGAATAAAGTTTTAAAAATGGAGGATTCAAACATAAAATCTTCACGGGTAATCTCCTTCCATCCAGGACAGTAAACGCTTCAGTGAATGCTGTCAATCATCAGCGAAATGAAACACGTGAATGCAGCCATTTTACCAGTTTCCAGTTGAACGGTGGGTCGAAAGATTTTCACGGCATAAATCCAACAAAAAGTCAGGTTTTCCTTAACCACTGTTCCAGCTAAAGCGTCCAGCTTACGGCGCATTGGTCGAATTTCGCAGAAGAAATCGCTTGAAGCAAATGGTTTTGAGCCGCCTTTCATGGCTTCTTCCGGCGGTTGAGCCACCCGAGTTGATTGATCGGCCGCCGAACGATAAAATGATAGGTGTCGTTGCACTGGAAAGGACAGTTATCATGCGTTGTGTTCTTGTAAATTCTCCTTGGAGCAAACCCGGTTTTTACGGTGTGCGCGCCGGCTCCCGCTGGCCTCATCTGGAGGTTCAGGAAAGCCGATACATGCCGTTTCCGTTTTTTCTGGCCTATGCCGCCGCCATTCTGGAGCGAAACGGATATTTCCCTCGAATTATCGATGGGATAGCCGAGCGTCTTACCACGGAAACATTTTTGTATAAAATCCAGAAATCTCAGCCGGATTTACTGGTTATGGAAGTTTCAACACCCTCATTCCCCTACGATTTGAAAATGGTTGAACGAATCCGCAAGGGTTTGGGTTACGATGGAAAAATCGCGTTTTGCGGTCCCAATCACCTGATGACGGGAGCGGACTTTCTGGATGATTTTCCGGATGTGGATTATGTTTTTCGCGGTGAATACGAGTATATCCTGTTGGAACTGGTCAACGCTCTGGAGACCGGTGCACCCTTGAGTGCGATAAAAGGCTTGAATTATCGCGACGCAGCCGGAACTGCGCAAATCAATCCTGAACGTGAACTGCTGCAGAACATCGACGAGTTGCCGTGGCCCAGCCGCCACCAATTGCCGATGATGAATTACTACGATGAAGCCGGCGGTATCGCGCAACCCAGCGCTCAGATGTGGGCCAGCAGAGGATGTCCTTACATGTGCATTTTCTGTCTTTGGCCTCAACTTATCTACGGGGGTGCCAATTATCGTGTTCGAAACCCGGTGGACGTCGCGGATGAAATGGCCTGGCTGGTCGAAACATACGATTACAAATCCGTCTATTTCGACGATGACACATTCAATATCGGGAAAAATCGCATGATCAAACTATGCGATGAAATCAAAAAACGCGATCTGAAGATACCTTGGGCGATTATGGCCAGAGCCGATGGGATGGATCGTGAAATTTTAGAGAAAATGAAAGCCGCCGGCTTGTTCAGCGTCAAATACGGCGTAGAAAGCGGCGACCAAAAGATCGTCGACGCGTCCGGCAAAAAACTGGACCTGAAGACTGCGCGTGAGATCATCACGATCACTCGTGATCTTGGCATACAATTTCATTTGACGTTTACTTTCGGTTTACCCGGAGAAACCCGTGAGACAGCCCGTAAAACCCTTGACCTGGCTCTCGAACTCAATCCGACGACCGCTCAATTTTCCGTCTGTACACCGATGCCGGGCAGCAAATATTACGATATGGCTAAGGAAAAAGGATACCTGCTGGACGACGATTGGACACACTATACCGGATTCGATTCTGCAGTCATTCGAACAGAAGAACTCTCATCCGATGATCTTGAAGAAATTTTGGCCGAAGCCCAAAGAAAATGGTTCAGCCATGTCGCTGTGCGCGATGGAAAACAGGCGCCGGCAAAACGAAAGAGAATATGGCGAAGAGCGCTCGATGCGCTTGCATCCCATGAATAACCTTTCAAACCACTCAGTTCAACATCCCGGACCATCAAAAAATTTGTATCTGTGGCTCGCCATCCCGCTCGGTATAGGCTGGGTTTTACGCTTTCGACATCTCGATCATCAAAGTCTGTGGGCTGACGAGGCCTGGGCCGCTCTGCTGGCTCAAAAATCGCCGTCGATGATAGTGAAAACTCTGCTTCATGACTCCTCACCGCCTCTTTATTACCTGACGCTCAAATTTTGGATATACCTGTTCGGCAGCTCTGAAACCGCCTTGAGAAGCCTTTCTGCTTTGTTCAGCTCCGCTACCCTGCTGACCGCCGCCTGGCTGACATGGCGATTGACAAAAAATCAACTCGTTACTTTTGCGTTAACCGCTTTCCTGGCGCTTTCCCCGACACAACTCTACTTTGCCCAAGAAACCCGTGCCTATGCGATGGCTTCATTTCTATTCCTATTTGCCATCGCTTTCATGATTGTTGAAAATCAGTCGCCTGGACGGGGATGGCCCCTCATTCCGGCACTCATTCTACTGATTTATACTCATAATTACGGCTGGCTGCTGTGGGGTTGTTATCTGGCTTGGAGCTTCAGAAAGAATCTCCGCATTCATGTTTGGATCGCCCTGGGAAGCCTGCTTTGGCTGCCGGGATTATACATTCAACTGACCCATGATACGACCAGTTGGGTTCCACCACCCAAATTCATTCATTTCTGGGAAACATTGCTGTCTTTCTCCGGCAAAGCTCAGTTCATGAACACACCGACATTGCCGACAGCCGCCGTTATTGCTACGGCTTCTCTGCTTGCCCTTCTCCTGATATCAGCCGTTTTCTGTTTTCGACAGTCCCAACCTAAAACCACCTATTTCTTGTTTTTCGGCTTGGCGCCCTGGGCTCTAGCGATGCTGTTGTCCTTACGCAAACCCATGTTGCTTCCCGGCAGGCATGATACCCTGTTTATGGCGCCTGTTTTGATCCTTGCCGTCTCTACTGTGTTCAATCGTTTCAAAGCCGATGGAAAAATGAGAAACCGACTGAAAACACTCTGTACATTCATCGCATTCCTGGTATTGGTCGGCCAAGCGGTCACTGCGATGGTTTATTTTCAAGAATTCATAAAAGCTAACGACCGGGAAGTCGCACATCAAATCATCAAACAGGGCAATGCGGAACAAACCGTGGTCATTTCAACCGATATCACCCATGCGTCACTACAGTATTATTTGAGCGACACCGGTTTCAAGGTCATCTCTTTTCCAATCGGGGAAAAAGGCAGTCTTCCTTTGGAGTTCTTGATTAATCGGCGTGACACTGTCGATGATGAGATCGATAAGCTTTTAATCGAAATACATCGTCATAGCGACATAAAAACCGTCATTGTAGCGTTGGCTGGAACTGTTGATGCCAATCTGGCGCTGGTCGATCACTTGGACGGTCTGTGGTCTCGGGCAGCAACTCTTCCGCTGGAGTCTCCCCGCCCCTATAACTCTGTTCATCATCTGATCTTTTATACCCTCGCGGGATCGGAATCCGTAGATCGAACAAGCGCACATCCACTCCCTTGAACACCCATTCCCCCAGTAGAGGATGCCGTTCACTCAACCAGTTTCGACACCGTAAGCGTTGATCATAGTAGAAATCCCCCGGCCGGACACCCGGCTCCCATTGGCTTTCATACAGCCAAATCCGCCGGTAGTCGCCGGAAGCTTCCAGTTCGTCCAAATTGATAGGGTAAATAATCGTATAGAAGTCACGAATAAAATCGTCCTGATTATATTTAAGGCGCAGATGCTCCCGTTGATAGTCATCGACATCGACCAGTCGCATCGGGATATTGTGTAAATATGTCAGGTAATACCATGCAGGATACGTTCCGCTCAAACAGGTGGTTCCGACGATATCGCCATCTTCGAACGATTGCAGGATAACGTCGGCGGCCTCGTGAAACTGCTCCCGTTCCCGCACTTCTCTGGATTGAGCCAAGTAAATGTTGCGATATTGCAACGTAATTGCCCAGGATTGCAGAATTAAAAAGTAAACAGTGAAAACAACACACCATTTTTTATCAAACAATGCTTCTATGCCGGCAGCCATAGCTATAGCCAAAGGGATGGCGGTGAATATCAGATACCGCGCCACAAGCATCGAGGTCGGTAAAATATAGGATACAGCCATCGCTCCTATGATCGGAACGACAAAACCGAAAACGATGAGCAGCCGGAATTCAAAGCTCTTGTGTTGCAAAAAGCCTACTATCGCCAGGCTCGCCCCGATAATTCCTAGAATAACGACGACAATGCGAGGCGCCTCCAGGCCGGCCAGCAAAAACCGCATCAGGTAAATCGGCGTTTTCCAAGTGACCGGCAACGCCCAATTGTTGCTTCCGACGAATCCTTTGGCTAGATACAATAACTGTCTCAGATAGGGGTAGTATATCAAAAAAACACTGACTGCGTATGAAGCCAGTTTTGATAAAGATTTTTTATATGGGCGTATAACAAATGCCGACAATCCCTGAGCGGCAATAAAAAAGAAACCGTAATGATGAGTATATACCATCACGGCTCCCGTCAACACAGTCGTTAAATATAGAAGCCACCCGCCTTTTTTCATCCACGCCAGGTACGTCAGCCACGACAAAGCTGCAACCAAGGTAAACAAGCTGTACATGCGAAAATCACGTGCGAAATAGACTTGCGACGGTGAAAAAACGATAAAAAGTGACGCCCAGAATGCGCCGTGATGACTTTGTAAAATCCGTTTGGCTAAAAACCAGGTCGCTGCAACCGTGGCTACACTGAAAATCATCGGCAGAAGTCGTAGTCCAAATTCACTCTTTGCCCATTTGATCCACCATGATGCTAAACAGATGAACAGCGGCGGGTGAAAGTAGAGATGTTTTAAACCCGCCCAAATCGTATCCGCTTCATCGCCCCAAAGCGAGTATTTCCCCAGCCGATATATTCGTATCAACAGAGCTGTCAGCATCAAGATAATAAGTGTCCAATTTTTATACCGTTGAAAAAACGCTTCCACTTTGTCCGACGATGGTGACGACTTAACGGATGATGCCTGCATTTCCAACTCCATACTGCGTTTTACCCAGACTGCTCATGAATCGCAAAGCTCCCCTCGAAAAACAGATGATCACCCGACGGTATCACCTCACCTCGCTGCCAAGTCTTTAAATATTGAAGAAGATGAGCCTTGTATTCAGGGCTGGAACTGACCACAGCCATGACTCCGGATTGATTTTTGGAGGTAAATTCAACCTCTCCTTCAAACCGATTATGCATCGCATATGCCGACACCACCGCATTCGGCGGCCCGATCCAATGCCGCGCCCAGTCTTCGCCTGTTCGCCATCCAAAGCGTTCAGGAAAAGAGTGTCGCTCACCATCGGCTACCCAATGCGTAAAGTGGCTGTTCAACATGATGTTGACTTGAAACCGCTCGATACCGAGATTGCCGGTATTGTGAAAATACACTTTCCATTCCAGACTGTCGGTATCGGAAAAACTGAAAATCCAAGTCATGGCCAGCGGAACCGTTATATAATGACCTTTCAATACGATGCTGTCTTCCGATATCGTCTCTTCATCCCATAAAATATACGCCGGGTCATACCAGACTCGGTTCGCTCGGACCGATGTATATAACCCAAAGCGTTTCGTTATACGAAAATTTTGGTGAAAAAGCTGCATGTACATGCCGGCATGAGTCACCGTGACAGCTCCTTTTGAAATGCTGGGACCCATGATACGAGAATACGACTCGATCACTTCATCCGGTGTACCCTGATCGATGATCCGGCCGTTGTGCAACAAGATGCATTTCGTGCAAATCAGTGAGACGAGTTTCATATCATGAGACACAAATAAAACGGTAACCCCTTTGCGTAAAAATGTGCGAATCACTTCAAAACATTTGCGCTGGAAAACTTCGTCCCCGACAGCCAATATCTCATCTAAAATCAATATATCCGGGGACGTATGAGCTGCCAGGGCAAAAGCCAGACGCACCCGCATACCGGAAGAATAGGTGCGGAGAGGTTGAAAAACCGCTTCACCCAACCCCGAAAAATCGACGATATCACTCAGGCGGGCGCGTATATCCCGCCTGCTCAGCCCCTGCAAAGCGCCGGCGACATACAGGTTGTCGATGCCGGTCAACTCGGAGTGAAACCCCATCCCGAGCTCCAAAATCGAATGAACGCGCCCTCGGATTTCAAACGATCCTTCCGACGGCCGCGTCACTTTCGACAACAATTTCAACAAGGTGCTTTTCCCGGCGCCGTTTCGACCGATAATCCCCCAAACATCCCCTTTGAAAATATCCAAAGAGACGTCTCGAAGAGCCCACAGCCACTCGTTCGCCGCTTTTGATTTTCGATATTTTTTACATAAATTGCGTATCGTGATGATCGGATCACTCATCTGCCGGCTCCTCAAAACCAAAACAACCGGATGCAAGCTCGAGTTTACCGGCAAAGCGCTTGATATCTTTGATCGATGTAGAATCCACAAGCGCCTGCAGCGCCCCAACGGAGTCATCCCAATACAAACCGGGTTGATATTTGAAATGATCTTCCGGCGCCGACAGCAGCGGTAACCGAACACAAAAACCCGATATGTCCATCGCTTCCAGTACTTCCACTTCCACCGACCAGAAGATTTTCCCGGTATCCGCACGGATAGTCCATACCGATACGATGGGAGCTTGGCGATCGACCGCCCGAAGAATCAATTCGGCGTCGGCTTCGATCACTTCCCACTCCAGTTCGACCCCCTGTGCCCGGTTGGGCCAGGTCACATGAAATCCGGGCGCTTTCGTCCTCAAGCGCCGATCGATAAAAAGCATTAAAAAACCATCCACCCATTTCAATTCGATACGTTCATCGGTGATGGCCAGATTTACTTTATTTTGTCGATAAAACTGATCCAGCTCCTTCATGTCGAAAAGATGAATCCGAACATGAACAGGTTCAGGATCGATTTCAGCAGCGAACGATCGATGTATAATATGACCCGGCATCAGGTTTCCGCCAGTGATGATCATTGACGATCCTGTCAGGGGATTCTTTGAAAAATCCAAGACCAAAGCATACCGTTCATCCCTCGGCGAAGCTACTCCGAGGAACCGTCTTGGCTGCTGCTGAGCCAATAGATATTCCATGTTGAAGCCACGGTTGTCGGTTTGAGGAAAGTTTCGGATTTCTTCCGGTAAAATATAGGTTTGATATACGCTGGATACCATCGCTTCCACTTCGAGGCTGTCAACGTCTTGGTGGAGATTGACGTCATTGTGTATAGTCCAATCGATGGTTCTGTCGTCAACGATTTTTATGTGCCAGACCTGTCCCAGGTTCCAGTGTCCCCATTTTAATTGCAGCACCACTTCATGCTCATTTAAATCAACAATCGTCCAACCGGCTTCAGAGGATGAAAATTCCGCCTCCCATTTCAGCAGGTTGACACTCAGGCCACGTGATACCGTGTACACGATCCCGGCGTGCTCGATATGAAACCCAGTCGGTAAAAACCGGATCGTCAAATTACCGGATGATATTTCGCAAATTTTTTCTTGAGCGCTGATTTTGTCCATGTAGATTTGGATGACCTGTTCGGCGGCACCGATCCCGACAACACGGCCCTGATTCAAACACATCACCCGACTGCAAAAGTTGCCGATCAAAGACAGCCCATGTGAGACCAGCACGACTGTAGCGCCTCTTTCAACAGCTTTCTGGATGGCTTGAAAGCTCCGATGCCGAAATTCTTCATCTCCGACTCCCAGCACCTCATCCAAAAGCAGAATATCCGGGTCGGTATGGATAGCGGCAGCGAACGCCAGCCGGATCAACATCCCTGAAGAATAACTTTTTACCGGGACATCGATGAACTCCCGAATCCCGGAAAATCGAATGATGGATTCCTCCTTTTCTCTGACCTCGTGCCTGCCCATACCAACCAATGAGCCGTATAGATAAAGGTTTTCACGACCGGTGAGTTCGGGTTCGAAGCCCACGCCCAGTTCCAGCAGACTGGTCACTCGACCCTGGATTGAAACGGAGCCGCCGTCCGCACGTGTAATGCCTGACATGATTTTTAAAAGCGTCGATTTCCCTGATCCGTTATGGCCGATAATACCGAATATTTCGCCTCTTTTAACCTCAAACGACACATCCTGAAGCGCATGCAACAAGCGGCCTTTGATGTTTCGTGTCAGCAATAACAATGGTTGAGCCGCCAGAAGACGCCTGCTTTGATGCACTTGATAGGTTTTCGTCAGGTTTTGTATGCGTATTACCGTATCCATTCCAACTCGTTACATGTGATCGGCGATAACCGGGCCGTGTTTTCTATACAGAAGAAACGAGACTGCAGCTACAACAAGAGTTACGACTGTGATATAGACGCTGTCAAACAGCGCCGGCGCTCGGCCGTACAAAAGCAAGCTCCGGAACATGTCGATGATGACCGCCATCGGATTGAAGCGTATCAGATGAATAAACGGCATAGCCCATGACGGAATAGTGTGCTCCATCGAGAAAAGAAAATCGATCGGGTAAAAAATCGGTGTGGCATAAAACCAGATCATCACCAGCGCTTCGACAATAAAACGTGTATCGCGAAAAAAGGAATCGCCTATTGTGGCCAGGGAAGTCACCGCTACGGTGAAAATCAATAAAAGTATGATTGGAAACGGCAGTAATAACAGATTCCAGGACCACGTTTTTAAAAGAAACAACGGAAAAGGAACAAACAGAACCAAAGCGATCAAAAAATTGATGAAATGGCCGGCTGCAATTGAGATTGGTATGATTTCCCTGGGGAAATAAACTTTTTTCACCAGATTTCGTTCGTTTACCAGTGATGCCACACCGACTCCCAGCGTCATTGCCATAAAATTCCATGGCAACAAGCCACACAGCAAAAAGATCGGGAACGGAACATCGACAGGTATTCTGACGATGAAAGAAAATACCAATGACAGGACAAGCATTTGCAAAATTGGATTCAGCAACATCCACAGAAATCCAAGCGAAGCGTTTCGATATCTGACCTTGAAATCTTTGATAGCGAGATTGACGATCAGGTCCCAATTGGTGAAAATGGCTTTGATGTCTGTTATAAATGATTGTGATTCTTTCATGATCAACCTTTTTCAAACACCTGAAGACAGAATCAAAACTATCATATTTGTAATGAACAATCCAAACTCGCTGCAATAAGAGCATCGAGGGCAGCAAGTTCAGCGAGCGAGACGTTCCAACAGCGGAAGATAGTGTGTTTCCAATACCGTATCCCAGTCGTAGTGATGTCTGACATGATGATTGGCATGATCCACCATCTGTTTTGTTCGTTCGGGATTTTGAAGCAACTGTTTGACCGCATACGCAATTTCTATCGAAGAACCTGGAGCCGTAAGCAAACCTGTTTCGCCCGGCATGACGATCTCCTGTAACCCGCCGACATTTGAAACGATAACCGGTTTTCCGGAACACATGGCCTCGAGTGTCACGATACCGAACGGCTCCTGCCAAAGCGATGGAACAAGACAGATGTCGATATTCTGATAAAACGCCTGAATCTCGTTCGGATCGATCCAACCCCGAAAAACGACACCCGGCAAAACAGGAAGCCTTTCGTTCGGCACCCCGGTAATATGCAGCTCGGCGTCGATGCCGTCTCTGTGCAGCCGACCGATCGCCCTGACCGCCGCCAAAGCGCCTTTGTAACCGTCATCGATCCGACCGATCAATCCCAAGCGGACAGGATTATGAAAGCCTGTAAACGGCGTAAACGGAAATTTGTCCGTCGAAATTCCGCCCGGTATCACTTCCGCCGACCATCCACATCTATTCAAAATACTTTTAAACAGCTTGTTGTAAACTACGATGGCGCCGGCGCCATCCAACATGCGACGTGTTCGGAGCCAGTGAAACGGTGAATACGCCCGCGCATGAATGAATTCGTCAGGAAAATCGTCGACGCCGGATTTCAAATCGTTCAGAAAAGCTTTTATGCCGCATGACGTACAATACACTTTATCCAGCCATCTGTGTTGCAGGCCGGTTTTATAACAAGATTGATCACCTCGCATGAAAGTGCCGTTGTATCGCAAACAAGCATTTTCGTAGGCATAAAAGCGCACTAAATAGGGAATGCCGCGGCAGGCCATTGCCGCCCAGGGTTTTAAATGAAAACCGTCCGCTAAAAAGATCAAATCTGGGCGAAACGTATGCAGCGCCTTCTGAAACCGGTCAGCAACATTCGGCCCGGTAAAATCCGCCGGCTCAAACGGGACAGTGACGATTTCAAAAGGAAAATCCCCGATGATCTCGCCACGCTCGATGATACATTTCACTTTCGGAGCAAATAGAGTGACATGATAGTGGTCGGCTAAACGGGAGGCGACCTCTTTGATATCGACACGCGCACCGCCATCCGGAGGCCACCGAAACATCAGATCGAGTATTGCGAGTTTTTTCATTTTTTCAGCCTGGTCAACATGTCCAAAAATCTTGCCAGACGATCGACCAGCACAGGAATCGAATAGTGCGTTTCAACTCGTTTTCGTGCAGCAAGACCCAGAGAAATCCGGGTGTCAATATTTGAAGCTAAACATATCATCGCCTCGTTGAATGCCTGCTGAGACGATGTCAATATCCCACTTTGACCGTCTTGAATGACATGTGTCACTTCACCCAATGCATCTGCAACGACCGGCAGCCCTGACGCCATGTATTCGAATAGTTTTGTCGGGCTTTTTGACCGCACCCACTGATTATCGATTGCAAACGGTAACAGTCCGACATCGGCGTCGGCCAGGATCTCCGGCATCCGATCAGGTGAAACCCAACCGAACACATCGATTTTATCGACCAAATCGGCATAATCCGTTTGCATAGACTGAAGTGTTCGATTCCACATCTGACCGCCGCCGACCAATTGCAATCTGGCATTCAACCCATTTTGTACGACTGCCCTCAATCCTTCGAAGGCCCTGATAACGCCTTGGTAAATTTCCTCGCCCCAGATAATTCCCGTCCATAAAAATTTTACAGGTCCAGATCGATCCGATCGATCGACACATTGGAACAACTCCGGCCTGACACCGGTGGATATATATTCAACTCTCGGATTGTACTGGATAATATAATCATATAAACTCCGACTTGCCGCGACACAACCTATCGCCTGCGTTGCAATGCGTCGAGTAATCTCCGCATGGTCGTCGCTACCGTAAAAAAACTTACGCAGCCACATACGGTTGAAGGTCACTGTGAGATCGACGTCGTAATCATCATAATCGAAAATGAACTTGTTGAAGCCAAGCCTGGCCAACAGAAACGGCAGCGCCGCATTGTAGTGAGGTTTTTGCAGATAAAACCAAGTGTTAAATCTGGGGAAAATGCGCGGTAGCGCTCGGACCGTCATCAACAGCTTATCTCGATCTCTGGCGCCATAAATCTGTTCTTCACTCAAAGAGCTCAAGTGGTCACGAAAAGAGACAACCTTGGTAGTAAAGCCTGGATACCGACCTAATTGTTCGGCAAAATTATAACATCTGACCCGCGTATGGGGGTAATCATAACCACTCAAACCAATGAACACGATGTGCTGCTTCGCCATACAAAAACCTCAAAAAGCTGTAACCGATCTCATATTCGACTCGATCAGAAACCGCAAACACTCCGAATATGTTACTTGAAACCGACAACCAATTAAAGGTCAACGAATCAGCGAGATTCAGAATCCAATAATTTTCAACGCGTTGATATGCACTTTGGGCTTTGGATAATCGGATAGCTCGGTTATCGGCACCCAGCACGCATCGATCCAATACGGTGACGACCACTCAGACGTCAACGACGCTTTTTGAATCAAATAAACAACTTTGAAATGCGAGTAGGCATGTGTCACCCGCCCGAAAGAGTTGGCTTTCGGTTCAATTGGATGCTCCAGAAAAAATGTGTCGGCATGTGGATCATCAATTAAAAAATTCGGCAATTCCCATAATCCGCCAAGCAAACCTTTCTCTGGCCTTTTCACCAACAGCACTCTTTCCGACCGATCGATCAGAAAGATATGTCCATGCCGGACAGGAGCCGATTCGGCAGCTTTTTTCATAGGGTATTCCGTAACTTCTCCCTGCTGATACGCTTTGCAGATCGATAGGAATGGGCATGGACCGCACACGGGGTTTCGCACACATTGCAGCGCGCCGAATTCCATCCAGGCCTGGTTGACCCAACGCGGCTCGAAATGATGAAAACTGTTGCGAAGAATCGAGATGATCGTGTTTTTATACCGGGTCACAGACGGCTCTTTCAGGGTCAGCAAGCGGCTGACGACGCGGATCGCGTTGCCGTCGACGGCGGGCTCGGGCAAATTATAAGCGATGCTCAGAATGGCTCCAGCCGTATAGTCGCCGATCCCGGGGATGCTCAGCATCTCTTTCAAGGTTCGGGGAAACACGCCGTTAAAAGCGGTCAGCACATAACGCGCTCCATGCAGCAGATTGCGGGCACGGGCGTAGTACCCCAGGCCTTCCCAGTATTTCAAAACGGTATCCAGATCGGATTCAGCCAAGGATTGCAGTGTCGGAAAACGGGTCATCCAGCGCTGATAGTACGGGATGACGGTAGTCACCTGTGTCTGTTGCAGCATGATTTCGCTGACCCAGATTTTATAGGGGTCGGCATCACCGCGCCAGGGCATGGTGCGCCTGTGAACATCGAACCATTTCATCAAATTGTCGATCGCTTCGAGATTGAAAAATGACATCTGCCGGCCCCCTGATGAGGGTACAAAGGAAAACCCTTGAAGCTTTAGCACGACGTATGCTTTGCGTTCAAGGGTCGTCTAACGATTACGATATGTTGATTAGGAAACTGATGCGTCAGTTAAAACAGATTACAGTTTTTTGACGCTTTCCAAGACATCGTCGTAATTGGGTTCATGAGTGATTTCCGGCACGACCTGGACGTAGCGGAGTATACCTTTGTCATCGACGATGAAAACGGCGCGTGCCAAAAGGCGAAGGCCTTTGATCAATACGCCGTATGCTTCACCGAAAGATGCGGATGCATGATCGGACAGAGTGATCACCCGATCGATGCCGGCATTGCCGCACCATCGAGCCTGCGCAAACGGCAGATCCATACTGATCGTCAAAATCTGAACATCACCACTTAATCCGGCTGCAAGTTCGTTAAATTTGCGGGTTTCCATATCGCAGACCGGCGTGTCCAGCGATGGAACAGCAGAAATAATCAGGGTTTTGCCCCTAAAATCCTTCAATGTCTTCGGAGCCAATGAATTGTCGACAACAGTAAAATCCGGGGCTTTATGGCCGATATCCGGTAGTCTTCCAATAACGGTAACGGGGTTCCCATGCATGGTTATTTTTTTCATAATTGTTTGCTCCTTTCCATCCTTCACTTGATAGAGCCGACTATTTAAAAAACCTGAGATATGCCTCTCGGCGTTTCTCTCGCCTGTTTGAAACATTTTTGGATAAAAGGTTACAAAATATCGATTTATTTTTCACCGGTTCGTTCAAAACGCCGGGTTTTTCTTATATTGAACGGTTATAGCCGATCAGATGTCCAGCATCGATGAAATGATCCGCGTCATGCGATCGACCATAGCCCGTGTTTCAACCGCCATACCGGCATCCAGAGCCGCATGGTCGTATAGTTGTTCGAGCACCAGCGTCGCCGCGGCATCGTCTTCTTTTCGCAGTTCGATGAGTTTACGAATGATTTTATGGTCGGGGTTGAATTGCAGGTTTCGTTTGACGGCATAAGAGACATCCCGGCCGGCTGCTTCCATCAGCCGCTGCATAGCGCCTGTCATGGCGCCGTCAGGGTTGACCAGTATCAACGGGCTGTCAACCAGCCTGTCTGAAGGTTTGACATCTGCGACTTTGTCTTGAAGCTTGCTTCTGATCCAATCGCCGATCGATCGGATATCCTCGGAAGACAGAGCTGCCGCAGCGTCTTCCTGCTTGGGCTGCTCAGCAAAATCCTGCTTGGGCAATTCGAGTTTTTCGGAGTCCGCCGACACGGTTTTCTTGCCTTTGTATTCGACCAGATGATGCATGACAAAATCATCGACCGGATCGAAATTGTAAATCACTTCTATGCCGCGTTTTCGAAACACTTCGATATAGGGACTGCTTTCAATTCCTGTTCGATTGGCTCCAGCTAAATAGTATATTTCTTTTTGGGATTCCGGCATTCTTTCGACATATTCAGACAACGACGTCAATTGACCGGGTTCGGTCAAAGACGATTCAAATCGGAGCAATTCGGAGAGCGCGTCGCGGTCGGAAAATTCGGTGACGACGCCTTCCTTTATGAAAGATCCGAAATTTTCCCAGAACCGTTTATATAAATCAGGGTTTTTCTCCGCTGTTTCTTTCAAATACTTGAGCACTCTTTTGGTCAGCATCCGGCTGATTTTCCGTATCAAAGCGCTGTCTTGCATGGTTTCGCGTGAAATATTCAATGGTATATCTTCGCTGTCGACGACGCCGGACAAAAACCGCAGCCACAGCGGTAATAGATCTTTGGCCTGTCTTTGAATCAAGACGCGTCGGCTGTATAGATTGACGTTGGTCTCCAGCCGTCCGAAACCCAATTTTTCAGGATTTTCCGGTGCTATAAAAAGCAATGCTTTCAGGTTGATCGGAGCATCCGTCGTGAAATGAATCCAGGCCAGAGGATCCTCATTCGAGTAATTCAAGAATTTGAATAATTCTTGATATTCCTGATCTTTGACATCCTGGGGGTTTCGAGTCCAAAGCGCTTGAATCACGTTGATCCGCTGTTCGTTGATATTGATCGGAAAAGACAGGAAATTCGAGTATCTTTCGACGATTTCCTTGACACGCCATTCCTCGGCGAATTCTTCCGCATCCTTTTTCAAAAACAGCGTCACCGAGGTGCCCGGATCAGCTTTTTTTATCGGTTCAATCGTATATTCGGAGCTGCCGGAACTGGTCCATCGATAGCCGCTGCCGGGATTTTCGACGGAACAGCTTTCGACTTCGACCTTGTCCGCCACCATGAACGCCGAATAAAAACCGACACCAAACTGACCGATCAGATTGATATCTTTTTTATCGTTTTCACCCAGCTTTTTCAGATATTCCACGGCGCCTGAATGAGCGACTTTTCCGAGGTTTTCAATCAATTCATCACGATTCATACCGATGCCCGTATCGCTGATCGTCATCGTTTTTTTCTTGTTGTCAACAGTGATTGTAATGCCTAGTTCATTCGATTTTTCCGGGTCCCGCTTGTTGATCAATTCGAAATGCCGTCTTTTTTCCAGCGCATCGGCGGCATTGGAGACCAGTTCTCGGATAAAAATTTCTCTATCGGTATAAAGAGAGTGGATAACGATATCCAAAACCTTTGCGACCTCAGCCTGAAACGCAAAGGTTTCCACCTTGGATTTCTTCATTTTATTTTTTTCTTCAGCCATGATTTTTCTCCGTCTCGTTCATCGGTTCAAAGTGTAGATAATATCCAATTCCTGCCCACGTTCTCAACCTCAAGGTTGACCGGCCGCCGCGACGGCAGCCGGTCATGAGGTTTTACGCTTCATTATCCTTTGACTTTGATGTCGATTTTTTTCGGTTTCGCTTTTTCGGCTTTCGGTAGTGTAATCGTCAGGACACCGTGCTTCAATTCCGCTGAAATTTTGTCCTGATCGATGACTTCGCTCAATTCGAACTGCCGATGATAATTCGCCAGGCGATATTCACGGTGCACTTCTTTGCTGATATCCTCCTCGCGGTCGAGTGTTTTGCCCTCGATTGTCAGTACGTTGTTATCGACACCTACTGTAATCCCGCTTTTATCGACTCCAGGGACATCGCAAACGACCACAAGAGCTGCCTCGGTTTCGTAAATATCCACGGCCGGTTTCAGATACCGGGTTTCTTCACGGGTTATCTGAAGATCGCCACTTTCTTTTTTTACTGGAACTGTTTTTTCAGTCATTGTTCGACTCCTTTCCTTCCAAACAGGTTAGTTCCCTGCAACGATCTTGATTCGTCGCGGTTTTGATTTTTCTGATTTGCCAAGCGTAACCTGGAGCAGTCCGTGGTTATACTCAGCCGTGATTTTCTCAGGGTCCACATCACAGCCGATTTCAAATGTGCGCACGAATTTTCCAGCCGCTCTTTCCGATCGATGGTAGGCTTCCGCCGGTATTTCATGCGGTTTACTGTTCTTCTCACCCCGAATCGTCAACACGTTTTTTTCAACGGTGACCTCTATTTCCTCGGGGTTCAGACCCGGCGCCAAACACTCGATATACACCTTGTCCTGATCGTCGAAGACGTTGATCAGCGGGTAATGTCTTGCCGCCAAGCCGGGCAGAAACGCAAACCTTGAAACCGGTGAGTGTGACAACTGGAATGCCTGATCCAGCGACCGCCTCAGATCGTCCATTTCTCTGAATATATTTCCTCGATAAAACATCTTACACCTCCTGCAAAATCGGGTTTATCGTCTTTTCGGGTTTCCCCGTTTCTCGACTCATTATTTGAGCAAGGGCTGTGCCAAGCCGGAGCTGTTCAGTTATCATGTTGATTTCATTGTATTTTTGGAGGGTTATGAATATTTTTCTGATGTCGATAGCGGCGTTGCAGAGCGGCAGATTCGTAACGTCGCAGCGTCACTCGATCGGGAGTTCAACTGCGAAGTTTTGTATACAGGACTGCGAAGTGATTTTACCAAACCATCATAAAACTGTATAAACATTGAATTTTTAAAAAATGCTCTAATCTATTGAATTTATGATGATTAACGAATATTATCGGTTATGGCCCAAGGTTGGCACAGTTCTTGGACTAATGAAGGATAACTTCCGGTGAGCCGGCTCCCCGCATTTATTTTCCCGCGCGGCTTCGTGGGGTTTTCGGCGAGGGTCGTCGAAAGGCGGGTTTCCCGGAACGACAATTCAAGCCTGGGCGCTATTCGTCCGGGCTTTGGTTTTATAAGGGGTATGATATGAACCAATCAGAAAAGCGACCGAGAGCGTCCAGAATTCTCGGCATTGGGGGTTATCTTCCGGAAAACGTCGTCGACAATCATTACTTTGAAAAAATTGTGGACACGTCTGACTCCTGGATTCGTGAGCGGTCCGGGATTATTCAGCGGCATTTCGCCGCTCCCGATCAACTCAATTCGGACATGTCCGCCATTGCCGGCCGCAAAGCAATCGAAGATGCCGGTCTGACACCGGAAGACATCGACTTGATCATCCTGGCGACCTGCACTCCAGACCGACCGATACCCGCTACATCTGTGGTCGTTCAGGATAAAATCGGCGCCGTCAACGCTGCATGTTTCGATATCAATGCCGCCTGTTCCGGTTTTATCTACGGTCTGATTTGCGCCAACGCGATGATCGTGGCCGAACAATGCAAGCATGTCCTGCTGATCGGCACCGAACTTCTGTCCCGCGTCATCGATATGACCGACAGAACCACATGCGTCCTGTTCGGCGATGGTTCCGGCGCGGTAGTCCTCGGCCCGTCCTACGACTCCCGAGGTCTGCTGGGTCACACCATGGGCAGCGACGGAAGTCTCCGCGACCTGATCACGATCCCCTGCGGCGGAACCGAACTTCCACCCACCCCCGAAAGACTCGCGGAACACCTTCAATACGTCCATATGAAAGGAAACGAAACCTACAAACATGCCGTGACCAGACTGGCGGAAAGCTCAGTCAAAGCACTTGAAAACGCCAAGATAAAAGCCGACGATCTCGATCTCGTCATTCCCCATCAGGCCAATACCCGTATCCTGCAATCCGTCGCCAAACGCCTCGGGATTAACTACGATGAAAAATTCTTCATCAACCTGCCCCATGTCGGAAACACCTCAGCCGCTTCAATTCCGATCGCCATCAACGAAGCAAGGGAAATCGGACGCATCAAACCCGGAACCCTGATGCTGCTGGTCGCGTTCGGCGGCGGCCTGACATTCGGCGGAGCCGTCCTAAGATACTAGGAACCGCAAAAATTCCAACTCACTCAACGTATATTTCAACCCGAGTCTTCTCCTCTTCGTCGTTGACCTCCAACAGCTTCCCCTCGGTGTTTTCATCGACCGCCCGGATAATCTCATCCAAATCGATATTGCGCCCGTTTATCTCCGCCAACGCATCCTCCGGAATAAACTTCATCGCCAACTTCAACAACGCGATCGGTACCGCCACCCGAACCTTCGGCTTGGTCAAATCACCCTCAAAAACCCGAATCTTCAAAAACCGCATCAGTTTTCGAGGCTGCTTGTCCCGAACGACAATCTGATCCCGCTCACCTGAGTCTTCAAGCGCCTCCAGCAACTTGATCCCCTCATCAGCCGAAATCTTACCCTCTTCCACCATTTTCAATACTCTTACCTTTTGCTCCATTTCGATACCTCCTTAAAAAAATTAGGTTAAAAATAACCAACAAAGCTATATATAAGGCTAAAAATTCATTTTGTCAATATAAAAATTCATTTTATTAATTTTTGAACCAATTTTATAACCATCATTCTGTCGCCGGCCCAAAATCTTACTGTTGCCCGGAATCTCTTTCCCCTCTAAAATGCTGTTTCTATGAAACGAAGCGTCACCTCGTCATACCCTTATTACTTGTCGCTCACAGGGATATTTGTCTGGGTGACGATCGTGATGAGTCGATCCTTTTTGATCTGGTTTGACTGGGAGACCGTGCGATTTTTCGTTCAGCCTCGCCCCGGTCAGTATCGATGGCTTTCGCCGTGGTGGAGCGGTTGGGTGGATTTGTCGGATTACGGTATCATCGTTGCCAGCCAAACCTTGCGACCTTTGATGACCTGGACGTTTCAGCTTGAATCGATCCTGTTCGCCGACTGGGCGCCGGGCTATCATTTTATAAACTTTGCCGCTCATCTGGCCTGCTGTTACCTTTTTATGTGTTTCCTTCGAAAACTCCATGTCCCATCCCCTGTTGCCGCCCTTTTCGCTCTATTGTTCGCCGTCCACCCCTTGACCACAGTGCCTTTGTGGATTCTGGGCGACCGAGCGGAAGTCTTCGTTTTACTGGGCGGGTTGATAGCCCTTCTTGCCTACCCTTCACGCCGGTTCGCCGTGCTTTCCGGCCTTTTTATCGCTCTTTACAGCAAGGAAAGCGCGATCAGCATTCCGGCTTGGCTGATCGCCTATGATTGCCTATTCCTGAATACCGGCGCCCCCTTTCGGACAAGCTTAAAAAAACGAATCCGCCGTTTAGTGCCGTCGCTGGTGCTGACTCTTCTTTATCTTGTACACCGGACAGCGGTCTTTTCCGGGATGGGCGGCTATAAATCTCTGGATCACAGCCGCATAACCCGTTTACCGGACGTTTTTAACCAAAACATCGCCTGGCTGCTGACGTTTCCTCATGGCAAAACACTGATTACTTTATCGTTCCTTTTCATCACCATTTCAACTCTTCTATGGACCCGCTCCCGAACCGCACTGTTCGGCACTCTGTGGCTGCTGCTGTTTTTCATGCCTACGAACAATCTCTGCAATAAATGGTATCTGTACACATCCGTCGCCGCTCTGATGACCGTGTTCGCCGGCATCGTCAACGACGGATGCTCTCATACCCCTATCTCAAAACCTCTTCCCGTTCTGATTCTCCTTATAGCCGTCTATCTATCGATTATCAGTTATGCCGAAATGTACCATCAAAAACGCAACGCCGATTTGCCAATCAGACTGGCGACACTTTTAAAGGAAAAAATCCCTTCGATTCCTTCCGGCTCCAGAATCGATTTCGTTCTGCCGCCTGACGTGAAAAAAAACGAATTGAAAGGCCATTACTTCAACCCGCTCATCTTTCATATAGAAGCTGATAAATCCCCTATCGAGTCGATTGTATGGGATTTGAATTCCACACGGTATCTTCCGGATGCGACGCCGGTCTGGACACGAAGCGTCGAAGCTGCGATCCGATTGATATATAACGATATTTCACTCAAAGTCTCACTGGTTGATCATAATGAACCATCTCTTGATAACGCGATGCGAGTTTTTTACAATCCGTCTTCAGGGTTGAATTTGAACATAAGCCATGAAAATCTCCTTGATCCGTCCTAGAACCGGTAACACCCCCGATCCTCCTTTGGGTTTGATGATACTGTCGGCGTGCGCGAAACGTGCCGGCCACTCCATACAAATCCTGGACCCGAACCCGGATGACAATGGCTTCCTGCAGCCTTTGATATCGTTCAATCCCGATATTGTCGGCTTAAGTATTCTGACAACTCAGATATCTCGAACGCGGGACATCCTTTCCATCATTAAAAAATCTCTACCCGATTGCATCACCGTTGCCGGCGGCATCCATCCGACGGCATTGCCGGAATGGACGCTGCGCTCCCTGGGAATAGACTATGTCGTCATCGGTGAAGGGGAGATCACGTTTGTCGAGTTGGTAAACATGCTGGCAGCCGGCAACGACCCGGCGGGTCTGCCTGGAACCGCAACAATGCGGGATAACCAATTTATTCAAGGTGAGCCGAGACCGCTTATCGATAATTTAGATCAGATACCGTTTCCGGATCGGGAGACTTTGGATTTTAAACGCTACCTGCGTCCGCCCGGAAATATCCGCGGCAAATATCTGCGTCGAGCGACCAGCATCATCACGTCCCGCGGCTGTCCATTCGGATGTATTTTCTGCTCAAGCCACACCTTGTTCGGAAGATCCATCCGCCGCCGATCCGTTGACAATGTGATCGAAGAAATAACATTTTTGATCGACAACTATAATATCGACGGACTTTGGTTTTTGGATGACACTTTGCTGGAATCGCCTGAATGGCTCGAAAATTTATGTGAAAGACTCAAACCTCTCGGCCTGCCCTGGGCCTGCCAGGCACATGTCAGGCGCGCCGACGAGCGTCTTTTTCGGTTGATGAAAGATGCCGGTTGCCGGCAAGTGGAATTCGGTGTCGAATCCGGCTCCGAAAAAACTCTCAGGCGCCTTCGTAAAGGGTCGCATCCGGATGATGTGCGACGTGCGTTTGCCATTTGTAAAAAAATCGGCCTGCGGACGCTGGCGAATTTCATGATCGGCACCCCCGGCGAAACCGAACAGGACGCTGAACTATCGTTTAAGTTGGCAAAAGAAATCAAGCCGGATCACGTGGTTATCACTTTTGTCACCCCACTTCCCGGCTCCGCTCTATTTGACGAAAGCCTGGAAAAAGGGTGGCTGCCCGCTGTCCCCGATTTTTCTTCCGACTGGATTATTCGACAAACTGAAAATCCTGCGGTTGTTCTGGCGATGGATATCGAGACGATCAAACGCATCCGGAAAAAATTCGACAACGCCTTTTTCTGGAGCAATATCCGTGAATACTTTCAGCACCCCATCTTTCTGTTAGAAGTGCTTATCCACATGATTCGTCATCCGGCCCGATACTGGAAAGGTATAATTCGAGCGTTACGAACCGGGCGGTTGCTTCATATCGTCGAAACCGTTTGGGAAGAGTTCAATCGCGTATAGCATCCCGTATATCCGGGGAGCGTGTCGAAAAATCGCCATTGAAAAGTATCTGTCGGTATGACGATGGTGTTCAGCAAGTTCTTGTGATGGATCCTCACATCGAAACAGTGGTCTCGATCCGGTACTATTTCAATGATCTTCAGACCTGCCAACCCGATGCCCGATGCCTTGAGCCACGACTCTTTCAGAGTCCAAATACGATAAAACTCCTCGACAAGTCTGTCTCCCTGCAGCTCGGACAAGTGATGTGTTTCACCTGGAAAAAAGTACCTGCGCGCCATCGCCAGAAAGGATCGATCTAGCCGACGCCATTCGATATCGACACCAATTTCAGCGCCTCGACAAATCGCTAGAACAGCCAGATCCGCTGAATAGGACAAACTGAACGACCAGGTATCTCGATGATTCGCTTGCATCAAAAAGGGTTTGCCATTGGAGTTTGTTCCCAATCGGACACTTTCAGGTGAACCTCCGATATATTCCGACAAGATTTGTCTCATCATGCCGTGAGCGATAATGAAACGTCTTTGGTGTTCGACAAACAGAAACCTGTTCGCACGTTCTATTTCTTTATCTGAAAGCGTCTGCCGAAGCTGTGCAACTTTATTCGCATCCTGTTTCAACGGGATTGTATGTAGTTCAACCGTGTTCATAGTTGTCGTCCACCAAAGATCGAATCAGGCCGCCGATTACCGTCTCAAAGCGCTGTTCAGCACGAATAAAATCGTAATTGGTT
This sequence comes from bacterium, assembly GCA_049652745.1. Taxonomy (GTDB): domain Bacteria; phylum CSSED10-310; class CSSED10-310; order CSSED10-310; family CSSED10-310; genus JBASEY01. The sequence continues at coordinate 7,758 of JBASEY010000026.1, read as the reverse complement.
TCGATGCCGGAATCAAACATGTTGAATATGAAAGGAAATCTCTTGCTTTGTCTGTCTGGTCGAATTAGGATTCAGTCTCTGGTTGTTGAGGTTAGGACAAGCCCATGTCAGGAGAAGCATAATTATCATGAGATTAACAGAATTGTTTTGTACAACCTATCGTGAAGACCCGGCCGACACGCAGTCCGTCAGTCACAAGTTTTTATTGAAAGCCGGTATGATTCGTCCACTGGGCACAGGCATCTATACATATTTACCTCTTGCCGTCCGGTCTTTGCATAAAATCATGACGATTATTCGGGAGGAGATGGATCGGATAGGGGGGCAGGAAATCCTGATGCCGTTGTTGAACCCGGCTGAGCTTTGGATTGAAACCGGCCGATACAGCAGTGTCGGCAGTGAATTGGTTCGTTTTACCGATCGAGCCAAACGCCCGATGGTGCTGGCCATGACTCACGAAGAAGTGGTGACGGATCTTGCGCGGCGGGAAATTAAAAGCCATCGTCAATTACCGTTCATGGCCTATCAGATTCAGACCAAGATACGCGATGAGCCCCGATCGCGCGGCGGCCTTCTTCGAGTCAGAGAATTCCACATGAAGGACGCCTATTCGTTTCATGCCGATCAAGAAGATTTGGATCGGTATTATCCCCGTGTTTACAATGCCTACATGCGGATTTTTCAACGCTGCGGTCTGGAGCCGGTCGCTGTCGAAGCCGACACCGGCATGATGGGCGGCTCCGGTTCCCATGAGTTCATGTGTCTGGTCGATGCAGGCGAGGACACCATCGCCATCTGCGATAAGTGCTCGTATGCAGCGAACCTTGAAAACGCCACGATAAAAGCGCCGGCGTACACCAAGGACTCCAAAGAATTGGATATCAAGGAAGTCGCCACACCCGGCAAAGAAACCATAAAAGATGTTGCAGAGTTTTTGGGAGTCCCGGAATCGAAAACGATCAAAGCGGTATTTTACAATGTGGACGGCAACCTTGTTTTTGTCATCATTCGTGGTGATTTCGACGTCAACGAAACCAAACTGGCCAATCATCTGAAAACAACCGAACCGGTTCCCGCCGACGCCGCTCTGTTGGAGAAACACGGTATCGTCGCCGGATACGCTTCGGCACTGGACCTGCCATCATCAGTACGAATCGTTGCCGACCGAAGCGTGCAGTGGGGCAACAATTTCGTAGCAGGCGCAAACCGAGCGGGATACCACATCAAAAATTTCAATCTGACAGACCTCGATACAAAGCTTGAATTCGTCGATATAGCAACCGTCAGGAACGGCGATCCATGTCCGCGGTGTGAAAACGGCGTGTTGTCGCTCCATCGGGGCATCGAATTGGGACATATTTTTAAACTGGGAACAAAATATACCGATGCGATGAATGTGGATTACCTGGACGATGACGGGAATCGAAATCGAGTGATCATGGGATGTTATGGTATCGGTGTCGGTCGGTTGATGAGTTCGGTCATCGAGGTTCACCATGACGCGAACGGCATGATCTGGCCGGCATCCGTCGCGCCATATAGTGTATATCTGATATCTTTGGATGCCGGAGCGGAAGAATTGAAAGCGGAAGCGGAAAAGCTTTATGGTGAACTGCAGGCTGCAGGGCTGGACGTGCTATATGACGATCGCGATGAATCTCCAGGCGTCAAATTCAATGATGCCGACCTCTACGGAATGCCGTTACGAGTGACTCTGTCGAAGCGAAGCCTGAAAAAAGGCGGTGTCGAACTAAAACTGCGCTCATCGAAAGACCTGGAAATCGCCCCTTTGAGTCAGGCCGTCAGTTTCATACGCGGCATCCTGGAAACCACCAACTTGGTGTAAAACATAACTTACGATTTAAGAACAGACATATAGATCAATGCTTTTTGACAAAGGTTTTTGGTAGCAATAAATCCAAACCCTCGGTCAAATGGGATTTTACTTCATACCAGGATCGTATATTCAAAAAGCGTCGTAAAAGGTAAGAAAACCGAAAATAAAAGGTTTTAGAAGCTTGTTGTCGATAAAATTCAACTTGTTCCGCCGTCATAAATTCATTTCCCATGACAGCATAACTACCTGATTGGTCCATTTCCATCAGATCTTCCTGGATCCAGCCCTCCTCGAGCGCTCGTTTTCTGAGCCCGGTTCCCGGTCGTGGAGCCGGAACATTGAAGGAGGCAAAATCAAGATTCAAATCTGCAGCAAAACTGCCGATATTTGCCGCCTCTTCAACCGTCATGCCCGGCAAACCGACAATGAATGTCCCTATCGTTCTGATACCCAATTTCCTGCACCACGATATCGCCTGGCGCACAACATCGATCGTCAATCCCTTCTGTATGCTCTCAAGATTGCGATCACCCGAACCTTCAATCCCAAATACCAATGAATGACATCCTGCTGCTTTCAACAGTTTCAAAAAGTCTAAATCAACGATATCCGCCCGTGTAAAACTGATGAATCCAAAACCATACCGCCGCTCGATCATCGCATTCAGCAGTTTTTCAATGCGAGACCGATCGGCGCCGAAAGTCTGATCATCAAAATAAATATCCCGAAACCCCAGCGCCTTGATAAAATCAAGTTCCTGCAGAACATTATCAATAGAACGTTTCTTATAGCCGAGTCGGCTGATCGCACAAAACTCGCAGGTGAAAGGGCAGCCGAAATCCGTCAAAACCGTCGCAAACGGGAAATCCCGGACGAACGGATAGCGATACCGGTCATTCGGAAACAGATCATGACGCGGAATGGGTATTTCAAAATCGACGCCCGTCCTGACAAGATCATTCTCCCCTATTATCTTGTCTCTAGATCGATAAACGATATTCCGTATCGGCGGGCCTTCTTCCAACACGCCTGGTTCTCCAACCCGATCGATCAAGTCCAGGATGCTCATTTCGGTGAAATCCAAAACCGTGGCATCCACCAATGGCATCGCCGACAACCGCTCCCTCGGCCCCTCCAAAAACAACTCACCCGACGCAACGGAAACAAAGGGCATCAGCCGCTTCAATTCACCAATAAACTGCATGTCCTCCTTGAACGATGCCACACCGGTCAAAAAAATGATCACGTCGGGGCGGAACGATCGTATCGATCGCATGGCGTTATAATGCGTCCAGCCATCGATGATTCCATCCAATACATATATATCATGATGTTCCGCTACGATTCCGGACAGCATCAACAGATCAACCGGATGATAAATATACTTGGCTTTCGATACTTTCGAACAATAATAATCACGGATATAAATTTGAAATCCCGGCGGATTCAACAACAGGACTCGGCGTCGTTTCATTCTACTCCCCTTGCAAAGCTCGCGGTGTATTGAACAGCAACTGGTCGGCAAATAAAAGCAAAACAGGGGCTGCCGCGCACGATAAATATAGTAGTTCGCGTGTCCAATTCCAATTGTTATTGAAAAGGTAGAACGAAGAGGGAAGGGCGGCTAAAAACCATAATACGACATACCTGATTTTGCCGGAATAAAGCCACGGTAAAACGAGAACCGGAAGAAATAAAACCAGGTGATGCTCCCACACATGGGTATACGAAAGAAAATAGACGCAAACCCACAGGACGATCAGCCGGGTGGAATGTATTTCGGCGCTTCGAAAAGTCATGTACAGCGCCGTGAAAATGAATCCCAACGCAATGGACATGACGGCAATGTCGGATCGATGGAAACGATAAAGCAGCGCTTGAAAACAATAATTACCAAGGCTTGTTACCATTTCCTCCCCCGACATCCATTTCAAAAATAACTTTGCATCCATCGGACGACCCAAAAAATAAACCGCAGCCGACCCGATCGCTATACCCAATCCAATCATCAGCATTCCCGGACGTCTTTTTCGTATCAACACCGGTGCATATAGCAACGATACGGGTTTGGTAACCAAGGATGCCGTCCACCACGTCCCCGCATGCAGCGCCCCGGCATAATCATCCAGGTATAACGCCAATATAAACGTTGCCGCCATGAGAATGAATGTCGTTTGGCCTAAATACAGTTCAAGATACCAGGGAAGAAATGCCAACCACATTGCAGCCGCGATTTTGAACCGAAAAAAACTCCCGTTGGCAGCCTTGTACGACAACACTATGCAAAGCACCAATACAATTTCATGTAATAGAACCCAAACAAAATACGCCATCCAAGGCTTCATCATGCTCAACAACAAGCCGATGGTATAGGCAAAACCCGGCGGATAACGATTTGGAGGATGGAATACGGGTAATGTGACGGGCGATTTACTGATTTTTGCCCTGTCCTTAATTGTATAGTTTTCATAAATACTCGTCCCACGGCGAAAATCGATTCCAGATTGATATAATTGAAAAAAATCTCCTCCCGGATCCGCATTGTTGGCGTCTCTGACCAAAAAATCCAAACCGAAATTATCCGTGCAGCGCGCCGGATTTGAATTGAGTTCTTTCGAATTCACCAAGGATCGTTTCAACTCACGCCATTTTTCTTCAAAACGGGATCGCCCGGATTTTGCAAATAAAGCTATGCCATTACCGGAATTCCAATGTTCAGGAGTTTTTGCACCAATTTTTCGTGGTGAAATCATGGCCGAAAAATCAGCATGCCATTCAAAATGCATAGCCAGGTTCACCAGCATGCCCAAATGAAACAAAATGGCCAAGATTAAAAAGATGTTACTCCACGTATTTTTCATTGAGCATCCTTTTTGCCGACATCATCGGCAGGTTTCGAAAGCGGGTGCGCCACGCAAACCAACGATGTGCCGAACGGCAACCCCACTTTTTTGGAAATGTTTGCTTCCATGTTGAACCATTTTGTCAGCAGCGTATTCCAAGGCTCAGGCGGCATGGCGATATCGCTTCGTAAAACGTTCGGAGCAGGTAAAAGCTTGTCTTTGATCGCTTTGACAACCATCAGCGGAAACAGAGCCGCGAACATATAGCGAAGAAATGAAATCTGAAATCCCGCCTGAGTCAGCACCGACGTCAACGACTTTTTTGAATACCGTCGTTTATGCCCGAGCTGTTTTTCTCGCCAGGTTATAAGCCACGGATAAGCAGGAACAGAAACCAACAACAGGCCTTTATTGTGAAGAATTCTGTGCGTCTCTTTGAGTGCAGACAGGTCATCATCGACATGCTCGAGACTGTCGAATATAGCTGCGACATCAAACGAGCGGTCTTTGAAAGGGATGGCACACGACTCTGCCCGAACCAATAACGCCTTCTTCTGTGTTACAGCGAAAGCAATGGCATCACGGGACGGCTCCAGACCATAAAGCGATCCTTTGGGCGCTAAAACCCCGAACATCGACCCGGTGCCGCAACCCAGATCGATAACCTTCAACCGATCAATGGGATTCGATCCGGAATGTTTGGAGTTTTTCACAGATGGAAGATAATCGTCTAACAACGCTTTCATTAAGACCGATTTCGAGCGGTACCACCAATACCGCTCACTTTTTTTATGCATGTCTATAAATGATTCGACGTTCACGGCGCAGATTTTAACAAAAATCCCAGCACTGCGCCAAACCTATCTATAACCCAAAATAAAAACCCCGATTGTTTAAATCGGGGTCTTTTTTAAGGAGAGGGAGGAGGAATTTCAAATGGTGGTTTCTACTGACAGCCACCTTCACCTATATGACACCTGGTACATCAAAAAGGTTTCATAAAAAATGATGCAAGTGTAAAAACCCTGATTTTAGCCCTAATCCCCTTCGCAAACCTTTGAAAATACGACATCGATTTACCTGAAAATTACTTTTTACGCACGCGTCAAAAATAGTCTTGGATCAAAACAACCTCGGAAAAAGAAAATCAATATTAATTCCAGTGACAAATACAATCATGATGTCAAAAAACACCCAGTTGAATGAGCCTTGAAATAGGCATATTCTTGATAGGTGAAAAATCCTGTGGTCAGTAGCATCGGCAAATTGAACCACAAAAAAGAACAACTCTGTCCAGGCTAACAACGATGAAAATTGACAACTCTATCGCCAATATTCTCAAAGCCCTGCTTTATTTGACTATAATCACTGCTTTTCTTGTGGGATGTACTTCAAAAGATGCCCTAGATCAGGACAATTCCGAAACCAATATTCTTTTAAACCAGTTGAAAACGCGCCGGGGAAAAGACACGCCTGAAGACATGATTCATGTCTATCCGTTTAGAAGCGGCGAATTTACTTTCAAAATAATAGGTACGGATGGTTCTGAAAGAAACTTGGTCATGCTGGTCGATGACTACGGGCACTTTGAATCGAAAAAATCTTACGTCAATAACGGTCAAACATTGGTGAATTGGACGGTGAAACGAGGCCTTGATTTATGGCATCTGGATCCGGAAACCAAGGAAGCTATTCTGGTCGTATTAAAAGAACGATCGGCTTCCGGTATCGATATGGATGCTTTGATCGAACAACATGGCTCACTTGTAGCGGCGGAATCGTTTTTGATCGACAGCAATATCACCCTGTTGCCGGATGAAACTGTTCAGGGATATCCCTGCCAAGTCATACAAAAAGATCTTGGCACGTATACTCTGATTCAATGGGTTCATAAAGGCATCGATCTACAAATGGCTATCAGACCGCCTTCAAGCGATGAGTTGATTATCACCCGCGAATTGATTTCTGCGGATTTCGACGCTCAAATATCGGGAAATCCTTTTGAAATTCCTGAGAATTATACGGTCAAAACGACCATGATCGATGAAGAAAATTAAGGGGTAAGGCGGAAGGGGTAAGGGGTAGGGTTGAATTTCAATATCCAATATCCAATTTCCAATATCCAATCACCAAGTGGTTAGATTTTAGAATCTATAGTTCTTGATCCCCAAAAAGGTAGTTCAACAGAAATGAATCTACCGAAAAACCATAACCAGAAACTCAGTACCAGAAACCAGGAACCGCGCTCGCAGAGCGCCAGTATCCTTCATTGTCTGAACACGATTACTGGATTAAAAGATTACCGGGATGAATCTTTTCTTTCTCGAAATCTAATCGTGCCCATCTTTGTAATCTTTGGAATCACGTTCAGATATTGAATTAATTTGGGGGACAAACTTCCAATTTTATGTCCCATCCGTCCCAAAAGTCTCATTCCTATGTATTACCCAGTAAAACAATTCCAAAGCATTTCAAAACAAACCTACCCAACCCGTTCAAAATCGATGATCAGGTTTTTAATTCTCACTAATAAGTTATTGAAAACAAATTGACATCTGTACTTTCGAGGGACAAGAAATAAGCGATGCGAAAATGCGGGCTTCTTTTAGAGGAGGGACAGACTTCCAATTTTAAATCCCATTGTCGATCTAGATGTTATTGGCGTTCATTCGCGGTTAATAAAAAAGCTTTTTACTCCCATCCAAATTCCCAGGCATCCCAATCGCCGACAATTTGGGTTACGGCTGGGTCGGTCAATGCGGCATACCAGAAGATGCCGGTGGCTGATGTGCCGGTTTCCGGCCAATTGAAAGCGGGGATCGCCTCGACACGGGTATCGCCGGAGGGCCAGGGACCCGGGTACCAGTCAGCGTCGTGCGTGAATGACGGACCGAAAAACAACGCACCATAAGCATCTAAAATCAAAAACAGGGGATTGTCATCGAGAGAGCCGGGTTCCCCGTTAGTGACGCTAACCGTGCAATAGCATGCATCACCAGGTCTAAAGTGATGGGTCGGCATGGTGATCGTGACGCCGGTGACCAATGGAGTTGGCGTGGGTGTCGGTGTAGGGGTTGC
>JBASEY010000025.1:0-1883 GCA_049652745.1 bacterium | reverse complement strand
CCCCTGCGGGGAAGCTCCACTGACTTCGCTTACCCAGAAAGGGAATTTACAGAAAGAACGTTACACCACCTAAAGGAATGCCTTGAAGCTCCAAAAGCAGGAGAGGGTTTATGATGAAACTTCAAATCAAATTGCAAACATTACTTGATACTAACAAAAGGGAACCATTGAAAGCTTATTGATAAAAAATGATAGTCAAATGTGACCTCTGGATATGATAAGAAACCTATCATCAGGGTGTAACCAGGACATGACTAGGTTGGTCGATCGACGGATACGCTGAATAATTCAAGGTCTCGATTTGTTTGAACTGTGTCGTTAGGTTTAGTTTTGTCATGCTAAGGGAGATTGTTTTTCGAAATCCAAGAGGCGCCGTTTCAGTATTAAGCCACCCGGGGCGGAAAAGCCGCCTAGGTGTCCTTGAGCTCCCAGAACTCGGTGACAAGGTATAAATGGGGAATGGCGGTTTTGAGCCATTGCGCTTCCAACAGCTCGGGCTGCCCCTGGATGGCCGGCACGTAGAGCCAGGTCACCGTAAGAAATCTGTTCGCCCCATTTCACAGTTTGTCTCAAGGTCAAATAGACTTTTCGTCGAAAAGGCGTCCAATGACGATTATCTAACGGGATAATATCAGGATTCCGGGCTGTATCGCCTCCAGCGAAAAACGATAAAAAGACCTCGTGCCAATAAGCGATATCCTTTTGTTTCGCCGTCATCAAGACTCTTTGAGGCAACAATTCGCTGATTTCGGCCACAAGTGCAGTGTGAGCCTGTGCTTGATTGTCAAAAAACAATTTTGTCAGTGCAAGGCCGTTCTCTCCAAAGGCACAGGCCAGCCATCCCCAGCTCGGAATATGAAATGCTGTTGATGCGATATATTCTTTCATTTGAACCTCTTACACTTTTCCGTGTTTAGCTTCTGTCTCTTCTATTGCCTGTTAGCGAGAGTGAAGCTTGGTCTAAATACTACCTCAAAAACTTCACACTCCCACAAAACGCTACCAAAGCGTGTTAAAAAAGGAAAGTTATCGTTGTAAAACTGTGCGAAAAAGACCCAAACCCGATTATTTAATATTTGCCGGACGCGATCTGGACCAACAAACTGCAGAAATACGATGACGATAGCGTCAGGTCAGGCTCCGGTTCCGGAAGTTATCGGGGTGAACCCAGGTTCACTTTTTTGAAAATTGAAACAGAGCTATTTCAGTTGTAGTTTTTTTATAAAACGCGAATGAACGTTAATAACATCTGATGCAAGTGTAAAAACCCCTTTTTGAGCCCAAATCCCCTTCGCAAACCCTTGAAAACAAAACATTGATTTCCAGGAAAATTACTTTTTACACATGCATCACATCTAAATCCACAATAGGATTTTAATTGCTCAAACATTAGGAAAAATTTTTATTTATCCAGATGACGCACATGTGGCAGTCGCAGATGTTTCGGTCTTGTTGGTTTTTGCTGTTTTTTAAGTCTGTCCCTAAAAAAATAAGCCCGAATTTTTAAAATAAGCCCGAATTATCTGTATCGCTTATTTTTATTTTATTTCTGGAAGTCTGTCCCCAAAATTATGGCTCCTATTTATTTTTATTTTATTTCTGGAAGTCTGTCCCCAAAATTATTTAATTATTTTGTAAACGGAAAATTTCCTTGACCGATGTATGGGAAAGGGTATTTAAAGAGATTCGAAGGCGTACCCGGGTAGTCGGTATCTTTTACAACCAAAAGTCGTATATTTGATTGGTTACTTGCTGTCGGAATGTGTCAATAACTTTGAGACACCTGCCGCGTTCATTTAGGGTAGATTTCCTTGTTGAACATCGGGGTTTTCCGGTGGATTGATCCAGACGGCTTCCGGTAACTGGGGAGCCGTTGGAATTTT
>JBASEY010000024.1:0-30641 GCA_049652745.1 bacterium | reverse complement strand
GTGCCGACATCCACCCCCGTGCCGACGCTCACGCCAACCCCATCGCCCGACCCGACATCGACCCCACTTGTCACCGGCGTCACGATCACCATGCCGACTCATCACTTTAGACCTGGTGATACATGCTATTGCACAGTTACCGTCACCAACGGAGAACCCGGCTCTCTCGATGATAATCCACTCTTTTTGATCCTGGACGTCTATGGTGTGTTATTTTTCGGTCCGTCATTCACGCACGACGCTGACTGGTATCCGGGTCCCTGGCCCTCCGGCGATACCCGTGTCGAAGCGATCCCCGCCTTCATCTGGCCCGAAACCGGTACATCAGCCACCGGCATCTTCTGGTATGCCGCATTGACCGACCCAGCCGTAACACAAATCGTCGGCGATTGGGATGCCTGGGAATTTGGGTGGGAATAAAAAGCTTTTTTATTAACCGCGAATGGACGCGAATGAACGCTAATTACATCTAGATCTACAAAATTGGAAGTCTGTCCCCCAAAAACATATGGGACATGGGACGTATGGGACGTACAAAAATTGGAAGTCTGTCCCCAAATTAATTCAATATCTGAACACGATTCCAAAGATTACAAAGATGGGCAGGATTAGATTACGAGAAAGAAATGATCAAAGTAATCCTGTTAATCCTTTAATCGTGTAATCGTGTTCAGACAATGAAGGATACTGGTGCTCTCAGAGCGCGGTTCCTGATTTCTGGTACTGGGTTTCTGGTAGAGATTTTCGCTTGATTTCAATCGGTGAGATTTCTAAATTAAACTCGAAAATTAAAGGTTTTAAAGTCTAACCCTTAAAAAACAGACGGTGATTGCTGAATAAAATTTCATTGGCTTTCAAACCTTATTCGCATCCATTCGCATTCATTCGCCGTTGTTCCCCAAAAACCCTAAATTCTGAATTCCAACACTTGGTGATTGGTTATTGAAAATTGGTTATTGGATATTGAAACACCCCTTGTATCTCTTATCAAAGCTGTCGAACAACTAAAAAAACGCCCAGGGTCTTCCCGGGCGCTTTCTGATGTTCACTAAAAAGGTCTGTCGAATTATCTTTCGCCTTCAACCACGACGATCGGACACAGGCCGCCGCCGGCGGAGATATTGATAACGGCGGCTTCCGAGGTGCGGCACATACCGCCGGCATGTTTTCCACCGAACGCATAGTAGTTCTGATTCAGTTTTTTGGATTTCCATCTCAAACCTTCAGAAACTTCCGGCAGTTCCATTTCCGGAATCGGCACGAATTCCTGAGCGACATATTTCTGATCGGTCGTAGCGGCCAGTTGAATGGTTTCTTCCCATTTAGCCTGCGTAACCACAGGGCCGACACATACGCCCTGACCACCATACAGATCCATCGGTTTCAGGACCATGGTCTCACGGTTTTTGCGTACGTAGTCATACAGGTCAACCTTGTTTTTACCGGACATATCCGTCGTTTTGCGGTCGCCCATCAGGCGTGTCCACGGTACACATTCCAGAATGACTTTCTTTTCTTCCGGCGTGTACATTTTCATGATTTCCGGATCCTGCAAGTGTTCCAACAGGCTCTTGATAGCCGCCAGCAGCGAACGAATCGAGTTGACGCAGCAGAATGCATTTTCTGCATAGGCTCTTCTCAAGGGTTTGATATCTTCCCAAACATCCGTCCAGTTGCGGATCCAGCCGCGGCGATACAGAATATCGATTTCCATTCCGCTCGGAGTACAGGCTTTACCGTTTCGGTATTCGATTTCCGGAGGTGTCGCGAATTCGCAGTTAAAGCCCTGGCGTTTGAAATCTTCGACGATCAGCAGGAATTCCGGATAGGTTGTACCTTTATCGGACACGATAGCGATGTTCGGCAGCGTCTTTTTGCCGCCCCATTCCCGGTATGCGCGCAACAGGTTATAGTGAATCTGCGGCACAAATCGGTCGGAACTCATATAATATTTTTTCCGCAGTTCATCCATGACCGGGTTTTGCTCGATGATCTCGGTCTGAACATCGGAATACATCGGGCCGCCGGGGGAGTCCGTATTGAACTCGATGAACTTGATTTTCGACCCCTCGATAAACGCATCGTTTCGGGTAATCCAGACCAGGCGTTTGGTGCCGGTCTCCGATTCAACCAGTTCTTTTTCCTTGTCGGTAAGGTTGAATATCGGGCGGAATTTCGGGTCGACAAAATACAGATGCGACACTTTTTCCAGCACGTTCATGATGTGATTCGATACGCGCTCAACCTCATCCATCTGACCACGAGTCATGAAATAAGGCATGATGAAAACCGGAAACGGCTTTTTGATGACCTTATCGCCTGCTCCAACATTGATGACACAACCTCTTTCGTGGAATCGTCGGTTGGCGTCATCCAAAATATCTTTGGCGGGCGACTGAGGCGTATCCATTTTGTTCAGGATTTCCCTGAATTCCGAATTGATTCGATCGATGATGTGGTGATCTGACATAGTCTCTCTCTCCTCTCGTTTTTATGGTTGTTTTTTCAATTAATCCATCTTTTCTAAAAAACTACGACCAATTTATTTAAAAGGCGCCGGGAAAGACAATCACCTGAACCAAACCGACGTTTCATACTCAGGATTCATTCCCTTCCCTCGTGCAGCCTGTCAAAACTACGCTATCAAATCAATAGCGACCATGCACGTCAATTCTGCAAATGTCAGCAACTGGTCCACCTGCAGATACTCGTTGGCCACGTGAAAGGCCGTATCATCACCGGGGCCGAATGCCACCGCAAGGATCCCGTGCTGATTCATGCCTTTCGCAAATGTGCCGCCACCCAGGCCGAACGGCACCGGGTTCAAACCAAACGCTTTGGCATTTTGCTGGATGGATTTCACCAGTATATTGTTCGGATCGATAGCATGCGGCAACGTAGCGGCGGCAATGGTAAATTCAAAATCATCCGCAATATGCGCAGACAACTCCTTCAATTCCCGCTTGATGCCTTCGGGAGTCTGCCCTGGGACCAAGCGAATATCGATATCGACATTACATTCATTCGGAACGATATTTGCCGCGGCTCCGCCATGAATTTCACCGACGTTCACCGTGCAATGCTCCAGAATAGGATCTTTGACATGTTCCAATTCATACTTTTCCAAGAGCACCAGGAATTTGGCCATTTTATTGATCGCGTTGACGCCGCGATGCGGTGTCGAGCCATGCGCCTGAACACCTTTTGCTTTTACGTTCAATACCATACGACCTTTTTCGGCAACGTCGATTTTCTGCATGTTTTCGCCGATGTCCGGTATGATGGCGAATGTCGGGTCGATCAGTTTTTCCTCCATCAAATAATGAACGCCGTAATCGATGCCGTCCGGATCACTCGCCTCTTCGTCCGACATGCCCGAAACCTGAAGCTCCCCCGCCAGTTGTTCATCGCCGACAACTTCTTTCAAAATTTTCGCGGCCAACATCGACGACACAAGGGGACCTTTGTTGTCTAAAACACCTCGACCATACACAACGCCGTCTTTTTCGACCATCTCGAACGGATCCGTATCCCAGCCGGTGCCGGGAGGAACGATGTCCATATGGCAGGCCATAAACAGCTTTTTGCTGCCGGGTTCCCCGCGGCCCACATACCCGATCACATTCGGCCGGCCTTCCATACGTGAAAAAACATCGTACCGAATACCCCATTTCTTGAATTCCCGTTCGACAATATCACCGACACGCCATTCTTCGCCACGAATTTTCAAATAATCGAAATTAGCCAATTTCGATGACGGCACATTGACTGTTTTCTGCGCAACCATTTCTCGTAAAAGATCAAGCATTTCCTTCCGTACCGCGTCTCGATTCCGCTTGAAATACGACGTGATCGCTTTTTTCATCGCTGTTTTATCCATCAGTAAACTCCTTCTGTTAAAGCATCCTCAAAAAATCAGAGCCGATTGTATTCCAAACAAACCGATTTTTTCAAGAAAACTTATTATTATCCGGATGATCCATAAAATTATACTGTTCAAGCCCCAAGATCGATCTTTTCCAAGTTGTCACTTAAAATATTGAAGTTCAGAAAAGCCTGAATTACACTTATCTGTTGGTTTTTTTTAGGCGAAAGGAGAATCAGTGCCGATTATATTAGGAATAAACATGAGTCACGCTTCCGGCGCCTGCCTGTTCAAAGATGGGAAGTTGATAGCGGCTATTCCGGAAGAACGATTGAACCGAATTAAATTCAGCGCGGATTTTCCCCGGCTGTCTATTTTGAAAGTGATGGAAATTGCAGGTGTATCGCCAGGTGAAATCGATGAAGTCGCTATCGGTACTCGCTGTGAAATGTTCGACTCGAACAAAGCGCGCGCCGGCGAATACCGAAAAACGACGCGCATGGTGTCGCTGGCTTCCCGCTTGTTACCCACGTCTATCGTCGAATCGAACTGGTTGAAACAATTCTATATTTATTCTCTGGGTGCAGTCCGAAGATACCAGTTTATGCACCGATACCTTCCGTTCTTCGTCGATATCGGTATCCCTCGATCTAAACTGATCTATTACGATCACCATACCTGCCACGCGGCGGTTGCCTATTACCTTTCCCCTATCCGTGATAAAACATTGGTATTCACAAGCGACGGAAACGGCGACGGCGACTGTGCCACTGTCTGGACTTGTGAAAACGATGAATTGACCTGCAGACTCCGGATACCCTCCGTGCATTCTCTGGGTGGCCTGGTCGCCCGAACCACCCGCTTCATGGGCATGGCACCGTGGCAGGATGAATACAAGGTGATGGGGTTGGCTCCCTGGGGCGAGCTCAAAGAAAGCGCCGCAGCAAAATCGTATGACGTGTTCAAAAAAATGTTGACTTTGAATGGCCTTGGTTTCAGAAACCAAATCGGTTACGCCGGCGACGCCGTCATTCCCTATCTGACACGCCGTCTGGCCGGACATCGATTCGACCACATCGCCTATGGTATTCAGAAATTGGTGGAAGATATTCTGGCTGGCTGGGTGCAAAACAACATGAACCACTACAATATCCGGAATCTGGCTTTTGCCGGAGGCGTCTTTCTGAATGTCAAAGCCAATAAACGCATCTGCGAACTCCCCAATGTGAAACAGGCTTTCTGGTTCCCGGCAGCCGGAGACGATTCCGTGGCGATTGGAGCAGCCATTCTGGCCACATTGGCTCACCAAAGAGCGCAAAATCTGCAGCCTCACATCGAGCCGATGACGGATGTGTACTGGGGCGAGCCGATCGACGAAGCGATCGAAAAATTTGTAACATCCTATGATTTCAATGGATTCGAAGTGACCAAACCTGAAAATATACATCAGACGATCGCGGACTTGCTCGCTGGAAATGAAATCGTAGCTCGATGTGCAGGCCGAATGGAATACGGTCCCCGTGCGCTCGGCAACCGATCGATATTGGCCAATGCCGGCAACCCGGAAAATGTCCGGATTTTGAATGCGATGATCAAAAACAGAGATTTCTGGATGCCGTTCGCCGGAACCGTCCTGGATACCGCTGCGGATCGCTACCTTATCAATCCATCACACTATCCCAGCCCTTACATGATTTTGAGTTTCGATACGGTCGAAAAAAATTGGCGTGATATCCAATCTGCGACTCACCAGGCCGATCATACCATCCGACCTCAAATACTGACTCGTGACGTCAATCCCGATTACTATGAAATTTTGAGCCGATACGAAAATCTGACCGGCGTCGGAGCCATTTTGAACACATCACTGAATCTGCACGGCGAACCGATGGTGAACCTACCTGAAGAAGCCATGCAGGTCATGACACGTTCAGCTTTAAAATATCTAGCGCTGGGCGATTATCTGATTAAAAAAGATGATTAGTGCAAGATTTACATATTGTACCCTATGTTGCATTATGACAGATACCCCAAAAAAATACCTAAATAGCGGCATCTTATTGATTTATATGTATTAAATTTTTTGCTTGCATTTGGCATAAGACTTGCTATTTTAAAAGGACAAGAATTACGGTTTGGCAAAGTGATTCTTACCTACCGAGAAAGTCTTACCTCGTGTGCGGCCTGCCATGCCGAGCGAGTGCCAAACTCTCTGACTCGGTTATCCCACCTTCGGAACCCGCCCTCCGGCGACTCAAAACGAACCGGGAGGCGGGCCCGCCCTTTTTTTAGGGGGTAAAACAGCGAGTCCAGCGCAAAAAAAAACTCCTATCGAAAAATGACCTTCTTAATTCCCTCACCCGGCACGAAAAAAACGTCGAATATCGCTTTGCGTGAGGCAAATGATCGAAGCGATGACATATTGCCCCCGAAGAAAACAGGTAACTCGTTGCTCGCCTTTACTCTAAGGCTATATGCGATGTCCGGAACTCTTGGACACTTATCGGATCACCCAGATCGCGATAGTCGGCAACCGGAAACGCTGCAGCAGGATAAAATGCTTCGTCACGAATATCCGCCGACTCATGCAAAATCGATCGACGCAGAAAACGATAAAGAATCTCAGCCGATTCCAGCCTGAAACCATAACAACACCAATATCCGTTGAATTTATCATGTCCCAGCTTGGGCTTGTCCTGAAATCGATCGATAATCGAAATATCCCCTGAGCCTTCCGTGACATGAACCGCGCCTAATCGACTCAGCGTATCTGCATCGTCACAGCGCCGGTATCCGAAAGCAACGGAATGATTCTCCAAACAGCGTATCATATGATACAAGACCGGCCGCCCTGCCGAATCGATGAGGCTGTTTTCCGCACTCAACGCCATCCATGAATCCGGCAGCAACACGATATTGATGTCACCATACAGATTGCGAGCCGAATGAACCGACCCGGGCCACTCAAACAGCGTTTCGTCAAACAGAACATGATCCACCATCATATCCGGCAGTTTTTGCCGGACATGATCGATGATGTCCATTTTCCAGGGCCGAACCGTCAACACCACCCTGGGACGCTGGTTGGAAAAATCCTCCAACCACTTGTGGCTTGCCGCGATATGCTCGAGCGAAAAATCAATCAGTTTTACACCCGGTAATATCGGATACAGCTCCTTAAGACCGTCGTAACCCAATCGTCGTCCCTCACCAGCACACGGAAGAATAAAGGTGATCGTTTCCGTTGAATCCCTCGATATCACGATCGATCGGCCTCCTGACTAGGCTCAGTTTCTAAAGCTGAATAAATCCTCAGATCTTTAGTTGACGAACTCTCTAATCGTCCGCGATTGAACAACGGATGATCCGGATATTTTTCCACCAGCTTTTTGACGATCGCTCTACAAGCATGACATTGGCATGTATATCCGGCCATCGGTAATATATATGGTATCAAACCCTGTTGAATACCCAATCTATACGGTCCATCACCCATCAAGGATTTGAAAAGCGGATATTCTTGATATTTTGGATCATTGAAACACTCCATGTTTTCAAGAGGACTATTATACCCATATACGTTATCGTCTATACCCAAACCAAACAGCCCACAACAAGGATACACCCGTCCATCAGGTCCGATAACCAAATCCTTGAATCCCTGTTGACACGGCAAATCGGAAAATCTCGGTGTTCTGTCGTTTTTAATACTCATATTGCTTGGGATAGTCGGGATGATATGAAAAATCCTGGATGACGAACCGTTTGCTTTTATCAGTGCAGGGTGTTTTTGGAGCAAGCTATCTATGACGCGTGAAGAATTGTAACTCGGTATTTTTCGGACCGTAAATCCGACAGGTATTCCGCTTGCCAGGCAACCGTCAATCAGGTCATGAATCACCGGCATCGAAACCACCCGCTGGTGTTCCGGATCGAGGCTGATGCGGATACGGAAAATACCGCCTGTCTTCACCTTGTTCAACAGCTCCGGGTGATCGCGATACCAGTATCCGCTGGTCAGAATTTCGCTATAAAAACCTCGTTCAGTGGCGGCTTTGACGCCGGCGCACAACGTATCCGGCGCTTGGAACGGTTCACCGCCCGTCCAGATGATCCAGGTTTCCCGCTGAGAGACATTGTCGATAAACCGCTCTACCCATTCCGGAGACAGAAAAGCGGTCGAATCCGAAGTTGCACCGGTGTTACAGGTTGGGCATCCGACATCGCAACGGTTTGTGATGAAAAGAATGATCGACCGATACCACGATTTTTCGTCAGTCGAGCAACTATAATTCGATTCTTTTTTCAGTGCGAGACCGTTATTCATTGCCCCATTGACGGCATTTCACCCTCTGAAGCCCCCAGATCCATCGATCGCATGGTTTTCAACGTCTCGTTCAACACCTGGCTGAGTTCGTCTAACTGTTTGCTTGTAAAATTCAATCGGATGGCTTCGCCGACATCGGCAAAATAAATTGTCACGGGGATATCGACAGTATTTTTCGGTTCGATATTCCGTACAGCCAACGCATAAACGGACATTTGGAAATAATGTTCGTTCCGGTGCTTCTCCAGCCAGGTTTTCAGGGGCTCCGCCGGTGGTTTTCGATCGGTTTTATAATCGACGACATGCCATGTTCCATCGATTTTTACCAGCAGATCGATGATGCCGTGCACGACACCGTTATCCAGGTATATGTTGAATGGCACCTCATGGTTTCCTTGATTTCTGGCCAACACACTATGCATCGGCCAATCCCGCGTTTGAGTGACCATCTGATCGAATCGACCGAGTATGTCGTCGCGTTCTTCCTTTTCCAGCAACGTCAGATCGGCCTCCAACGCTTCTGAGGCGATCCGCACCGCGTCGACGTTTAGATCGGGATGCAACTCCATCAGTCGATGATAGGCGTTACCTAAAGCCAAAGCGGCTTCACGTATCGGGTCACTTTCCACATCACGAAAATAGTCGACCATATGCAATACGTGCTTTTTGATGTATTCATCACGGTTTACAAGAAAATCACGGATGGTTGTAACCGCGACCGGTTCGACACCGATATCGACAATCGGCGCCGGGACTATCGGCGCAATCAGCTCCACTGATGAACAAGCCTGTACAATCGACTGCGCTTCATCCAATGAAAGGTATTCATGCTCCCGCGGTTCAACGGGCGGGACCGAAGTGACACATTCAACCACTAAGCAATCACCATTGTCGACTGCGATTTCGACACGTCCAGACTCCATGACCTCCGCGGATATATTCAGCGCCGATCCGATCCAATCGTCCATACGACTTTTTTCAGGTTTCGGCTTAAAAACACGGCTTTTTTCCGTGTTCACCAGGTACAGTCGGTCCCGCGCTCGAGTGAACGCGACATACATCAATCGTTTCCGCTCGGCGATCTCGCGCCTTTCCGCTTCTTTTTCCAGTTGAATGTGCCGGAATGTTTCATAAACCGGCATATCGGGATTCAATTGCTCCAGCCGCAAACCGACACCTTGAACGGAATCCATCAGCAGCGCTTCTGAATTCCCCTGAAGATCTCGTTCGATACCCGTTAGATAGACAACAGGAAACTCCAATCCTTTCGCTGCATGGATCGTCATCAATGTCACACAGTTATCAGCCGATTTGGTCATTGTCGCTTCTTCTTCCCGAGTTGATTCCTGATATTCGGCAAGTATCCGTGCGGTTTCCCACAACGGCGCGACACCTTCCCGATCCAGGGCGGTCACATTGTCCAGAAATTTTTCGATATTGACGATAACCTGGCCGTAATCGTCTTCTGCTTTATAGCTGCCCCAACCGCCCGAAGCGGTCAACACCGTTTCTAAAATGTGCGCCAACGGCATAATTCCAGCGGATTGTCTGGCTTCGGTCAGTATATGGTAGGCCAGTTTCACCGAATCGGTATCCGGCCATCTTAGATCATCGACTATCTGATCGATAGTCATTTCATCTGAATCTGTAGGAAACCGAGACCTCTTATCTGCAAGTATCAACAGCGCTTCATCGCTCAAACCGAACATCGGCGACCGCAGCACGGTATAGAGCGCCGTTCTGTTTTCGACGTCGGCCAACCAGGTGATCAGGGCTATCAGATCACGAATTTCCGGAGCCTGCCAAAAGCCGACACCTTTATACACCGTAAAAGGTATCCCTGCCTTTTTGAACGCCTGCATCAGTATTTCCAGCCGCGTCCGAGCCGGAAACATCACCGTGATATCCTTCCAGTCAAAAACTCCCTCTAATTTCGTTTGGATGATATGACCGACCAGTAGTTCCACCCAGGGATCCAGTCCTGTTCCAGCGCTATTCTGAAGGTTATCATCGTCATCAGCACCATTACTTTGCGGTGGAAAAAGAAGAGCGATTTCGCCAGTATCTTCCGGCCGATCGTGATCGACATTGCGACCGAAAGCCAACGGTTCATAGGCGATTTCATAATTTTTGCCATCTGTCATCACCCGCCCGCATACGATATCTGTAAACTGCAAAATCGCTTGGCGGGATCGGAAATTTCGATCGATAGTCACATCTCCCGGCACGGCTTGTTCCACGTGGAACGTTGGAGCATGGTGTTTGTTATCGGCGATTATCTTGTTTCGGACATTTCTAAAAACTGTGACATCGGCCTGTCTGAAACCGTATATCGACTGTTTCGGATCGCCGACAATAAACAATCTATCCTTCAACAATCGACCTTTTGTGTCGGTGACCAGCGGCTTCAGCATCTGCCATTGCATCGGATTGGTATCCTGAAATTCGTCGATCATGAAATAACGGTAACGATTCTGCAGCGTATTTCGGATGGTATCGGCGTCCTTGTTTTGAGTCAGCAGCAGCCAGGTCAACCGTTCCAGATCATCGAACGTCAACATCGCAGTATATCGGCGTATCCTGTCCCGCTCATCCACAGCCATTTTCGCCAGCGAGTACAATACCTGCAGCGCCTGATGCGCAAATTTTTCGCCGGTCAGATCGATGCGACAGATTTCAAGTAAAAACTCCAATTTCTGCTGAAGTTCCTCAACAACATAACCTGTTTTTGGATAAAAACAACTCGTTTTTCTGGGTTCATCATCCTGCGTAAACAATGTCTTTTTCAGAGTCTTCAATCCTGCTTCGATTTGTTCCGGCAAGACACTGTTTTGTACCGTCACCAATTGCTCGATCAGTTCCGCCACCCGATCATATTCTTTGCTCGAAGCTTGATTTAAATGTTTGCGAAGCCGCTCAACCCAATAGGCCGCGTCGAATCCGTCCAAGGCCTCGCGATAAAATGCCACCGCGTCGAACGGGTTATCTATCTGCCGCTCCATCGCTGCCACGATATCAGGCTGCACAGCCAATTTAGCCACGTGCTCTTCCAGAGTATCATAAGTAAAAAACCGAAGGGCCTGGCGATAAATTTCCGGCAATTCGCGTTCGGCACGGCGCAGCGCCATCTTCGCGGCCTCAACACCGGGATCGATGGTTGAATCCTCTTCAACAATACCAAAACTCGGATCGAGACCGGCTGATATCGCGAACTCTCTCAAAATCCCGGCGGCAAAACTGTGGATCGTTCCGATCGGCGCCCACGGCAACTCATCCAAAATACGCGTGTATCGTTCTTTCGAATTGGGAGTTGAATCTGGCATCAATTCAGAAATACGTTGGCGAATACGTTCCCGCATTTCTGAAGCGGCTTTACGAGTAAATGTGATGGCTACGATATTTTTCGCCTGTAGTTCCGGGTTGGTTTCCAGAATTTTGAGATATCGTTCGACCAGTACGCGTGTTTTTCCGGAGCCGGCTCCTGCGGATACCGCTATATTATGCGACAGGTTCAACGCCGCTTTTTGTTGCGGTGTCATTTCAAAATCAGCCATTTATCGCCTCTCTTTCACGCCTGCACAGCCCCGTAAAAACACAACACTCGCATTTATCCGTGCTTTCAGCGATGCCGAATTTTCCGTGCCGCATCGACGTAACCAGTTGTCCGATCTCACTTTTTAACTGTTCCATATGTTCCAAAAACTCTTCTTCCGACCATTCTTTATTCCAGAATTTCTTATTGCCTTTTGGCGGTAGAACAGCGGATATTTCACTGCCTTCTCGTCGCAGGGCAGTGACCAAATCAGGAGCTGTCCGGCTTTTCACCTTATAGTAGCCACCCGCGTTGACCGGCAAGTTCAAGATATGTGAGGCCGCCAACATATATATACCGATTTGAACACTTCGAAATTTACTTATATCTATTGGTCTGGGCGGATCGCCGGATTTGTAATCCCAGATCACTGCACTGCTATCGCCAACGGTGTCCAAACGGTCGATCTTACCGGTTATCACGATATCCAGCCCGTCACTATCCAGCAGCACAAATGGTTTTTCGCCGCTTTTCCTGCCGAATGACCATTCCAACAACCGCGGCTGCAACTCTTGCGAACCATCCGCTTCCAGACGCGCAAACCGAACGGCAAGGCCTTCATCACCGATCTCAGGCATTCCAATAATATCCAAATATTCTCTGCGGGCAGCCTCGTTGCTGTAACCCAATCGCTCATATTCTTCAGCAGCTATTTCACGAATACGCGCTGCAGATGTTTCAATCTCGTCCGGTCTGATACGGCCAGAGTCTCGATCGATGCGCTCTTTATAAAAACGAGATAAGACTTTGTGAATCATCGATCCTTTATCCATCGGCGACATCGTTTCAAGCGGTTCATCCGGCTCACTGAGGCCCAGGACTCTTTCGAAAAAGAACGCCCGCGGACACCCGATATAGACTTCCAGCGACGTCGGCGAAAACGATCGTTCCGGACCGACATGAGTCTGAATGATGTATTTGGCTTGTTCCGATACCAGCTCGAGATCGCCGCACCACCGTCCGATTCCGAACCGCTTCAAACCGGCGACAGCATTGCCGACAACCGCTCGGGCGGATACAGGGCAGTCGGCAGTCTGTTTCCGAGCCGCCTGAATCGACCGTTCCATCAGACAGAGCGGTTCCGTGTCGTCAGTGACAATGTCGGGCTTTTGAAACAGCGCCGTCATATACTCCCAAACCAGACTGGGCAGCAGTTCTTCGTCGTCGGCCAGCGTCGGTCTAGACAGCGTCAGCGTCATCGATGGCGCCACCATGACGCGAATCATGTCGGCGAACGCGGCGATTCGCTGCTTGTAGGGCGGCGCTTCAAGAATCGTGTCGATAAAGTCCGCATACCAAAACGGTGAAGACGATCGTGGCCTCGGAAACGCTTTGTCCGTCAAGCCACCCATATAGACATGCTGAAAGGTGAGGCCGTGGATACCCAGCAACCCCAAAACCTGCACTCTATCACCGGATTGTGTCGTCAATTGGTAATCGATGCCAGCCAGCATCCGTCGAAAAATTTCGCGAAACTCCGTCAATGTGATGTCGGTATCCGTCTCATCAACAGTATCGATACTCGACATAAACGGTTCGACAGCGTCAAAATCCTCCAGCAATCGATTGTAAGCCCTACGAATATATTCAAATTTTTGGGATCCTGCCGGTAGTTTTTCCAGCGCAAATCGCTGTAATTTTTCGATGTTGTGGTTGACCTGCAATGCTGTCAACATTCGACGCAGCCATGCCAACCAATCCATTACAGAAGCATGAATTCCCGACGCGTCAGCAGAGTTGCCCTTGTTCCTCCCGATCGGTCGCTGAAGCACGTCAACTAACCGATAGACAACCTCTAGCGCTTGGGCGGCCAGATCCGCATCGGCGCCTGTCGGCGCGCTGGCTGCTATGACGTTTTTCAACATCGATATCCAGCGGTTTTTGTCTCGTATGACCTTGTATTCGGCCGACCATTCAGCGACACGGCGAACCAGAACATGGGTTTTACCCGGAGTGACACCGGTCAGGATCGAATCTCCCAAAACCGCCAACAGGTCATGACGATTCCAGTCACCGGCGAGTTTCAATAAACGTTCGATCGACGTGAAAACGGGCGATCCGGTCAATGGAAGTGACTGGCTGAGATTGACGGGGATATCGTAACGTTCGAAAACGCGCCTGATTGTCGGCGCTACGGTCTGCAAATCAGGAAACGTCACTCCGATGTCGCTCCATCGCAGCCCTTTCGCACCGACGCGTTTTCGTATATCCCGCGCTATAGCGGTGATTTCGTCAAAAAGGCTGCCGCGTTCGATCAGCCGCAACCTGCCGGGAGCATCCAAAGACGCCACATCCGCTGGCAGGCATTCCGGTTTATAGCCGCCGAAGTGGAATGCCGCTTCCTCTAAAGGTGAAACAATGGTCGAATTAGGTTTGTCATCATGTTGCACTTTAACAGGTGTTTCATCACGTAACGGGCGCCATTCCGCATCTGGAAAGGCAATTTTCATTCCGGAGACCATCCAGCCTAAAATTCCTTCTGGAGCCGGATTGCCGGGCCAGACCAGTGTCACCTCCATCCGCTCTCTCAACTTGCCGATGATATCTAGCTGCAATGGTGTCAGCTCCAAAAACCCATCAAAAACGCATCGGTCCCATGGCAAAGCGATAACGCTGTCTTCCTGAAGTTTTTCGGCGACGTACAGGTGCATGCCGCCCAAGTCGATTTTTCGATGTTTCGACAAAAAATTTTGGTAGGCTCGATACAGTGTCAGAAACACGTTGCCGTATCCTTTGTCGTCGTCTGGAATGGATGTCATGGTATCGACGGTCTGGCCGTGACGCTGGAACTCATCGATTTGGCGGGCGGTTTCGGCGATGAGTCCCGGCCCGGGCATGACATTTAAATCTTTTAATAACGCATTTTGGGTTTCCGGCTGCTGAATTACCAGGACCAGTACAGCTTGAACGGCATCGGGTGACAAAACGTCGGCGTCGCCGCCCATCCGCTCATAGAGCATTTGTACCACGTCATCGAATGGATGAATACGCGGTGGAAACTTGACGTGCTTTTCGCGGAAACGCCGTCTCACCCATTGGCCTTTGCGCAGGGTAGGCGTTACCCAAAGCGTTTGGGATGCGTATACAGGATCATCGATGAACGTGTTGAACCAGACGCTTCGAGCAGAATCGCCGGGAGGTCCGAAAAGAATTTTCAATGGCGCCGCCTTTCAGTATTAAAAGCCAAGATGTTCATTCACCAGGATAACGTGCATTCGTTCCGGGTCACCTTGGCGTTCGATTATGCTTGTCACAGCGCATATACGCTCCGAATTCACGCAATCGTTGCATCGAAGTGTTTCTCGGCACGGTGTGTCGCGGTCCAGCCGTTCGCAGTTCATAGGCGCTGCGACATCGTCGATCCGGATGATGGCGCTGTCGAGATCATCGACGATTTTATTGATGCCGGCGACGATGATGACGCGTTTCGGGCCGTAACACATCGCCGCGACGCGGTTGCCCATACCGTCGCGGTTGACCAGGATGCCGTCACGGGTGATGGCGTTGGAGCCGCAGAGAAACACGTCCGATGTCAGACCAAGGCGTCGGTTTTCGAGTTGCTGCTCACGCGTCAAATCAGGGTTGTACGGATCCAGAAACGTGATATCGGAACGTCTTTTGAGCGCTTCGCGGATGCCGCATTGATCCAGCGTAATCGAGCCGCCTTGGCTGACGGTCGATCCGCCCGGAATGAGTTCCATCACCTGCGTCAGGGCGGACGCGCGGGTCGGTGCGAAATAGCCGTTGATTCTGCGCCATTCGAAAGAGGCTAAAACCTGTTCGATCAAGGTTCGATTATACCAGTCATAAAACTGAGAATATTTTTGATTCATAAAAGTCTCCTTTCAAAATCATGGGTATGAGCTGACGAGTTGAGCTATAAACACGCATAAAACACGGCTTGAGTTTACCTGTTTTTGCCGTCCGGAGCAATTCCGGGATTTAATTTCGAAGACAATATCACCGATAGATGGTTGCGATTTGATTGTATCCGAAAAAAGCTGTGTTATTTATTCGCTGATGATCCCATCTTCAATTCTTTTTCAATCATACCGACCATAGATGGCAACTGAATGATTTTTATTTTTGGGACAGCAGATGCATATGTCCCATCGTCCCATCCGTCCCATATGTCCCATTGTTTTTCTAATTTCAGATAAAACTAAAAAGAATCAAATAAAAAAACTAAAATCTGTAAGCTGTTATAACAAGATCATAGAATTGGTATTGAAAGACAAAAGGCCGTAAAGCGGGGATGGTATGATGGCGTTTATGATGAAACTTCAAATCAAATTACGAACATTGCTTGACACTGACCTTCGACATTGATCGGTTGCCGATAACGTCTATTTTGAAAATCAAACGTGTTTATGGTTTAATTTCGCTTTGTAGGAAGAAAACGATTCTTTAACTCATATGTTATTTTTTCCTTCTGTTTTAGCGGCTGGAGCACTCTTATTGGAACTTGTCATTATAAAAAGAGGTTCGGATGACGATAAACGAAGCATTTGACATTTTGGGTATTCCATTTACTTCAAACGCTGAGAGTGTCAAAAAAGCGTACCGCAAACGCGCCTTGGAGACACATCCTGATCGAGGCGGCAACTCCAGGGATTTTATCCGTGTTCGAGCTGCTTATGAAATAATTTGTCAATTTCTTGAATCACCGGATCTTAAAACAACGGATATAGACGATGAAATTCCCATTCCGGATGAATTGAAATCGATCATCGACCAAATCGTTCATGAGTTTCATCAGCAATTCCAGAGAGCCGAACAACTCTGTCAGCAGGCGTTTTCTAATTTTGACAATATGATGACACGGCACATTCAATATGCGTCACGTAAAGACCTTGAAAATTTTGGAAACACTTTCAGGCGTAATTGGAACCAATTGATTTGCAACCTATTTGAGCGTTTCAATTCAAATTGCCGAGCGACGATTTATAAATATGAAAGCTGGTTTGACAAAACTCTTGAAGAAATATTTGATGACCTTTATAAAAAACAGTTAAAGGAATATTCGAAGTCACCGCGGTTTTTTATCTACTCTATGATTCTTCCTATTATTGTAATACTTTTAACACATAACAAACCGTTTTTTTATCGTATTGTTCTTTCTTTGGGATCATTACTTTTACTTTATCCTGTATATTGGTTTGACTGTACACTCAGACGTAAAACTCCTCATGACGTCCGGACACTGGATATTCAGTTGTTCAAAATAGACAGAGGAACAAATTTTCAAGGCTCTGCAATCTTAAAAAAAGCATCTATGGATAGAGCCATGTCCGGCATTACCGGCATGGCGCTTTCAGGTTTTTTCTCAAGTAGTTCACGTGCCCCGGCGGCGGGGTTTGCTATCGGTTTTGCTATAGCGGAAATTTACAGTCGTATCAAAAACCCAACCAATAAAATACGAAATTTAATCTATAATGAATATCGAGAATTTCTTGCTGTTGCGCAGCCGGAAATAACGACTTATGTGATCCAAACCCATCAAAAGCTAATGAACAATATACAGCAGCAGATAATCAACAGTTACTCGAAAGGCATGAAGCGTACGATACTATTAGTAGCCGGACATTCAGATAAGGCTAATCGGCGAAAATAATAGAAAATCCTGTATAACCGTCAGTGGTGATCCATAGACATAAATCACCTATAGAATTTTTCTGACACATCCCGATATTTTCTGCTAAACTTGGTTAGCTGTGCTGGATATCTGTTTACGGAGGAGGTTTATTTACATGAGCAAAAAAGTTGTCGGTGTGATGTTCGGGGGTCGTTCAGGAGAACATGAAGTATCGCTGAAATCGGCTCAATCTGTTATGAAAACGCTTTTGGAATCGAATGCTTACGATGTTTTGCCTATGGGTATAACCAAAGAAGGAGAATGGTTTTGCGGTAGCCATGCGATGAAGGAGTTGATCGATCGGGCAGATCCGGGTCTTCTGGACGGAGCCGCCTCCGTTGACCGAAACGCGATCGTGTTCGGTGATTTTCCAACGGTATCCTCATCACCGCTGCCTACGCCGGACATAATCAAGTTGATCGATGTCGTCTTTCCGGTGCTGCATGGGCCGGGCGGAGAAGACGGGACGGTACAGGGCATGTTGACGATCGCCCGCGTCCCCTTTGTCGGCTGCAATACGCTGGCTTCCAGCGTCGCCATGGACAAAATCGTGTTTAAAAACGTCATGCGTGCACACGATATACCTGTTTTGCCCGATGTCACGGTTCTCAGGAGTGAATGGGAATCCGATCGCAATTTCATTCTCTCCAAGATCGAATCGACATTGTCCTACCCGGTTTTCTGTAAACCCGCCAATATGGGATCCAGCGTCGGCATATCCAAGTGTCGTGATCGAGCGGAGTTGACGGTCGGCATCGATTTAGCTTCCCGGTTCGATCGGCGCATACTGGTGGAGCTGGCAGCGCCGAAACCCAGGGAAATCGAGGTGTCCGTATTGGGGAACGATCAGCCGATCGCTTCGATACCAGGTGAAATAGTGCCGAAGCGGGAGTTTTATGATTATACCGCCAAATATATCGATTCCGGAGCGGCAGCGTCCGATCTGCTCATTCCGGCTCCGATCGGCGAGCCGGAAGCGCACATCATCCGAGATATCGCCGTACGCGCATTTCGCGCCATCGATGGTTCCGGTATGGCACGTGTGGATTTTTTCATCGATCGAATTACCGGGGATCTTTATTTAAATGAATTGAACACGATACCAGGGTTTACGGCTATCAGTATGTACTCGAAATTATGGGCCGCCACCGGAATTCCCTATCCGGAACTTATCGATAAATTGATCGAGTTGGCTGTCGAGCGCTTTGAAGAGACACAACGAAACCAGGTGTCATATATGTGATGCAAACCCTATTTTAACCCCAAATACCTTTCGCAACTCCTTGAAAACACAGCATCGATTTTCCGAAAAAATACTTTTACACATGCATCATATGTGGTCTTTTTTACTCTAAAATAGCAGAAATTATACAATTAAAATCTTGATGAATCCGCTTATCACCGGAGCAAGCGGAAATCTGCCGATGGCGGATCAGGATTCAGTCAATAATGGGTCTGCTGAAATTACTTACAAGTTAACATCCGATAAGAACTCATGTCATCGTAAAGAAAAGATATTTATTTACAGCAAGTTAATCTCTTTTCACGTCGTGGAAAGTTCGTGATAACGAGGCTTGGGCTCCGCCTGTTTTTATGCAGATCCAAAGTTATACTTTTGCTATACATAAAAATCGTGTATCATACCCTCACGATCACTCGAGATATAACCCAAGAATTATTGCAATCCGCCGCTGAATACCCCGTTGTGGCTATTCTCTGACCTCGGCAATCGGGCAAAACCGCTTTGACCCGGATGACATTTCCAGACAGGCCGTATTTTCCTTGGAAGATCCGGACTTTCGCATGGCAGCCGAGGCCAATCCGCGGGGTTTTCTCTCGCAAATGGAAAACGGCAGCCTCTTGGATGAAGTGCAGCGGCTTCCGGTCTTGCTTTCCTATATTCAAGGCATCGTGGACAAGACAAGGAAACGCGGGATATTCATTTTGACCGGCAGCCATCAGCCGCTGCTTCATGAAGCAATCAGCCAATCTTTAGCGGGCCGAACCGCTATTCTGTCGCTGTGGCTGTTTTCAATCAATGAAATCTGCCGATACGAACTACCCCTAAACCCTTTCGATTTGATCTATCGCGGTTTTTTCCCCAGGCTTCATCAGGAAAAATTGGAGCCACGTCGTTTTTTCAACGGCTATCTGCAGACTTATGTCGAGCGGGACGTCCGAGCCTTGATTCAGTTGCGAGATTTGTCGTCATTTCAAAAATTCTTGATTCTACTAGCTGGTCGGATAGGCCAAGTCGTCAATCTCGTCTCATTGAGCAATGACATAGGCGTCTCTACAACGACAATCAGAAACTGGCTTTCAGTATTAAAAGCTTCGTATGCTGTCTTTGAATTGCCGCCATTTTTTGAAAATGTCCAATAGCAGTTGAAAGCTCGCCAAACGTTTGCTACAGGTGCGTTAATATTCTTTTCGATGGTAATTTTCATGATAGTAAAGATGATCCTTTCAATGTGGTTTTCCTGTTGTGAGATCGACGTGGTTGGGGCTGAAGAGTATTATTAAGCTTACTTCATAAAAGTATAACCGAACAAACTATAAAAAACATGTTACATCAAGTCACGATGAGATAATGTTATCACATATTCCACAAGCAGGATAGCGGCACAGCCAAAGAACAGCCGGCATTCAGGGGAAAAATACTTGAACCATTGTAGAGTATGACTCCTCCACGATAATCGGCGCCACACTCCCTGGCAAGGCTACGCAGCCCCTTGCCGTCTTCTGCTGTTACTGAACTAGACGCCTTGACCTCCAACCCCCAGGTATCCCGCCCATTTGTTATAACAATATCCACTTCATTCTGATCCTTGTCACGGTAATGCCATATCTGCAAATGAGGAGAAGTCCAACCAGCTTGTGCATAAATCTGCTGAACAACATAAGATTCCAAAATATGACCAAATTGTTCAAGATGTTTCATCCATTGCGAAGTATTTAACCCAATAATAGATGTTGCCAGCCCACTATCAGCTATATGTATTTTCGCTGATTTAATGATTCGACGAGAGGGGTTGCGATGCCAGGCAGGAACCCTTCGAACAAGATAAAGCCGCTCACAAACAGCCAGGTAATGCTCAATGGTCTCACGTCGCAAGCCCATAGCCTTGCACAGGGATGACACATTAAGCAACTGCCCGGTCCTTTGTGCCAACAATGCAAGCATGTGCCCCACCAAAGCTGGATCCCTCACATTTGCAACATCTTTTATGTCACGCTCAAATATCGCGCGCAAATATGAACGATGCCACGCACGCGCACGTTCCGGCTCCCTTGCTATTGCCTCGGGGAATCCCCCGATTGCCGTTCTGTTCACAATATCAACAATAGGCTCTATTGAGGTTTCCTTAAGAACCGGCTTTAAATCTCCATTTATAAGTGCATGAAGAAAGTTACCATCGCTCCCTGCAAGCTCACATGCACTTAAAGGCTCAAGTTCTAAAATTTCCATACGTCCGGCCAGCGATTCGCTCAGCGTGGGCAACAACAACAAATTGGCCGATCCTGTGATAAGAAATCGGCCAGGAGAGCGATTTTTATCTACTGCTCTTTTTATGACCATCAACAACTCTGGTACTCTCTGAATTTCATCGAGAATAACTTTGGATGGTAATGATGCTACAAAACCAATTGGATCAGAGCGGGCAAATGTGAGTGTCGCAATGTCGTCAAAGGTAAAATATTCATACTCCGGCACAAATGTAAGCGAAAGCGTTGTTTTGCCACACTGCCGTGCGCCAAGAAGAGCGACGACAGGAGTATCGCTCAAAGCTTTCACCAAATAGTCCCTTAATCTTCGCTTGTAAATTGTCATGCTGCGCCAATCTCCTTTTCATGCCCAAACAATAACATATAAAATTACTATTAATCAAGCCAAAAAATTACTATTATAGCATCGGCCAAATTACTATTTAAATCTCGATCAAACTACTATTAATACAAGTTGATGCCTTAAAAATTTTGCCAAATATCTCCGGCACAGCTCGTTTTTCCGTAGCTATTCATTGAGTGTCTTATTAGCCACCGGCGTCCATCTTTTCAATTTCAGATGATGACGGCGGAGTTACAAGCTTGACAAGTGTGCATTCGTGTCCATTCATGGTTCTCCCTGCTCCCGGCTTCTTGCTCCACACGCCCAACTTCTACCGTCAACATGGGATCGAGCGCCGGATTTTTACGGGCACCGTGCTCGTCAACGGTATTGCATCGAAACCTCACACGTCGTTCAATAAAAGCATCGATGCTATTGTTTATCGTTTGACCAGGCGAAAACCCACCGATGACGAAGAATAGCCTAACGAGCCTTTGTTATCCCGTGCAGCCGATCGACATTTTTTTGCACCCTCCAACCAGCTTCCGCCACGAAGCACCCGACTAATACCTATAGCTGCTCCTACAGGGTCTGTCACCGGGTCGGTCGGATACTCTCCATAGAAATCCCAGCACCACTCCGCCACATTTCCATGTGTGTCATACAGGTCATAATTATTGTGTGTTTTCGAGGCGACCGGCTTTGAATGACCTATCAAAGGGCTATTCGCGCAAAATACACAACACGTCTCCAGTTCCGTAAGAATACCAGGATCGCAAGATTCACAATTACTACTGTTGTATGCGGGTTCGTCGATCCAAAAAGTCCCGGTTGTTTCCGCTCTACATGCAAGCTCCCATTCCGCTTCCGTCGGCAACCGAAATCCATCCGCGTCAAAATTACAAAAAGGCGGGGTGTGCGTGAAGTAATTCGTTGCGTCAACCGGTATAGTGAAGTTTTCGTCCCGATAATAACATGGTGTGAAGCCATACTGCACAGACAAAAGATTTGCAAACAGTATCGCATCAACCCACTGGACACCGCAAACAGGATGCTCCGTCGTCGTACCATACGGAAAACTCGGATCATCTGGTAGTGACGGTTGCGTCACCTTCAAATCCGCCCACATCCTACGCGTCACCTCAGTGGCCATCATCCAGAACGGCTGAGTTATCGTAACGGAATGCTGCGTTTCATCAATTTCTCGGCATGCTTCAGTCGGCGGTGACCCCATCATGAACGTTCCTGAGCTGATACCGGCAAATTCGATGACAGCAGAAGGCATAATTTTTCGTACAAGTCGGAAACCCAGTTCATAATCCCTGTTTTCCGGAATAAATTTCTGCCGAGCCGCCGATCGACAATTATTCGCTTTGCTTATGAAGCTGCCGCCTCGTCCGACTTTTTCTGTTCCCGAGGACGGCCCGGTATAATTCGTTTCGTTACCTGTCGGATAATCTCCATACCAGTCCCAGCAATACTCCTTTACATTTCCATGCACATCTTTCAGGTTCCAGGGATTCGATCCTAGACTGCCGACAGGCGACGTCGTTTCAGAAATGCTCTTGCAGTAAACACAGAAGTGTTCCAAAATCGGGAGTGTTCCTGGATCGCAAACCTGGCAATTGCTTGAATTATAATTCGTTTCGTCACACGAAAAAGGCGTGGTTGTACCCGCTCGACAAAAATACTCCCACTCTCCTTCCGTCGGCAATCGATAACCTTCCGCCGAGAAGTCACAGAATATCGGTCCTGTCGTGTAGTAATAGACAGGGTTTGTGAAGCTCGAATCTTTATAATAACAAGGCTTGAAACCGTTTCTTCGTGACAACAAGTTGGCGAACAGCACGGCTTCATACCATGTCATATTCTGCACCGGGTAATCCAAGTGAGGACTGATATCCTCCCGGCTGGGATCATCCGGTAAGGCACTGGATAAATTTTTCAAGTCCGCCCACATCCCACGCGTCACCTCGGTTTCCATCACTGCGATATAGCTAAGAGTATGGGTAAATCCATATTCATCGCCGCCATGGCACGGGTCCCAATTTTTGGAGCCTTGTTCAAAGGAGCCATACGGTACAAATCGCATGTTTCCGACAATCTTGTCGATGGCGTGTAACGATCCGGGCGCGAAAGGCTCACTTGTCGGCGTAGGCGTCGGCGTCAAGGTAGGCATAGGCGTCGGCGTTGCCGTTGGAGGCGGAGCCCCAGGATCGTTGGTTCTAACCAGGCGAAAACCGACAAAGTTGCTTCCTACATTATCCTCACCTTTGTCACGAGCGGCAGACCGACAATCTTTGGCCAGCCATGAACCACCCCGAATCACGCGTTTGTCGCCCGTTGCCGGGCCCGTCGGATCCACTTCAGAACTTGAAGGATAGCTGCCATACCAATCCCA
The DNA here is from genome assembly GCA_049652745.1 of bacterium. Classification (GTDB taxonomy): domain Bacteria; phylum CSSED10-310; class CSSED10-310; order CSSED10-310; family CSSED10-310; genus JBASEY01. The sequence goes on along the minus strand of JBASEY010000024.1, from coordinate 6,992 downwards.
GCACCACTCCGCTACATTTCCATGCATATCATAAAGCCCAAATTGATTGGGGTTTTTGGAGGCTGCAACGGAATGCTCAAACCCGTTTTTATTTGCACAATAAGAACAGTGCAACTCCAGCGTCGGATGGGTACCTGGAGCACAAACGTTGCAATTCCACGCATTGTAATTCTGTTCATTGCACGAAAACGCGCCCGTCGACTGTGCTCGACAGGCAAATTCCCATTCCGCTTCAGTCGGCAAACGAAATCCATACGCCCTGAAATTACAATAACTTGGTCCAACATCGTAATTCGTCGCATCGAGTGGTATTTTGAATGCTTGATCCTTGAAATAGCATACCTTTAGGCCATATTCCAATGACAACAAGTTCGCAAACAACAAGGCCTGATCCCACCGAACCATCTGCACCGGGTGCTTCATGGTCGGACTTAGGCCGACAATGCTCGGATCATCAGGTAAAGACGGCTGCGCAAATTGCAGGTTCATCCACATACCTCGCGTGACCTCCGTTGTCATGACATCGATTTTCCGAGTCAGTCTAACATCATGTTTTGTTTCATCGGCGCCCCGGCAGGGTTCATTCTTTAACGAGCCCATTTCAAATTGCGCAGGATCAATCGTTTGTAGAATAACGGCTGGTGAACCGGTAACCGTCCTGACAAGACGAAATCCGAGATCGGAATAGCGGAAATCCGGTGAAGCATTGCCCCTGTGTGCGGAGCGACAATGGTCAGCGCCATCGTTGTAGCTGCCGCCACGCCGAACACGATATAATCCATATAAAGGCCCATCGTAATCCGTCTCCGGCCAACTCGGGTAAGCGCCATATCTGTCCCAGCACCATTCCCAGACATTTCCGTGGACATCTTTCAAGCCCCAAGGATTCGGCAGTTTGGCGCCAATTGAAAAAGGCCCGTCCGGGGTTGCGCAATACACACAATACTGCTCCAGCGTCGGGTGTGTTCCCTGTGTACAATCAGCGCAATTCGAGGAGTTATATTGGGGTTCATCACAAGAGAACGCACCGGTTGTTCCAGCGCGACCGAAAAATTCCCATTCACCCTCCAGCGGCAACCGATATCCGTTCGCTTCGGTGTCTTGGAAATATGGACCTGTCAAATAATTCGTTTCATCTATCGGGGTTTGTAGAGTGTCATCCGTATAATAGCATCGTCTGTATCCACCCTCTTTCGATAGCAGGTTGGCAAACAACAACGCCTCAAACCACATCACATTTTGAACGGGATGGTCCAATGTCGGGCTGACCGATCCATTGCTGGGATCGTTCGGTAAGGCCGGCTGAACCGCCTTTAAATCCGCCCACATTCTCCGCGATATTTCCGTTTCCATCACGGCGATATCTTGTGTCAAAACATGATAAAATTGACCTTCATCCGTTCCCCTGCAAGACTCACCTGCCGGTGATCCCTGCATCAGCGATCCGGCCGGCACTAAGCGCATGTTTCCAACAATAGATTCTATTGAGTGTAAATCACCGGGAAAAAACGGCACAGAGGTCGGAGTGTTTGTCGGTGTTGCCGTGGGAGTCAAGGCCGGTGTCGGTGTATCTGTAGGAGTTGATGTGTCGGTGGGCATCGGCGTCTGGGTAGACGTATTCGTCGGTATAGACGTGTTTGTCGGAGTATCTGTCGGCAAATGTGTCGGCGTATGAGATGGTGTTGAACCCGTCGGTGCATCGGTTGGAGAAGGAATTGGCGTGTACGTCGGTATTGAACCTGTCGGTGTATGGGTTGGAGAAGGAGTCGGCGTCCATTTGTGTGCAGAATCCAGCCAAAACTCCTGAAAATCATAATTCCAGGTCTCCATATCCAAAAACCAGGCTCCCCAAAACCGCATCGGACCAAACGGGATAAATTCGTCGATGTTCTCGAAATCGAACTCCAGAAAAACAACAACAGATTCACCGGACTCAATATCCTTCATGTCGAAATCCACTTCAGTCGTAAATGACGGCCAAAAGTAAAACTCTCCGAATACTTCAAGTATTCCAAATATTGCTGCGCCCGGTGTCATTTGGTCAAAGTTGTTCATGTATAACTCGGCCCTGAAATGGTCATACGAGATAAACCCGCCGTCATTCAAACGCATATCTACGTCGATATGGACCGCGGCCGTCGCTGACGGCAATCGGCACCCAATCAAGATGCACAAAATAACCAACATTTTCAGCCACCAATTTTTGTTTTTCATCTAACCTCTCTCCTTGTTATTGGTGATGTGGTACAAGCTCATTTTTACATTTCTAAAAGTCGAAGTGTTTTTCATTGAAATTTATTTTCACGCCCCGAGCGTCAAGTTGTCAATAGCCCTAAAAGCTTTTTTTCAAAAAAACTTTTATTCGACCTCGCATAACGGATGTGATTAAAAAATCGTTGATATCCCACATCAAACCGCTTGTTTCGACAACCGGATTTTATCGGCAAATCAAAACTGGAGTCGCGCTTTCAGGCTAAAACAAACGTCCTCTTGCCTTTAACGCAGCTTACAACGCATTAACGCAAAAAGCGGATCGATATCATTTTCCCGATATGGCCCGACGTCGATGCGACCCTTCTCTGAAGACAGTGGAGATCCGATCACTATAACGATTTATCTAAAATCAAAACGATATGGCAGTATCCGTTCTTCAATAAAACCGCCGCCATGGGATCGAGCGCCGGATTTTTACAGGCACCGTGCTTGTATGTTGTGTTTCGTCATAGCATCCGAGGTCGTTCAATAAAAGCATCGAGTCTGCCGTTTATCGTTTGACCAAGCGAAAACCCACATCCGAAGGATATCCAATCAAGCTTGCTTTAGAACGGGCTGCCGATCGACATTCATTTGGTTTCGATCTCCAGTTTCCTCCTCGGATCACGCAGTCCCACCCTGAATCGGCGCCGACAGGATCCGTCACATGGCCGGTCGGATATTCACCATACACATCCCAGCACCATTCCGATACATTCCCATGTATATCATAGAGATTATAAGAGCTCGGAATTTTTGAAGCGACGGGGAATTGGCGGTTGACTACCGAGCTGGTCGCACAAAATACACAACACGTCTCCAGTTTCGGAAGATCACCCAAATCGCAGGATTCACAGGTGCCGCTGTTATATGCGGGCTCATCGATCCAAAACGGTCCGGTCGTTCCCACCCTACATGCAAGCTCCCATTCCGCTTCCGTCGGCAGCCGATATCCACTCGCATCAAAATTACAATAAGGCCTGATATGTGTATCGTAATTGCTTGCGTCAACAGGTATCGTGAAGGTTTCATCACGATAGTAACACGGCGTCAACCCATGCTCCAAAGACAGCAGATTTGCAAACAATATCGTGTCAATCCACCGGACAAGGGTCACCGGGTACTCCATCGTCAAAGCATAGCCATAGGTTGGATCGTCGGGTAGCGATGGCTGCCGCACCTTCAAATCCGCCCACATCCGCCGCGTCACCTCCGTTTCCATCATAAAAAACGGTCGTGTTATCGTGACATCATGTTGAATTTCATCAGCATTTCGACAGGCTTCAGTCAGCGGTGATCCCATCGTGAACGTTCCCGGACTGATACCGGCAAATTCGATGACAGCGGAAGGCATAATTCTTCTCACAAGCCGGAACCCCAGATCATAGATTCTAGCATCCGGATCGAACTTTCCACGAGCCGCCGAGCGACAGTCCTTCGCCTTTTTAGTGTAACTGCCGCCACGCCTGACTTTGGTCGTCCCTGTTGCCGGCCCGGTGTAGTTTGTTACAGATCCCGTCGGATAATCTCCATACCAGTCCCAGCAATACTCCCACACATTTCCATGTACGTCCTTCAGATTCCACGGGTTCGCCCCCAAGCTGCTGACAGGCGACGTCGCGTCAGAAATGCTCTTGCAGTAAACACAGAAGTGTTCCAAGATCGGATGTGTTCCAGGATCACAAACCTCGCAATTGCTTCCAAAATAATTCATTTCATTACAGGAAAATGGCGTTGTCGTGCCGGCTCGGCAAAAGTATTCCCATTCTCCTTCCGTCGGCAGTCGGTAGCCATCAGCCCCAAAATAACAATATATTGGTTGCGTCTGATAATTGAATTCGGTGACGATATGGTCAAAAAGTGGATCTACATAATAACAAGGTGTATAACCATTGCGTTTGGATAGTAAGTTTGCAAACAGCACCGTTTCACGCCATGTCACACGTTGCACCGGGCAATCCGGAGACGGGCTGAACTCTTCCGCGCTCGGGTCGTCCGGCATCCAACTCATGATCTTTTTCAAATCAGCCCACATCTGCCGTGTCACTTCAGTTTCCATCACGGCCAAATTGCCGAGTTTGTGAGTAAAACTTTCCTCGTCACCACCGTTGCAGGGGTCCCAATTGTTGGAACCTTGTTCGAAGGAGCCATACGGTACAAATCGCATATTTCCTACAATTCTATCGATAGCATGTAATGATCCGGCCGCGAAAGGTTTGCTGGTCGGTGTAGGCGTCGGCGTCAACGTCGGCATCGGAGTCGGGCTCATCGTCGGAGGCGGCGCCGATGGATCATTCGTCCTTACCAGTCGAAAACCAACATCACTTCTACCTATGTAGTATTCACCTTTATCACGTGCGGCGGACCGACATTCTCTGGCCGTCCCTGAACCGCTGCGCCGGACCTTCTCAGTACCCGTTACCGGGCCGGTCGGGTCAAGGGCGAAACCTGTAGGATAATCATCATACCAATCCCAACACCACTCAGCCACATTTCCATGCATATCATAAAGCCCGAATTGGTTGCACATTTTGGAGGCGGCACCGGAATGTTCGTTCCCACTTTTATTTGCACAATAAGCACAATACTGCTCCAGCACCGGATGGGTGCCCAGTACGCAATTACTGCAATTCGATGAATTATAATTTTGCTCATCACAAGAAAAAGCGCCGGTGCTATTGGCTCGACAGGCGAATTCCCATTCCGCTTCCGTCGGCAAGCGATATCCATACGCTTCGAAATCACAGTAGCTCGGCCCGACGTTGTAATTGGTCGCATCGAGCGGTATCGTGAATGTTTCGTCCTTGTAATAACAAATACCCAGGCCTTGCTCTACCGACAACAAATTGGCAAACAACAAAGCCAGGTCCCATCGAATCATCTGAACCGGATGTTTCCTTGTCGGGCTCCAACCGACGTCGCTCGGGTCATTGGGTAAAGACGGCTGCGCGAACTGCAAGTTCATCCACATACCTCGCGTGACTTCCGTCGTCATCATGTCGAATTTTCTGGATATCGAGACGGTATGCCGTGTTTCATCGGCGCCTCGGCAGGGTTCTGTTTGTTCGGACCCCATATAAAAAACCACGGGATCGATGGTAAGGCATTGAATCTCGGGTGACCTGGTCACCGTCCTTATAAGACGAAATCCATCAGCAGGATGGCGAAAGTCCGGTGTGGCGCTGTCTCTATGCGCCGATCGACAATGATCAGCGCCGTCATCGAAGCTGCCCCCACGTCTGACACGATTTGAACCATATAAAGATCCCGCATAATCCGTCTCCGGCCAGCTCGGGTATGTCCCGTATTTATCCCAACACCATTCCCAGACATTTCCATGGACATCTTTCAATCCCCATGGATTCGGTTGATTGCTGCCGACAGGAAACGTTCCATCCGGCCCTCTGTTGGCGCAATATGTGCAATACTGCGCTAGTGATGGATGTACACCGGGCGTGCAGTCCGAGCAGTTTGAAGAATTATACGCGGGTTCATCACAGGAAAATGCACCGGTTGTTCCGGCTCGGCTGAAAAATTCCCATTCACCTTCCAACGGCAGCCGATATCCGTTCGCTTCGATATCCATAAAATATGGCCCCGTCAAGTAGTTATTTTCATCGATAGGGACTTGTAAGGTATCCTCCACGTAATAGCAGCGTCTGTATCCACTGTCTTGCGATAACAGATTGGCAAACAACAATGCTTCATACCACGTCACATTTTGAACAGGATGATCCAGTGTCGGGCTGATGGAAGCAAAACTGGGATCGTTCGGCAATGCCGGCTGTACAGCCTTCAAATCCGCCCACATTCTCCGCGATATTTCCGTTTCCATCACGGCGATATCTTGCGTCAGCACATGATAAAACTGGTCTTCGTCACCTTCTCTACAAGGTTCACCGGGCGGCGATCCTTGCAACAGCGACCCGGCAGGTACGAAAAGCATCTTTCCAAGCAGCGGCTCAAAGGAGTATACGTCGCCGGGAAAAAACGGGTCGGGGGTCGGGGTGTTCGTCGGCGTAGCCGTGGGAGTTTTGGTCGATGTCGACGTGCCGGTAGGCGTCGGTGTATTGGTTGAGCCGGGAGCGGGCGTATCGGTCGGCGTTGCATTAGTCGGTGTATCGGTCGGAGAAGGAGTCGGCGTCCATTTGTGTGCAGAATCCAGCCAAAACTCTTGAAAATCATAATTCCAGGTCTCCATATCCAAAAACCAGGCACCCCAGAACACCATCGGGCCAAACGGGATAAATTCGTCGATGTTCTCGAAATCGAACTCTAAAAAAACGACAGCAGATTCACCGGGCTCAATATCCTTTATGTCGAAATCCACTTCTGTCGTAAATGAGGGCCAGAAATAAAACTCTCCCAACACTTCAAGTATGCCGAATATCGTTGCGTCAGGCGTCATTTGGTCAAAGTTGTTCATGTATAACTCGGCCTTGAAATGGTCGTACGATATAAACCCCCCGTCATTCAACTGCATCTCGACGTCGATGTTGGGGTCGGCCATCGCTATCGGCACACAACACCAGATCATAACGCACAAAATAACGACTAATTTCATCCACCAATTATTATCTCTCACGGTCTGTTCGGTGGTGTAACGTTCTTTCTGTAAATTCCCTTTCTGGGTAAGCAGAGTCAGTGAAGCTTACCCTGAGGGGAATCCTGCCTGCCGGCAGGCAGGAGCGACTTGAAAAAAACGGGTCTTTGAAATACCTCAAGAGTTTTTCTACCAC